>NZ_JCAMRW010000006.1:0-178856 GCF_059821265.1 Halorarum sp. SLYT50 | reverse complement strand
GTTTGAGCGCGTGTTCAAGTTCTCGGCCCAGTATCTGGCGGGCGGCGAGCGTCGGTTCGGGGTGGCCTCGTCTACGGAGGTGTCTGACTCCTCGGTCACGTCAGCTAACTCCACGATTCTGTCGGCGGTCAGCCGTCCGAATGGTTGGTACGACCGGTCTGGCCTCGATACGACCTCCTGACTGTCAGTTCGCGTTTGGAAGTCGCGTTCGGCTCACTCCTGCTCACCCTGAAGCTCAGACAATTCTTCGTAGCGTGCTGATTCGAAGTACTCGGTTTCCCGGAGGACAAATGGGCCGATGGCAAGCGTTCGTTTCATCACCGTGAGCACCCGGAGAATGTAGGCCAGTACCACGGCAAACGGGATGAGTGTGAGTACGTACAGCCCACTAATGACCAAGAACGCGACATCGATGCCGAACACCTGTGTACCGAAGAGTTGTGAGGCGTCGAAGGTGAGCATCATGTAGGCGGCGATTGCCAGCGAGGGCATCGCACTATAGAGCACGCCTCGTGAAATATTGATAATCTCCCACTGCACGTAGAGCGTCTTGAAGTGCTCGCGCGCCGGGCCAAAAAACCGAAGCACCTCAATCAAATCGTCGAACGACTCTTTCGCTTCCGATGAGAGCGACTCGGTGTACTTCGCCTTGAGGTTGCGCGCAGCGTATATCTTCCACGAATAGTTGTAATTGAGAACGGGAAGCAATACCCCAAAGGATCCGAAATCCGTGCCTGTCAGATCGTCGCTTATCAACTGACTGTGTTCGATGAGGCCATCAGTAAAGCTCTCGATTTCCTGCAGCTCGTCGGCGTTCGACGCTTCGGTGACGGTGTCTCTAAGCGCTCTCGTGCGCTCGTCGGCCGTTTCGATGAGCGTCCGGAGAAATCGGGAGGGTTCGGCCGGTGCCACTGCCATCTCAGCGCTGCTCTCTACTTCCTCGCGAAACTCGGTTTCATTGGACATTCGCGTTTGCTGTTCGCCGAGTGGACCGATCTCCTGTGAGAGGACGAACTGGGCGATCGACAGTACAAGCGTGATGCTCGTGACGAGCGCGATCACGATCGATCCGAAAAGCGAAGTCGTTCCGGTCGTCGTGACGAGTTTTCGTATCGAACTGGGGCCGAATACCTGTAACAACAGGAGCGGAATATACGCCAGAAGCAGGAACACCACCGTGACGAACAGGCGGTTCGCGGTGATCAAAAACCATATCTTCAGCCGGCTTTCGCCGACCCGCTCACGCATTGTGTCGGCCGGTCGAGAGACACTCTCAGAATCGGTTGTCGTGTCCTCGTCACTCATCGGTGACTGTTCCGTTCGCATTGTTCAGTTCTATGAATACTGCTGATAGGTTGTTGTCCATTATTCAGGGTATCTCGTTACCGTCGGTGGTGACATTGAGTTTCTCAACAGTGGTGCCGTTGACAGTATCGCTGGCAACGATCATCGCGTCCGCGTTCGCGGGGAGGGTTAGGGTAACGCTCGTCTGTCCAGGGTCAAGACTCACGGTCGAAAGGGAACTACCGTCTGCTCTGATAACGGTGATTTGGGTGACATTCCCCGCCTCCGGACTGGTCGCGAGAGTGGCGCTCGCTCGAACCCGCTGGCTGGCCCAGGGTTCGCTCACCGAGATGCTCTCGAATACGTCCGAGTCTGCTGTGTCCACCGTGACCGACGGATCGAGTGTGAGACAGCCGCTGGATACTATGGTAATGACGACCACTACGGTCATGAGACTTTTCTGGCGGGACATCTCACTCATATGTTCCACTCCGAGTGGGATGGGTAACTCGATTACGGCCGCTGAGATAGTTTTTGTCGTAGAAACGTGACGCTATCACTATTCTTTCCACCGTCATTCTCACCGACATATAGAACATCTATTCGCTGACATTCACTCACGACTGTGTTCTGATGTGGTAATCGCGAGATGTGTGTATACGAGTTCCGACATTAGTGCTATCGTTCAATAGCAAATGCCTTATTGAACGCAGGATAGCGTCGAGGTGGGATCGATTACTCCCACTTTCACGGCGCATGAACCGGGTTCGTGAGGTCAGAAGATACAGTAGTTGTCAACCATGTGTTCATCCTCGGGCCAGACGAGCATGACGCCTCATGTGACGATGAACTCTACTGAATACGGGATGCAGAGCAGTCGTGGTCGCACCTCGATACGGACCTCGATCATCGATACTTCCGGGAGACCTTCGTGCTCGATGGCCGACTTTATGCGGCTACCGCCCGAAGCTCGCCGGGAACTTGGGGCGGTAGGAATGGCGTTGACGCGATACTAGTCGAGTCGACGAACATCGGTGCAACATTCGAAACTGTCTCGTATCTAGGTAAGCCGGAGGAAGTCGTCCTCGCCTGGACGGTCGCCGACGGGGTTGTATTAGCCGGCACGAATGACGGCCGCCTCATCAGCCGCAATTCGTATGGGACGTCGACCAATGCAGGACAGGTGCCAACAGGCATTCGATCACTTTCAATCTGTTAGTCTGACCGTATTACCACGCAATTCTTTAGTGAAAAAAGAAAAACTATCTTTTGTAGCTATTCTCGTACAACGCAGCTTGCTGTTCAATATATCGGCGTGGCCATTCATCAAGGTGAACTCGTAGACGTTCGAGAGATGGACCCAACATTGAGTCAGCCACCCTCCGGATACTACCAAGACTCCTGAGAACGTTCCGGTATATCGTGGATTCTCGTCGATCGGCTACCTCATCTTCTTTGGTCATACCTGCCTCTTGGTTAAGAAAGAGTGTTAAATATCACGGAGACTTGCTTATCAGACCGCATTTGAATTGAAATCAGCTCTTCACGATATAGTCGGTATGACTTGTTGACTAAGACCACTTCAGGGCACTCGAATCGGTGATAAAGGTTGATAAAGCAGGATCAATGCGAGTGCAGAACCACCTCCCTGATGGGGTTTTGCTATCCTCCTTGACGAGCCTGATATGTCTCCTTTGGAGAGGCTTTAATCAAACCTCAAACGATTGTTCGTCAATCGATCTGGACGAGTCGCTGAACTTGGGTCCATAGTGACGGCGAACAGCTTGGACACCAGCCATGAGTAGGACAGCGACGGATGCAACAACTAGTGACTGGATGGTCGGAAGCGCCCCTATTGCTGCGGTAAACGCCGCCACATACGCCATCGGCTGGTGGGTGTTCAGGCGATAGTAAATCCCGGTTGTAACGGCAAAAGTAACTAACGCACTCCCAACCACGCGAAGACCCGGCTCCGACATTGGTTCGACCGCTGTGGGTACAATCCCCTGTGCGATCGCTGTGTAGGCAAGCCACCCCGCTATTAGTGCGGCGACGTAACTGATGGCGATCATCGTCGGCGCGTTATCCGAACTATGTGCGTCTAAAACGAGAAGATACGCTGCGGGACCGAGAGCAAGGAGAATCGCCCAGTACCCCGAGACGAAGGCAATCCCAGCGATCACGAGGAGCAACAGTGCTCCGTGCCCGCCGGCCCATAGTACGCGATTGTTCATATTGTGGCTGTATTTCGTCTCGATAGTGGAGTGTGTTTCGGCTTCCGCTCCTATCGAGAGACCAGCTCTGAATCTAACCGAGCGAGGATTTCGGATGAGAATGAACGGGTCGACGACGGGGGCAGCGAGTAATAGCCAGGATTCTTACCTGCCCTCAACTCATCTCCAGAGATACCCATGCAACGACCGTCGATAGGTATCGATGTAAGTACGTACATTGCATTCCACTTCGCTATCCTCGGGGCTCTCTCATGGTTTACCGGACTCGGATTTTTACTTCCGAGTTTAGGTCCCTCGATATTTCTCTTTGCGACGCTGCCTGATGATGATATGAATTTTCCACAGCGGATTATCGGCGGACAATTCATTGGTGCAATTTCAGCGATTATCGCTTTCCAGCTTCTCGTCGGTCACCCTATCGTAGGGGAGCCGATCCCACCTCAGTCTCTCCTCGGACTCCGCCAGGTTCTCTCGACGTTTCTGGCTGCAATTCTCACGACCGCTGGTATGTTCATCACCGATTGGGTGCATCCACCTGCATACGCTACGACACTCATCATCGCGCTCGGATTCATTAATGATCTCACGGCCGCTCTCGTGTTCTCCGTGGCTGTGTTGATCGTCGCTGGGACTCACGAACTGTTCGGAAAACGACTTCCGATTTGGAATCTCCCGTATCAGCGCGAGTCGTGACCAGCATGTCTCTTTCCGGGCCACTCAAGACGAATGCCTCAGTGCTTGAACTCAGGAGTCGACGAATCGGTGCTGGCTTGGCAAAGGTATTTTCGACGTCTGCAACGAACAGCTACCATATGCACGAACGAGTCTTACTCCCGACGGATGGAAGCGAAACAGCCGACAGGGCAGTCGAACAAGCGATTGACCTCGCAAAGAAGTATGATGCAGCCTTTCACGTTCTGTACGTCGTTGACGAAACAGAACCCGTATTGAACGTCCGTGGTTCGGATGCGTCGTTTGACCAGCTTGAAGAAGAAGGCGAAGACGTAGTTGGTGATGCGACCGACCGAGCACAACAGGCGTCTATCTCATCTGTCACCGAGTCTGTTCAGCGAGGTGAGCCAGCAGAGACAATTCTTGAGTACGCCGAGGCCAACGATATTGATCTCGTCGTCATGGGGACACATGGGCGAAGTGGGCTTGACCGACATCTACTGGGAAGCGTCGCTGAGAAAGTCGTTCGGCATGCCGCTGCGTCTGTACTCACCGTGCGAAAGGATGCTGCTGGTGAGTGACTACGGCTGCTGATTAGCTGTCGGCTAGCATTTTCGTCTCCATAACGATCGATTGGTGCAGGTCGGTGCGAGGTGGTTGTGACCAACGTTATACCGTGTCATCAACTATTCGTCTCTAGGGACAACTCAGAGAATGTTCGACCGAATCCTCATTCCGACGGATGGTAGTGATCCAGCCCGACCCGCGGTCGAGATGGCAGTTGGGCTTGCGGAAACGCATGGGGCAATGCTTCATGTACTTTATATCGTTGACCAACCCACGACTGTCTCCGGCATGGGGGAGGGCTTCTCTGGCCTCGATGATCTCTTAGATGCTCTTGAGGAGCGAGGCCACCAAGCAACGAAAGCGATCGTGGAACAGGCCAGAGAGCGCGGTATCGAGACAACAGCTGCTGTTCGTCGTGGAAACCCCCATGATGATATCCTCAGCTACGCAGAAGACAACGATATCGACGTCATCGTCATGGGGACCCACGGGCGCACTGGGGTCAAACGAGCCCTCCTCGGGAGCGTTACCGAAAACGTCGTGCGTCACTCCGAGATTCCAGTGTTAACTGTGCATCGAGACCCTGAAGAGTAAGATACGGACTCCCATACTCTGAACCCTCCTTTGTGAGATGGATGGGTGAGGAGTGTTTAGTGGAGAGCAGCTTCGTCAGCAGTCTCTTCGGGCTCCGAGATCAGCCATTTGAGGGCGGCTGCAACGATGACACAGAGCCCGCTTAAGACGACGAAGACGGCAAACCCTCTCGCGTACCCGATGTGGCCGTAGACGTCCACGAAGAGCCCCATCAGTGGGAGAATAACGAGAGTGCCACCGCCCCCGATACCACTAATCCACCCCGACGCCCCACCAACGGCCTCCGGGACGAACGTCGGTACCAGTTCGAACACGGCCGCGTTGGCGAATCCCATCCCGGTTCCGAGGACCATCATGCCGACGATAGCGGGCCAGAACCCGGTGAAGACGGTCATAATTGCACCGCCGATCGCCATCACACCGAAGCTGATGATGGCAACGAGTTCCCCACCAAATCGGTCGCTGACACTGCCTGCAGGAACTCGGATGAGCGACCCATAGACGATGAAGATACCTGCTAGCAGGCCAGCTGTCGTGAGCGTGAGTTCGTGGAACTCCGCCCAGTAGGTGGGGAACCAAGCTGAAAGGGAAGTGAACCCTCCACCGAAGGAAACTGTGTAGAGGAAGACGAGAACCCACGTTCGACGGTTTCTCGCGGACGTCTTCAGCGAGTCCCACGTACCCCCCGATGGGAAAATGTCCTGGCCGAGTTCGTCAGCGATCTCCTGTGATTCCTCCGGCGATTTACCCTTTTTGCGGAGCTGGAAGTAGTACGGATCGACCGCGTACACGGCGTAGATTGCGGTGATGACCAGCAGGAACACCAGCCAGGTCGAGTAGGCCATGGTCAGCCCCCAGATGCCGATGAGGACGGGGAGGACGTAGACGACCATCCCCGGACCGATGTTACCGACCCCGGCGAACGCGCCAAGTGCGAACCCCTGTTTATCGCTGGGATACCAGTAGGATGTTTGGGTAATCCCAGCGGAGAACGTCGCACCTCCTGCACCCGCCAAGAATCCGAAGAATACCAGAACTGGGTAGAGGCTCATGTCGAAGTTCTCCGGGTAGGTCAAGAACAGTGTGATAACTAGTCCTGCTGTCCCGATGATCGTCGACGCCATGAGGATGAGCAGCGGTTTCCGTCCGCCGACTTCGTCCACCCATGCACCAAAGGGAATCCTGAGAATTGCTTTACTGAGGTGCGGTGATCCCAGTAGGAGCCCGTGGAGCACGCCGGCGAGTGCCAAGTGTTCTTCTAGTATGGGCCCTGCAGCACCGTAGAAGACGATGGTGGTGAGGCCCGCGTAGAAGACCAGCGTGGACATGATCAGGCCACGTTTTGGTGTCCCTGTAACGTCGTGTTCGTCCGCGAGTTGTCCCGTTTCAGTCATTACTCAGTAGTGGTTGTCCGTCGTCTACGATATTCGCCTACATCTTCATCAACAACTTTGGCCATGCGGTATTGCGTCCGCTGTCTACTCCGGGAACTTGTCGTAATCATCTTCGTACAGTTTATGTCCCGACGACGGCCCCTTGTCTTTGTCGAATCATATTTTGAGTGTCAATTTATTATAACCCGAAATCTGCATTCTTAGTTCCTCGTAGATAGTGATGAACTAACGTTGGTTGATGGACTATCAGATAAATTACTTCTCGCCAGTTGATGCGTAAATCACGGTCAATCACCGTACGGTATCCTCCCTTCGAGGCGAGAACACCCGCTTTAACAACCTCCCCGCAGAATTCTTATTAACAGATAATGAGTTCTGAGTCTGACAACGAGCCATCGGGAGCCTCACTCTCATATCGAAATATTCTCGAGCGGGAGATGGAAAACGCGCTCAAGGAGATTAATCGTCCGCCAAAGGGTGTGTTTCTTTCCGGATTATCGGCTGGACTTAATCTCAGCTTCGGCGCATTACTCATGGCCATGGCGTTGACCTACTCTGGTGGGTTTGGGTCAAAACTCATCCAACAAATCACACTCGGTGCTGTCTCCTCGATCGCGTTCCTTTTCGTCGTCATCGGGCAAACGGAACTGTTCACCGCTCATTCGACGATGGCGATTCTGCCAGTCCTTGACGACCGGGCGACAATCAGAGAGCTCGGCCGAGTTTGGAGCGTAACATACGTCTCGAATCTCGTGGGCTGTGCGTTGTTTGCTGGACTCATCGCTCTCGTTGGTCCACAGATGGGGATCATCAACGCAGAAGCGTTTGGCACGTTAGCGTCCGCATTGCTCCCCTACGCATGGTGGGTGATCTTCCTCAGTGGCGTGATCGCAGGCTGGCTGATGGGATTAGTGACGTGGCTGTCTGCAGCCAGTCGAGATACTGTCGGTCGCATCCTCTTCGTCCTCATTGGAACAGCAGTCATCGGATCCGGTCCCTTCCATCACAGCATCCTCGGTACGACAGAGATTCTCTCTGCGATATTGCTGGGCCAAGGTGTCACGCTGGGAGATTACGGGCACTTTATCCTCTGGACGACAGCGGGGAATATCGTCGGTGGGGCTGTCTTTGTTGGCCTCCTCAACTATGGCCACGTCGCCTTAGCTGGCGAAGAACAGGATGTCGAGTTTGAGTCAGTGGACCACGACGAGTAATTTTCAAATCGAATTTCAGAACTCCATGAGAATGAAAAATTGGTTTCTACTTTTTGGAGTGGTTAGTTCGCTCAGTGTGCTGTTGCTGGAAGCGTCTATTGTCTCTCGAATTTCACTTTCTCAGTCCTTTACAGGGTGGCATCAAAACCCGTATTTGCTACTAGCCATGGCCACGGTGATGGTACTCGCATTCCTGCTGGGACTTACCGAGAGAGTACCCGAAACAGTAGTGTTCAGATTCGTCTTTGGAATTGGTGTCGTGCTGTGTTTTGTATCTCTGTATAAGGTGACCGTTGTCCCCTCTGAATGTCTTTTTCAAATCCCGTATACTCAAGCCGGGATTCGGTGTCGCTATCTTACAGCCTTCTTCTCACTAATCGCTGTACTTAGCGCTCAATACTACCATGCATCATCTCGATCGACCTTAAGAGAGTAGTTGTATTTGAGCAATGCTGATGATAGTGTTTCTAACATGGATCAGAGTTGGACCGGCTGTTTCGTGAGCTTGCCGTTGATTTCTCCCCCCTCCCTCCAGTTATATCCGTCAAGCAAGCGTTTCTCAATGCATCTCATCTATCTTCGGGAGCAATCATCTCCTGTACGAACCGTAGATATTCCTCTGCGACCCACTCGCCCCGACCTGTTAAGGAGTACTCCTTCCGGCGCTTGTCGCTTTCTTTCGTCTGTTTACTGATCAGCCCAGATTCGACCATCCGGTCGAGACTTGGGTACAACCGCCCATGATTGATGTCCTCCGGGTAGAGATCTTCAAGCGCATTCTGGAGGGTCACTCCTTCCACTGTCTCAAATCGATAGATGAGACAGAGGAGATAGGTCTGAAAGGCGGTGAGGTCGGTCGGAATATTATACGTCGAAAAATCAATCGAACCGGCCGGCGGGGGGTCCTGGCCGCTTGCCCCCTCCTCATCCGGTGGATCTGAATCAGCCATATTCACCCATCCTAGTACCGATGCTTAAAATTCTGTGCTTCAATTCAGACTGAACTCGATAGCTGTCATATCTTATCTAGCAGTAGCCAGGCGATTCATCGAGATTCTTCAGCCGACTAGCTATGCTTACACCACCTCTACTTCGATCTAAAGCCGATGCGTCTGCGCTTCCCAGTGAATCCCGCCAGACTGGTGTAAATAGACTTCTTAGTGCCAATGAGTGTGCTTTTGATTCCAACGGATAGGTCTCCTTGTAATCCGACCGTCTGAATACCAATGGCATGATGGCACTGAATCGTCTCGAAATCCCTGCCTGAATGCGGTCTACTTACTATTTTTGTGGGTTAGAAGCGCTATCTGTCGTCTAAGATAAATGCATCAATAGTCTTATCTAAGGTTTTTAGTGCCGTCACTATAATGAACTAACCATGCGCCATCGTCACGGTGTCGCACGATCCCTGGTCGTCCTGTTCGCGTTCACCGCAAGTACAGGCGTCGCTGCCGCCCAACAAAGCGAAATAAGCAGCTCACTCACGCAGATCGAGGAGTTCGTCGCCACAACGCTCGGTCAGATCGGCGTGATCGTGTTCCTCGTCGGCGCTGCCGTGTGGTTCGTCTCCAGACGCAGTGCCGACCGCGCCCAATGGGGCTGGCGCGGCATGTGGGGCGGCGCCGGGATGATCGTCCTCTCGGTCAGCTACAACGTGTTCGTCGGTCTCTTCGAGAACCTCGCCCCGGGGATGATCGTCCCAGTCCTTCCCTGAGTAGTGTACTCGAGTGAGGCGAGAGCGGGCTACCGCTCTCTCCACTCCCATCACTCTGACCTATGACGGACAGTCTCCCCCTCACGGGGCTGGTGGTTGTTGCCCTCCTCGCGCTCCCCGTCGTGAGTGCGGTCACAGCACCGACTGGCACCGCGCCCAACAACGGGACGCGTGCGTTCATCTCCGACGACCGCGATCCAGACGCCGGGACGCTTCCGCCGTTCGTGCTCTCCACCCTCGACGATGTCGTCCGTGCGGAGAACGTCTCTGTGGCGAACATCAGTCGGATGCGCGATTTCTCCTACGCAACGACTCAACCACCGTATCGTGTCGGGCCGAATCAACAGACGCTTCGTGAGTATCGGCTCGCCCAGCTGAACTCGATTCAGCGCAACGATTCGACGAGTCTCTGGCTCCCCGACTCGCAGCGCTCGAACGGAACCGTCGTCAAAGACGCCCATATCACGATTCTCGGGACAAACGAGGGAGTGCGTACTGGCATGGGAGCCAGCGAGGGCAATCGATCTGAAAACGCAAGTGACCGACTGCTGATTCCCCGGAATGGCACGGTTTTGACGCAGCTCGATTACTCGACGCTCCTTCCAAATCAGACGTGTACCGTTGCCGGCGACACCAAGACCTGTCTCTCGTACGATCTCCTCGAGCAGCAGGTCGACCGAAGCGTCCGAATCGGGAATCAGACCTGGGAGAGTGATTCAGCACCGCCTCGCCAACTAGAGTACGACGGGGCGAGCGCAACCGAGCCGACGACGATGCAGGTCCGCGCGACAATCAACTCAACCGTCGCTGTCACGACGAAGACCTACGTCCGCGACGGCGGTGGCTGGCAGCCGTCGAATACGACTGCCGATGAGACGCTCACCCTCTCGCACACGGTCCAGGACAGCGCTCCTGTGGTCGTCACCACGAATCAGGACCTCAGCGTCACACAAACGATCGTCCGCTCCGAGGACGGGATTGACCGAATCATCCTCCGGTTCGAAGGGCCACAGACGCTGTCTGACCGCCGACTTTGGAGCGATGCTCGGTTCAAGGGGTCGGCTGGGCGCGTTCAGAACGTCTGGGGCGTCTATTCCCAGCGCCGGTACACGAATGCGACACGGGGTCGACGGCTTCTCACGACGTCGAACACCACCCTCTCACCAAGTAACACGACTCGACTCAACCAGACGCTCGCACAGCAACTTGCGGTCACAGACGGACGGCAGCGTACCGTCCCATTCCCGAACGTCCTCGAACTGCGGCTCACCGCTCGCAGTCGGCAGCCCACGCTCCGCTGGACGCAGAACACGAGTGTCACCGCTGCTCCGGAGATCACGAGATTGAACGGCTTCAATATGTCTGGCAGCGCGGCCCCGCTCGACCGGCGTGTGAATCTCTCTTCGGCGCCGCCTCGTGGCTACACGACGATCGTCATTACGAACGTTGACCAGCCGATTACGGAGGTTCGCGACATCCACAACGATTCGATTCCGGTGACTACACAGACCGTTCGCGAGCAGAACGCGAGTCTCTCCGCGACGACACTCAACGAGACGCACGCCCGGATCCAACTCACCGACTCGAGTACTGGCCAACCACTAGCGGGTCGAACCCTCTGGCTCAGCGGGGCTGCCCAAGGACGAGTGATGACGAACGTCGACGGCGCAGTCGTCGTCGAGCGGCGTGATCTCTACGTCACTGCCTCGTTCACGGGCGCGACCAACGTCTCCGAGAACGTCTACTACGGGCCCGCACAGACGCGAGTCGCGTTCCAGCCGGAGCCATTCAACATCTACCAACTCCTGACCAGCCTCGCAGGTGCGCTCGTCTCGGTGGCGGCGTTTCTCGTCTTCTTCGCACCGTTCGCGTACATGCGGCAGGGAACAGGCTAGTACTCGTGATGCACGTACTTGGGTTTCCACTCTGAAGCTCACGCAACAAACTCATACCATCAAACTCAGAACAAACGATGACTGGATCGAGATTTCACATCCCGTTCGACGTCGTCCACGACAGCATCGGTCCCGATACACTGGCGTCCGTCCAGCACGGCATCGCGACGCTGCCGACTGACGCCACGCTGGTTCCGCTCGCCGCCGTCTTCACCGACTGGATCGCGAACTTCTTCACCTACATCCTCACCGGGATTCTCGGCTTCATCGGCGAGCTCATCGCCAACGGGATGCGGACGTTCATCATCTTCGACAGCCCCTACTCCGACCCCACCATGCAAGCGGCCTTCCAGCACAATCTCGATATCTTCCCGCAGCTGCTCGTGATCATGTTCATGGCGGGGGTCGCAACGAAACCGTTCGCCGACCAGCGCGAGGTGACGAACTTCATGCTCGTCTGGAAGGCGCTGAAGGTGATCATCTTTGTCGCCGTCGCCCGCCAGATCATGCACTTCGGACTCCTGCTGACGAACGCGATCATTCGTCACATCTTCACCGCCAACTACGGCGCCGCATTCGGACCTGAAGTTCTGAAATCCAGTCTAGACGGAGCTGCGGCGTCGGGCGCTGGAGTGATCATCGGCGCGCTCATCCTGAGTATGGTGTCCGTGGCAGGTATCCTGCTGGCGCTCGGGGTCTTTGTCCTGCGGGAGTTCCTGTTCAATGCGACGTTCATCCTCCTGCCAGTCCTCGGAGCGATGCTCTTCCTGGACTTCGGGCCGCTCCGCTACACCTCGGAGATTGCGAAAACCGCCCTCCGGGCGACGGCGTATATGCTCCTCGCCGGAATCGTGATGGCCGGTCTCTTACAGACGGGCGCCGCGGCTGCCGGTGCGTACGCGGACATGGCCGGACAGGGAGCAACAGCAGCACAGGCTCAGCAAGCTGGTGACCCTGGCTTCGGGGAAGTCCTCGAGGCGTACCTCTTCTGGCTGATCGGACTCGTCGCTCCCGCACTCGTGGGCATCAAATCAGCGGCGATGGCCGGGTTGTCGCCGCGTCGGATCTCCGGTCGTCAGGGTGCGAAAAGTAAATCGAGTTCTCAGGGTTCGTCAACGAACCAGTCTGGCGAAAAATCGACTCGTACCGCCCTGATGGAACAGGCGAGGCATGGAACGTCAAAGGGGTTGCGAGGAATCGACAAACACATCACTCGCGGGGCAGGTGGTGCCGCCGTTGGAAAAGCGGGTTCTGCTACTAGTCGGGCCAAGAGCGCGGTCGGAGGAGCCGTCGCAAACAACATCCCGGAAGGTAAGAGAGACTGGAGTAAAAGCAAAGGAAGAGCGATCAAGGAGGGAGGAAAGCGTACGGCAAAGGATGCACACGCGGGAGCGGACTACGCTACACGAAATCTTCACCAATCGCCTGTCGATTGGGCAGAGGCAGGTCTCGAACGCTACCGTGAGAACCCTGTCGTAGATCCCGCTGATGACTCCGGGTCAAAGCAGCAGAACCTGGATGATTGGACAGACACGGCCTCAAACAAGGGTCGATCAGAATGACAGGATGTTCGGCCCGATGCATCTACAAAAATAATTTCGTAGGTTAATACAGACATGGACGACCGAGAATCCACCACGTCCTCAATTAAGCAGACGTTCGATACGCGAGGGTACCGCCAGGTCTTCAGGACTATTGCTGTAATCCTCGTCTCGGCAATCCTACTGACTGGATGCTATCTGTTCGTCCCAATAGGCGTGGTTTGGGTGGCCACGAAAGCTCCTTCCTCATTTGGGTGGCTCGCAGCCGTTGTCAGCATTCCTTCTATCTGGTTCCTCCCAGGGTTCACTGCCATTGGCTTAGTGACGGCTATGGAGCTGGTAGCAGGGCAGGATGACGAGGATATAGAGCGAGGTTGGGTATTCGGAATTATTGGCGGATCGACCATCTTGACCGCTGTTTGGTTTCTTCCTCTTTGGGGGGCTGATTTCCCCAACGTTTCAGAGACTGTCCAAGTACTCCGAGCGCCAGGAATGTTCGATGATACATGGCTAATGGCTCTCAGCTGGGTCGTCTCCGTTCCCGTGATGACATACGCTGACCTCGCTGCTCACACGGATACCGATACAAATAGCGACTCCTCAAAATCAAAGCAGAAGAGGCAGCCGAGTTCGACAAATCGCACTAACCAGTCAACTGGTTCCGCAGATAGGACGGGCCAAGATGGACCACATATTACCGGTGAGAAAACCCATGAGTCGGATCTGCAGGATTTGATGTACAGATGGGAACCTGCACCAGATACGCGATTTACAGATATTGGCGGGATGGAGTCGCTGAAAACGAAGATCGAGCGCTCAGTACTCCGACCACTAACTCGGATCGACGAAGCCTACGAACGATTCAACGTCTCCCCACCGAATGGGATTCTCCTGTTTGGTCCACCTGGAACTGGGAAGACTCTGTTCGCTCGAGCAATCGCCGGTGAACTCGGCCATCCGTACCTCGAGCTGTCCGCAGGGGATATCAAGTCCCGGTGGATCAACGAGTCGACCGAGCAGGTCAACCGACTGTTTGACGAAGCCGAGCAGTTCGATCGGTGTGTCATCTTTATCGACGAGATCGACGCCCTCCTCGCTGGCCGCGGAAATGAGCTCCATCGTGAGCACGCCCAGGTCGTCAACGAGTTCCTCGCGCACCTGGACGATGAAGATCCGAATTTCCTCGTGATTGCAGCGACGAACCGGGCCGACCTCCTCGACGAGGCTGCCACACGCCGAGGGCGATTCGACCAGCAGTACGAAATCGGCCTCCCCGGCCACGACGCTCGTGAGGCAATCTTCCGCGTCCGACTCCGCGAACTTCCGACCGCCCTCGACGAGGACGACTACCACGAGTTAGCCGACCGCTCAGACGGGCTCAGTAGTGCTGACATCGTGGGGATCGTCGACGACGCTGCAATGCATGCCGCCGAGCGTGATGCAGAGGCAATCACACTCGATGATCTTCACGAATCGTTCCCGGACTCCTCTACAGACACAAATACCTAACAAATCACGAATACTATGGAAAACCGATACCCCGGGAAAACTATTAACTACCTATCTTTGTAAGGAAATAATTACATGGAGACCTTTCCCATCGCAGGCCGGATCATCAACACGAAGTTGGTATTTGGTCTCACTGCCCGCGAAGTCGGCGAGGTCCTCATCATCCCATTCCTCGCCCTCGGCATCGCCCAGAGCCTCGGATTCACCGGGACGCTCTTCCTGATTGCCGGCGGCATCGGGCTTTCCCTCGGCATCCTCATCCTCCTCGTTGCGCCCGCTGGCCAGCGACCGATCAGCTACGCCCGGGCCGCCGCAGACTACTATCTCTCATCGAACTCGTACTACAATCGCCGCACACGACCCGAGGCAGAGACGCCTGTCGTCCAGGACGTCGTCGGCGTCCGGCAGGAGGGTCTTGACGTCGAAACGATCGAAGCCGAGCAGGAGACCGAATCGAGGTGACCACCCATGGGCTCTGCCTCCTCCGACGAGACCACCGACGGAACAGCCGCCGATAGTGATGGGGAACACGACGTAGACGAGACAACGAACGGGAACTCTTCAGCCAATACCTCAGCTAGACAATCGACGACGAGTGCGTCAGCGACCGAGTCGCACTCAACGCCGGGTTCCGAGCTACAGAACGGTACCCAGCCGACCGCTGCGACTCAAAACGGAACGCCTGAGTCCGACCTCGAAGTCCTCCGCGCACTCGATAACTTCCTCGACGATATCGACGAGGATCTCCCGACTGCTCGCGAACGGGCTCGGGCTCGCGACCACTTTGACCTCGAGAATCGACTCGGCGAGTCTACGACCACGCAGGAGAAACTCGGCTTTGACTACGTTCGTGACGACGGCATCGCTGTCGACGAGAACAGCTACATCGGACTCCTGAAAGTCCATCCGCAGAACTGGCTCTCGCTCAGTGACCAGGCGAAACGCGACACGATGAGCGCGTACATGTCGTTCCTCATGTCGCTGGAGTCCAGCGTTGCGGTGCCCTGCTATCCGAAGACCTTCGATTTGACCGGTCATCTCGAACGCTTCTACACAGCCGGCGCGAGCATGGCCTCACGCGGCCAGACACCCATCCTCCAGTACGGGCGCAAATTCTACATCCAGTGGGCCAACACGAACATCGAAGACGAGGACCTCAAACAGCGCGATTTCTACATCGTCACACGCGTCGACGCAGACCAGGTACACAAGGACCTCGATTCAGGGAGTGTGTTGAGCCAGCTAGGAACGCTTCCGGTCATCGGGACGGTCTTTTCGGGGATCGTCGATCGAACACCACTGGGCGACTCCCATGAGGAGGCTCGAACCGAACTCTGTATCCGCGAAGTCCGGCAGCGACAGCGCCGAATCACGAACAAACTCGGCCGGACAGACGTGTCCATCGAACGTGTCACCGACCGCCAAGAGACGATGGAGATCCTCTATCACTACTACAACCACGTCGACCCGAAGTTCGAGAAGTTCTCTCACGCGACGAAAACGGAGGGTGAGCACTAATGGCGGGGCGTTTCGACCGCCTTCGCTCGTGGCTTCCCGTGGGGAGTAGTGAGCCAAACATCGACGACATTGACGACGAGACCTTCGACCGCGCTGCGGAGATCCTCGAAGCGAATGGGGACGACCTCACGAAGAAGAACATCCGCGAACAAGCCGAGTACCTGCTTGAGGTCGAGGACGTCGACGAGGGAGAACTCCGACTCGGCATCGTGCAGGACGAGACCGAGCAGACGCTTGCCGACCGGGATGTGATTGCTCCGCGCCAGCTCCAGGAAGTCTCGAACCTCTTCGAGTCGGGATATATGGTTCGCAACGACCAGTTCGTCCGCACCCTCACCATCCACGGCTATCCCGAACGCGTTCCCCTCGGGTGGCTTGAGAACCTGTACACGACGAACGACCACGTCCGCGTTACCCAGCACATCGAGCCTCGCGACACGGGATCGGTTCTCCGGAAACTCCAGAAACGTCTCACGCAGTTGCGAGCCCGTCTTCACAAGAAACACGAGAAGAACCAGACCGACACCCACGAGGCTGAGGCCGACCGCGACATGGTCAAAGACCTCATCTGGGACATCATCCTCGGTGAGACGAAGCTCTTCGACTTCGCGATCTACATCGAGATCATCGCCGACACCGAGCAAGAACTCGACGACGCCACCGAACGCGTCGTCGAAACGCTTGGCGCTGCGAATGCCAAAGCGGTCACCCTCGACAAACGCCAAATCGAATCTCAGGACGCACTCGCGCCGCTGGGTGATGACCCGATCAAGGCTACCCAACTCATGCAGGAGACCGCGGTGGGAACGATGTTCCCATTCATCGAGCCCGCGGTTGCGGACCCTGAAGGCGTCTTCTATGGGTTCGACGGGACAAACACGCCCGTTCTGCTTGACCGCTACCGGCTCTCATCGTACTCGAAGGCGATTGCCGGAAAGATGGGGTCTGGGAAGACGTTCGCCGAGAAGCACGAGATGTACCATCGGCTGATGATGGACCCCGAAATCGAGATGCTCGTCCTCGATCCGCTCGGGGACTTCGTCGACTTCGCGAACGACCTCGGCGGGCAGGTCATCCGCTTTGGCGGCCAGAACACGGTGAATCCGCTCGAGATTCGCCGTGGCATCGACGACGTCGCCGACGACCCGTTCAAGAAGAAGTTCCGCTCGGTGATGGAGCTGTTCCGCACGCACTTCTCGGCCGTCGCCGACCAGTCGCTGAGCAAGGAACAGGAGGGAATTCTCCGTCGGGCTGTTCGTCTCGCCTATCTCAAGTACGGAATTACCCCCGACCCGGCGACGCACGAGAATACGAGCCCGACGATGCAGGACGTCCTCGACATCCTCCACGCGCTCACGGACGGCGACCAACCGTCGGAGTTCATCGACCTCCACGAGGACGCCGACGAGGAGCGAGTACGTCCGGAGATCGAACAGCTGGAGATGCGATTCAAAGAGGCCGACGAGAAGTACGCCTACCAGCTCCTCCTCGGTCTCGAAGCGTTCCAGCACGGCGGCGAGAACGACAATCTGAACGGGCGAACCAACGTCGAACTCGACAATCGCCTCGTCGTCATCGACATGTCGATGTTCGCCGACACGGGGCAGGCGCCGCTGTTCATGCACGTCATGTTCGACTGGATCTACCAGCGCGCCCAGAGCAGCGACCGCCGTACCCAGGTCACCATCGACGAAGCTCACTATCTCCTGCGGCGGGCAGCAACGACGGACATGATCGACCTGTTCATCCGACACAGTCGCCACTTCAACACGGCAATTACGCTCATCTCACAGACGGTCGACGAGTTCATCGCGAAATCGGATAAGAAATCCGAGGAGGCCGTCGAGAAGGCCCGGAACGTCTACAACCTCTGTGACATCAAGCAGATCTTCCACCACGAGTCGGTCAGCGACGCCATGATCGACTTCCATGGGTTGACGGCCTCCGAGCAGAACTTCATCGCGACCGCGCAGACCGGCGAAGACGGCGGCTACTCAGAGTGTCTACTCGCCGTCAACGACTGGACAAAGTCACTCGCCCTTCACGTGAACGACTACGAGATTCACGTCCTCGACGACGACTTGGACCCGTGGGAGTATCTCGTCGGTCAACGGTACATCGACGCTGGTGACGTCGAGTATCTCGCCCAGGAGGGTCGTGTCGATGACTACGACATCCCGGACTCGCTGCTCGCTGAGGCCGGTGTCTCGACAGCACCGCAAGAGGCCGATGACTGAGACCCGTCGCTACGTCCGCATCGAACCAGCGCGGGAACGCGTCGATTCGGCTGATATCGTGTCCCGACTTGCTGGGTTGCGGAAGCTCCGCACAGGATGGAAGGTCAAATACGACCCACGGAAGAGTCCGCCCACATTCGAGTTCCTCGCACTCACGCAAGGCGAAGACGCGCCGGTACGATTCTATCTCGGTGTCGACGACGAAGAGATGTTGCCGACGGTCGAGTCCGAGCTGCAGACTGCGTACCCAGCCAGCTACGAGATTTACGAGGAGACGGTCGACCTCCCTGCAGAACTCTATCGTCCAGACACGGACGAGGAGGAGTCCCAACTCCCAGCAGAGGACTCCAACACAGAGGAGCAGGAGGTGTCACTCTCTGAACGCACGCCAATCGCTGCTCGCTGGAGCGGCGTCGGTGAGCGGAGCCGCGACTGGATGACGCCGATCAAGCAGTACTCGCAGGTCCAAGAGGAAGGCACCAGTTCGGGAAACCCAGCACGAGCGCCACTCGCGACGGCCGTTGAACGACTCACAGAGGCCACAGCACCCACCGCATTGCAGGTGTTGTTCACGCGGTATAGCAGCTGGCAGAAGTTCGCTGAAGGCCGCAAAAAGCAGATTGAGACGAAACACGACGGTGCCCTCCAGTCCGCTCGAACGAGTCTGGCTGATATGGTCTATGGGGCCGACGAAGAGCGGATTCGAGACCGACGACGTGGTCGTGACCCGCCCCACGTCGGTGAGAGTACCCGGCAGACGTCGAGTGC
Organism: Halorarum sp. SLYT50; assembly: GCF_059821265.1. Classification (NCBI taxonomy): domain Archaea; kingdom Methanobacteriati; phylum Methanobacteriota; class Halobacteria; order Halobacteriales; family Haloferacaceae; genus Halorarum; species Halorarum sp. SLYT50. The sequence goes on along the minus strand of NZ_JCAMRW010000006.1, from coordinate 159,715 downwards.
GGCCAGCGGCGAGGTTGCGTCACGGCAGGCACTCATCGACCAGAAAGGCCCCTCACAGACGTTTCTCGTCAACCTCCGCACCGTCTCCGTCCTGCCTGAGGACCCCGATGACGTAGATAGGACACAGGCGTCGAACAATATCGAGACGCTCGCGAACGCGTTCAACCACCTCGACGGCTACTTCTATCACCTCGACGGCAGTCGCGTCTCGAAGAGCCTGACGAACATTCGAGATCCAGCTCGGAAGGAGTTGAGCCGACTGCTGAATCGGTCGTTCAACCAGTCCTCGATGGGGAAGCGCCGCCCTCAACTCATTCTGAACGCGGACGAACTCGCGAATTTCGTGGCTGTGCCGAGTGCCCAGACGCTCACCACCGAGGGCTCGCGTGGCGCTCGCGGGAAAGAGCGACTCCGTCAGCCACTACCACTGCCCGACCCGGATCTCCTTGAGGAGTTCTCGGGCCCAGGCATGGCGGTCGGGAAGCCGCTCCGGAATCGGAACGAACCCTTGGACCAACCGATTCGTATTCCGCCGGACCTCTTGACGACGAGCTACATTCGGGCGGCGTCGACGGGGAGTGGGAAGTCAACGGCTACACAGGCCGAGATGCTCTCGCTTCACGAGCACGTCGACGGCCCCACCGTCTTGCTGGAAGGGAAGGGCGATGGGATGGCCGAGAACTATCTCCACGCCCACTACGCCACAAACGGAAACCTGGACGACGTCTACTATTTCAACGCGCCAGATACCCTCCCTGCCGTCTCGTTTTTCGATATTCGGCCCGCACTCGCGATGGGGCGGTCGCGTGAGGACGCCGTTCAGGACAAAGTCGAGCACTTCCACGAGATCATGCGGCTCATTCTCGGTGAGGAACGCCACGAACAGGCGTACGTCGCCAACGAGATCCTCACCTTCCTGATCAAGGCACTGTTCGACCGGGAGTACGGCCAGGACGCGTTCAGCCTCGAGGACTTGATTCAGGCCGTCTTCCGGATGAGCCGAGATAAGACGCTCCCCGAACTCTGTGATGCGAACGCGCATATCGAGCAGTCGCTGGTCCAGAAGTGCCAGGTTGATGAGCGTCAGTTCCAGCAGACGATGGGTGCGGCGGCGAATCGACTCGACAAGCTCGTCGAACACGAACACCTCTACCAGATGTTCACCCACGTCCCCGAGTGGGACGACGAGGCCGAGGAGTACGTCGGGAACGCCTTCGACTTCCGCGAGTTCGTCGACGACGACGCCGTCATCCTATTCGACCTTGGTGAGTTCCGGGCTGAATCCCAGCACGCCCTGACGATGATCCTGCTGAGCAATCTCTGGGACGCCGTCCAGGGCCGTCGTGGCGGTGGGCGGTCGCTGAACGGTGGGGCTCGTCAGAGCGAAAGCGACGCCGACGACACGATTGTGAATATGATCATCGAGGAGGCGGCAGCTGTCGCGACGTCCTCGTTGGTCTACGAGCAGTTCATCCCCCAAGGCCGAGCATTCGGCGTGAGTCTCGGCCTGATCCTGCAGTACCCCGAACAGGTCGCGCAGTACAGCACGTCGGACCGGGCGTATACGGAGATTCTGAACAACGTCAAGACGAAGCTCGTCGGGAATATCGCGACAGACGCGAAGCTCGCCGAGTCGATGGCCCACGAGAATCTGAGTACGACCGAGTTCCGTAATCGCGTGAGTCGCCTGCCAGCCGGTGAGTGGATCGCCCAGTTACCGAGTCCACAGTTCGGACAGACGGGTCCGGCACCGTTCTCACTTGCATCGCTGCCGATTCCCGACGGCCATCCCGAGAGCGATGCGCCGCTGTCGGGTGACGACCGGCATCTCTTCGAGAAACAGCAGATTCCCCGGGTGATGCGGCGAACGCAGGACGAATGCAGTTTGCCGGGCCGGACGAATCAATTTGCCCGCGAGGAGGTTCGAGAAACTCTCGACGAGGTCGGCGATGACACCGACGCAGAGGTTGCACCGTCGAGCGAGGGCACAGCGCCCGCTGGGGCCGCTGGCGGCGGTAGCCCATCGGATGCACCATTCTTCGGCGCGGATGGCGAGAGCGACAACACAGGCGTCTCTGCGAAGGGCGAAACAACGAGCACAGCGGACGGCCCCGACACCTCATCGAGTGACGAGCGAGATATCGGGAGTGCGCCCATGTTCGGCGCTACTGCAGATGAGCAACAGGAAGCCGAGAGAAGCCAACAACTCTCGGCTGCGGGACAGGCAGCGTCAGAACACCGTGAGGAGCGCAGCGAGGCTTCAGAAATACAAACCACGAATAGCGACGAGGACACAGAGGATTCGGCGGAAACGACAGGCGAGGAGTCGCTGCCCGAGCAGGTGAGCTACGACGCGAACACCGAGTGCTACGTCTGCGACGTCTGTAAATCCGAATATACTACGTCCGAGGAGCGGAAGGCCAGTGCCTGCTGTCAATTCGCGTCCAAAGACGACGTGTTCGTTGCCGCCAAGCGCGCTCGCTCTACCGCTTCGACGTCCAGTGAACTCTTCACTCGACTCGGAACCATCACCGAGCACGCCGAATCGTACGGCATCGAGGTAACTATTCAGGACTTCGCATCGCTAGATGACGCTTCTGAGGAGTCCACCGCACCCAACGGTGGGTCAAAGCACCCACAAGATTCAGAGGAGAGTCAGAACCCAGATGCGTCACACTCGACCCGTTTCAAGGACGCAACGACGACCATCCCGGATGAGACACTCCGCGAGGAAGGCATCACGCGTGACGAGGCCGCCTTCCTCGGTCTCGTACTGGATGCGATGAACCACCAGGTCGAGGAGTATTCGCTGCTGGAGAGCATGACCGTGCTCAAAGAGCCATTCTCCAATCTCGACCTCGAGACGCTCAAAGAGAAGGAGTTCATCGAAGAACACCGCTCGTTCTGGCAGACGTACTACACAGTCCTCCCCGCCGGGCGACGGTTCCTCGATCGGTCGCTTGACGCCAGCCCAGGTATCGGCGATCTCGGTGAGAAAACGCCACACAAGGCTGCCGTTGTGTTCCTCGAAGCATGGCTCACCCAACAGGAAGACGTTGCTCGCACGGTCGTCTACCATCAGCATTCGGAGGATGTCGTGTTTGACGTTGCGGGGTTCGATGCCGCTGACGAACTCGTCTGGGTAGGTGAAGTCGAAACCCCGAGCAACAATCCCGACGCGCTGCTCTCGGATTACGAGAAGCTTGGGAGCGTCGACGCGGCTGCTGTCTGGGCGTGTGAAGACAAGGACCTCATTCTGGAGATCATTGAGTCGCTCACGGACACTGACACAGTCGATATCTCGTTGACGTCTACGCAGACCCGGACGATCAGTTCGCTTCGCGCAGCGATCAACGACCAGGACCTGTCGGGGATGGACGCCCTCCATACGTTCCGGAGCCTGAAAACGGAGGTCGACCAAGACCCATGACTGGGGAATGGCGAGAAGCGACTCGCGAGGAACTGCACACCTACTACACAGAGACGTTTCCGGACCAACTCGACGCCCTCCCGTCATTCCTCACAGCCAGTGGCCCGAAGCAGTACGCTATCGCCTTCCGCGAGGCGTACCCGATCCGGAAGCAGAACGCTCCCGATCGGTCGTTCATCCGCCGCGATACCTGGCAGACCAGCGACTCCGGCGAGCGAACCATCCAGCAGTTCGGCTCGGTGGAGGACCTCGTCGAATTCATCCAGTACCCCGCACGCTACGACCCCGCTCAAGGGAGCACCTACGCGCTCGCAGACCCGGATCTCCTAGAACGACCAGAACCACGCCCTGACGCAGTCTACTACGCGCTCGATCACTGGGAGCGATCATGGGTCCTCGCGGTCGATATCGACGCGAAGGACATCGCCGCACAGCGCGCTTCCAGTGAATCAAGCGATGGGAAAGCCGACGATGTCGGGACTGAACAGCTTCGTGCCACAGGTATCCTTGACAGCCCGCCTGAGGGATATCCCTACGCGTTCGACGATATCGAGCAGGTCCTTGAGTACGGATTTGCCGTCCGGGACATCTTCGAGGACGACTTCGCAGCCGACGAGACGATGGTCGTCTACTCGGGGCAGGGCTGTCACGTCTACTTGCTCGATACGGACCGCGAGCACCACTACGACGAGCAAAGTCGCGAGGTCATCAACGATCTGCTCCTCGACGAGTACGAGATTCCTATCGATCCAGTCGTTACGGCCGACCGGCGTCGGGTGATGCGGCTGCCGTACTCGCTCCACGCCGACGTCTCGCGTGTCGTCCAGCCCATCGACGATCCGGGATTCGACTTCCGAACCGAAGCGACGCCCAACTTCCTCGAATCATGAGCCGAGACACGCCCACAGACGACGAGTACACGGCGTATCGAGTTGCAGCACTCCCACGAGACAAGGGCGAGTTACAGCTGACGCAGCTGTTCGAACGCGGGTATCAGCGGTGGACAGTCGACGGGGAGCAGCAAACAGAGAAGATGCTCGCAGACATCGAGCGGTTCACTACCGATGCGTTCGCGCCGAGCACACGGGAGGAGGCGGCGGAGCGCCCCTATGTCGACGATCCGGGAGCGCTAGCCACCCTCACGACGCTTGGGGCGGTCTGCATCATGGACCATCCGAAACTCGAGGATACGCCACCCCGTCATCTCGCGCTCCTCGGTGATCTCCGCGAACTCTACGTCAACAATATCGCCTCACTCGTTCGCGAGTACGAAGACTGGTCGCTCCACCAGGAAATCGCCGAAACCCTCTACGCGAAAGATCCCGGTAAGGACGGTGTCCATCCGGGGCGTGTCTGTACGGACATCACCGAACGCCCCGAGTTCGGAGAGGGGTATTACCTCGAAATTCCGCTCGTCGCCGCCTCACGAAAGTGCCTCGCTCGTTCGGAGGGGGATGAGAACCAGCAGGGAGAGATCCAGGCCCACATCGCGGACAACCACCTGTACGTCCCCGTCTCGGATTTCATGGCGAAGTACCGTGAGTACGCAGAGGACGCCTTTGGCCGGCTGCTCGCAGTTCAAGAAGAGGCGCTGACCGCAGACCAACGGAGCTGGCTCACCGCGAACGAATCCGCAATCACTGACCGCATCGACCGGTTCTTCCAGGCCGGACAGACCCACCGCGTATGGGAAAACTGGAGCCGACAGAAACGTGACCTGCTGACGATTATCAACGCCGTCTCCGCCGCAGACGACGACGTCGCCCAACTCGGTGAGACGCAGACTGCCCGCGACCTCTATGAGGCAGTTGACGCATACGACCCGGACCGAACGTGGGAGCGACAAGTCTGTGAGTCCATCTCCTCGCCGCGAAGTCTCGGCACGGTGCTCTCGCGGAACCGCGATCACGCGAGCGTCACCGTCGAGAACGCGCGCTTGAATCGGTACACACTCACCGAATACAGCGACGGTGCGCAACCCCTCCACGTCGACGAGCTCGAAGATCTATTCGAGTTGCCCTGCATGGCAGCGATGGACGAGCGCCTCCAGGAAAAGAAACCCGTTCGGAAGGACCTGTTCAATCTGGTGCGGATGGCGTGGTGGCTTCCCCAGTACGGGGACGCGAGTACGGAGGAATTCATCAGCGATGTGAAAGACCTGTTCTCGCGGTGGCCCTGGTACGACGAGGAGGAGACTGAGTACCAGATTCGGTACGAACTCGATAACGACATCGACGGCGAAATCCCCCTCCCGATGAATTGTGCGAATGATGATATGCAGCGGTACTGCATCGGGCGCGACCAGTGCCCGTACTCGATCTATGGAAGCCTCCCCTTCCCCGATGAGATGTACGAGCAGATCGATGACCAAGGAGCGTCTCCATCACAGTAACTTATCGAGTCGAGCGGACACGGTCTCCGTTGTCAGTTCACGTATCTATCCATCCGCCGGTCTTTCGAGAACGTTTAGGACTGCGGTTTGCAAATACGAATGAGGGGTTCTCCGTGAGTAATTGAGCAGTCTTAGCGGTTCTGCCCCCTCGGTTTTCATTTATCGTCGGGACTTGATTTCATATAGGATAGGTAACTTTATTCGCCTATTTTCCCGTTTCGCTGATATTCAGCGGGTAGCGGCCGTCACACGTTGCATATATCAACGAGAGTCCCGAGGCTCGTTTTCATATAACAAATAACGCCCTCAAAACAGTCCTCCGCTATCCTATGCAATTCTGTAGCCGTCAAGTCGGAGTTCGTACCTCGATATTCGTCCAAAGGAAGGGTGGGGTACGAGGTGTGAATCCGGTGTGTTGCAAGGAGGGGATTCAGGGAAGGTCGGAGTAGGGGCGGAACTTGGAAAGTTATCAGCTGCGGATAACACGGCGAGCGGCGTTGGCCGAGTGGTGAGCTGGAGAGAGGCAGGTGATGATGTATCAGTCGGGAGTGGGCAGAGAGACGAGGACTGGACAGGGCTGATTGAGGTCAATCAATTTGCGGAGATTGATTTTTCAAATCGCGCATGAATTTGGGAGATAGGTCTAGATATTCCCATTCGTGAAGGCGGGGTGTGAGCCGGCGGTGTGACGGGGGTGGCGAACATATGAGGTTCTCAATGAGAGGGTGGGTTCTTCGCGTCTTGTGTCAGTCTCCATACGAACGCGAAATAGAGAAGTGTGCCTACGGAGCTGTTGTTCGCGCCGACGAAGGGTGACGGCGCTCAGTAGTCACGATCATTCGGATTGATCCCTGGCGTGCGAAGGGGCCCGGTCAGCTGAGTGCGGTCAGTGAGTGATTCCATGCCGACGTTCAGTAACTCCGAGTCCACGACAGCATCGTCTTCAGAGAACAATGCGCGTCCACGAGATTCCGGCGAGCAATCTCGACAGTCTGGATGGCTAGACGAAGAGAGCAGCGACGACGGGACACCAACGCTTGAGATGGATCGGTGTCCGGAGTGCGGAGCACGCCGCTTTGTCTCGAAACTGCTGGTGTACGAGGTGACGAGCTTCGACGAAGGCGGTGAGCGAGAGTTCCGTCGGCAACACGTCCGGGCGGAGTTCGAGTACACCTGCAGCGAGTGTCAGACAACACTCCGGAGGCTGCCTGCGGATCGACGCGACTACTACGACGAGGTCAACGTTCTAGAAGCGGAACGCCGTGCAGCCCTCCGAGATCAGCTCCGACAGTTGTGTCGGCGAGTCGGGCGACGGTTCTGGGCCATGAAGTCGTGGGGCGCGCTCGTGGCCCTCGTGGTAATCGTCGCGACTATCTGGTTGTAACATCTGGCCGCAGGGAACGGCAGTCAACCCTCGTCAGAGTCGTGATGGCAGCCGAAGTTCGTCTTCGACTTCGTAGAGGTAACCCTTCAACAGCAACTGCTCGACGTGTGCTCGCGCGTCGGCACGCTCGACGCCTTGATCCATGAGGTGGGCGACGGCGTCCTCTCGCGTGAGCGTCTCGTCAGTCCCCGCTCTGTCGAAGTACTGCTCGAGCTGATCGAGCGCAGCTTCCTCACTGGAGTTGATCGGGGTCCGCGAATTCTCCATTACGTACCGTATTGGTGTCGCAGGATTTGACGATTGGGGAGCGTCGGGGGATACTCTCTGTCAGCATTGGCTGAGTTGGTACCGCTTGCGAGTAAGGAGTCCACCTACGAGCGTGTAAGAGCCTCTGGCAACTCCATATCATTCGAGCAACGAATATGAACAGGTCGAAACTAACGACGTCGAACAGGTGGCGCTGATTCCCTGACCACCAGGAATCGGTACGAGCCCAATTGATGGCAGGGACGCAGTTAGTCGTCCGAGGGAGCTTCTATCTCGCTGACGTTCGTCACCTCGACACCGCCGGAGAGTTCGGTGTTGGGGTAGGGCATGTCGAGTCCTTCGGCGTCGAAGCGTTCCTTGACCGCCTCAACGAACTGTGCGCGGACCGCCCCATAGCTACTCTGATCTGGGTCGATCCAGATCCGCCCGTCGAGTACAACCGCCGAGTCACCCAGTTCCGTCACGGGGGCAGTCGGCTCGGGCTCATTGAGCACGCCCTTGATGCGAGCACCCTCGTCGATAATCGCCTTCCGTGCCTGTTCGATATCGTCCTCGTAGCCGATGCCAAATCCGACCGACACGCGACGCTCGTCGTTCGCCTCGTTGTTAATCAGCGCCGCACTCGCGAGGTCGCTGTTCGGGACTGTGACGAGCTGGTTATCGAACGTATCGAGTTTCGTCACCCGAAGCTGGACTTCACGCACTACACCGGAGTTACCGTTCCACTCGATCCAATCGCCTGTTGTGAATGGTTTGTCCTGAATGATGAACACGCCGGCGACGAAGTTCGCGATCAAGTCCTGGGCAGCGAAGCCGACGGCGAGGGCGAGCGCACCGGCAAGAGTCGCGAACGCCGCGAGAACGACGCCGAAGCCGGCGACCGTTGCAGCCAACGCGACAGCGACAACGGCGACCACGATGACGGTCGTGCTCACCGCGAGATCGATGAGAGTTCGATCGAAGTTGCGGTGTTCGAGACTACGCTCGACTGTCCGGGACATGAAGTACTTCCCGAGCCAGTAGATGAGCGCGAACGCAACGACGAACAACACCACCGTCGTAATGGCGCTGACGAGTGGGGGAATATACTGCTGGGGGTCGACTGGGAGCCCCTGTTGCAGTGGTATCATAGTGCAATCTGAACGAAAACGTGGAGTCAAATATAAGATGCGGTCACCGGGAATTTTCATCTAGAGCAGTTTCGCCTGTCAGTTGTATTAACCAACAGAGGTTAGGGTTTCCTGCTTTTTGTTGGTTAATATCATCAGAACGTATAGCGAGGCGGTCCCTCTCTGCCAATCAGAAGGTGAGAGCTAGGCGAATACGGTCAAGTTGGTCAGCACCAAGAGACGCGAGGCGCGCCTGCGAGCGTGCCGGAGCGTGACATCATATGACTGATCCAGACGCATTCGATGATACGGCAGCCGATTACGAACGGCTCGAAACCGAATTCCTCGCACAGGACCGGGATGTGGCCCGCCCCTTGACGGCGGACATCGACGAGACGACGGCGCAACAGCTCGTGAGTGACCTCGTCGACGACGGTGTCGTGACGGCGGTCGCCGAGCAGCGAGTCCTCGTTCACGAACCGAGTGACGAAGCGTTCAACGCGATTCGACAGCTCGCCGTCTTCCATCGTGGATGGACGGCTGGCCGGGATGCCGCCGAGGAGACGTCGTAATGCAGCAGACGCTTTCAGGATGTGCGTTCTGCGATGCGCTTCCTGGGTCGGAGCGTGGCGACGCGTTCACCTGGGGTAAAGATGAGCGGGTTTCGCATCCGATCTGTGTCGACTGCGCCGTCCAAACCCGGGCCGACCCCGACGACCGAGATCACCACGCCTGCGATGGGTGTGGTCTCGTCGTCGACACGCTCGCAGCGCTCACTCGATTTCGCGTGGAGCTCGGCCATCTCGAGGGGACACTACACCTCTGTGTCCGCTGTAGTCCTGGCGGGCTCACAACGTACTGGACGCGCGACCTCGACGAACATCTTGTTCGTGACGCCACGTCGCAGTAGCGTCGAACAGCCCGTTCAACCATTGTTCTGTATCGATGTGCAAGCTATGTGCATACACCAGAACCGTTATCCGGCTGTGTGCAGAACTTGCACATAGAATGAGCTCGAGTGACAAGCCCCGACGGGTCCACTTCCAGTCCCCGGAGTACCTCGTCGAGCGTCTCGACGCAATCGCGGACCTCTTCGACAAAGATCGGACCGATGTCCTCGTCGAAGCGATCCGCGAGTACATCGAAGAGACCGCCGACAGCGAGACGTTCCAGGAACTGGTGGCGACGAAATACTACGACGACCAACTCGAGTTCGAGACGGTCAAGCAGCTTGTCGGTGCCGAGACTGCCCAACGGCTCCGGCTCCTCAAAGCAGATCTCGAGGGTGAACCGCTCGATCTCGCAGCGCCGACTGACGTCGACATCTACGGCGACGACGCGACGACGGTCGATACCGCGGACGGCGACGAGCGATGAGCAGACCGCGGCTGCGGACAGTCGTTGCCGACACGAGTGCGCTGGTCAGTCTCGCCGTCCCACGAGCCGACGCAGCCTACGACACCGACACCGCGCCGGACCCTCTCCAGTATCTCCTCACCTCATGTGACGTCTCCGTTCCACCGGAAGTCGTTGCAGAACTCCGTGACATGGCTCAGTACCAGGACATCCACGGCGCTGCAGCGTCCAATGTCCTCGCCGCCCGCACTCACTACACGGTCGACGACCCCTATGAACGAGTCGACACGCCCGAGTCACGACCGACATTCGGCCTCGACGACGGCGAAACGGACGGTATCGTGCTCGCGAACGCCCTCGACGTCGACGGGTTTCTGACCGACGAGTTCGGCGGGACGAATTTCGCACTCATTCATGCCGTCCTGCAGGGTCCGCGTATCGTCCCGACACCACGGTTGCTCTGTGATTACGCTCGCAATGACCACATGACCCATGAAGAGGCGCGAACGCTCATCGTAACCATTAGCCCGCATCGGAGTTGGGTGAATAGCCCCTACGTCGCCCAATTATTGGCTCTCTTGGAGTAGAATTCCGGTCCGAGTCCGGTGACCCCGGCTGTTACGTTTCCGTAGCACGATGGTACTACCATGAGATACGCGAGTGTCAGCGTCAAGTTCCCGATTGAGATCGACACCGAGTTGGCAGCACTCGGAGAGACCGTCGATGCGGACGACCTCGAACGAGCCGTCGAAGAGGCACGTAAGGAAACCTCCGATCAGGTGTACGGGCCGGATTCGTGAGGATCTCTGAAGATGAGCGGTCTTGCTACGATAGTCCTCTCGACATCGTGTGAGTGAATGGCACTGACGCCACATATTGAAAGCGACAGCGGTACTCGGTGTCGGTATGGAGTGCCCGGCGTGTGGTGGCCCAGTAACGATGGAAGTGGGGCCGGATCAGCCGCTCTCAGCATCAGTGACGGATGCACTACTCGCTGGCGACGAAGACGAGCAGATCATCATTGCCCGAAATTGCTGGGCGTGTGGCTGGACTGAGGACCGGTCAGTGGTCATCGATTCGATCGAGACAACCGAGGGTGATGCCGACGCTGTCGAGCGAGCCGCGCTTCTCGATGATATTATGAGTGAGGCGACAGCGATTGACGACCTTGCGACGCTCGAAGATGCTCTGGCGGAGATTCGCCGTCAGCGCCGTCTCGAGACGACTGCGTCTGGCTCGCCTGAGGATGTTGACGGTGGATAGGTTCGACTCATGATCGATACCGACGCCCTCTACGACGTTCGTGAACGGACGGGAAATCCAGCCCACGCGTCGGTCGACGATGTCTGCGAACTCGTGTTCGAGCGAGCACGGAACCAGCGAGAAGATCACCAGGACGCCCATTTCGATGAGGCCATGGCTACTGTCGTTGATCGATATGGCGACGACACCGTCCGAACCGTCATCCATCGAGTACTCGTCGAACACTACCCGTTTCGGACAGCCACGGTCAACCTCGATATGCGCAACATCGATGGCGTTCGAATCGGCACGACGGCTGGCTGGTTCCTTGAGGAATTGAACGCGGAGTAAGACAACTGAGACCTCACGCCAGAAAGCCCTCAGCCGCTCGGCATCCCGCGACCCACGCTGCGCGCCTCGTTTCACTCGGTGCTTGGCGGGATCGGGGGACGACCGAGACGGCCTCGCCCTTTCTAAGTCCACCAGGATATCGACTGTGTCACCGAGCGTCGAGTCCGATTGAATGGTGTTTCTCTACGGCACGCCCCGCTCGCTGCTGCCGCCCTTCGCGTCAATTTTGCTCTTGTACGACGACAGTATCTGAGCATGTACAAATTATTACTGCACAACTACGAAAGTAGCCCATATGCCGAGAGAGCCGAGGTTCGAGATCTACCAAGATGGTGCCAACGAGTGGCGGTGGCGACTAGTTGTTTCGAACGGGAATATTATTGCAGATAGTGGTGAGGGATATTCGTCAAAACAAGGAGCCGAACGTGGAATTCAGAGCGTGAAACGAAGTGCACCAGATGCGCAAATAATCACTTCAGAGTAACCGTAGATCAGCCATAGTACTCGCTAACCCCATAGCGCTTCAGAACGGGTGTCTTAGGTATTCTACAGGCGAAACATCCGTTCCTCCGCTACTCCCCCGAGAACGACCACTCATACCGTCACACCGCGGATTTCGACAGTTAGCGTGTTATCTTGTGGTTTTTGATGGGTTATCGCGTGGTTACGGTATACATGAGAACACGGACAGATCAGGCGACACGAGTCTCACTACTTCAGTCCGTCGACGCGATCCCCTCATCCACCGGAGAAGGCGATCGTACGAGTGGACGAGAGACGTCGATCAGCCGACCAGGGCGATGATCGGTCGTCTTCGGCATCCACTCATCGCTGTCGCTGCGGCACTCTTGTTGACAGTCCCGTTCATCGCGTTGTTCGTAACGAACGGGTATCACCTCGATCCTGCTTCGACCCCAGCGAACCCGCATACGAACATCTCCCCCGCGATGGCAGTGCTTGTCGGTGGGCTTGCCATCCTCGGTGCGGCGTTCCTGCTCGCGTGGGGCGCTGAAACCGCCGAAAAGGACGTCCCCACCGCATTCGCTATCGCAGTACTCGCAGTTCTTGCCGTTGCCCCCGAGTACGCTGTCGACGCGCTGTACGCATGGAACGCCGGTGCGTTTGAGGGGACCGCACGTGGCATGGAGGCAGCCAACCTCGCCATCGCGAATATGACTGGAGCGAACCGAATCCTCATCGGCCTCGGGTGGTCCGGTATCGCCCTGTTCACGATTTACCGAGCGAAACGCACCGGCGACTCAGCAGTTCGCCACCGCGCTGGCTTCCTCACAGACGCGGTCGCCATCGACCGTGACATCTCTCTCGAAATCACGTTTCTGCTCGCGGCCACAGCGTACGCCTTCTTCATCCCGCTCGGCGACGGGATCGGCATCATTGACACGATCGTCCTCGTCGGGCTCTTCGCCCTCTACATCCTCATTGTCATCCGCGGTGATATCGAGGAGACGGACGCACACGTCGGTGTTCCCGCGTATTTCCAGGCGTACTCCAAGGGACCGCGAATCGGAGTAGTCCTCTTCTTGTTCGCGTTCTCCGGGGTGATCATCTTCGAGGCAGTCCACCCATTCGCGTTGGGTCTCGAAGAACTCGGCACTGCCCTCGGTGTTCCGCCATTCTTCATGATTCAGTGGCTTGCGCCGCTGGCGAGTGAGAGTCCCGAACTCATCGTCGTTGCCTATCTCGTTAACAAGGCACGCTCGACCGCCGGGTTCAACGCGCTCATCTCTTCGAAGCTCAACCAATGGACGCTGCTTATCGGAACGCTTGCGGTTGTGTACTCCATCGCTGCCGGCCACATTGGGACGCTTTCGTTCGATCAGAAACAAGCTGCCGAGATCTGGATCACCGCCGCCCAGAGCCTCTTTGCACTTGCTATCCTAATGAATTTCGAGATCAGCACCCGTGAGGCAGTGACACTGCTCGTACTGTTCGTCTCGCAAGTCGTCGCTGAGTTCTACGTCATCCAAACGTATGCCGAACCAGCATCTGCAGAGATCAGTCTCCTCATTCTGTACGCCTACACCGCCGTCTATACCCTGCTCGGTGTCGGACTGTTCCTCACGCGTTCGGGAAGCGTTCGTGAACTCGTTGAACACACCGTCTCCGATATCCGCACTGCCATCGGACGTGACACACCTCAACCGAATAGAGCGGACTGATACAAGAAGTATCCAGGCGCAGGTCCGGGTTCTGTTCGCTTGTACCGTACTCCGTTGCAGCGATACAGTTGACGGGGTCAATCTTCCATCATCCGTAACAACACTAGTTCGAAACACCGTTTCGGTGAGGGTGCCACTCCGAGTTGCTAGTTGCAACTTCAGTCAAGCCGCTCAGTCAGTTAGGACGTTCTATTCCTCGCTGGCACCAATCGCGTAAATTCGGCCATCAGCGATTCCGACGTAGCACATACCGTGCGCTAGCGCGACTTCCGTGTCCATGATGTAGCCTGCCATCCCGATGTCTGGGACGGTGATATCGATTCTCCACGCTTGGCTGTCACTCGTCTCGTAGGCAATGACGGAGTCGTTCTGTGGCACGACTACGCCACCGTCACCGGCAGCGGGGGGTTGATTGTACCCACTCTCGGCTGACCGCCAGCGAATCGACCCGTCTGCAATATCGATTGCAACGAGCCCTCCGTGATACGTATTCACGTACGCAGTGTCCGCTGTGACCGCTGGTGAGGGGATCGCGTTCCCGTAGTCTTCGTCAACGACGGTCGTCCGCCACAGCACGGTTCCATCGGCGGTATCGGCGGCGACGAGTTCCTCGGCGATTCCCGGGACGTATAGGCGGCCGTCGGCGACCGTCGGGGTGCCCTGAATGTCCGGACAGCACTCGTCAGGCGTAGCGATCTGTTCGCTCCAGCGTAGCTCACCCGTCGTCGCGTCGAGCGCTGCAATACGCCCGTTGGTTAACCCGACGTAGACGCCGTCGCGGTCCGCACAGGTCGCCGTGTAGCACTCCCCGTCGATGGGTGTGCGCCACCGTTGGGTGCCATCCAGCGCGTAGGCGTACACCGTGTTGTCCTCGTCTCGCGTCGCCAAGTAACACGTTCCGTCCACGACTGCTGGCGAGCCAGTTACGTCTGGAATTGTCTCCGTCCACTGGGTCGATCCGTCGTCGCGGGCGAGGGCTGTCAGCGTCGTCTGCTCGTAGTCCAGCCCGCGAGTCACAGCAAGGATCGTCTCATCAGCGAGTGCAAGTCCGACGGCACGACCTGTTTCGAGGTTCACGTCGAGTTGCTGCTCGCCGGATTCAGCATCGAACCCTGCGAGGTATACCTCCGAATATTCGGTATCATCCGGCTCCTCGACATAGGCGATGTAGATACGCTCTGGGCCGACGATCGGCGCCGTTGCGCCATGTGGATCGTTCCCTGGACGGCGAAGCCACGCGACGTCGACGTCGCCGTTTGGAACTGCTGAGGCCGCGTGGCCGGTTCGGCCGCCATCATGTCCCTCCATCAGCCAGCGACCAGACGTCGTGTAGCTCGTGGTGTACGTGTCGTTCGTGAACGGCTTCGGCACCGACTTCCCTCGTGAGAAACCGGGAACGTTTGGGGTGGTACATCCAGTTAAACTCAGTAGACTCCCGGCAGCTACAGTCTGGAGGAGGAGTTGGCGACGCGTCAGCGGGACCATATGATTAGGTGGTCAACGCTGTGTGAAACGTCTTCTGGAGAGACAAACAGCTGTTAGCATCAGTTGTGGTTATCTCGAAAGCCCCCGGACGCTCGACGGCCGCGACTCGCTGCGCGCCTCGTTCCTGCGGTGCTTGCGTCGTCGGGGCCGTCGAGTGCCCGGCCCCTTTCAGTCCCGCCCGGAGTCTGTTGGTGAGCCAGCGATCTCCATCGGCTGGCTGGCTGGTGTGGTACGAACGGCACGCACCGCTCGCCGCATTCCGCCCTCCGCGTCGCTCGCGACCGACCATTCCGGGCGTGTGGGCGCTCTCCGCACCGCCCGCGCCCATTCCGGGCTAAAGTGAATCTGGTCTCGACGCCAGCATTAAGCGCGTTTTCGGTTGCGCCCCTCGCGGGCTTTCGCGTTCCAGCGCTTTGGGCCGTTCCGCGCGGCGAGTCACACCACGACTCGCCGTGCTCACGACCGTCGCCCTGGACACGAACCCGCAGTCCGGGCCGGACACGAGAAACGGCTTAAAGCTGGACGCTCGCTCCGGGCGGGTCGACGCGCGGTGCTGGTTGGGTGGCCTCCCTATGGCGCGCTCTCGCTCGCGCCCCAGGGGGCGCTCACGAAGGCGCGAGCGAGAGCGCGCAGACGAGTCTGTCGGTCGTTGTCGTCGGAAAACCGCGATGTAGCAGCATCGCGGTGTCGGCGCGTGAGCGCCTTCGTCGGAAATCACCCTGTAAGTGATTCCAATGTCAAGTAAGAACGTTACCACTGATGTAGTTTCGGTCGATGAACAGGCATTCGAAAAGGCGGACGAAGCGACGGTCGACGAAGACGGCTTCGAGGTCGTCGATGAGACGCCGGAGTTCCAGGCAACGGTGCAGATGGAGGTGCAGGCAAAGGTCGATGCGAACCACCCGGACGGGATGGTCGACACCAGTGACGAGCGGATCTACGGGGCGACCCTCGAACAGGAAGAGTGCATTCGGGCGCGGGAGGCTGAGCTGGAGCGCATCAGTGCCCAAGCAGAGATGGGGACGCAAGACGGTCGGGAAAAGCGGACGCGAGACATCGCGGCGAGGCGGAGCGCTGAGCGGCGTGCAGAGTTCCAGAAACGAGCGGCGAGCGTGAATCCGATGGCGGACCCGGAGCGGGACGATCCTCGTGCAGAACTCGCGCAAGAGCAGTTGGCGGCGGTGAACAAGCAGTCGATGCGGCTGGCCGAAAAGCTGGATGGCTGGTCGCGAGCAGCGATTGGTCGGCGGCTGGGTGAAGCCGTCGTCGGTGGAAAAGACCTGATGAGTGCAGTCGTCGGCGTGTTCGAGGAGCTAGAGACGGCGCCGGGACAGGTGGTTCCCATCGGGAAGCTCGAGGACGTCAATCGCAAAGAGGTGAGCATCGAAGGTACTGTGACACAGTTGTGGGAGCCGTCGAGTGCAGCCATTTCTCAGGTGGGGCTCATCGAAGACGAGAGCGGTCGTACGAAGCTGACGTCGTGGGTTGCGAGTGACCAACCCTGGATCGAAGAAGGCGAACGAGTTCGCATTTATGGGGCTGCGAAGAACTGGTACAACGGGCGCGTCTCCATAGCGCTCACCGGCTGGAGCACCGTGCATTTCCCTGAGCGCGGTCGCTGGTGGGAATAGCCGGAGCGACGCGCCTCTTTTTTTGCTGGTGTGTAGCGGTCACCGCCACCTCCCACCACCTCCACGGTCCGGGCTGCTCACGGCGCTAAGGCGACGTTGTGCTGCCGGGCTTTCGCCACAGTGGGACTCCATCGTTGCCGTACTGCACGGCGTTTGTTTGCCCCCAGAGTGGCTGAGGGGCGTCCCGAGCAACGCCTCGTCCCCTCGTGAACATCATGGCTACCAGAGAGATCTACGAAACTGGCTTCGACGAAGACATCCAGACGGAGTCAAGCGCTAACCAGTGTCCCGAGTGCGATGGTCGGGTCACCACCAACACGGTCGAAACCGTCTGCGAGGACTGTGGTCTCGTGATCGGCGAGAATCGAATCGACCACGGCCCGGAGTGGCGGGCCTACGAGGATGACGAACGAGAACGAACGGGCGCACCACTCACCGCGGCACGCCACGACCGGGGCTTGTCAACCGAGATCGGTCGCAAAACCGATGCGAATGGCAACGAACTCTCCGGCCAGAAGCGACGTCAAGTAGCTCGAATGCGCCGCGAGCAGTCTCGCGGGCGATTCCAGTCGAAAGCCGAGCGCAACCTCGCACACGGGTTGGGTGAAGTTCGCCGAATCGCAAGCGTTCTCGAGTTCGCAGAGTCGGTTCGTGATCAAGCATGCCAGCTGTTCCGGAGTGCTCAAACTGAAGACCTGCTTCGAGGCCGATCAATCGAGGCGATGGCCGCCGCCAGCGTTTACGGGGCTTCTCGCTGTAACGGTCTCTCACGACTGCTCGACGATGTCGTCGACGCGGCACGCGTTGACCAATCGAGAATCATGAATGCGTACAAGACGTTGAATACAGAACTCGGGCTGCCGACCCAGCCGGTTCGCCCGAGTGAATTCATCCCCCGTCTCGCGTCAGATCTCGATGTGCCAACGTACATCCGACAGCGAGCTCGGAGATTGGCTGAACAGTCGGAATCGACGGGCGTGGCGTCGGGAGTCAAGCCATCAGGGTTCGCAGCCGCGTGTCTGTACAAGGCGGGTCGGGAAGAGGGACGATGGCTGACGCAGGCGGAGGTCGCTGCGGCGGCGAGCGTCACCGCACCAACCATCCGATCCCATCAAGACATACTGTGCGAGTTAGCCACCTGAATCATCGTATTCAAAGGATCTCGTCAATTCTGAGTTGCGGGCCTGTCGTGAGTGGGAGATGATCGAGTACTCCTGTCGTCGCATAGATCTCCTGTAATGTGTAACGTAGTAGCGAGGCGGGAGATACCGGAGGCGAAGCGCTCATCAGACACCTTATCCTGTTTTAAACTAGTGACGCAGGAGTTCGTCGACGCACTGTTCGTAGATCCATTCGCCGTGATGAACACGATTGGGCTCGTCGCGTTCGCGCTCGTCGGCGCCACCAAGGCGATCCGCGAGGAGTTCGACATGTTCGGAGTCACCGTGGTCGGCCTCGCCACGGCATTCGCGGGCGGGATGACCCGTGACCTCCTCGTCAACCGGATCCCGCTCGCACTCAGTTCACCCATCGAGATTGGTCTCGGCCTGCTCGGTGTTGGGCTGGCGATAGGGGTGAGTGCTGCACTCGAGTCAGCTGATACTCATCCAGTGACATTGCTCTCAGATGCGATCGGGCTCGCTGCGTTCACCACGACCGGCGCTATCGTTGCGACCCAGGCCGACATCCCCGCCTTCGGCGTCGTTGCAATCGCGACGATTAACGCCGTGGGAGGTGGTGCTGTCGCGGATATCCTGCTGGACCGCTCACCGTTCATCCTGCTTGACGACTTCTACGCCAGTTGTGCGGTGCTGGGCGGCAGCACGTACTGGTTCGTCGTCACTGTCGGCGGTTCAGACGGAATCGCTGCAGCGCTGTGTGCAGCGATGGTCGTTGGAACACGGATTGGTGCACTCATCTATGGGTGGTCGCTTCCAACAGCACAGGTACTGGGGTTAACACGCGAATAGAGGAGCTCAACGTTCAGAAAACGGAGATAGATGGCGCGTGGGTCATCGCTGTTCGAGTCGTTCGAGGAATTCGATCAGTATCGACGTCTACCGCCGGTTGCACACGTCTCGCAGCCCGTCACGATACCCGTTCACTTGTAGGTTAGCGTGAGTCTGTTATGAAACGGAGGTCCTCCGTCGAAATACGTCGCGTGCTAGGAGAACCGAACGTGAAGACGGTCACTATCTCGGCAGGATCCATCATCTCCCTCTGTCGTACCTGCCAAGACAAGACATCTTCAACGATGTCCTGTTCACGGGTATTTCGCTGCTCGGCGGAATCGGCGATCTGAACAGATTCCAAGGAGAGAATAATTACGGAGTGAGTCGGGCACGGTTCGTCGAGGCCGTTAAGGAACGCTTCGACGTCGAAGGACTCGACATGCCGTACCCCAACACCGAACTCTCCGGCGGTGTCGAGGTCCTGAACGCCGGTTAAATCGAGACGGCCGACGACGACTAACGGAGAGTCCCTAGACAATCCCCCAGCTCATCTATCCCTCACCCCCATTTACTCATGAACTTGTACTTGTAGTTCGAATTCGATCGGCTGATCAATACCTTCCGATGGCGTATCAAGCCTCGCTTCGTCGACCCTGGAAAAGCCGATTTTATTTGGTGGGGGAGAGTAGTGAGAACGTATGTCAGACGTCATCGTCGTCGGCGGGGGACCAGCCGGCCTTAGCGCTGCATTGTTCGCCAGCAAGAACGGTCTCGAGACGACCGTGTTCGATACCGACAAGACGTGGCTCCATAAGGCCCATCTGTTCAACTACCTCGGCATTCGAAGTATGGATGGTGACGTGTTCCTCGAACGCGCCCGTGAGCAGGCAACGAAGGATCACGGTGTCGAGCTCCGCGACAGTGAGGAGGTTACAGACGTCGCGCAGGGTGATGGCGGCTTCACGGTCACCACGAGCGAGGACGAGTACGAGGCACCGTACGTGGTCCTCGCGACGGGCGCGAACCGCGATCTCGCCGAAAGTCTCGGGTGTGCATTCACCGACGACGACGTCGTCGACGTGGACGTAACGATGGAGACGAGTGTCGAGAACGCCTATGCGACGGGGGCAATGGTGCGGGCAGAAGAATGGCAGGCGGTCATCTCCGCCGGCGACGGTGCGGCTGCTGCGCTCAACATCCTCACGAAAGAGAAAGGGGAGCACTTCCACGACTTCGATACGCCTGCAGATGTCGACCAGATCTCGTAAGTGATTGTCATCAACGTTGCCCAGCCAAATCGTCGGGCTTCTCCTCGCTGAGTGTGGTCGGTCGGGGGCGACCTGTATTTCGACTGAACAGCCACTCAGCCCAGGAAAGTCTGAACTGACCCGAGTTTCAATCGCACATTGAGATCGCCTAATGGCTTGTCGTCTGGCGCGAGTTGATCGCCGAACTCACAGCCAGTCCTCGCCCCAGGCGTCGAGTGACTCGAACACGGGACAGAGGGCATCCCCCTTCTCAGTCAGCGTGTAATAACTCGCGACCGGTGATTCGAACTCCTTGCGATTCTCGATGAATCCCTGCTCCTCCAAGTCATCGAGCACACGCGAGAGCGTGTAGGAACTCGCGCCCGTCGAGCGCTTGAGTTCGTTGAACCGCTTTTCGCCATCACGCAGGTCGTTGAGGACGATGAGCTTCCACTTCGCCCCCATCTCTTCGACAGCCCCGACGACGTTGCAGACGTCTGCATTCCGTCGTTCGACCTCGGTGTCGTCGTCGGATTCAGCCGATGGTGGTTGGGTCGCCATTACTTGGTCACACTATTGTTGCCTGAGCTATATAGGTTTGGAAACAAACTAGGTAATGTAATGGAACTGCAGAACTCGACGGTCCTCGTAACCGGTTCGACCGGCAATATGGGCCCGTACGTGACGGATTCGCTCGTTGACCGCGGCGCCACCGTCATCGGCACCTACGTTACCGAAACGGCGAGAGAAGAGATAGCGACCCGCGCTGAGCACGCTGACGAGGTATCGTACCATCAGGTCGATCTGACCGATCAGGCGGCGGTCGAAGCCTTCGCTGAGACTGTTGCCGACGAACACGGGTCCGTTGATCACATCGTTGGCCTCGCTGGCGGATTCTCGATGGGCGGCGTCACCGATACCGACGGCGATGCATTCCAAGCCGCGCTCAATCGCCACGCCACGACTGCCTTCCTGACCGTCAAGGCCTTCGCAGACCACCTCGACGAGCACAGTGGCGTCGTTCTGTTCAGCTCCGACCGTGCCATCAACCCTGTCGGCAGTACGCTCGCGTACGATGTCGGCAAGGGCGCGGTTCGCACGCTGACCGAATCGCTTGACGTCGAACTCGATGCTCGCGTCAACGCGATCGCCCCGTTCCTCATCGACGTGCCCGGAAACCGTGAGGCGATGCCCGACGCTGATTTCTCGGCGTGGACGGCCCCCGAAGCCATCGTCAACGAAGTGATCCATCTGCTTTCGAACGGCGGCATAACGGGGCAGATCGTCCAGATGACCGGCGGCCAGCCGGAGGGCGCGGTCTGATGGTCCTGGAGACTACAGCTGGCGGCCTCGCCTTCCTGGTGGGTCGACTCGTCTTCGGCGTCCTCCTCGGGTTCATGGGGCTCAATCACTTCACGGGCCTCGACGGGATGAGCGGCTACGCCAAGGCCAAGGGTATCCCAGCCCCCCGGCTTGCCGTCATCGGATCCGGCCTCATGCTCATCCTGGGCGGGCTTGCCATCGCGCTCGGTGTCTATCCACTCGTCGGTGCGGCAGCGATCGCGCTGTTCTTCCTCGGCGTGACGCCAGTCATGCACGACTTCTGGACGGTGGATGACCCCGAACAGCGCCAGTCCGAGATGACGGACTTCCTGAAGAACGCCACGCTCTTCGGCGCAGCGCTCGTACTGGTTGCAGTTAGTGGCACCGCCTGGCCGTACGCGCTCAACATCGGTCTCTAAGATGTCCACCATGACCACGCCATCGGATACAGACACGCTCCCGCAGGGGACACACATCGGTCGAACTGCACTCCGCGTCAACGACCTCGACGAGCTGACCGGGTTCTATCGGGACGTCGTTGGCCTCAGTGTACTCGACGAAACCGACACCCGTTCGGTGCTCGGTGTTGCTGACACCCCGCTGCTCGTCCTGGAGGACGATGCAGACGCACCCACACGACACCGATCGAGCGCCGGACTCTACCACACTGCCTTCAGAGTCCCCTCACGGGCGGCGCTCGGTGACGCGCTGGCTCGGATACGGGACAACTGGCAGCTCGGCGGCGCATCTGACCACTGGGTGAGCGAGGCGCTGTACCTCACTGACCCGGAAGGGAATGGGATCGAGATCTACCGCGACTTCCCACGCGACGAGTGGCCCCGCAGCGACGACGGTCGAGTTCGGATCAGCACCGAACCGCTCGATCTCGATACAATCGAAGCCGCGGCCACAGGTGACGCCCAGGCTCCGCCCGGAACGGATATCGGACACATCCATCTCGAGGTCTCGTCGCTGGACGCATTCAGGGACTTCTACGTGGATACCCTCGGGTTCGAGGTACAAACGACCGTGCCCGCCGCGTCATTCGTGTCCGCGGGAGGGTATCACCATCACATCGGGGCGAACACGTGGCACCACCGAACATCCCCTGTCAACGGTCGTGGGCTGGCGTGGTTCGAGGTGATCGTTCCGGATCAGGGTACGCTCACCACTGTGCAATCGCGACTGGAAAGCAGCGAAATACCAGTCACAGAGACGGATGACGGTCTCGTCATCCACGACCCCGACGAAATTGAGATCCGAATTCGGGTCGAATAATCCGTCCTGTAGACCAGATGGAGACCGCATTATTGTCGTAGAAGGGGGTCTCACTCTCGTGAATTGCACTATGGAAAGCGTCGTAGCCGCAGTTCTCGAGCCACAATTCAATCTAACCACGTCGGGAGAGATGGCTGCCCGTCCTGCCAGCGAATCGACTCCAGTGCTGTAGGCAGTTGCTGGAGTCGGTCATCGAGGACAGCGAGTGGGTGCGCATCGAGAAACGATGCACTATGTCGATCGACGGGCGTGTCTTCGTAATTGAGCTGGATGTGGCAGGGCCCGAGATCCGGATGATCGGCGTCCTGGTGGAAGCCGAGCATGAGGTTCCGCTCTGGTTCGACCCAGTTGATGCGGTAGTATTCGTAGCCGACACCAGCAGGGTACCAGAAGCGAATCTCCAGTCGTGCGGTCTCCGCATCGTAGGAGTCACTCAGGAACGTCGTCGGGTCAACATCCACGATGACGTACCGAGGGCGTCGTCGAGACGGGCGATAGCGCACGTCCTCACACCCAGCCTGCTTCGACAATCGGTCGTGAACGTCTCGAAGGAGGGTCCGCTGTGTATAGCGGTCGCGACCGGCGAGAAAGATCATGCTGTGTGAGGAGAGGATTAGCTTGTGGCGCGGTCAACCACGTCGGACATCTGTTCGCGAGCGGCTTCGACATCCGAATAGAGTTCTAGTGCGTGCTTGATGAGGCGGCGATCCTCCTCGTTCTCGCGCCAGAACGCGATCACGTCGCGGCGTTCTCGGATCTCGGCACTTGTGAGGTCGCCGTCGGCGAGCGACTGTTCGAGGTCCTCCCACGTCTCGACGTCGTAGGTCGCCTGCCACTCCTCGATCTCCTCCGTGATCGCGGCCAATTCGTTCCGAAGCTCCTCGCGCGTGTTCTCCTCGATGAGCGTGCGGATCTCCTCGAAGAGCAGTCGGGTATAGTCCGGCTGATAGAGCGTCGTCTCGCCGGCCTCGACGCGACGCAGCTGCCCCTGGTCGACAAGATCCTGGAGCTCCTCGTTGGTCGTGCTCCAGGCGGCGTCGGCCTGCTCGCTGATCCAGTTGACCGACCGGGGTTCACGAAGCGTCTCGGCGACGGCTCGAATACGGTCACGGGCGCTCATCGACTCAGTCCACGACTGGACGCCATTCCGTGGGGATTCGGACATGCTTGGCACCTCTTACAACAGTGTTCGAGATTCGCTCCCATATATGTTTGTGTCTTCGCGCATAATCAAGAAGTAGTCGCGAGCACGGTCACCCTGACATTGAAATAGCATCCCGGCAGAACCTACGAGCCAATCGATGTACAACCGATATTCTGACTTTGAGGAGCTACGGCCGACCGGCGAGGCGTCCCACATTCCAGACGAGAAGCTCACCGAAGGCTGTGATGGCGATCCCCGGCGGCAACGCGTCGCGACGACTACGGGCGGCTACCCCGACGAACCGACGGAAGCCAGCGGGGAGTGCCAGTCCTGTGGCGCGTCGATCCCGGTTGACCGGACGAAATGCCGGTTCTGTCTCACCAATCATCTTGGTGACGAAGGCACCAGTACGGACGGGACGGAAGACGCGACGCTTCTCGGGATCGTTCACATAGTCGTCGAGTCGACCACGTTCTACGGAGCCGTTGCGAAGGGCGGCGCCGCGGCGAACCTCCTCACTGCCAACGACGCGGAGCCGGCCGTCGACGACTACACGCTCATCTACGACCTCGACGAGGCGCCGGCGCGCCAGCTGGCCGAGCAATGGCCCTCACTCCCCGACGCGGTACAGGTGTCGTCAGAGGAGGGAGAGCAGCTTCTCAGGGACGCCCGTGACCGGACAGGCTGGAACGGACAGGGAGCGTCGGAGCGCCATGAGCAGTCCCCGACGCGCCTCTACGACCAGCGGGGGAACGGCATCCGCAACGCGTCGCGGCTCACTGAGGTCCTCGACGACGCCGACGACACGATGTGGCTGGTTCCAGCGATGGCGCTGAGCGAATCCACTGGCGAGGCTGCGGCTGCTCGCCAGGTGTCGGCGGTATCGACGACGCAGGAACTCGACTGTCAAAACTGTGGACGGGCGACCGACCATCGGTTCAAGATCCACGAATCGGTCTCGGATGAGGCGTGGACGGGACAACCGATCTGGGAGTGCCGGGTGTGTGGCTCAGCTCGCTACGGACCCAGCAAAGCGGGTCAGGACTCGCCTTAACCAACATAGCGACACAGAAACACACCAATGTTGGTTAACGAGCAGGCCCCGTCCGACAGCTACCCGCAGCCGGAGAGGTTTCTCTGCGCCGTGAATCGGCGAGGCGCTTCAAATGGACCCACGCAACACACCCGGATATCGACTGCATCGCTCACTCACCAATCTCAAACGCATCGAGACGGCCGGACTCGACAACGCAGATCAGGAGCGGATAGAGGCAGCGAGAGCTCTCCTGCAAGACGTGAGTCTGCTCTCCCAGCCGGAAGACAGCGGGGACGCCGGAACACAGATCGAGTCCTGAGCGGCGGTATAACGATGAATCCGGATGTCTCGCTCCTGAGGCTGTTTATTGCCCCCCAGAAGGGGTGCGGGGGAGAGAACCACGAGGCCAACAAATGACCCACCTCACTGAACAATTCCATATTCCCCGAGAGTATCACGCTGCCTGTTCCCGAATCCTAGAGCTCGGGCAACGCCATCTCCGTCGATTGCTCAAGGAAGAATACTGGCGAGACAGGCACCTCGAAGCGATTCAGTCCCGCGATAGCAACGACCACACCTACGTCCGAGACGACGAGTACGAGCCGTTCGAGGACACAGACGCATACCTCTACAACCGATTCAAGCGATGTATCTACCATCGTGTTACTCGGATTCTAAAAGCTCATCGTGAGAAGTACCGTGCCTTCCAGTTCATCGTCGAAACTGTCGAGGAACGAAAAATCAGGCGGGTTGGATGGCAGCAGCTTCGAAGCCGCCTATTCGATAGTGGAGACTCACCGTACATCCAGTGGAGCAATATCGAAACCGTCGTCGAGCAGCTAAACAATCATTACGACCGGAATGGCCGATTTCCTGAAGCATACACGGACCTCGTCGACTGTCCCCAGCCCGACGACACGGTTCCCTTCGGCCCGGACAGTCGTGGAGACATCCACGAGGTCCAAGCCGCGGACGGAGAAGTCGTGGTGATGCTGAAGGCGCCGGATTCGCTATCGCCCAACTCGTATGCCGACTGGACAGAGCACGAAATACGGTTCCCAGCCCACCAACGGTTCAACGAGATGCTTGAGGCAGGGGAGCTGAAAGCGCCGACACTGCATTCCTCCGAATACGGCTATACGCTGGACGTGCCAGTGGATGTTCCCGAGACCTCCGTAGACACCACTTCCGACCGTGTTCTCGCTGTGGACCTCGGCGTGAAAAAGCAGGCAACTGCGGTTGTGTTAGACGGATCTGAAGACGGGAAGGAGGAATCCCAGATCGCGCCACCCAACTTCGTCGACCACCACGCGAAGGACAAACTGTTTCGAGTGAAAGCCGACGCCGAGGGCATAGACAGCCGCCTTGCCGAACTCCGCCAACAGGGCAAGAGCCATACCGAGCAGTTCGCTCACCTCCTCAGCGAATATCGCCGGACGCGACGGAAGGAGCGACGTCTCCGCGACCAGATCCAGCACGATGTAGCAAATCAGCTGGTGTGGCTCGCGGCCGTTCACGAGTGCGAGACGATCGTCCTCGAGTCGCTAGGGCAGTTTGAGGCCGAAGAGACGGGTGGCGTGACGGCATGGAGCATCTCGACGTGGGCCCATGGGAAGTTACTTGAGCGGCTCCGGTACAAGGGTGACCTCCTCGGGCTCGACGTCGAGACGGTGAATCCCTGGGGGACATCACGCTACTGTCCGCGATGTGGCGAACGCGGCAAGACCGTGAAGGCCCCGACAGATCACACCGAGTTACGCAACGGCGGCCACTTCTACTGTCCCAGCTGTGAGTATGAGTGCGACCGAGATGTGGTCGGCGCGGTCAATGTCGGACGAAAACACCTCTCTGGGAGTCGGATGGAAACGGCGAATCCCTGTGTCTACACGGCGCGGGGAAATCACGCCAGCTTTCCATCACGCCCCACCTGCGAGCGTGTCCGTTCTGAGGCCGGCACGGAGGATTCAGAAACCGTGTCGGTGCCTGGCGTTCAGTCCGCGGCCAACAGTGAACAGGACCCGGCGAGTGGCCGTCAGACCCGATTGTCCGAGTACCGTTCTTCGTCCCTCACTACGACACGAAGCCGGGCAGAGGAAGGACTGCAACAAAATCAGAGCAGGAAGACGGGACTGCGGTGTCCCAGCGGGAGCATTACGAGGCAGTGTTTGCTCGTCAGCACGAACGATTCCCACGAGGTGCTTCCAAATCCTGCCGAAAATTAGAACGGCTACGATGACTTTGAGGTCTACGAAAGTTTAGGACCTTACGGACCACGACATCGGAATCGCGAGGTTCGAAGTTCTCCGAGACCTTCGCTAGCTCAGGACTCCGCCGGAGAGCTTCGCACACTACTTGCCCAACCTGTAAACCGCCAAATCAACTATGGACAGTCTTGCTCGATATTATTGAGTTCATTTAGTGCCTCCAGACGTTGTTTGGCCTGGCGTTGCTTCTTTTCTCGCTGGGGCTCTTCCATACGGGCATATCGGAAGGCCTCTGCCACCACGTTTTGATCCAGCCCATAGAAATCGTCTATATAATGAATCAATGAATCAGCTAAGTACTTGGCCACGCGTTCATGGATTTCCCAGATGTCCCCCCAGTTTGCTTCGTGGACCCATTTGTTCCGTGTGTCATAGAGCTGCTCAGTGATGGTTTTGAAAAATATTTCGTGGGCCTCACTGGCACTGACACTATATGCCCACATCGCCCGGTCAACGATTTCGCTTTTTTCACCGTGCCCAGCTAATGTGAGTTCTTCAATACACCGCCAAAATCCGAAAAATGCATTCTGACGTTCTGTCTCGAGCATTGCTCGCTGATACTCTAAAAGAGCATCTTGGAATATCCCTGCAAGTCCATCAGCGCCATAATTGAAGGACGGGATCTCCTCAAACCGCTCCGGCAGATCTCCATTAGTCCAATCCAAGTCCACAGTGCGAGGTGAACTCCTATTGGTGATGGCGACCTCTAATGGATGGTCAGTGCCAGCTGTAAGGACAGCCATCGGTTCTTGTATCCATGACCACCGTGGGTTCCCTGGCGAGGACTGGTCCCGCTCGCTCAATCGCTGAATTTCCCAACAATAGAGTGTATGATTGATCTTCGCACACAACAGATTCAGAGCAGTATTGAGCTTATTCGCTGCATAGCTACGTCCTTTCGACTGAATAGTCGTCGTCCAATAGCTATAATCTGTATCCTCACACAGCGACTCCACCGTCCCAGTTCCGAATGTGTCGGGATACCTTCTAAATTCTGAAAGCTGCTCAGACCATTCAGACTCAGAGATTGGCTGGAAGGTAATATCGAAAATCTCAATTTCTGGCGGAGAGCCAGCCCATTGTATATTCAACGGGAAATAGAAGATAGTTTCCAGTTGCTCACCCTGCCCGATTTCAGCAATGACCTGATTGACTTTTGCCTCGTACGTCGATACCAGTCCATCTTCTTCAATCGATTCCTCAACGGGATAGTGATATTCGTCCCAGTCTACCTCAGCGTCCGATTCGAATGCCAGGTCTTGGATGATGCCCATCACATCTGACATTATATCAGATGGAGCAATTCCCAAGTCATAGAGCGGGAAAGTCTCCTGTGCTAGTTTCTCGAACGCATAATTTGAACGATGGCGAGCCCACGGTGACGACGAGCGTTCGCTTGCTTCAAACGCATCAGGTGTCGAATTACGGCTGATATCGTGTTGCCAGTCAATTGCCCATTCTAGCAGCTGGTGAATTTCTTCCGACTCTAATGACATTGCCCCACTATTAGTACAGGACTATGAATAATCGCCGGGACAGAACTAACCCAGTAGGCTGTTCGAACCGGTCACAGCTGTTTGTTTTTCTTCCCCCGGGAGGGGTGCGGGGAGATCCAGTCGCGATCGCCCCGTGAGGTGATTGCTCGATGGGACACCGCGCACTCGTTGCGTACGAACGCACAGACGGACAGTACACGCTCCACTACAGCCATTGGGGCGCAGCGAACCTCAAGCTCAAGCACCGAATTTCGGCTGAGTCGCCGTTCGGTGGCGACGACACCGACTCCAAGTGGGCGAAACAGCTCCTCGCAGAGCTTGCCGATGGCCTTGAGGCAGATGCGGTCGACGGCTACCTCGCTGGCGAGGATCGACCGTCGACGGTCGTCGAGCCGAAACCCCGCGCCACCGGGCTCACCCTCGACGAGATCGTCGCGGACCATCTCGACTACCTCCACCACGAGGCGTTCTTCGTGGTGTCGACGACGTTCGAGGCGACCGCCTATCGGACGCTGTGGTTCGGGCTCCAGTACGACTCGGAGACGGTCGAACAGGGAGAGACGGTCGGGAACGGCGCGCTCGCGACGGTGCGCTGGTACGACGGCGAGCCGGTCGGCGACGGCCACCTGCAGGGACAGTTCGCGGCCCTCAAAGACGTCGTTGGCGACATGCTCGACAAGGGCGTCTTCACGCCGTCGACGGCGAGACAGTACCTGAAACAGAAGCTGGCCGAGCGAGTCGGAGACCGACAGGAGCTCCTCATTCCGACCGGAGAATCACCCTTCGAGACAGCGAGTCTCGGCAAGCCGTAACACCAATCCCTTAGTGGATATCGGGGGATGTCTAAGTATGTCAAATCAGTCTGAAGATGACGTTCGTGTTTGGCTTGTCGAACGGACGTACTCCGATGACGAGCAGAACCTGATCATCCTCACCTACGCAACACCCGATGGAGAACAGTACTATCGGAAGGAACGCGCACTCACGTCCTTCACCGACGTCCGAGATACGACAGCAGCAGTCGATGCTGAACCCGGCAATCTTGGCATGGTCGATGACCCCGACCTCCAGGAGCAATACGCGGCCGAAGCACAGCGAATGCAGGAAGTTCACGACCCTGACGACGTAATCTGAGATCTACTGGTCGACAACGCTGCAGGCCATGGGTTATGTCGTAGCAGGCCTTAGACGGGGTATGCGCGAACTCGTCTTCGCTCTCGAATACGAGCCCGGCTGCAACAGGGTGGCGGACGCCCTCGCCGACCACCCCGACGCTCGCGTTCGCTCGCTCTCGCTGCACGCCACTGCCGAGCGTCTCTGGCGGGTCGACCATGCCACCGGTACGCCTGAGGCGCTCAACGCCATCGAGGACGCCTTTCTCAACGGCGACTACTACGCTGACTGTCTCGCCACCGAGGACTGCAACGCCACACAGACCACCCGCGTCCTCGACCGCACGGACGACGCGCTCATCCTCTACTCAGATTGGGAGCGCACTCCGACCTGCGCCTCAGTCCCCCACATCGCTCGCGACCACCTCGGCGACGGCGTGCTGTTCGAGACTCGTCACGAGGGCCGCCACTACACGTGGCGACTCATCCACTCCGGCGATGGCGACGTGGCGGCGTTCTTCGACGCTCTCAAAGTCGCCGTCGGGGAGTGCGCCCAGATGGAGATGCTCCGCACAGCGGACACAACATCAGCTAGGGGAAGCGACGGAACACCAAGTGGATTGCCTCCAGCCCAAGAGGCTGCTCTCCAGGCCGCCGTCGAACACGGCTACTACGAATCACCCCGCGAGGTCGATGTTGGAGAACTCGCAGAGCATCTCGACGTGCCACGGTCAACACTCACCTACCGACTCCGTCGGGCGGAAGAACATTTGGCGAAGCAACATGTCGCCGGCGAGCGGGTAGCGGAAGAACGGCTGGCATCCCACTGAGGGCCGTAGTTGGAATATTCCAACAAAGACATATCGAACTCCCGCTCCTACCGTGACGTGATGACAGAGAATCCGGACGCAGCAGGAGGAACGAGCGGCGGCGGACAGCGACGTGAGCTGACCGCCCACCTCGCCGTTCCCGAGATGGACTGTCCCTCTTGCGCCCAAAAGGTGAACAAGAGCCTCCAGCGTGTCGACGGCATTACTGACGTCACGCTCCAGCCGACCACCGGCACGGCCAACGTCACGTACGACCCTGATCGAACTAGCGAAGCCGACGTAGTCAAGGCGATTGAAGGCGCCGGCTACGAGGTCGTCGGGGGCTCGGACGCCGAGGGCGATGATGAGGACAACCAGGCGGCCGATGGCGTCGACATCGCGCCACCATCGGAGGTCTGGACGAGTCCTCGCGCGAAGAAGACGTGGCTCGGCGCGGCGTTCGTCACGCTCGGCCTCCTCTTTGAGTTCCTCCTCACCGGACAGAACGCCACGGTGGCGAGCGTCCTCGAGTACCCGCTCCACATCGCAGATGTCCTGTTCCTCGGCGCCGTCGCCGCCAGCGGCATCCCCGTCGTCCGTAGCGGGTACTACTCCGCGAAGAACCGAAGCCTCGACATCGACCTGCTGATGGGAACGGCGATCATCGCGGCGACCGGTATCGGCTACTTCGTCGAGGCGGCGACGCTGGCCGTCCTATTCAGCATCGCCGAGCTGCTCGAGGACTACGCGATGGACAGGGCACGGGACTCCCTGCGCGAGCTGATGGAACTCTCGCCCGACGAGGCGACCGTCCTTCGCGACGGTGAGGAAGTGACCGTTCCCGCCGAGGAGGTCGACGTTGGCGAGACCGTCGTCGTCCGCCCCGGCGACAAGATTCCGCTCGACGGAACGGTTATCGAAGGCGGGAGTGCAGTCGACCAGTCGCCGATCACGGGCGAGAGCGTCCCCGTCGACAAGCAGACGGGCGATGAGGTCTACGCCGGCGCGATCAACGAAGAGGGGTACCTCGAGGTAGAGGTCACCTCAACCGCTGGCGATTCGACGCTCTCGCGCATCATCGAGATGGTCCAGGGCGCACAGGCGAAGAAGACCGAGTCTGAGCAGTTCGTCGACCGCTTCTCCGGCTACTACACACCCCTCGTCGTCGTGCTGGCAATCCTGACCGCCGCAATCCCGCCGCTGGTCATCGCCGACCCCATCTCGGTCGACCTGGCCGGGTACGGGTTCACCTTCGCGAGCGACTGGCAGACGTGGTTCATCCGGGGGCTCACCCTGCTGGTGATCGCCTGTCCCTGTGCGTTCGTCATCTCGACGCCCGTCTCGGTGGTGTCGGGAATTACGAGCGCCGCGAAGAACGGCGTCCTGATCAAGGGCGGCAACTACCTCGAGGCGATGGGCGAAGTCGATGCCGTCGCGCTCGACAAGACGGGGACGCTCACGAAGGGCGAACTCGCCGTCACCGACGTCGTCCCGGTCGGTGACACCACGGAGGACGATCTGCTCCGTCGCGCCGCCGGACTGGAGCGTCGCAGTGAGCACCCCATCGCTGCGGCCATTCTCGCCCGTGCTGAGGAGACGGGCGTGGGTAATCTGCCCGATGCGACGAGTTTCGAGAGCCTCACGGGGAAGGGCATCCGGGGCGAGATCGACGGCAAGACGTACTATGCGGGCAAGCCCGCGCTCTTCGAGGAGCTGGGCTTCGACCTCGCTCGAGCACGCCGCGAGACGGACGGCGGCGTCGTAGCGGAAGAGTCGTCAGAGTCCGACGACGGGGCGTTTGCCGAGAATGCACTCTCCGCGCTGGAGCGGGAGGGCAAGACGGTCGTCATCGTCGGGACGGAGTCGGAACTGCTGGGTGCGATCGCCATCGCCGACGAGGTTCGCCCGGCCTCGAAGCGGGCTGTCGAACGCCTGCACGAGCTGGGCGTCGAGCGCGTGGTGATGCTGACCGGCGACAACGAGGGCACCGCCCGCGCCATCGCCGAGCAGGTCGGTGTCGATGAGTATCGCGCCGAACTCCTGCCCGACGAGAAGGTCGACGCAGTCGAAGAGTTACAGGCGGAGTACGGGGAGGTTGCGATGGTCGGCGACGGCATCAATGACGCCCCCGCGCTCGCCACTGCGGAGGTCGGCATCGCGATGGGCGCGGCGGGCACCGACACCGCCCTCGAAACGGCTGATATTGCGTTGATGGGCGACGACATCGGGAAACTCCCGTACCTGTACGATCTGTCGCATACGGCCAACGGTGTGATCCGGCAAAACATCTGGGCCAGCCTCGGCGTGAAGCTCCTACTCGCGCTAGGCGTGCCGCTGGGCCTGGTCAGCGTTGCGCTGGCAGTCGTTGTCGGAGATATGGGGATGAGCCTCGGCGTCACCGGGAACGCGATGCGGTTGTCCCGGATTGAGCCCGATCGAATCATCGACGCCTGATTCTGCGGCGGGAAGTGCGGGCAGGACGCTCTTTTTTCGGGACTTACCTCCGCTACATCGAGACAAGTTGTGGTTTGTCTGGGGCAGAAAGGACTGAGCCCCACCGTGGGCTCGTGATTTGATGCCCGAGAATCCAGACGACGATCCATTCCACGATTGCGAGTTAGGTCCTGACGCAGTCCTCGGGACGCGCACCTTCCACGATGTCCTGTTCACCGACGACACGGAGACGCCGATGAACGTGCTAACCGGTGAGACGCCCGCCCATTCGCAGGCGACCGTCAAGGAGGCAAAGGAGTTCGCTGCGAGTGTTGACACCGACACGCCACAGATCGCACTTCCGGCGTCAGTCGAAACGCAAATCGAGACGCAGAGTAAGCCCTACACGTCGGCTGCGTTCTTCCACTTCAAGGCGACAGGCTCGCTCGAACGCCACCGCGCCTACCACGCCGCCTACGAGGCGGACGCGTTCGCGGTCGACTTCGAGGCCGACTACGCGTCGGGCGATCTAACCATCACAGTCGACCGAGCGAACGAGTCCTAAAAATCGACCGCTAGATCAGGTTTTTCGAGCGCCGGCGATGGGTGCCGGCGCAGCTGGAGCGAGCGAGCAATCACTCCCGGTGCGTCGGCGTTTCGAGGTGTTCGAGATGCACATGGTAATTTACGCTCTGGTAGAAGAATCGACCCACGACGACGCACTGGCCACCGGAAATTCGGTGTTCGACCGCCTGGTCGGCGCGGACCCACACGCCAGCGCCGTCTTCGATTACTATGTGACCTTCGACGAGGAGGACACGTCCGTTGCGGGGAAGGCACGATGGGGGGAGTTGCCGACGGCAGCCCCCGTCGACTCCGATGACGGCCAGGACCTGCTCGAGCGTGGCTGGGAGGCGACGAAGGAGGAATTCGAGCGTAATCTCGACCGGGTGAAGGAGGCCATCGACGAGCTCTCCGACGAGGAGATCATGCGCGACGAGGACCTCGCCCGACACGCCTTCCACCAGGTCGGTGCGTACGACGGCCCGACGATCTTCCTGTACACCGAACACGGAACCGGCATTCGTCACCGTGGACAGCTGGATCGACTCCTCGAGGA
The DNA here is from genome assembly GCF_059821265.1 of Halorarum sp. SLYT50. Lineage (NCBI taxonomy): Archaea > Methanobacteriati > Methanobacteriota > Halobacteria > Halobacteriales > Haloferacaceae > Halorarum > Halorarum sp. SLYT50. Next base: position 125,674 of record NZ_JCAMRW010000006.1, on the reverse strand, counting down.
GAGTGAGGAGCTCTGGATCGTGCCCGCTGACGTCCATTTCTGAATAATGCCCCGTATCACCAACTGGCGACGCGAGAGCCGCTCGCCGACGCTCGCGTATCGGAACACCGAGACCAGTGCGCGAGCTGTCCTGCATCGAACTCCGGACTCCTACCGGTACAAGTGGCGCGGGGCAATCCTCGTCGACGGCTACCCGGTGTGGTCGCGGGGGTATGAGACGAAGGACGCGACGTCGTTCCGTGACGAGCTCCGGGAGCAACCGGCTCCGGACCTCAGCTGTCCGGAGTGTCCGAACGACGACGTTCGCGTCGGCGAGAAGGCAGCAGACGGGGCGAAGGTCCAGCGGTGGTACGACTGTCCCGACTGTGGGTACGAAGCCCCCTCACGCATCGTCTACGGCGCCGAACGGTGAGTGAGCGCTGGGCGCTGTTTTTCGGCCGGGCACGAGGTGGTGACCCGGGACGGCCGGGTTAGTCAACCAATGACCCTTGAAGTACTTGACCGACACAGTGAGGCACTGTTCGAGTTCCTCTGGTGTCCGGTCTGCGGGCACGAGGTGTTCAGCCACATCCCCTTCGAGGGCGTGTTCTGCAAGCACTGTAACACACAGGTGGAACTCCAAGAATCGCAAGAGGATCGTGGCTACGAGGAAGCTGTCCTCGTCTACTTCGATACCGGCACGACCTGGAACCTCCACGTCGACGAAAAACTTCGTCGCGACCTGCCTGACGGGTCGGCGAGGATGAAGATCCTCGGCGCACCGGGTGCCTACGAGGTCGACTGGTGGAGTCCCGACCCCGGCGACGGCTGGGAGCCGGTCGAGCGCGGTGAATTCGACGACGTTGACGAGTCCGAGGAGGTCTCACACTTGGCGTAATGATTTTACATCAGATACCGCCTCTGAGCAACTCTCAGACCCAGCTGACGTCCTAATTCTTCTGGTGCAGGAGAGGGTTTCATGAGGAGGTGACCGTTGATTTCGATCTAGAATCCTTACGGAGAGATGCCGAGCACCGAAGAGATGGTATCCTCATACTCAATCAACAGCGTTCCAAGAAGACTCATCACAAGGACGTATCCAACAGCGAATGCAGGAACTGTGTTCCTAATCACGGGAATTGCACTCGTACTCGCTAGTGTCGCGATGATGAGTGAGAACTCACCGCGAGCAACTAATCCCATTCCGACACGAGTTGATCGGAGGGTGCTCAGCCCATATACTCTCCCGCTCGCATAGCCACTGATCAGTTTCGTTCCAGTTGTCAGAATGACGGCAACGAGTAACAGAAGCGCTACACCAGCGACGACTCGGAGGTCGGTGGACAACCCAATAGAGAAGAAGAACACTGCTGCAAAAATATCTCGAAGTGGCGTAACGAGATGTTCGATTCGTTCGATGAGGTCAGTTTCACTGAAGGCAGTGCCGACAAAGAAGGCAGCCACCGCTTCGCTCACACCGATCGAGAGGGCGATTGCACCAATCAGCACTGCAACCCCGACGATACGAAGGACGAACAATTCGTCCGGCCCGACGTCGAAGATCCGTTCGATGTAGTCTGTTCCGAGATAGGCAACAGCGGCAAGCGCGGCCAAAAAGACGAACGCCTGGACGACCGTCATCGTTGCTTCGGCGAACGTCCCCCCACCCAACACGAGTGCAGAAACGACCGCGAGGTACACGGCAATGACGATGTCTTCGACAACGAGCGTACTGAGAATAACGTCACTTTCGGGATTCGCGAGCCACCCGGCATCGGTGAGCGACTTCGTGATAATCGCGCTCGACGAGATGTAGACAATCCCCGTGATAAGGATGATACCGGTCACTCCAAAGCCGAACAGGTACCCAATGAGGACCCCCACGATCCCGTTGAGAACGAGATCGAGCCCTCCGAGCTTTGCAAGTCGAGTCTTGTTTGCGACCAGTGTTCCCACATTAAACTCCAATCCTAAGAAGAACAGGAGGAGAATAATCCCCAGTTCGCCAACAGTGCTGACGAATTCGCTATTCCCGACCAGTCGAAGCGAGATACCGCCGATCTCTGTCGGTACGTACGGCCCAACGAGGATGCCAGCAGCGATGTAGCCAGGGATGACTGACTGCCGGAATCGGTGGGCGAGGCCCCCAACGAGAGCAAGCGTAATGAGCGCGATACCGACCTCTAAGAGTAGTGCACCAGCCATGAGAGAAATCAGTTCGATGTCTCTGTAGATCCAGTCTTGATCAGGGATTCGAACGATTTCTGTTCGGGCCGAGTTCCGATAACAACGAGGATATCACCCGGCTGGAGAACGGTGTCCGCTTTCGGGCTGGCGAGAGTGTCATCTCCTCGCTGGATGGCAGCAACGGTTGCGCCAGTTTTCTGGCGGAGCTGTGCCTCCTGAATAGTCTCACCAGCGAGTGGAGAGTCATCGGGGATCTCGACCCACTCCATAATTGCGTTTCCGAGTGGCATATCGACATCATCGAGATCGAGCGGTTGGAAGTCTACACCCTGAAGTGCAGTTACAATCTCTCGCGACACACCAGCCGGGAACTCGAAGAGTTTCTCAGCATCGGCATCTGGGTGATCACGACGGAAAATCTCTCGTTTGCCATCGTGGTGGACGATGACTACGAATCGTTCAGTATCACCAGTTTCCACCTCATAGCGTTTTCCGACACCCGGAACATCCGCCTCGTAAATGACCATGCTCGGACGAAGACGGGTAAATTCCATAAACCCCGCTATTCCTCTTGAGAAAGGGGTGTGAGTTGAGGTTCGCTCAGGATTGGTCATAGAGCGTGTTATCGATGATTTCCGTCGGAGTCCCAAAAGACCCATAAGAACCTAGATAACGAGAGAGGTATGGTTGATTGGAAGAAATACTATCAACGCTTTAGGAACAACACCCTCCTCTTTTCCAACGTAGATCTCGTATGCCCTGGCTGTGGTGCGAAGGTGGACCCCCGTCTAGAGAATTGTGAGGAATGTGGCCGCCAGATCCTGTAACCCTGAGAAGAGTAGGGTTTCCTCAGTTCTATTGTGTGGTCTCGATTCACTCAATCCAAATCAGAGAGTTCAGAGTCCGTTTGTGAAGTTATTCTTGCGAGTGGACGGACTGCCGAGATTCTCTTATACCGAACCCACGAACTCTAATAGAGAGTGTCGATGGAGGAAGTAACTGATACAAAAACATACGAATGGGCTAATGAGGTCGTCGTCGAGGTCATGGGAACCGACGAACAGGGAGAGTTCGCGATTGTCTCGTATCACTTCACCTTCGAGGACATCCAGAACGCTACCATTCGCTTACAAGGTGAGATAGAACCCGAACACGAGTCCCACATCGTTGCCGCGCTTTCCGATGTGGGATATACGCTCACTACGTCGCTCGAAGAGTAAGAGCCACTGAAGGGTATGCGACTCCACATGGTTTAGTGTGGTTGAGTGACTCTGCTCAGTTATGGATAAGTGGCAGCGACGAACTGTCTATTATTCGGTTCTCTTGACTGGGCTCATTCTCCTGTACGCTGTCCTCTATCACCACGGGATGCGTATTTATGAAGGAGAGAGTCTCTCATTCCTTCACTCGTTGCAGGTCGTCGTTGAGACGTTCACGACTACCGGATTTGGATCGGATGCCCCATGGCAGAGTCCGGAAATGAACGCGTTCGTCATCGTGATGGACCTCACAGGCGTGGCCTTGATTTTCATGGCCCTCCCCGTGTTGGTGTTTCCTCTCCTGGAAGATGTGCTCTCAACGACTGTTCCGAAATCGATCGAGAACGGACTCTCTGACCACGTAGTGATCTGTTCGTTTACTCCTCGAACCGATGCCCTCATCGCCGAACTCGAATCATGGGATGTAGAGTACGTCATCGTTGAACCAGACCGGGAGCGAGCAACTGATCTCTACGAGAACGAGTACACAATTATCCACGAGGATCCAGAGTCGGTCGACGGACTCGAGCAAGCAGGGCTCCCTGAAGCGCGGGCACTCGTTGCTGACGTCTCAGATCAGGTCGATGCGAGCATCGTCTTGACGGCCCAGGAGGTCGCCGAGGAGATCCCAATTGTCAGCGTCGTCGAAGAACCGAATCGTACGGCCTATCACCGGCTCGCCGGTGCTGATGAGGTTCTTTCACCACGCCCACTTCTTGGCAAGAGTCTCGCCTCGAAAGTCACAACCTCGGTGACCAGCGATTTGGATGGGTCAATCGAAATCGGGGGAGACATCGAAATCGCTGAACTGCCGATTCATCGTGGTAGTCGATTGATCGGGACGACGTTAGCCGAGAGCGGTATTCGAGAGCGAGCCGGTGTCAACGTTATCGGAGCCTGGTTTCGAGGTGAATTTGAGAGTCCACCTTCGCCGACGGCGACGCTTACGAACGGGACCGTACTGCTCGTGACCGGCCGTGAGGATCAACTCGAGCGATTGAAAGAGCTCACGCTCTCAGAGATCAGACGGTTTGACCACGGTGAGACGATTGTAGTGGGGTATGGGCAAGTCGGCCGGACGATTACTGATGCACTTTCCGAAGCGAATCTCCCGTACACGGTCGTTGACCAGACGGAGATGGAGGGTGTTGACGTTATTGGAGATGCAACTGATCCCGAAACACTAGAAGAAGCGGAGATCAATGATGCTCGGTCGGTGATTTTGACGCTTCCTGACGACACAACGTCCGAGTTCGCCACCCTCGTGATTCGTGACCTCAGTCCACAGACAGAGGTTATCGCTCGCGTTGAAGAGGCCCAGAGTATTCAAAAGATGTATCGCGCCGGCGCAGACTACGTGTTATCACTAGCGACCGTGAGCGGTCGCATGATCGCCTCAACCATCCTCGAAGACGAAGACGTGCTTTCGCTGGATCAGCAAGTCGAAGTGATTCGTACCCCCGCACCAAAGCTGACCGGACAGACTCTCGGAGAGGCATTAGTCCGCTCAAAAACAGGGTGTACTGTCGTTGGCGTTGAGCGTAATGATGAGGTGATTACGGATGTTGGGCCCGAGTTCCGTATCGAACTGGACGACGAGCTCATTATCGCCGGAACAGATGCGGGAATTCAGAAATTCAATGAGCAGATGAGTTGATTCAGTAACCGTCACATTCAGAGTATCATGCATCCATATTTGCGCGAATATCTTCGCCGGCTTCGACTCCTCGCATGGAACGAGACCGAGCAACGACCACGCGCGTTTGTTCGAGTCTATCTCTTCTGGATGGTCTATGCAGTCGTCTTCCTCGCAATCCCGGCGCTTATCGATCCGTCTGGAACGGGACTCTTGCGAGCTGCTGGGCTCCGCTTGCTGTTGGTACTCTGTACGGTCGGACTGCTGTTTGCGGCGGCTCTGTTTGTCGATAAGAGACCAGTTTACCGCTTCGGTCTGCGTATTGATCAGTACTGGTTGACAGATAGTGTTGCTGGCGCTCTAATCGGGAGTGCAATTCCAACAGCTGCAGTACTCCTAGGGCTTGCTATGGGATGGCTCGCAGTTTCCGAGGCTACGTTCACCTTGACGGCCAGTACGTTAGCTAATATTGGATTAGCAATCGTGGTCACTGTCTGTATCGCACTTGTTGAAGAGCTCGTCTATCGGGGGTATATCCTGACGAACGCCATCGAAGGCCTTGACCTGCGATTGGTCTCTTCGCCAGTTACGATCGCTTCAGCATGGGGAATCTCGGCATTCCTATTTGCAGTAGTGCACCCGGCACCGACACTCCTCGTCGGGTTTCACTACCTTGGGGCAGGATTATTACTGGGTCTTGCGTATCTGATAACAGGTCAACTTGCACTCCCGGTCGGTATTCACGCGGGATTCAATTTCGTGTCAGGATACGTCTTTCCCCTCGATCAAGACCCATCTGTCTCCATCGCCCCCTTGGCCGTCCAGGGGCCAGAGTGGCTGATCGGGCAAGCAGGAGTTCTCCAAACAGGGTTCCAGCTTTCAGCGGCCCTCTTTGTCGTCTTCTATGGCTGGTGGCGGTCAGGAAGTCTCGGCATCAGTCCGACAATCAAGGGCAAAATCAGAGATAAGTCGTAGAGATCTGAATCGCTGTAGGAAGAGTCGTCCGGAGGAGCGACCCACCGAATCCGAGGCTGACAAATCCCATCAACACAGCAAATTGTGACTTCTCATCCTCAAAGCCGACGAGAAAGTGATAGAGGAGTAATGAGCTCGAACCTTGGACGATAAACAGCCCAATAAGCGCGCTTCCAAAAACGAAGAAGGGGTCCGAGTCAAGGGAAAGAAAGGCGAATGGAGGGCGAAACCAGCCCAATAGAGTCCCTATGAGACCTGCAGTGATATAGAGCAAACCAGCTTCCAACAAAGAGAGCTCCTCGCATTCCAATGTGGGTAGAAACCTTGAGACATCTCTCAAGCAGGGTGGCTAATACGACGATATTCGATCGGGACGAGGCCATCTGTATTGGATAGTATCTCGGCGAGACGAACTACGAGTCCAAGGGTTATACCAGCTGTTGCGGGCTCCCAGTCCGCCCATGAGCGTATTAGGCTTGTAGTTCGCCCGTGTCGATCCAACTAACGACGATACCGGCTATGAGAGATAGACAGTTCACCGTCGTTCCATCGACCATCTGGTTAGTGATTGTGAGCGGTTTTTCACCCCCAAAAAGGGGTGCGGGGGTGCTCAAACGAGCATCCCACGAACAAAACGATGAGTGGAATCAACGACTCATACTCGCACGTACAGAGAGGCGCCTCAGATGACGGCGACGTCGTCTACGTCGGCTACCGTCGCCGAGGCTGCGTCATCGTCGAGAAACAGCCCGGTCAGGAACAACTCACACCCGATCGGAGTCTCAAGCTAGCGAACCACAGTCCCTCGGGATTCGAATGGGGATATGGTGGGAGTGGTCCAGCGCAGCTTGCGCTCGCGCTCCTGCTCGATTACACTGACAATGAGGAGGTGGCACTGGCGGAGTACATGGCGTTCAAGACCGAGGTCGTGAGCCAGCTGGAATGTACAGGTTCCGACGGCTGCTGGCGACTCACCGAGCGTGAGATAGATGCAGCCCTTCGTGAGACAGTCGACGAACCGGTCGCACCGTCCGTCAACTAACGTTCACAGAGAGCGATCTATGTCAGAACCCACCCAGCAGTCCCGTACGAACGCAGAATCGACCGACAACAGTGCGCGACAGACTCCTACTGAATACGTCGAGCGAAGTGACGTCGGCGTCTCCCTCACGGTGAAGCTCAAACGCGGAACCGGAACCAGGGATCAGGATGAGGTGATCGCGAAGGCGAAAGGCAAGACGCTCGAAGACGCGCGTGAGGACATGGAAACGCTTCGGGAGTACATCCACGACCTCGCCGAGGACGCTCGCCAGATCCAACCAGGAGACGACGAGTAGCAGGCGGGTGCTGTTTTTCATCGCCTCAGGAGGCGTGGAGGCGACCGCAGTGAGCGACACAGGAGAGCACGATCCAGATTCGAGCGACCTATCCCCGGAACAGCGCCTCGACCCACCGAATACACGACTTATCAACGCCGGCATCGCGACGATTAACGACATGGAGACGCTGCGAGCGTGCGTCGCCTACGAGAACACCCACCAGCAACGCGTCCAGATTCTTCGCCGGCTCGAAGACCGGGCCAGCGAGCTTCGGTCAGATGATACCTGACGGGACGCTCGCTGGCTGTTTGTCGGCGCCGTCACGGGTGGAGGCTCGAAATAGATGAGCGACCGACCCGAGATCGAGATTCAACGACAGACCGCGTTCGGAGAGGATGGTGAGCTCGAAGTCACGGAGACGAGCGTCGAGACCTCGCTCGAGGACTTCGGCGCAGACGTCGATCATCGCGACCGAGATTCACGGCTCGATCGCCCTAAAGCCAGTGAGTTCGGCGTCGACGATCGGCCTGAAGCAGACCAAGCATCCAACGGAGAGCAGTCAGCCCTCTTCGCCGATACAGCCGAAGACCAGCAAACGCTCGGCGGGGAGAATGCGGCCGCCCAGTGTCTCTACGACGAGTGACCGAAGTGCCCCTCTTACTCCTCCTTCGAGTACGGAGGTTCAACCATGGCGACGACGCGGACCTCGGACGCCTCACACGTGGGTTCATAGAGAGTTTCGTTCCCCGAGAGTGAGTATGCGTTCCAGTCGGCGCCCTGCACGTGCTCCCAGAGGATCTCACCCGTCGTCCGTTCGTATCGAAGCGCTTGTCTCTCGTCGGCGCCCATCGAGTGGTAGATGACGACGTCGAACGTGTCGTCGTCCCAGAGCCGAATGTTACAGGTTCTCGGCGACGGGAGTTCGTCTTGGGCGAGCTCTCGCATCTGGTCGACGATCGATGCGAGCGGTTCCATCGGGGGGATGTCGTCTGATTGCATGGGTTGTCTCGTGTCTCGATCTCACGCAGCCACGCGGGAGCGCTGATTCAGCGAGATACGCACGACTGGTCACTTTCGTATCGAACGGTCCACGAATGGCAGCGATATCCGGGACTGCGAGAAGCCGTGACAGATCCAAATCCGGTGAGCCGACGCAAAAGCCTGCCGGACCGAGTGGTCCGAGTGCTCGTTTGTTACCCCCTGAGAGGGGTGCGGGGGGACAGAACTCCCTGCGTTCGACCTATGACGGGAACTCCACTAAACAAGAGCGGTAGCGACGCGTCTGGTTCTCAGACGCGGTCGCAGGCGAATCGAGATCACGTCGAATACGTCGGGCTGCGCGTCGACGGGACGTCGCTGGTGCTGAAGCTCACCGGTCATGAGCGCCTCACTCCGGATCGGAGCCTCGAACTCGTGCGACACAGTCCGGGAGGATTCGACTGGGGCTATACGGGGAGCGGCCCGGCGCAACTCGCCTGTGCACTCCTCCTCGATTACTACGACGACGAGAGCGTCGCCCACCAGCACTACATCCAGTTCCGCAATGCGGTCGTGAGTCAGCTGGTGTGTGATGGCCCGGCCGACTGCTGGCATCTCACCGGTGACGACATCAAGGCCGCACTCGCCGAGTTCAACGAACATCACGCCCTCACGCCGGACGGTGGCGTCCCGTCGGCGTCGTTGCCGGCGAATTGGAGTGCTGTCAGCCGGACAGGTCGAACAGTCTTCCAGCGTCAGGACATTGACCACTACGTCGTCCTCGGCGACGGGAGCGAGGAGTGGCTGCTCATACTCTGTTCGCAGGGCGACCGCGCGTATCCCGCTCCGCTCGATCATCGAACGCTGCCAGTCGAAGCGGATCCTGCGTCCGCCGTGCAGGAACTCGTCGCTGAGAGCAACGACCTCGTCAAGCCGGACGAGGAGGATGCCTGATGGACAGTCTTCGCCTCTCCCGAACGACCTACCAGCTGATCGAACGTGCTGTTGAGGCACTGGAGTGCATCGGCCGGGAACTCGAACGATACAACGACCGGCACGAGCGAACAGCGGCGGAAGGCTCAGACGAGACGAGTCCCGGCGACTCATGATCAACGAAGTGACCCTCGACGAATTCGAGGAGGAGACGTTGTCCGGTGAATCCAGCTCGCTCGCACTGGAAGAGCGACTTCGCAACCCGATCTCGCCGTCCGTGGGACTTCGGCTGATCCCCGGTCGTGGTGACCCGCTTTATCTCCAGAATCGAGGCACAGAACGGAATCTCTTCCGCGACGAGCACGACCGATGGCTCATTCTACAACCCTCGGCGAAAGCGTCAGAAGAAGCGTTCGTCCGCTGGGTGTATCTCCCGGCGGACAAGCCCGAACGGCTGGCGCGGTCAGCGTTACGTCGACGGACGGTGATTGGGTACGACTACGTTCGGCGGGCGACCGCCCCAGTCCCGGTCAGAACGACGGTGACCGCGATGTTCGTCACCGAACGCTGGCCCGAGACGACATACGAGTGCAGGTCGTGTGAGGCGCTGTTCGACACAGCACGAGAGCACGCTCTCCATTGCTGGGACGCCCATCCGTAGGTGCCGAATCCGGAGCAGGTACGTCGGCACCGGCAGGCCGATGGTTAATCTCAAGAATTGGCAGGAGTCGAATGCCTCAGTAGCGACTGGGTCACGTCGTCATAGCTGTATTTGTGCTCTCGGGTGTCGACGCCGTTCGATAGCGGGGAGTTTGCTACAAACGCGCTGGCTCAGGTGCTCGCCACGCGACTGCGATCCCGCAGAGAGCGAGGAGTCCAGCGAGGAGAAACGCCATATCGAAACCGGTCAGATCGACAACGGCGCCGCCTGCAATCGGGGCAAGGAACGCGCCTGCCAACCCAATACTCGTCTGGAACGCGACCGCTGTCGCGGCGACCCGCGAATCAACCACCTCACGGACGTACGTAAAGGACAGGCCGAGCGTCAGCTGGACCGCAAATCCAGTAATGAGTAGGAGCGCGACGAGCAGGGGTAGAGACCGAAACCGAGTAAAGACGAGCACGAGCGGAGCCGCGACTGCGAAGGATCCAAGGACGATGGGTTGGCGACGGCCACCGAAGACACGATCAGACAGGAGGCCACTACTGATCCGGGAGACCACCCCGATTGCGGGGAACACTGCCACCAAGAGGCCACTCACTGCGAGTGATAGGCCAAGTTTGGCGGTGAGATACGACGCGCCCCAGCTATTCACGAACAGGTATAATGAATAGCCGAGAAAGCCGAGCAGCCCGACCGACCAGACATCCCGGTTCCGGAGGACCGCACCGAACGCCTCAAGAGACGGAGCGTCTCCCCGGCTCGTTCCAAGTCCGCGACTGGCCGGCCAGAATAGGACAAGCCCGACGACCGTGAGGCCGGTGAATGCGACAAAGATGGCGGGCCACCCGAACTGATGCGCAATGAGTGGCCCGGTCCCCTGACCGAGCGCGAATCCGATCGGGCCACTCGCGGTGAAGATGCCGACAGCGGTCGCTCGATTCTCGCGGGTCGCTGCTCGACTCACGATGTCGATGCCAGCGTTCCAGACGACGACGTAGGCGACCCCACCAAGCGCTCGTGAGGCAATCACAGACCGATAATCCCCTCGCCCCCCAGCGATCCATCCCCACGTCCCGGCGACAACGAGTGTCAGCACTGCGAGTGCCATCGCAGTCCTGGAATCCGCCCGGTCGAGCACCGCTCCAGCTGGGAGGCTTGCGATCACTGCGGTGCCGAACATGACCCCGACCAGGAACCCTGCGATCGTCGGCCCAATATTCAGTGCGTCACGAATGAGCGGGGTAACACTCGCCGGGACGATCTCATAGGCAGCGAGCCCCGTCGAGATAAGACTCGCTCCAGCGACGAGTCTCCACGCCGACTGGCACTGCTGTTGCGATTCGTTGCTCGTGGTGTCTTCGGGATGCGTGGTGGGAGGTCGGGTAGTCATTCCTCGAGAGTTTGGTCGGATAGCGGAATACTGGGCCTTGTTGAAACCCTCAACCGGTGATAGGTTTCAACAAGGCCTCGCGTTTCCATATTCCGTATCGCGCCGCCCTATCTCAGGGGGTTAAACAACAAACGTCTTTGGCTCGGGGCAGTTAGATAGTTAACTAGCAATGGACGCACATTCCGAGCCGGACCAGTACTGGAGCTGGAGGCGAGTTCGCATCGGCACCGAGAGGACCATTCGCCGTCCCTCAATGGGCGAATAATGACCGCTTCCCCACCCATTCTGGATTCGTCGACAGTGTTGCTCGTCGGGACAGACGACTGGCTCACGCAATTCGCCACGACGCTCGAGAAACGGACTGATGCCAGTGTACAACACGTTCGAACCAAAACGGAGGCAATCGACACCATCCGGACGCACCCCACGGACTGCCTCATTACCGAGTACGTGCTCGAAGAGACAACCGGACTCGACCTCCTCCGAGAAATCCGCGAGGAATCGCCTGCGCTCCCGGTCCTGCTCGGGACTACTGCTGGAAGCGAAGCCATCGCCAGCGAGGCCATCGAAGCCGGCGTCACCGATTACATCGCGCTCTCGGACCCACCAGCACAGATGACCGACGAACTCATCGACCGAACCGAGCGTGCGATCCGAGCCGCACAGCGGTCGGCCACACAACGGGACCGGGCCAGACAGTTCGACGCGATCTTCAACGATTCGCGAACTGCGACGTGGGTGCTCGACCCGGATGGTGCACTTGCCCGTGTGAATGAGACAGCACGAGAGATGGTCGATGAAGACATCGACACGATCGTCGGCGAACCGTTTTGGACGCTTCCGTGGTGGTCACAGGCCGATACAACGAACACGGATGTCCAACAACTCGTGGAGAAAGCACTCGAGGGGACGTTCGGCAACGCGGTCGTCCCACAGCTGCCAGACGTCGATGAGCCGCGCGTTATCGACCTCTCTGTGCGGCCGGTCGAAAACGAGCGCGGCGATCTCGTCTCGATCGTCGTCGAAGGCGTCGACATCACCGAGCGCGTCGACCTCGAACGCAATCTCAGAGAATCCGAAGAACTGCACCGGGTCACGCTCAACAACATGACCGACACCGTCCTCATCACGGACGAAGCCGGCGAGTACACCTACGTCTGTCCCAACGTCCACTTCATCTTCGGCTACACAGTCGATGAGATCCGGAATCTCGGAACAATCAATGACCTCCTCGGCGACGACCTCTTCGACCGGGAGGAACTCGCAGAAGACGGCGTCCTCAAGAACATCGAGACGACGGCAACCGATAAAGCCGGGCGCGAGCACACGCTCCTCGTCAACGTCCGCGAAGTCTCGATCCAGGACGGGACCCTCCTGTTCAGCTGTCGGGATATCACGAAACGCAAGCAACGCGAGGAGGCCCTCGCCACGCTCCACGAGACGGCCCGCGATTTCCTCTATGCCGAAACCCACCAGGAAATCGCCCAGCACGTCGTTGACGACACACCTGGTGTGCTCAATCTCGATGCGAGTGCGATCTACCTTTTCGACGGTGAGGCCAACAACCTTCGACCCGCAGCTCACTCGGCGACGATGACCGAGTTGAACGGGCCGCTCCCGACCGTGCACGCCGATGGAGAAACGCTCCCGAGCTACAGTTTCGTCGAAGACGAGGCGCTGTTCTTCGACGACGTTCACGAGGCAGACCGGCTCGAAAATCGGGCAACTGAACTCCGAAGTGCGGCCTACATCCCGCTCGGCAACCACGGCGTGTTCGTTGCAGGCTCGGACCAGGTCGGTGCGTTCGATGAGGTGGCGCGAGAGTTGGCCGACCTGCTCGCCGCCACAGCGGAGGCAGCCTTCGACCGCGTCACACGGGAATCACGACTCCGGGAACAGGACCGAACACTCCAAACGCAAAACGAGCAATTGACCGCCCTGAACCGGATCAACGAGACGATACGCGAGATCGATCAAGCCCTCGTACAGGCGGAGACGCGCGAGGAAATCGATCACACGGTCTGCGAGCTGTTGACCGCCGACGATCGGTTCCGATTCGCCTGGATCGGGACCACCGATCCGACGACCGACACCCTAGAGCCTCGGGCCTGGGCCGGCACTGAACAGGGGTACTTGGATAGTCAGTCGTTCGCCGTCCAATCGGCAGATGCAGAACCAGCCGGACAAACCGCAGCCACTGGCGATGTGACGATGGTGACGAACGTCGCTGCCGGACTCCGTGACGAAGCGTGGCGGAAAGCCGCCATCTCCCGGGACTACCTGTCCGTATTGAGCATCCCGCTCGTGTACAACGACCTTACCCACGGTGTGTTGACGGTGTACGCACCGACCCAGGATGCGTTCGACGAGACGGCGAAGGCGGTTCTGGGGGAACTCGGCGAAACCATCGCGTCCGCACTCAGTGCGATCGAACGGAAGAATGCGTTACTCACAACGTCGATGACACGCGTCGAATTCACCATCAAGGACCCGAAGTTTGTCCTCTCACGACTCGCACAGAGCGCGGAATGCACCCTCTCGTATCAAGGTGGCGTCCAGCAGTCCACGGAAGGCAGCTACGTGTTCGTGACCGTCGAAGACCGGGCGGTAACTGACGTGGCAGACGCCGCCTCGCAGCTGGTCGGTATCGACGACGTGCAGCGGATCAGCGCGGACGGCGAGGGGGGCGTTCTACGGCTCCGGCTCACACAACCGTTCCTCGCCCTGGAGCTGGCCGATCACGGTGCCGTCTTCCGCGAAGCGACCGCTGATCCAACCACGACGACGCTCGTCATCGATATCCCGGACAGCATCGACGTCCGAACAATCACACAGCTCGTCCATGAGACGTTCGCTGGCGTCGAACTCCGCGCCAAGCAGACGCTCGATCAGACCGCTGAACACAATCTCTACTCGAAGTTCCTCGATTCAGTGACGGAGCGGCAACTGGAGGTGATCCAGACGGCGTACTACAGTGGGTTCTTCGAGTCGCCCCGTGAGAGCACGGGCGAAGACGTAGCGGAGACACTCGGCATCTCGCCACCCGCGTTCTATCAACACGCCCGGACCGTCCAACGGAAACTGTTTGCTGCACTCTTCGAAGAGAACAATCTCCCGGTGACGGCCTCCACGGAGACAGTTCAATAACAAACCCTCTGGTTGAAGCGCTATTTGGTAGTCAACAGCCAAGTACTCCCTTATACACTTATTACGCCTTTCTAGAGTGCGCCACTCCACCTGGCGGCACTCGTGAACTCACAATGAGAGATGTCGACCCTGAATCAGACGAAGAAACCCCCTACGAGTGCTTCGAGTGTGGCAATATCATCATCGCGGAGGATAGTCCCGGCCAGTGTCCCGACTGTAGCGGCCCGATGCGAAACCGGCGAATGCCGCTCGAATGACCATGGCATCGAAATCTGATAGTACCCGCGACGAGTCAGATGACGAGGCGGCAGATTCGACCGAACCCGAATCGGCGCTCGAAACCGCCCGCCGCCAGCTGTACCACGCTGCTAACTACCTCGATATCGACCAGAACATCGTTGAACGGCTCAAATATCCCAAAAAGGTCCACGAGGTGACGATCCCCATCGAACGGGACGACGGCACGGTCGAGGTGTTCACGGGCTACCGCGCGCAGCACGACAGCGTCAGAGGGCCATACAAGGGCGGGTTGCGATACCACCCCGACGTGACCAGAGACGAGTGTGTTGGCCTCGGCATGTGGATGACCTGGAAATGCGCCGTCATGGACCTCCCGTTCGGCGGAGCCAAGGGTGGTGTCGCGGTCAACCCGAAGGAGCTGAGTCCGGAAGAGAAGGAGCGGCTCACCCGTCGGTTCACACAAGAAATTCGCGACGTTATCGGGCCCAACCAAGATATCCCCGCTCCGGATATGGGGACGGATCCGCAGACGATGGCGTGGTTGATGGACGCGTACTCGATGCAGGAAGGCGAGACAACACCGGGCGTCGTCACCGGAAAACCGCCAGTGGTCGGCGGCAGCGAAGGGCGTGAAGAAGCCCCCGGACGGAGCGTTGCGATCATCACACAGTTGGTCTGCGAGTACTACGACCAGCCGCTCGATGAGACCACTGTGGCAGTTCAGGGGTACGGGAGCGTCGGAGCGAATGCGGCCCGACTCCTCGACAAGTGGGGCGCGACCATCGTCGCGATCAGCGATGTGAATGGAGCGATGTACGAGCCGGACGGAATCGATACAGCTTCAGTTCCGTCCCACGACGAAGAGCCGGAAGCCGTCACCACGTACGCGGACACCGTGATTTCGAACGAGGAGCTTCTCACCCTCGACGTCGATGTCCTCATTCCGGCCGCCCTGGGGAACGTGATCACGAAAGAGAACGCGGAAGCAATCGCCGCCGATCTCGTCGTCGAGGGCGCGAACGGCCCGACGACGTCTACGGCTGATTCGATTCTCGCCGACCGGGATGTCGCCGTGATTCCCGATATTCTCGCCAACGCAGGCGGTGTCACGGTGAGTTATTTCGAGTGGCTCCAGGACATTAATCGGCGAGCGTGGTCGCTCGAACGAGTCAACGATGAACTCGAAGCGGAGATGCAGGCTGCCTGGCGAGCAGTCAAAGACGAATACGAGAACCGCGACGTCACGTGGCGCGATGCTGCCTATATTGTCGCACTCTCACGAATCGCTGAAGCCCACGAGGCGCGGGGGCTCTGGCCGTAGGGAGATGGATCATCGACCATTCAGACGGATTCGACAGCCAACCACCCCGCTTGAACGAGGACTATTTCGACTGTATCAACTTGCTAGCCCCGGGGCTTTCCTCGTTACTATCTGCTTTGTTGGATACGTCGTCATCGGCTTTAGCTTATCCGTCGTCGGGATCTATGATCCAGCGTACTCCGTGATGGATTTCACTGACCCATTTTTCACGGGTTTGTCATTTCTGGCAGGATTCTTCATCAGTACGATGGCGGGAACGCTTGCTGTACTCACGCTCCTGCTTAGCCCCAACGATTCGAAGGCCAATTTCGTTGTCATTATGAGTTTCATCGCTCTTGGATTTGGGGCCGCTACTATGCGAGTCACATTTGGGGCTGTCCAAGTATATCTCGCTGATATAGTAAGCAGTCTTCTATAGGAATGAAAAATAATTTCGCACAATGAGAAAACCAGTTACTGTGTTTGATCTCGGGAACTGCTCAAGAGATTCAGACGCTGTGTCAGCCACCGATGACTGGTCAGTTCACCGTACAGGATACTGATCCATCCACGGTCGAACTCGTTCGAGTGCTGCAGCGACGCTCAGAATATCAGCTTCGGCAAATCGCCTGCCAATTATCTGTAACCCAACAGGGAGACCGTTGTCGGTAACCCCAGCAGGAACCGACGCTACAGGATGGCCAGTCATATTGAACACCCATGTCAACATCACGTCTGTCGGGACACCAATCACGGATTGACCGTTGATTTCCGTTGGATAGCCGTCGGTGAGATGCTTGCTGAACGGTGGGACGGTAAGAGTGGGTGTCACGAGAACGTCGTAGCCAGTCAGCGCGTCCTGAATGCCATCGTATGCATCAGTCCGTGGCGCGTTCTGTAATCGATTGTCGGCAGCGTCGGTCTCTGTTCCTAATGCGATCGTCGATCGAACCGTGTCTTCGACATCTGCCGTCTCGAAGTCGATGCCGTACCGGTCTTCGATTCGTTGAGCGAATGCACTGAAGAAGACGCCAACCTGCGTGACGTACGCCATCGAGAGCTCTTCATACGACGGGAGCGAGACGTCCACAGTATCGACTGTCGCACCGCCGGCCGCTAGGTCCGTGACGGCAGCATCAACTGTTTCACGCACCGTCGATGCAACTGGTTGTAAATCCAGATTCGGACTGTACGCAACCGATAGCTCAGTAGTCGGCCGATTAGTGGCCTCGACGTATTCCGTCTCTGGACGGGGCACACTAAATGGGTCTCGGTCGTCATAGCCTGCGAGGACATCGAGTAAGAGAGCTGTGTCCTCAACTGTTCGTGCCATCGGCCCACCCACAAAAAACGGAGAGTGGGTGCCGAATCCGTCGAATGGGATACGTTCGGGAACGAGCCCGAACGTCGGTTTCAGCCCGATGACGTTACAACAGGAGGCTGGGACCCGGAGCGAGCCACCGATATCCGACCCGATGGCAAGCGGTATGGCACCCGCCGCAAGCGCCGCTGCCGAGCCGCCAGATGAGCCGCCCGCAGAATGATCGGAGTCGAACGGGGTCGGAGTCGCACCAACGAACCGATTCTCTGTCTTAATAGTGTGACCGAGTGCCGGTGTGTTAGTCGTACCGACGATGACGGCACCGGCAGCTTCCAGCCGCTCGACTGTGATGGAATCCTCGTCGGCCACGTTATCGGCCAATGGAGCGAGTCCCATCGTATTCTTGACACCCTCTTTCCGGCTCCGAAGATCTTTGATTGCGACTGGCACACCGTGGAGTGGGCCGAGGTCTTCTCCACGGGCCGCTGCAGCGTCGGCCGCGTGAGCACGCTCCCGTGCCGATTTCTCAGTGATCGTGATGAACGCGTTCAAATCATCGATTGCTCCGATACGCTCTAGGGTTGACTCGAGGAGGGTTAGCGCAGACACACATCCAGTACGGGCTTCAGACGCAAGTTCCCGTGCCGATCGCTGCATGAATTCGGGCATATCTAATGAACATTCGGGCTGTGTGTTCCTATTTATTCTCATCAGTGACCTTCGAAGTCACGGCCCGAACCGAAACCAACTACACAGGACGGGTGGTATACTCTAATCTATGCTGGCTTTGCCAGCCGTGAGTATGATCTCGGCAGTCCTAGTACAACTGAGTGAGATCGGCATCGCGAGTGGCTACGGACTGGTGGTGTTTTTTCTGATTGGCCTCCTCGGCGGTGCACACTGTATTGGAATGTGCGGCCCGCTTGTTGCAACCTACGCCGAGCGTATGGAAACCGACGACCGCTGGTCTGGCGCACTCACTCTCTATGAAGTGCGACAGCACACGCTGTTCAACCTCGGCCGGACGATGAGCTACGCCCTCATCGGGGCTGTCTTCGGGGCTGCTGGCGCGCTGCTCTATGGGACGATCGGGCTCGCCGGGATTCTCGGGCCAGTCCAGGGTGTCGTCGGCATCTGCATCGGCGTGGCAATCCTCGGGATGGGAATCACCCGATTGGCCGGCTACCAACAAGGAGCCGTCGAAGGTGTGATTGCCGATACTGGTATCGGATCAATATTCGCGCGAACTTACACAGTGATCTCGACACGGATCGACCGCTGGGTCAACGGCATCGGCATCGTCGGGCTTGGCGCGCTTCATGGATTGTTGCCGTGTATGCTGCTCTATCCCGCATTCCTGTATGCGTTCGCACAGGGCTCGCCTGTATATGGTCTCCTCTCGCTCGCCGCGCTTGGGCTCGGGACGATTCCTAGCGTGTTCCTCTACGGAACGGTGATCCAGTCAGTGAGCGCCCGCCAGCGACAGGTGGTCCACTATGGACTCGGTGTGTTGTTCATTGGGCTCGGATACGTCCTGTTAGCGATGGGGCTCATGCGGTTTGGCGTCGTGCTCCCGTTGCCCGACATCCCGTACTATCAACCGATCTCCGGCTCGGAGGCGGTTGCGTAACATGTCCACCTGCACACTCTGTGACCTCCCTATCGAAGACCCAATCATCGACAAGGCCATCGACGGCGAGTTCTGCTGTCGGGGCTGTCTAGAGGTCGCACGCCTGGTTGACAACGGTGAGGACGTTGACCTCTCCATTACGGCCGTCCGTGACCGTGTCGCGGCCGAGGATTCCCAACCCGATGTCCCCGAGGGCGCCGAAACGGCCTACCTCTCGATCGACGGTATGCACTGTCAGACCTGCGAAGGATTCATCGAACTCCTTGCCGAGGAAGAGGACGGTGTTCACGAGGCGCGTGCGAGCTACGCCACTGAAATGGCGCAGGTGGTGTACGATCCTGCCCAGATCGACCGTAACGCGATCTCCGCTGCACTCAGTCGACTGGGCTATCAGGCCCACGGTCCCGACGAGGAAAACGACTCGCTGCGTTCGCGTGTCGAGTTCGGAAAATACCGTGCAGTGCTCGCGGCGGTACTGATGATGCCCGTGTTGATTCTCTACATCCTGTTCATCTATCCGGTATACCTCGGCATCTATCCCGAGAACTTTCTCTACGGGAGTACCGTTGAGGCGATGGTGTTCGGGCCGCTAGCGGTCTGGAGCACACTCATCGTTATCGGGCTCGGATATCCGATCTTCCGTGGGGCCTATGTGAGCCTGAAAGTCGGTCGCCCGAACATGGACGTGTTGATCGCCATCGCGGTGCTCGCAGCGTACCTCTACTCGCTGGCCACCTACCTCACGGGCGGGCGCGATCCGTACTTCGACGTCGCAGTGATGGTGCTCGCGATCGTCACTATCGGAAACCATATTGAGTCACGGGTCAAACGCGCTGCACTCGGCAATCGCGCTGACCTCACTGATTCACGCGTCGATGACGCCCGCCGGCTCGACGACGACAGCGAGGCCACCGAAACCATCGACATTGAAGCGTGTGAGCCTGGCGATCACCTGTTAGTCAAACCTGGCGAACGGGTCCCAGTCGACGGCCAGATTGTCGACGGGACTGCCGCGATCGACGAGGCACTCGTCACAGGTGAATCTCTCCCGCAACGGAAATCTGTCGGGGACACTGTACTCGGCGGGTCGATCCCCACAGACAATGCGGTTGTCGTCGAAGTTGGTCCAGAAAACACCAGCACGATGGATCGCCTCGTCGAACTCCTCTGGAACGTCAAGAGTTCTGCGACGGGTGTCCAGCATATTGTCAACCGCTTTGCAGTACTGTTCGTTCCGTTCGTACTCGGGCTTGCCGTGCTAACTGCCACTGGCTGGTTCGTCCTCGGCAACGACCCGAATACAGCTATAATGGTCGGTGTCTCTGTGTTAGTGGTCTCGTGTCCGTGCTCGCTCGGGATCGCGACCCCGCTTGCTCTCGCGGCGGCCACCCGCGATGCCACCGATAATCGCATACTCGTTCTCAACGAGACAGTGCTCGAGCGGATCGACGACTCCGCGGTCGTCGTGTTCGACAAGACTGGGACGCTCACCACGGGGAAGATGGAGCTTGTGGACGTCGCTGGCGACGATCCTGACGAAGTGCTTGCGATGGCGGCCGCCGTCGAACGCCGGTCGAGCCACCCCATCGCCGCTGCGATCGACGATGCCGCCCCGCCGACCACACGCTCTGTGTCGCGTTTCGAGAGCGCCGACCGTACCGTGTCAGCCCTCGTCGACGATACCCGCGTGGTTATCGGCCATCCAGACTCCTTTGACGCCGACGAGTGGACGATACCTACAGAAATCGAGACAGCCGTCACGGACGCCTACGAATCGGGCAATCATCCGACGGCGATTGCCTGGGAGGGTGTCGTCCAGGGGATCGTCTCGGTCCGAGATACGCCGCGTGAGAACTGGGAACACGTGGTTTCCGATCTCACGGATGCGGACCGGGAAATCGTCGTGCTGACAGGCGACGACGAACGGATGACCGAAACATTTGCAAACCATCCAGCGATCGATCACGTATTTGCAGGCGTGCGCCCCGAGTCCAAGGAAGCGATCGTCCAGGGTCTCCGGGAGCGCGGGACGACGACAATGATCGGCGATGGAACGAACGACGCGCCCGCCCTCGCGAGCGCAGACCTCGGGATCGCGGTCTCGAGCGGCACCGATCTGGCGATCGAGGCGGCCGACGCGGTAGTACTGGACGACCGTCTCGACGCCGTTCCTGAGGTCTTCGAGCTGGCGAGTGAAACACGAGGCCGAATCAAACAGAACCTGCTCTGGGCGGCTGGCTACAACGCGATCGCGCTTCCACTGGCAATGACTGGCGTGATCACGCCGTTGATCGCCGCCGTTATGATGGCGGTCAGTAGTCTCATCGTCGTCTTCAACTCGAAGCGCCACCTGCTCTCGGCGAACGGTGATCAGGTGGCTGCAACCGACTCTAGCGAAGGCAACGATCAACTTGGATCTCCCGCACACTCGGACTGAACGGTTGACCGCCAAGCATCAACTGTAACCACCCTACTACGCTTTCTAGCTACAGTCTGCTACAGCGCCAGTTTAATCAGCAGATCGCACTCACTCGCTGAAAGCACCCGCTACAAGCAGTGGGAAGACGAGCGTTGCTTCTGCTTCAACCTGCGTGTAATTCGTCCGCTCATCGTCTTTGATCTTCCCCCACGATACTGCCTCGTTCGGGGGCGCTCCAGAGAGTGAGCCATCCCCTTCCATACCAGTCGAGATGTAGACGACGTAATCCGCCCCGCCACGGAACAGATTTGTCATAATCGCGTGGTGTTTCGGGACGCCCCCTCCAACTGCGATCAGACCTGTCGTGTCAGCAAGCATCCCGTCCTCGATAAGCGAGTCATAATCGTCGAGGATTTCGATGCCGACTTCCGAGTCGTATCCCTGTCTGTAATAGTAGAGAAAGTTCCCAACTTCGGCGTCCGTCAGCGCTGGACAGTACACGGGAACGTCGTTGTCCGCCGCTTGCTTCAGGACCGAATCGGGATCGTCGAGTGTCTCCCCTAACTCGCGGGCAAACGCCGTCGGCGTCCGGACCTTTTCGTCGGCGAAGAACTCCTCGAAGAAGTCGTACAGGTACTCCTCCAACCAGACGTATCGGTCGGAAGGAACAAAGAGATTCCCAAGACGGTTGATTCCCTGTTCTCGGAGCGCGGCCTCGTCCGCATCCCACTCTCCCATTTTGAACGGCTTCGCCGTTTTGATAACATCCTCCGCCAGCGATCCCGCGGTCGTGATAAGCACGTCGACGTACCCTTCACGAACGAGGTAGGCGACGACTTCACGCAATCCCGACGAAATGATATTCGACGTGCATGTGAGATAGATCGTGGCATCGGCGTCTTGCATTTGCTCGGCGATGTCGATGGCCTCTGCGAGTTGCGTCGCCTGAAAGCCCGTCGTTGCATACGCTTCCAGCATCTCCTGAAAATCGAATTCGCCACGGAAGTCGTAGCCCTGCACGTCTGGCGTGGTCAACTCTTCATCACTTCCGGGAACAACGTGGTCGTGAGACTCCTCGTCCATACCGGCAATTAGCAGGATGCCGGTTTGAATCGTTCGAGACTGGTCGCCGATTCTCGATACACACAAGTCCAGCATCGGCTAACTGTTCAATATGTCCCAGCCGACGGTGGCTGTTCTCCGACCCGACGACAGCCGTATCGTTGAGGCGGTCGAGTATCTCCAGTCACTCGATGTATCCCCGATTCCAGACCCGATGCTGGCAATCACACCGACCGGTCAGGTTCCCCAACATGCGGATTACTGTATCTTCACAAGCGAGACCGGTGTCGATCTAGCTGCGACAGCAGGATGGAAACAACGAGGAACCACTGTTTGTGCTGTCGGAGATCAGACTGCAACCGCATTATGCAATCGGGGCTATTCAGTCGATATCGTTCCATCGACGTTCACATCCACAGGACTCGTCGACGAGTTATCTACTGATGTCGAGGGCCAAACCGTTGAACTTGCTCGGAGTGCACACGGCAGCGAAGTACTTGTTGAAGGACTGGAAGCAGCTGGTGCAATTGTCAGCGAAACATCCTTATATCGCTTGGAACGACCGGAGACTGCGGGACAGTCGGTTTCACTTGCGGTAGACGGTAAGCTGGACGGTATACTGTTCACCTCGCCAAAGACGGTAGAGTACTTCGTTCAAATTGCGACTGAACGTGACGCTGTCGCTGCACTCCAACGCGAGCTAGAGGAGACGATTGTTGGAGCGATAGGAGCACCAACAAAACGTGCTGTCGACAAGCATGGGATCGCTGTCGATGTTATGCCGGATACAGTGGGTTTCACACAGCTTGCCGAGGTCACCGTACGTCGAATTCTGGATACCCACCAATGAACACATTCCGTCTCCAATCTGTTAGCTGACTTTGAGTGTTCACTGACGTCTCACCGTAAACCACGTTACTCCGATCAAGAAGGCAGCGGCACCAGACACTAACAGGGTTTGACGATAGCCGAACAGTGCTGCAGCCCCGACACTAAGCGGCGGACCGACCGTCGTGCCGAGTCTGAGAACACTCGTCCGAATACTCATAATGCTCCCGCGGAATTCGTCCGGTGCTCGTTCGTTGAGTGCCGTATCCGTAATCGGCTCTGCAAGTCCTTGACCAAGTCCGAATAGAAGGAGTGCACCAGCAACTACGTATATGGAGTCCGCGACGGCGACAATGACGAGTCCGATCCCGTAACTCACGAATCCGAGCGCGATCGATTGGAAGCTCGTGAGCGACCGAAGCACGCGATCACCTTGCATTGCTGTCGCTCCCATTGAAATTGCTGGTAATCCCACGAGAAGGCCGATACCGGCTGAAGAGAGCTGATATTCGTTGGCGAGTAGGAACGGAACGGCGGTGAGCTGCGCACCATAGAGGATGACAAAAATACCGAAGATTGCGAGATAGAGCACGACGAAGGGGGTCATCGATGTGGGCCCGGTGAGGAATGCACGGATACTCGAATTCGTATTGTTCTCGTCGCGCTGTGGCTCCTCGAGCAAGGTTATGCCGGGTACAGCGACGAGCAGCGCGAGGAGAAAACACGCGAAGGGCGCCGACCAAGCGACTGTCGCGAGCGCACCGCCGAGTAACGGATAGCCAGCAGCACCCACCGCGAGAATCGCCGCGTTGGTCCCAATTAGCACTCGTCGTTGTTCACCGGAATAGAGGTCGCCGAGGAGCGTGACCGTGAGCATCGCAATCGCACTACTCGCCGCCCCTTGGATGGCTCGCAGGACCAAGATCAGGGTGAAGTCGGAAATGAAGATGATACCGCCACCACTGAGTCCGAAGACAACGAGCGCCGGGATTAGAATCGGTTTTCGACCGATGCGGTCGGTTAGCAGTCCAATCGGGAGAGTGAGAAAGATTCCGGGGAGCGTGAACGCCGACAGCAAGAGGCTGGCCTGTGCCTCCGAAATGTTCCATGCCTCCTGGACCGCTGGGAGTACAGGGCTGATGAGTGAGACACCCATGACAGCGACGAGGGTACTCGCGAAAATCACGGCCGCTGCTGGCGAATTCCGGAGTTTCCGTATCCATTCCATCCGTTCTATTACTCTCTCGGTAAGTGCTCCCCGTAAGTCATCCGCTACAGGGCGGTGGCCACGCTAATCCGTGTTGGAGAAATAGTTCTAATTCTATTGTCACAAGAATTGGAGTGGGAGATCCACTCGATACTGACTGTGGATCTCAATTCAATGTACGACACGTCGAATCACGCTACGCTGAGAACGAGTTTCCCTTGTACGTGTTCTGTCTCACCTACTTCGTGTGCCTGAGCTGTATTTTCGAGTGGGAATTCGGCACTGATCGTGGGGCGCACTTCTCCGGCGTCAATCAGTTCGCTAATCGTTGTTAGGAGCGATGGGGAATTCGACCGCCCACTTACCACCTGTACATCAATGTCGTGGTTGGTGGTGAGCGCTCCGGATGGTTGTCCAACGACTGAAACGAGCACCCCCTTTTTCCTGAGCACGTCAACTGAGCGTGCTGGGGTTTCACCCCCGACTGTATCTACCACGATATCGACCTCATCAATCACTGACTCGAAGCGCTCCTCGCGGTAGTTCACGAACTCATCGACGCCTAACTCCCGGAGATAGTCTTCGCTGTATCCCGACGCTGTGGCGATTACGTCGGCCCCCTTCCATTTCGCCAGCTGGACGGCCATATGTCCGACACCACCTGCTGCACCGTGGATGAGAACTCGCTGGTCGGCCGTGCAATCAGCATACTCGAATAACGCTTGCCAAGCGGTCTGCGTGACGACCGGCACGCCAGCTGCCCCCTCGTGATCGAGCGATTTGGGCTTCGGGGCTAGTTGCTCGGCAGGTGTGGCCGAATACTCCGCATAGGAACCTAACTCCGGGAACCCATTGACACCGAACACTGCATCGCCCGTCTCAAATTCGGTAACTGACGCGCCGGTCTCCTCGACGACGCCTGAAACGTCCATCCCGAGAATGAGGGGAAACGGATTCTCGGGCAGCATCGACACCAGCTGCATTCCCTGACGAATCCGCCAGTCGACTGGGTTGACACCCGCTGCGTGAACCCGAACGAGCACGTCATCATCAAGCGGATCCGGACGGGGCGCATCCTCGTATCTGAGGACATCCGGCGAGCCGAACTCGTGCATGCGAACAGCCTTCATTCTATCCGTCACTTAGAATCATTCCTCGGTCGGTAGGTCCGCGTTGCAGACTCTTAACCACTCTACATCTAGAATACTGGAGGTCAGAGGGTAGGCTGGCAGCGGGGTGAAAAATCACCGTCATCACCTCCCGAAGGATAGACCAACCGACAGGGACCGTCACAGGCCAAACGAAGCCTGAGTCGCCGTTCCAACCAAGTACTTCACCCAGAGAGACTACCATACAGCTATGGCAGCTCCCAATTTCGACGAGTTCGACCACGACGCACATATGCGCGAGACCTTCGAGCTAGCGCGCGAGGCTACCGCTCGTGGCGACAAACCGTTCGGCACCGTACTCGTCCGCGACGATACTGTCATCATGAGCGATTCGAATCGCGAGAGTACGGAGGACGATATCCGCCGCCACCCCGAGCTCCATCTCGCGTATCGCGCGTGCCGAGAGTACGACGCCGATGAGCGCGCTGCGATGGTCATGTATACGAGCACCGAACCGTGTCCGATGTGTGCTGGCGGGATGGCGACAGCTGGGTTCGGTCGCGTCGCCTACAGTGTCGGGAGTGATGAAATCGCAGCGTTCACCGGGAGCGAGCCAACAGTTCGGTGCGCGGAAATTCTGGATGGCGTCAGCGATGTGGTCGGACCACTGTTGAACGAAGAAGGTCGTCAGGTCCACCAGGAGTACGGCTGGTAACCGCCGGACTCCGTTCGGTGAGTCGTCGTTAGTGGCCTCCAGAGACGAAGTGGAGGCCAACGATCCCGAAGACGATCACGGAGATGAAGAGGAGACGGGCACTCGTCGCCGGTTCGTCGAATAAGACGATGCCGAGCGTGGCAGTGCCAACGGCGCCGATCCCCGTCCAGACAGCATACGCGGTCCCGATCGGCAGGTTTTGTATCGCTTTCGCGAGTAATACCATACTGATGATGAGCGCGATGACTGTACCCGCTGTCGGGATTGGTTCTGAGAGGCCGTCAGAATACTCTAAGCCAATTGCCCAAGCGATCTCGAACAGGCCAGCTACAAAGAGCAAGATCCACGACATTCCCCTAGCTCTTGCTCACAAATCGGACTATAGCTTTCGATATCGACAGACAGCCGTTGATTCGATACCTGTTGGACGTGCCGTCTCTATTTGAACCGTACTCCGGCAGTAATGCGTCAATCCGCTGCCCGAATCGATGTCGGTCGTCCTACCCGCTGGACAGTCTCGACAGCATAACCCAGCCATATTCTCGCTCTGCGAACGATCACAAAACCCCCCAGCGGGCAGGGGCCATAGACATCCACCGGGAGGTTGACTACGCTGGGCGCCGAACGGCAAAGACAGAGATCGTGACCACCTCTGACCTCCTCGAGGACACGTACGTCGCAGCGCTACAGCATGATCTCGTAGACATCTCCCCGGAGGCTACGCTCGTGGGTGTGGTACGACGGCCCACTGGCTGGTTCAGAACGACGATCAACGAGAACTACCCGGCACTCGGTCCACCGCCAGACCTCCTGGACGAGTTCAAACAGCGCCACGAGGATTTCAAAATGCAGGGGATGTGTGACGAAGGCGCCCATAATGCTGCCTGGGACGAGGTCGGATTCGAAGACCGGTACCGAACACATCTCACCGAAGCAGCGGATGCTCAGGAGGCAGCCGGTGAACTCACGAACAGGCTTCGTGATGGTGAACACCTCGTCTTCGTCTGTTTCGAGAACACCGACCAGAAACGCTGTCACCGGACGCTGCTCAAGGAGCATATCACTGAACAGCTATAGTGGAAGTCTATCGTGTGCCTCTGTTCGATCTGTGCGATCCGCGTAATCCCAACCCACTCAGCTACACGGATCGATTGACGAGTTCCTCGCCGGCGTCGATGTGGGCGATGTTCTCCCGGACGAGATCCGCGACGTTCCGATAGTAGTCCTCAGTGAATCCTGCGCAGTGGGGAGTGATGAGAACCTCCTCGAACTCCCAAAGGGGGGACTCCTCGGGCAGCGGTTCCGCCTCGAAAACGTCGAGTGCAGCCCCACCGAGCGCCCCAGCTTCGAGAGCGTCGACGAGCGCCGCCTGGTCGACCACAGGGCCACGCGCGACGTTGATCAGAATCGCATCGTCACGCATCGCGGCGAATTCCTCGGTGGACATGAGATGGCGAGTCTCGTCGACGAGCGGAACCGCGAGCACGACAAACTTCGAATCCCGGATCGCCGTATGGAGGTCGTCCGGTGTGTAGACTGTTCGAACCCCGTCGAGAGGGTCACCGGAGCGACGGACGCCGACGACGTCGAGTCCGAGCGCGGTCGCCCGGTCCACGATTCCCCGTCCGAGCGTCCCTAACCCGACGATGCAACATCGCTCGTCTGCCAGCGTATATGCGTCGTCCCATGCAGGAGGCGACCACTTCCGCTGGGTCTGCGATTTCACGGCTGGCAGCAGTCGACGTGCAAACGAAAGCATGTATCCCGCGACGGTCTCGCCGACCGCCGGACCGTGGATGCCGCTGCTGTTCGTGAGGAGCACTCCGTGCTCGCGCAACTCGTCGAAGGGGAAGCGATCGACACCAGCCTGAATCGAGTGTATCCAGTCGACTTCCTCGAGGTAGCTCTCGTGATAAGCCATCGTGACGACGGCGTCGTACGGTTCGAGCGAGTCGGCGCCAGCATCGAGGATTGCTACGTCGACGATGTCAGTGAGGGCGTCTCGCAACTGTTCGGGGGGAAAGACGTCCGAGACGGACTCGTCGACTGCGATACTCGAGACTTCCATACTCATCGTGTTCGGTCGAACGGGTATTCAAGGGTCCGAAGCGTCCCGGACCAGGACGGGTACTACAACCCAAATCAGAGTCGTGACAGTCTCTATCTCTGCCTATTAGCGAGACTCATCAATACGTATCTTCAGCCACTATCGAGGCGTTGACTATCGAATAGGGGTTTCTCAAAGTACCCGAAGTAACAGCAGTCCCAACTCAGGCAGCACTACAGCTCCGTCGGAATGCTTGGAATGGATTCGCATCTCCTGGAAGAATGTCGCCGATGAGATGATTGGTCACGGATTCGTCGATGCACGCGTCTCGCGGACGAACTGGATCACAGCGGCGAGGAGGACGAGACAGATGACGATCATCGCGCCCTGTGAAACGGTCGCGATAACGGAGTCGACTGCCTCGCCGGTCAGCAACGCGATAATCGCTGGAACCCCTCGCATCGAGCCCAGTACGCCGAGCACCGCCAGGAGGCCGATTCCGTAGACAGCGAGCCGTTGCCGAGCCGGCTGCTGGCGACCCACGACGCCCAAGATGGCGATGACAACCCCGAAGATGGCAGGAATGAGCGCCGTAATACTCGCAAAGTCAGAAAGCACGTAGGCACCGACACCCAAGACGACGAGTACGATTCCGAGCACGATGCCCAGCATGAACGTGGACGGACTGGAATTCGCCATATACGAACTCCTGTGGGGGAGAGGCGTATAGGTTTCCACTCGTACCATCCCGCCTCACGACTCGCCGCTGTTCCGGGACGGACGTCAGCGGCAGTTCGCAGATGCTCGTTGTCAACCGTCGGAGAGGGGATTCAGTTGGTGCCGGAGTTAATCGGCTGGAGCGATCGACGCGGATTGTCCGGCCTCTTGTGCGGATTCGACGGAAAAGATCAGGCTCCCTGCAAACAGAATGACGCTCCCGATGATGAACAGGGTACTGACTGGGGAGGCGGAGTCGACAAACACCCAGTACAGCGGGGCGGCAATCGATGGTCCCGCCGCCAGCACCGCGATTTTGGCGACGAGTGGCCCACAACAGCCACATGTACACGACCCCACGATCGCAGCGCTTCCCGCAGTACCCTCCGTCAGCCCGGCACGTTCTTCGACTCGCCAGTGGCGGGCGATGAGCGCCGCATTCAATCCGATTAGCGTGCTCAGCATTCCGACAACGATGAGTTGCGCGGGCGATATCGCTACGAAGAGGGGGATATGCGGGAGATAGACTTCGAGGACGGGCCACGTCACGAGCTGGTAAATCGCCGGTAGGACGACGACCACCCGCTCGTGAGGGAGGCTTTCCTCCGGGAAGAACGAGAGGTAGCCGGTGACAGACACGAAGAAAAGCGCCATGACGACCCCCACACCGATACCGAAGCGCCGGACAACCGGATCTTGCAAAATCCTGCGTAGAACGCTTCCAGCGTCCGTCCAGACGACGTAGCCGACGAGGACTGGCGTTCCCAAGACGATCGCATAGCCGAGTGGGTGCGAGTCGCTGGCTGGCCCGGGGATGAGGTAGGGGTACGTGATCCACAACCCCATGAGGATGCCGAGGAAGGTATACCGTGGCCGGGTCGGCCAGCGAAGCCAACCGACGACCACACTCACCAGCATGATCATGAAGCCGACTGAGACTGACAGAAGTGGATACCACGATCGCGGAAATGGCATCGGACGCGCCGTGTACGTGTGATCCGGTGACAGCCCCTCGAAAAGGACGGCACCGAGCGCAGTCGCGGTGACGCCAACGAAGATGCCATAGAGGGCGACCGTCGGCGAGATGTGGTTCGTTCGTTTGAGTACGCTGGCTCCGCCGAGCAGTCCGACGCCAACGAGGGCGAGAACGATACCATGGCCCTGAGAGAGGCCGCCAGTCGCCGTCGACCCATGGGCGGATACTGTAGGAACCTGCGTAAGTCCGACGAGAACGCAGAGCAGAACGGAGAGCGGCCGACGAGAGCCACGAATCGGGGACCGTTCTGGAGCCATTATCAAATCTTAGCCGAGGAACCACTTCTACCTGGCTGATTCAATCGAATTCGGGGCGGGTCGTGGATCTACATTGGAGGTGCCTCAACTGGGACCAGTGTCTGGACTCAGTTCGTGCGCAATCCATCGTTTGATGAGTTCGTTCACGTTGTAGAAGAGAATCCCGAGCGAGAGGAGTGTCGTAACGAGATAGACGATCAGTCCCGGTGGACCACCGACGGAGGTCCCAAGGACACCGCCTGTCAGACCGACGACCGTGACTTCGATCCAGGTCACGAGAATCCGAGACACCAACTGTGGCTCGGTATCGGACCGTGACGACGTCATTGCTCCCACCCGCTCCCTCGCGCAGTTCGACCCCGTCCTCCTCCGTGAACGGGTGTGAGATTCGATGAGACGGTGGTTATGGAATCGGATTTTCGGGACATCAATAGGTCTCACCCGCTTCAACAGGCCCACTGAATGCTGAGTAGAGTACGACGAAATACCCGAGAACGATCGGGATGAGCACGCTCGCCATGATCGACATGAGATTGAGCGGGAGCGTGGAGACGATCGCGTCCTGAACAGTGAGGCCTGCTGCTCGGTTAATGTATGGGAACATGAGCGTGGCCAGGAGGCCGACGAGTGCGAACACGAGCGCGGCTGCAGTCCCGAACGCCACGTAGTATCGACGCCGACGGAAGGCGACGATATAGGCGACTGTGAGGACGCCAGTCGCGATTACGAGCATACCGACGAGCGGTGACTGGAACGACGCGCGCAACCCCGGAGTGGTCGCGTACGCGGTCCCCAGCGTGAGCACGGCGAGTCCCAGATAGCTTAGCGCGGCACGTACTCCATACGTACTGGCCTCTGCACGGAGGCTTCCGCGAGTCTTCAGGCCGAGAAACGCAGCTCCGTCGACGACGGTGAGCGCGACGACTGCGAGGCCACCGAGGATACCCGTGGCCGTGATGAGGCCGGGCGCTCCGAGCAGCCAGTTCATCACGAACAGCCCCAGCAGGAACGGTGTCATCGCGCTTCCGATGACGAACGCGGAACCCCAAAATCGCCGCCACTGGGTATCCTCACGTTCTTCGTACATCTCGGGGGCAAGTCCTCGAAGCCCAAGCGCGGCGAGAATCGCGAACATCAGCAGATAGTATCGGCTGAAGAGATTCGCATACACGGCCGGGAAGGCTGCGAACAGGGCCCCGCCGAAGACGACGAGCCAGACTTCGTTGCCGTCCCAGAACGGCCCGACGGCCGCGAGCAGTTGTTCTTTCTCGTGGTCGTCGTCGCGGGTGGCGAAGAGGATACCGACCCCGAAGTCGAAGCCGTCCAGGAAGAGGAACATCCCGAAGATGAAGAACAGGAGGACAAACCAGAGTTCTGCCAGCGGTAAGCCAAACAGCGGCTCGGCGGCAAGCGCGTCGATGTCAGTCACTCGTGGTCACCTCCGACTCAGGCGATTCCAAGCGGTCGAGGAGTTCGAGATCTTCACGTGCCGGCGGGCCGGCTCGAATGATGCGACCGACGACGTAGGTGTACAGTCCGAGTAGCAGCGCATACCCGGTGGCGAAGCCGAAAAGCGTGAAGGTCGCCTCCGTCGCCGTCAGTCCTGGAGAGACCCCTGCTGCGGTCTTCATGACGCCCTGGATGACCCAGGGCTGTCGGCCGACCTCCGTGACGATCCACCCGACCTCGACGGCGACGAAGCCCAAGAGTGAGGACGCCATCAGTGCTTTGTGGAGCAGATCGTCGTCGAACAGTTCGCCCCGCCACCAGCGATACGCGCCCCACCCTGCGAGCAGGATAAACCAGAATCCAAGGGCAACCATGATGCGGAACGCCCAGAAGACGATCGCGACTGGTGGTGCACGTGTGTCGAATGAATCGAGTCCCCGTATCGTGGCCTGTGCGTTCCCGCCGCTCGCGAGCCACGAGGCACCACCCGGAATTCCGATTCCGAAGAGATCCTTGGTTCGGGGGTTCAGAAGGTCGTTGACGTCCGTCGGGAAGGCGACGATGTACTCGGGAACGTACGATTCGGTCTCCCAGACGGCTTCCATCGCGGCGAACTTCTGGGGTTGGGTCTCGGCAACGTGACGCGCGTAGGCGTCGCCTTGTAGGACTTGAAGTGGCGCTGTGATGAGAAGTGCGACGAGCGCGATCTTGAGCGTCTTCTCCCAGAAGCTGATATGTTGGATCGGGTAGCCCCAGACGTGGTGGCGGAAGACGTAGTAGGCGGCGATACCCGCCATGAAGAGGGCGACCGATTCCACCGCAGCGTTCTGCATGTGGACGAACATATAGGGGAATCGTGGGTTGAGATACGCTGCGAAGGGGTCGGTGAGTTTCACGACGCGGTGGCCGTTTTCGACAACGATCTCGAACCCGCGAGGCGTCTGCATCCAGGAGTTCGCGATCAAGATCCAGACAGCCGAGAGCCACGTTCCGAGGCCGACGGCGATACTCGAGAGAAAGTAGAGGCGGTCCGAAACGCGATCCTGGCCGAAGACAAAGATACCGAGGAAGGTCGCTTCCAGCATGAACGCCATCATCCCTTCGAGCGCGAGCGGGCCGCCGAACAGCTCCCCGGCCGTCCGCGAGAACGCAGCGAAGTTCGTGCCGAACTCAAATTCAAGAACGAGACCGGTCACCGTGCCGACGACGAAACTCACGGCGAAAATTTTCGTCCAGAACCGACGCAATTGCTCGTAAATCGGTTGTTCGGTGCGGATCTCTTTCCATGTGAAGTAGATGAGGAAGGGCGCGAGCCCCATGCTCATCACCGGGAAGATAATGTGAACGATTGTGGTGAGCGCGAACTGGAGCCGGCTCGCGATGACCGGGTCAACCATCCACATCACCGCCGTGGCGCCATCGAATCGAGTACGTAGAGGGTCTTGCGGTGAAGGAGTGCGGGGATTGGTCGTCAGTTCGCTCTCGCCCTGCAGGCGGTCCCACGAAACCGGAAGGTACAGAGACGAATGGCTTAGCCATCGGTTGAATTTCGAGCGCAGGGACAGTCAATCGACGGCGGAGTCCCGAGGGGTGGGAATCCGCCAAAGTGGCCTATCTACACCATTCCGATGTCCAGGTATGGAGCGCCGACAGATCCTGAAGGCGGCCGGAGTGGCTGCAACCGCCGGTCTCACTGGGCTGGCTGGCTGTAGCAGTTCGAACCCTGACGCGAGCGGGGAGACAGACTCACCGACGAACGGGGGAACGAACACCGTTCTGATGGTCACAGAGGGAAGCGACTATTACTTCGATCCGATCGGGCTCCTCGTCGAATCCGGCAAATCGGTCACATTCGAGATCGACAGCGGAAGCCACTCTGCGACGGCGTACAAGAAGGGGACCGGACAAGCGTCAGTTACACGCATCCCAGGCGGGGCTGAAACCTTCGACAGTGGGATTCTCAGTGAACAGGGCGCAACGTTTGAACATACTTTCGAGACCGTAGGAACGTACGACTACTTCTGTACCCCGCACAAGGGTCTCGGCATGACCGGCCGCATCGTCGTCGGGGAACCCGGCGGCCCAGCTGAAGGGAGTATGCCGCCGGACGGAGATGTCCCCGAGAGCCAGACAATCGTTGACCAGGGAGCGGTGTCGTACAGCGACTTCTCTGGGTGACGACACCACACCATACACTGGCTGAAACTTTGCGAGAAGACGTATCTACATTTCTGAGCCAGCAGTTTTCATTTGGTCCTGGTAAATCATATTGGCGGATTCCCAAAGCCTGGGATTCCGCCGCATACTCTTCGACTGCCAACCCCCACCATTGCTAGAGAGACCCTTTCAGAGTGAACGAACATCGGTACTGAATCCCCAGTATTCATGACTAAAACTCAACTCGATATCGAAGACGGCCGCACAGATGACGGGCAGACGGTCACCGAATCTCAGCCCCTCTCATCGTGTCCGGAGTGCGACGGGCAGATTGTGCATGACGATGAACACGGAGAAACGACCTGCGAAGAGTGCGGCCTAGTCCTCAACGAGGATTCCATCGACCATGGGCCGGAGTGGCGGGCGTTCCATACCGATGAAAAAGACGAGAAAAGCCGCGTCGGCGCGCCAACCACCCAGCTCATGCACGATAAGGGACTCAGTACGACGATTAGCTGGCAAGATAAGGATGCGTACGGCCAATCGGTATCCGGGCGGAAGCGAGCCCGCCTCCAGCGCCTTCGCACGTGGGACGAACGGTTCCGAACGAAAGACGCCCACGAGCGGAATCTCAAACAGGCACTCGGCGAGATCAGTCGGATGGCATCTGCTCTCGATGTCCCGAACCCAGTTCGAGAAACGGCAGGAGCGATCTATCGACGGGCCGTCGAAGAAGATCTCCTACCTGGCCGGTCCATCGAAGGCATGGCAACAGCCGCACTGTACGCTGCAGCCAGACAACACGGGACGCCGCGACAGCTGGCTGAATTCGCTGAAGTCAGTCGTGTCGCAGAGATCCGAATTCAGCGCGCCTATCGATACGTCTCCAGGGAACTCGGACTAGAGATCGAACCAGCGGATCCATTAGAATACGTCCCCCAGTTCGCGTCAGCACTCGATGTAAGCGACGAGGCCGTCCGCCAAGCGCGCGATCTCCTTACCACGGCAAAGGCAGCGGGCGCACATAGTGGAAAAAGTCCTGCCGGTCTCGCCGCAGCCGCACTCTACGCGGCGACGCACCTCACGAACGAACAACTGACACAGGAGACGGTGAGTAACGCGGCCCACGTGAGCCGGGTCACGATTCGGAATCGCTACCAGGAACTGCTGGAGATCTACGCAGAGAGCGGGGGCTATGCGTGATGACCGAGCACGCAGAATCGCGTCAGGAAAAGGGAGCGACCGCTGGCCGAGCAACGGATGTGATGAGTGAAATTGGTCGTGAACTCGACCGGGAAGTCCTGGCCATACTCGGCGCGGAGTCGCCACTCTATGTCATGGACATCGCCCGTACTGCAGATCGCCATCCGATCACGGTCGACCAAACGTGTGCCCGACTCCATGAGCACGGCCAGATTTATCCGGTCGGTCGAGGCCTCTACGAGATTACTCACGATGGAGAACGACGGATCGGAGACGGCTCCGAGTCGTAGTCTCGGTGGAATGACAACGTTGGCAGACTGGTTCCACTCCCGGCCAGGGAAACCGTAATCGCATAGCATATCCCGAGTACCTGCCAAATTCAGACAATGGTGCGTGATTCAGCGTCATCTGAGGACACGCCATCACTTCAGGCAGTCCTTGATGCGCTGGACGACGCCGACTGCCGGGCAATCCTCCGTAAAACAGCTGAACCCATGACCGCAACCGAACTCATTGACACCTGCGACATCCCAAAATCGACATTGTACCGAAAGCTCGAACTCCTCAGCCAAGCCTCACTCGTCCATGAACAGGATACGATTAACCCCGGCGGTGGTCGAACAACGAAATACAAACGCGACTTCGACGACGTGACGATTTCCATGGACGAGGACGACAACTTCTCGGTGAGCGTCGAGCGGCCGCCACGGAACGCCGACGAACGGCTTGCAGACATCTGGTCGAAGATGGGGGACGAACTATGATCTGGGTGGAAACAGCTATCGTCGTCGTCAAGACGGTGATTCTACTCCTGGGCAGCGGGGTCACGTATATCGCGTTCAGAGCCTATCGGAATACGGGAACGCCATCGCTTCGCGTTCTCGGCATCGGGTTCGGTGTCATCACGTTCGGCGTGCTGCTCGCAGGGATCGCCCATCAAATCCTCTCGGTCTCCCTGGAGATGGGGATCCTGATCAATAGTATCCTCGTGGCAATTGGCCTGGCGATCGTCTTGTACTCGCTCTATCTCGAACGTTGATGACGACCACAACCAGAATTCCACTCCCTCTGAGAAGGTCAAACTCCATTCCCACTCGTGAACAGACTAGATGGAATACATTCGGGAACCAAGTGCAAGAACCGGTAGTCAGGAGTACCATGTCTTCGTTCAGGCTATATGGACACTCCGGTATTGTGGACGTGTGACGTCGACAGTACCAGCCACCAGACGAGCGGCCGTGACGAGGGAATCCAGTGACTGACTATTCGACTGATGTCGTCGTTGTCGGTGGGGGCCCCGCTGGCTGCGTCCTCTCCTACTTGCTCGCACGCAGTGGCGTGGAGACGACACTGGTCGAACGACAGCAGACACTCGATCGAGAGTTCCGCGGGTATGGCTTCCGTCCGCCGATTCCGACCCTCCTCGCCGAGATGGATCTCCGCGACGACATCGAATCACTCCCCCACGAGACGATCTCTCGGGGGACGCTCGTCGCCTACGGTCGGTCGTATCCCCTGTTCGAGTTTGACGACGAGCAGGTTATCCTGATGAAGCAACCACCGCTGCTTCGACGCATCGTTGCACGTGCCCGAGAGTACGACACCTTCTCGTTTCTCGACTCCACCACCGTGGATGGGTTCCTCCGTGACGACGGAACGATTTCGGGAGTCACGGCGACGACGCGACCGAGTGGTGAGCAGCTCACCATCCGGAGCCGCCTCGTGGTCGGGGCCGACGGGCGGTACTCAACGACCCGAGACGCTGCCGAGATCGACCTGCAGACAAAGGAGACGGGATCGGAAGTCGTCTGGTTCAGACTGCCCCGTGCAGCAGCAGATCTGTCGACACATCTCCGTATCGAACGAGAAGGGATTCTCGCGTACTCCCCACTGAGCAACCACGAGTCGCAGTACGGCTTGCTCATCCAGGAGGGTACATACCCAAAGATCCGTGACCACAGTATCGAGTCCTTTCGGAGGCAGGTCGCCGGTATCGAGCCCAGACTCGCAGACAGTGTCGGCCAGCACCTCACCTCGTTCGACCAGTGTGCATTACTGTCGATCCAGTCAGCGCTCGCTGAGCGCTGGGTCGTGGATGGGTTATTGCTCATCGGCGACGCCGCACATGTCGCCTCTCCCATCGGCGCCCAGGGAAACAACATGGCGATCCAAGACGCCGTCACCGCACATCGGATACTCACGCCAGTACTCAAACAAGAGACGGCTTCAGTATCGACCGACGTACTGCAGCGAGTTGAACGGATCCGCCGGCCAGTGATTGGAGAGGTACTCGAGAGCCAACAGTCAATGGGAGAGGGATTAACCCGGCTTCTCACGATTCACGACCACCTTCCCCGGTTCCTCCACGCACCGGTACTTCGAAGTGGCGCAGCGCTCGTGAGTCTAGCGACGAGATTTTCACGTCGCACTGAAACCGGTGCTGAACCACCGTCGGTCGATCGTCATCACTTTGTGGAATGATTTTCCGTTGGCTTGCCAGCAGACACAGATACTGCAGTTGGAGAAGAGAACCGTCATCTCTCAATGAAACGCAGTCCAAGTAGTTGTATCCTCTAGAGTTGATAGACAAGCGAACATATCTCAGATCCGTTCCTGACCGCCGTTACGCGACTGTATCGCGATACAACGCTCAAATCAGCACGAGGAATCCAACAAGTTCAGAGTCTAGATTGAATCTGCCTCTCCTACGATTTGGACTGGTGTTTTCGGGTCTTGCTCCGGGCACCGAACGCGAACATCGTGAATAACGTGCCAGCGAGTCCGAGCCCTCCACCGATGGCGAGCAGATCACCGAGTTCGGAATTCGACCCGCTGCTCGCCTGTGTGCCACCCACCGCGATTGCGCCTTTCATCCCCATCGCCTTGTGGGGGATGCAGGCATATTTCTGGATGCCTGGGTTCTCGATTGTTTGCTCGAACGTGAAGCTGGCTTTGTCGGTCATTTTGCTCTCGAAGCTCCCATCCTCAGCAGCGACGTTGTGCATACTGCCCTTTCCAGACCACTCCCAGATGATCTTCGTTCCGGGGTCGACGCGAACTGCAGGCGGATCGAAGGCGTAGCTGCCGTTGTTCCCTTCTGCACCGACAGTGATCGTCACTTCTGATTGCCCAGTTTTATCAACTGTTTTGGTGTAATTGCGGACGTCACTGAACCAGTCTCCGTACTCGGGTTCACTCGCCTGTCCCCCAGCTGCGTCCGTCGCCGCCCCGCTGCCCGACGGGTTTCCTACGACGATTGCACCCTTCATCCCCATCGCCTTGTGGGGTTGACAGGCGTACTTGACGATGCCAGTCTGCTCGACCGTATACGTGAAAGTATGGCCTGCTTCGTCGGTCATCTCGCTCTCGAACGCCCCGCCCTCGTCGACGACGTTATGCATACTCCCCTTCCCGGACCACTCCCAGACAACCTCAGTCCCGGGATCGACGCGGATCGCAACGGGGCCGAAGGCGTAATTGCCGTTATTTCCTTCCGCCCCGACGGTGACAGTCACAGACTGCTGCCCGGTCTTGTCGATGGTGCCGTCGTAATTACTCGTATTATCGAACCAGCCGCCGTAGTCCGATTCGTCGGCCGTCTGTGCTGCAACGGGATCCACTATGCTCGCAGCAACGCCCGCTGTCGCAGCGCCAGCGGCACCGCGCAGTACTGCTCTTCGAGTGGCGATCGGATCGGTAGATTGGATTGACATTGGTTTGAATTTTCGACGGTGGTTACTGGTCGTAGCCGGCGTACTGCATCAGCTGGCCGAAGATGTCCGTGTTCATGGCCTCCTTGTAGACGACCCCGGAGAGCATGCCGCCGGGGTAGAAGTTCCCGTTCATGACGTGGCTGACCTTGTGGCAGTGCATGAGATAGATTCCTGGATCAGCATCTGCGGTGAACTCGATGGTGTGACGTTCGGCGGGGGCGACGTTGCAGACGTCCATGTCGTGGCGGGCGGCCTCTGGGATGACGCCGCCGTCCTTCTCGACGCGCTGGAAGCGGTGATTGTGGATGTGCAAGGGGTGGCTCATGTAGCCGCCGTTGACCCAGTGTATCCGGACAGTGTCGCCCTGCTCGACGATCATCGGTGAGCCGTCCTCGGGGTGGAGCGTCCGGGGGGCAACCTTCCCGTTGACCGTGAACACATCGGGGTCGCGTGAGCGGGGGCTGTAAGAAGCGTCTTCCCCCGCCATCATGCGGTTGAGCCGGGAGTCCCAGTCTTTGACCGTCATGAAGTACTCCTTGTCGGCCTCCTCGTACCCTTTGGGATCAACGCGGAAGATGCCGTACATCCCCATGTCGATGTGCCGGTGAGTTTGGAAGTGACAGTGATAGAAGTGGGTACCCGGCACGTTCGCAGGGATGGTGTACGTGTGCTTCTCACCGGGATCGACCTGTATACCGGTCGTGGTAGGAACACCGTCGTCTCTCCAGGCCTTCCGGACGCCGTGGAAGTGCACTGTGTGTGGCCGACTGCCGTCCGTATTGTCGAGTGTGACTTCCATGTCATTCCCTTCAGTGGTGCGGATGATGGGTCCGGGCACACTCGGCGCGCGGTCGTCGGCTTGGAAGGCCCAGACGCGTGGGAGCGTTACCGGGCCGCCCATCGACTCGAGCGGGTGCGCCTCGTGCACGGCGGGCTGGGTCTTCAGGGTCACCGCGCCGCCTTGTTCGTCTACGTTGACGACCTGTGGCGGACTCGTCTTCGGGAGGTTCGGAGCTACCGTGTTCGCGGGCGTCGGTGACGATGGATTCGCCTGGCTTGTAGGTGCCTGACAGCCGGCTAACGCCGCTGCACCGGCACCACCGGTGGCTGCGAGGAACTCGCGTCGCGACAGTCCTGTTCCGGGTGCGCCGATCTGATCACTCATAGTACGAGTGGGCCTACGAAGACCCCGAAAATAGGGAGGTGTGCCAGTTCCTATTGCCTGAGAGGCCGAACGAATGTGTTCGGGTTTGCTTTTATACTGGCTTGTTGAGTAGAGGCTCAGTCAAGCTTGACTGGTACAGACCAAATTGCGCTTCAGGTAGTTTCTCGGCTGATCATCACAGTCCGTCGAATTCACTGACCGAAAGGACGAGTTCGCGTTCCCGTTCGAAACGATCTCGAGGAGGTGCCGAAGAAATTCCAGAGGCTCGATAGACGAACATCTTCGGCATAAGATATCTGGATCTATCGCCCGACTCTCTTGGTATGCTCCAAGACCAATCTGGACCCTGTGTTCTTGATTCAACCGACTCGCACTCTATCGGTTCTCGATGGCAAGCAATCTATGCCGTTGTCTGAGCCATATTCCAACGGATTAGGGCATGTTTGCTCCCATCCAGAGTACCTCCTCACAGCTGTCGGAGCGCTGACCGGCATTCTGCTCGGTAGTATTGAAGGCGTCGCGCTCGGAGCCGTTATGGGATTTTTCGTCGGAAAGACGCTCCAAAGTTTCATTTGGGCCGTTGTGAGCTAATGACCGATGAGTCCGCTGAGAACCACCCGCTTCTCGTCACACAGCAGAAATCTACATGGAGGTTAGACCTGCCCCCCGGCCATATGTCAAATTAATCTGAAGTACGGAGAAGCTCCCGAACTCGGAGATCACCGCGCTTTGAATACTGCGACGAGTAGATATGTGCAAAGCAGTACTCCAGCAAGTGCCACCAATTCTCCGAGTGTCACTATTACGGGAACCCGTCTGATGAGCCCGATAATCTGAATGAGCAACTCATCTCCAATACTAGTGGTCGAGATGAGTGCAGTCCGATCCGACGCATCCAGTAGTGTTCCGACGGCTGGGGGATAGACGATACCGTGCACGAATAGCGTAAGCCAGAAGAGCAGTCAGTGTACCTTCAAAAACGCCGAACCCCTAGCTAATCCTCGTCACGCTCACGGGACATCGCAACAAAGAGGGCGAATAGGGCGCCGGCCAGCCCGACGCCACCGAGGGCGGCGAGTTCGTCGTCGGTGACGCGGAGGAGCCCCTCGTAGGGGTCGCCGACGACGATAGCCCCACGCATCCCTTCCGCGTGATGAGGGTCACAGGAGTACTTGCTAACACCAACACCATCGAACACCATTCCGAAGTCACCCTTGGACTGCTCGGGACTCTCGTAGCTGTCGTCTTCAGCTGTGAACTTGTGCGGGCCGTCCTCACCCACCCACTCCCAGAGGACTTCCGTACCTGGATCGATCGCTACTGCGGCTGGCGAGATCGCGAAGCCACCGCCGTTACCCGCGGTGCCGACCTGGATCCGGACGAGTGAGCGACCACGCATGTCGACGGTCCGCCTGTAGTTATCGGTATGCGAGAACCAGCCACCGTAGTGGGGTTCCCGCGCGAGGTAGGTGATCTCGTCTGCGTCACCGGATTCGCCCGCCGCGGAATCGGCGTTCTCCAGACCAACGTCGGCATCGCCAACTATTACGGCGCCTTTCATCCCCATCACCTCGTGGGGGCTGCAGGCGTACGTGGAGACTCCCTCGGCATCAAAGGTGTGCTCGAACTGGTGACCAGACGTGTCGACCATCTCGCTGGCGTAGCTGCCGTCCGCTGCGGTGACGTCGTGCGCACCGCCATCACCGGTCCATTCCCAGCGGACGGTCGTACCGGGGTCGACCCGAAGGCAAGCGGGGTCGAAGGCGAACGCCCCGCCATTGCCGTCTGCACCGACTCGGATCAGGACGAGGCTTCGGCCGCGCTCGTCGACGACGCCGGTGTAGTTCGAGACGTTCGAAAACCAAGCCTCCAAGTCCGGCATCTCGGTCGCGGTCGCACGCCCGCTTGCACCGCCCACGAGCATACTAGAGGCAGCCAGCAGGGTCGCTGACTGCAGAAAGCGTCGGCGAGGCAGCGAGTGGCCCGTCGCCGGTACTGTCTCGGGAGTGGAACAGGTACTGTTCATACTTATTGTACAAGTGCGACGTACATAGGTCAGAACGCCAATTCCCAGGGTTTGAGAGCCATATATCAGTTATATACTGTTTTCTGAGTTATATCTATTCAGAGGTCAACCACGCATGTCCTACACCACTACTCGTCGTCGCGTCCTGCAGGGAGTCGGTCTCGGTGGGACGATGGCGCTTGCAGGTTGCGTCGTCGGCAGTCCCATGAACAATGTCCAGACTCGGCCGATGTCCCTGGACGCTGACCAGCCCGCATCCCTCGGTGCCGCGAAACCGGTTGACGTCGAACGGATCGCTGCCGATCCACGTGATATTCCCGCTCCAATCGAGCGCTCAGAGCCTGCCACGGTCGAAGTCGAACTCGAGACGCTGGAACTGGTCGCCGAGGTCGAACCGGGTGTGACGTTCAGCTACATGACGTTCAATGGGCAGATTCCAGGCCCGCTCATCCGTACTCGCGTGGGTGACACAGTGGACGTCACCATCCACAATAACGAGAACAACTCGATGCCACACAACGTCGACTTCCACGCTTGCCGTGGTCCCGGCGGGGGAGCCGAGGCGACGCTGGTCAACCCAGGCGAGACGAAACGACTCAGCTTCAAGGTCACCTATCCGGGCGCGTTCATCTACCACTGTGCGGTAGCGAACGTCGACTACCACATCTCAAGCGGGATGTTCGGCATCATCCTCGTCGAACCGGAGGCGGGGCTCCCCGAGGTGGACCACGAGTTCTACCTCGGTCAGCACGAACTCTACACGAATGGAAACACGGGACAGAAGGGCCACCACGAGTTCGATTTCGCGCGAATGGCGATGGAAGATCCGACGTACGTCCTGATGAACGGCGAGAAGTACGCCATTACACCGGACAACTACGCCGAGATGAACGTGAAGACGGGCGAAACCGCCCGTATCTTCTACGGAGTGGGTGGGCCAAACTTGTTCAGCAGTTTCCACGCCATCGGCAGCGTCTGGGACGAGGTCTGGGAACAGGGCGCGCTCGCCAGCGAACCGATGCGCTACGTCCAGACGACGCCGGTCCTCCCCGGGAGCGCCTGCGTCGCGACGATGTCGTTCCCTGTGCCAGGAGACTTCAAACTGGTCGACCACGCACTTTCGCGAGTCGCACGCAAGGGCGCGCTCGCAGTCGTCACTGCCGAAGGACCGGAGAATCCAGAGGTGTTCGATCCGATCGAATGACGAAACTGCGCGCCGTGCAAACCTCGATGATGACCAGGCCCTCTTGTTTGGTGGTCCCGAGTCGTGTGACGTGAACGCTCGTACGGCCAATGGAGTGTGACAGGCGCTAGTCGGCCATGCTGGGGCGCCGCGAGTCCGCCTCCGTCGGTTGAAGTCGGTTATCGAGTGCCAGTGGTCCACTCCCCGTGATGAGCAGGACAGACACCAGCCCGTACAGTGAAAGATGCGCCAGGACGGGGTCGTCCGGCAGGCCGAACAGCGTCGTCGTAAACAGCAGGAACGCAACCAGTGAAAACCCGCGAGTGAACAGTCCGAGCAGCAAGACGATGCCGACCGCGATTTCAGTTACTCCCGCGCCAACTACCCACAGCTCCGGTGGGGCAGGTACCACCGCCGTCAGGTCATATTTGTCGACAACCGCGAGGGCTGACTGCGGGGACATGAGTTTCTGGACAAATCCGAGATAGACGAAATTCAACCCGAGACTCACACGGAGCAGCGTTGGCAGGTACACCTTATAATCGACGACAAGGTGTTGGAACCAGACGGCGATCCGATGGATAGGGTCGATCCGTCCGTACACTGTACTGTCGGCTG
The DNA here is from genome assembly GCF_059821265.1 of Halorarum sp. SLYT50. Classification (NCBI taxonomy): domain Archaea; kingdom Methanobacteriati; phylum Methanobacteriota; class Halobacteria; order Halobacteriales; family Haloferacaceae; genus Halorarum; species Halorarum sp. SLYT50. The sequence continues at coordinate 81,805 of NZ_JCAMRW010000006.1, read as the reverse complement.
CAGCGACGCGCTGGAGAACGTCATCAGCTGACGGCCGTCCGGCGCCGAGCAGGATAATGGCCAAGAATCCGCCCACAAACTCGTTGGCAAGCAGGATGCGCGGATCAACCGCGAGGCCGACGACGTAGGCAACCAACCCGATCGCGGCGACTGCACGCGTTGCAAGGCCAAACAGCAACAGGAAGCCGATACCGATCTGGAGCAACCGTGCCTCGATGGGTACGGCTGGGCTGAAATAGTAGCCTGCAAAGCCTGCACCGACCAGCGGGAAGCCAATACTGATGCGCAAGAGCCATGGAACGAGGTCAGTGTACTCTTTCATCGTTGCCCGAAACTCCGCGATGTCACGGGGGAACGGCCTGACGAGGATCCAACCGGCAAGCAGTCCCACGAGTCCCACCGCACCTGCGGCTAAGAGGACAGCATTCAGCGGGTCCGAAACCGTCGCAATGACGAACTGGATCGCCTCGCCGATCGTCTCTGGGTTTGCGTCGACCACGTAATCGACGTGGGCGGTGGCAATCCCGCTCAGGAATATCGTTGCCGCTCCTATCGGGATTGCGCTGCGAGCTATTCGTCGTATCACGTCTTCTAGCAGAGACACTGGATGTATAATCGTCTCGGAGAAAGCTTCCGATGGGCACCACGCCAACGGAAGAACGAACTAGAAGCGCAGATTCACAATGTCGAAGAAACTGCAGGACATGGATTCCTCCGGTTGGCTTTCGATGTACCCACCGTACATCTTCTAGCCGAAGATGTTCGGGCTCGTTACTTTCACTACTCGTACCCTTCCTCTAGACGAAGATGAGTACCTCTCACGACCACGATCACGGACACAGTAAAGCTGAACCTGTCACCGACCGCATGCACGATAACTCGTGGTCGGCAAATCTCGAAAAACCGCAGCACGCTGCCGATATTGATCTCGTCATTTCACAGGCCATCGACGCGATCGAATACACTGAATCGGGACACCACGTCAATCTCGTCACGCATGGTGACCATGGCCATCCCTCCGAGTACCTCTTTAGCGCCCTCGATGAGAGGACCGATGCCAACGGTGTGGAATGGGAATACATCCAGCAATGCGGTTGCGGGGGCCACGTCACTCGTGTCCACGTCAAGTAAACCACTTCTCCCTACTCATCCCTCTCCGTTGCACTTAGAGGAGAGACTCCGCACTACTCCGTAGATTGGAGTCGGATGCTGGTTCTCGATTGTGTTGAATGGGAAACAGAGTGAAGATGTTCGGGCGAACTGATTCCCCCTCTGTCGTTCAGGTTGTAGCTATGGAGGCTGATACTTCGACTACCTCGAATGAGGTCACAGAAGAGGCGGAACCATTAGTAGAGGAAGTGGCGTCGTTCTTGCGACGGAACTTCCCTCAGATCGCGATGCACGGTGGGAACGCAGCCATACAAGATCTCGATCCCGAATCGGGTGAAGTGTGGATACAGCTGTCGGGTGCCTGTGGCGGATGCGGCATCTCGCCGATGACCACGCAGGCGATTCAAAGTCGGCTTCCAATGGACATCGCCGGGATTACCGAAGTTCATATCGCCACGGTGTGATTGCCGCTCCTTGTTCACTGGTGCAGTCTTGATCCCGCTTTCAGTGGCCTCGTTTTCGACCTGACCTGTGAACATGTCCGGGACCAACGATAGGACGGGCACATACGTAGGGTCGTACATGGCCGGCTTCCCCTCCCCCTTTGGTGGTACCAGTGATGACGGCGGGCTCTTCGACGAGTACGACGAATTCGTCCCGGAACATATTCCAGCCGCCGGAGAATTCCTCGAAGGCCACGCCATCCTTACGGGTGAGAACCACGTGAACTTCCACGAGATAACCCGTGAGCTGTTCGAAGAGCGGAAAGTCTACGATATGACGTTCAACTATAATCTGGCGCGATTAAACCTCGATACGCGACACGCGAACGCCGGCTATCGGTATGCAGAGGAGCGTAACGACGTATCCGTCCTCCGGGCTGAATTCACGCCGACGACCCCATTCTGTCCCCAGACGCATACGCTCACGATTGGTTCCTTCCGCGCGTGGAATGGCCTGTCGGACCGCCACGACTACGATCTCGTCCGTGTTCGAGCAGCTCGGATGCATCACCAGAGCGATGCGATTAACGATCAGCTCGAAGACATAGAAAACGACTTTCTCTCGACCGGGTCCGTCACGCATGTCCCCGACGGTGACGTTGAGTCGACTCCCATGGAACGCACCAGGCAGAACGAGCGGCCGAGCCGTGGTGGCCCAGACGCTCCTTTCTGAGAGATCGTCTTCCAAATGTGGTCTATCACTCGCAAACGGTCCAGACCGAGGCTGCTTCTTCCCTATGGACGCGATTACTCGGATCCGCCCGCTTTCGGGGCGAACACGACGACGGCCGTGCTTGGTTCAAATGCATAGGGTGAAATTTCGCACTCGCCACCGCATCGAACGAGCTGTCCTGGTTTCACTTCGTAGGTCTCGTCGTCCAAAGACAGATCTAGATATCCAGACACCAGGTGAAGCACGATGTTCGTTCCAGGATGGGTGTGCGGGGGAACACGATCACCCGTGTCCAACTGGAGGCGAACAGCCCGAGGGTGTCGTTCTTCGAATATTTCCGCGTGTGGTGCCTTCGTGAGGTCATCGAGGGTCGTAATTTCTGGCATGAGTACGATGATCTGGGATACCTGGGTACGGGTTCGGTGTTTGGATCACACTGCCCATCAGAATGGTCTGAGTTGTGAATGCTGGAAGGGCTATCGCTATTCTACATTTTCGCCGTCCACAGGGTTAGTATTCACCCGAACGTGTTCGCTATCAGTATCCGCCCCACCCACTGCTTCAGGGCTACCGACCATCGGCAGATTCAATCGAGTCTTCCGATGCGGCTCCCCGATCCGTCTGGCACGTACTGAAGAGGATTTCGGGGAGGGAATGTGGACTATGTTCTCGGATGACCCTCACGATATTGGTGAGGAAGAGAAGCGCACCGACCAACACCAGCAGTCCACCGATTGCAGCGCTCATCGACGGCAGCGGAAACAGATCGGACGCGATGAGTATTCCTGTCCCGCCCCCAAGTAGAACGAAATCGACGGCTGCAATCCAGTCACTGTAGAGATCATCAATCATCGGAACCGCCTCGTATCCTAACAAATCGCTGTAGCGGTGAACCCAGATGATGAACGGAATGATGTGGTAGAGAGTTCCGAAGATGACGAAGCCGATGATGCCCAAGACGAGCAGGTGGACCGTCCCTGGTGCGCCGAACAGTGTGTTTCGAGCCAGTGGGTCTGTAATCCAGGACGGCGCTGTGAGCACTGCCCAGAGCGCCATCGCGGGGGCCACGATAGCGTACCGGGAGAGCATCGGTGTCCAGTGGACCTGTGTTTCGTAGAGTCGTCTCCCGAGTATTACGCTGAATCCGAGGAGCGATATAATGATCAGCACTCCACCGATACGCGCGAGTGTCCCCGCGCCAATCAGTCGACCCGTCGCTAGGAGTACGACACCGATGGGGTAGCCCACCTCCTCGATTTTCCGCAACTGGAGATCGATCCCGTGGAGCTTGGTTTGCGTGAACATCGTCGCGAGCTGGTACAGGGCTCCTAGGATGGTCGTCAATACCGCCCCGAAAACGGCGAGTGTCGCATGGCTCTGTATCACCTCTTCACGCGACATCGAGAGCGAGGAGAACACAGGATGGACGAGATCGAGAGCGAGGAGAAAGCCGAGCGTGGTCAGGAAGAGGAAGAATCCGAGTGCGAGTGTGAAGTGCCGCTCGGTCACGTCGTACGACGAGAGCGACCAGAGGGTCCGACCGATATTATAGACGAACGTCCAAAATCCGAGTAGCATCGTACCTCCAAATATCGGTAGCCACGTCAGGCTGCCGCTGAGCAGGCTCGCAGCAAATCCGAGCAGGCCGAACGTGACCAACCACAGCTGCAGGGCCGAGAGGCGTTGAGAATGGAGCTGCGTGCCCGACCAGACCGGCACGAACTGCGTCATCGCACCCATGATCGTGATACAGACCCAGCCGGCGAGGAGGAGATGGACGTGGGCGAGGGTTATCAAGCCGGCCGTCACGTCAAATGCATCGCCGATACCGATGAGCGTCCCCAAGAGTAAAAATCCGAGTCCAACAACGAAGTGCCGGAGAGGGACCGTCATCGGAGGCTGTTGCGTAGTTTCGAGATTTCCCGGAACGGTGCTCATATGTTAGATCCCGTTATCTGGGTTCCTCTGACTACTCCCGAACGGGTTCGTGTCGGTCTTCGCGGTGAGTTCACACCGAGTGGCCAGGCAGGCCGCAAACGATGTGATGCCACCGTTCGGATTTCCATGAATGAAGGCGGCAAAGGATGTCAATCAACGACGACGACGCCCTTCATTCCCATTGCCTTGTGGGGTGTACAGTAGTACTTGTAGGTACCGCTACTCTGGAAGGAGTGTTCGAACGTCGCGCCCTGCTCGCTTTGCATCTCGCTCTCGAAATTCCCGGCGTCATCGACGACGTTGTGCGAGCTGCCTTGTCCGGTCCACTTCCAGACGATGTTCGTTCCCGAAGCGATTTTGATCGCCGCTGGAGCGAACGCATATGCACCACCGTTCCCCTCAGCACCGACCTTCACAACGACGTCGTCGTTCCCGGTCTTATCAACGATACCGTTGTAGTTGCCGACGTCTTCCATCCATCCATCAAAATTCTTCGCCTCCGAGCTACCACCGCCCCCCTCGGTCGGAGTATTCTCTGCATTACTGTTGTCATTTTCATCCTGATTTTGCCCCCTGCTACTACAGCCAGCCAATAATGTCCCGGTCAACGTCACGCCGGTAGCTTGGATAACGGTTCGTCGATTCATCGACGGATCGTCCGTTGTCATTATAGCTGGACGTAGCAATCCCTATACCTCGGATATTCCCCCGAATATGTTCGACAGTCTCCGCTCAAGGAGGACTATTAGGGTATCCCCCTCGAAAATCTCCGCCGAACAGCGAGAGTTATCCGTCTTGATCAAACAGTTTGATAGCTGTCTGGACGGTATCATCCTCGTCCGAGGCGTGGTCCAACGCAGAGTGTGGAGCTGCGAGAATCTCATCGACGATCGCCGTTGCCATCTGTGAAATTATCCGATGCTACTTCGGCGTGACAGTGCCACATGCTTCAAGTCTGTCGAAAGCCGTCTGAAGCTCTCGTTTTCTGATGTCGTCTGCGCCAACTTGGATCGCTCTTTGGACTCTTTCTATCTCGTTCTTTTCCAGCTCGGAATCTGTCGTAGACGGTTCTTCGGTGGTATCCCTTCTCATAGCTCCCTCGGGAAAGGTCACGTCCGTATTTCTCTCCGTGATGTGTTCACCCATTGTCCGTCGTCTTCCCAGCCTCGCTCGCCATGAGACATGGTGCTTACTTCGCCCGGATTTGATTGCAGTACGGGAAAATCGACTGCCGAACGTATTCGTACTCGTGTTCCTGGGGCTTGTAGGAAACTCTGATAGAAGAATTGGTACGCACGAAAACAGAACATATTCGGGATAATCGTCTGGCTTGAGTGGCTCGAATACAGCTGTATGGTTGACGTGTCCGAGATTGTTGCGACAACCGCCGCACCTGCAGACCGCTCTCGGGAGACGTTGGATGCACGAGATCTCCCCCCACCGCAACCGCTGCAGAACACGCTCGAGCGACTTACTGAGCTCGATACCGATACTATTCTCGTCCAGTTGAATGACCGGGCACCCCAGCACCTGTATCCGAAACTCGAGGATCGGGGGTACACATACGAAACGAACAACGGGGACGAGGTGGTCGTGACAGTAATTTGGCGGGAGTAGTAGCGCTGGGCGACTACTTCTTCGGGAAGGTGGCGACGAACTCGTCGTCACTCCGGCGTTCGACATCGTACCCGTCTGCGTCGAAGTCTTCGACTTCGGCCTGCATCTCGTAGAAGAGCGGCTTCGGTTCGTGATCGTTGATCAGCGTCAGTGCGTCCCCACTCTCGAGATCGGCGAACGCGTCGTGGATTTTCGGGTGACGCTCGGCCGGAGGTATCTCACGGACGTCAAGGGTTTTCTCTGTCATGCACATTCGGGTTGTGGGCGCTCCGATGAGGTTATTGTTCCGAACATGTTCAGGCGTGGGTAATCGACACACGCCACTCGTCATCTCCGACACAGGACGTTTCGTAGGTGAAGCCCCGCTGTTCGAGTACGTTGTACAGTGGTTCAGGTTCGAAGCTGTTGACGAGCACGAGCGTCTTACCCTTTGGGAGTGCCTCCAGTTCGGCCATGATCTCGCTGAAGGGCTCACCGTCGATCTCCCGGGCATCCATTTCCCGTATCTCGTCATCAGCAGTATCCGTACTCATACATCACCACTTAGACTGGGTAGATAAACGCGTTCACCCGATGATGTTCGGACACATGCCCTCTCGACCACTCCCATCGTGGACGAACATGTTCGGCACTACTAATTGGTGCGGCAGGCGAATATATTCGAACGAACACTGATGCCACAGGCCAATATCACCATTACGATTCCAGAGGGTATCTGGATCGGCGACATCTCGCGTGAGTATTCAAACGCAAGTATCCGCATCCTAGCCGCCCTCACGGACGATGGCTCGGGGGTGGGACTCACCGAAATAATAGCTACCGACTTACAGGACATCATCGCCGACATCCAGGCCAGTGAATCAGTGACTGAACTCGAGATCTTACAACAATACGAGAACACGGTCTTGATTCAGTTCGAGACTACGATGCCTCTGCTCCTCCTGCCAGTCCAGGACTCCGGCGTCCCCCTCGAGATGCCGTTCACGATCGAAGACGGGAACGCCGAGTGGGAGATCACTGCCCCACAACACCGGCTCTCAGAACTCGGTGAGCAACTTAGTGAGTTCGGTATCCCCTTCACAGTGAACGAGATTCACCAGCATATAGAACCCGAGCAGCTGCTGACTGATCGGCAATTACGGCTCGTAAACGCCGCTGCCGAACATGGGTACTATGATACGCCTCGACAGTGTTCTCTCACCGAACTCGCTGAGGAAATCGATCTCGCCAAATCGACGTGCAGCGAAACGCTTCATCGCGCAGAGGAGAAAATCATCAAACAGTTCCTCGAAAACCTCGACGATACTACTATCGAATCGCTACACCAATGACATGGCTCGACACATCCCCCGCGCGCAAGCTCCCTCAATCAGGGACACCCAACAGACAATGTCGGAACTCTCTCGTCAGAAGTACACCCCTACTATCCTGAATCATGATTAGCCAATTTACAACACACAGTTCCCATCATTCCTACACAACAACCATGGGACGTGATCCGTTCGCTCCAGATGCTCCCGAGCTCCAAGATGTTCTGGACGCGCTGGATGATCCAACTTGCCACGCGATCCTTGAGCAACTGGAACACCCCATGACGGCGAGTGAACTTTCGGAGACATGTGACATCCCTGAGTCAACGATGTATCGCAAACTCGAACTCCTAAGTGACGCCTCGCTAGTCGAGGAACAGATCGAAATCAGATCAGATGGCCGGCACACGACGCGATATGTTCTCAACTTCGACGAAGTCCGAATCTCCCTCAACGACGACCGCTCCCTTAATGTTGCAATCAAACGCCGTTCACAGACACCAGAAGAGAGGCTTTCCGAACTGTGGTCGGAAGTACGGAAAGAAACATGAACCTCAGTATCACCACCGCCGTCGTCATCCTCAAAACGCTCACACTCGTGCTTGGCGGATCGATCACCTTCTACGCCTTTCGAGCCTACCGACGCACTAAATCGACCGCACTTCGGGCCCTCACCTTTGGTTTCGGTGCAGTTACTCTCGGAGCCATCCTCGCTGGTATCGTTGATCAGCTGCTGCCTCTCGACCCAAATCTCGCTCTAGTCGTCGAAAGTCTATTCACCACTATTGGGTTCGCGATTATCCTTTACTCGCTCTACGTCGACTGACGTTACCGACCGGCCTTTCGCATACAAATCTTCTAAGTTACAAAGTTCAAGTATTGTAGGAATCTGAGGTAGCTGTGGGCGTTAATCGTCGTCTTCGGCGAAGATACGCCGAGAGATGATCGTCCCGTCGGAGACAGTGTCGGGCTCCTCGCGGCGGACGAACCGCTTTTTCAGGACGTCGTAGCCGAACAGGCTCGCCCCAGCGATGATGAGGATGTCGCCCGGCAGGCGTGCCCAGAAGAGCCACTGAACGATGTCGCGGTTGTAGAACGCAAGTGAGCGGGCGGCGTCGTAGTTCTCCGTGAAGACGGTCTCTAGCTGGAGGAAGCCGACGGGGATGTCGCCGATGAAGACCATCCACGCGAGCCCGGCGTTCAATATCCAAAACGCGCGCTTGAGGTTCGTCGGATCCCACTTCCCGGCTTTGGTAGTGAACTGGAGGGCGTATACGGCCATCCCGAGCGCGAGGAAGCCGAATGCACCGAACATCGCGCCGTGGGCGTGACCGACCGTGAGGAACGTGCCGTGCTCGTAGTAGTTCACCAGCGGGAGGTTGATGAAGAACCCGAGGACGCCACCGCCGACGAAGTTCCAGAACCCACTGGCGATGATGAACATGAACGCCAGCCGATACGGGAAGTCCTTGCCCGCCCCCATCATCGCCCGGTACTCGTGAAGGGCTTCGTAGAGGATGAAGATCAGCGGGATGAACTCCAGCGTGGAGAAGACGCTCCCGATGGGGATCCAATAATCCGCCATACCGACCCACCAGTAATGGTGGGAGACGCCGATGACGCCTGCTCCCATCACGAATAGCGCCGTGAACATGACGGCTTTCTCCGCGCTGCGACGTGTGAGGAGGTTCATCGAGACGAGGGAGATCCCGATGATTGCGACGACGAAGAACTCGAAGGCGCCCTCGACCCACATGTGGACGACCCACCAGCGCCAGAACTCCGTGACGGGCATCGTCGTCTGGGGCGTGTACAGCATGCTCGCGGAGAAGAGGAGCGCGATGGACCCGCCCGCGTAGAGGATCATGTGAGCGAGTCCGTATCGCTCCTCCCGGTCGAGCAGGGGTTTGAAGCCGCGGGCGACGAGGGCCGCCCAGAAGATGAACCCGGCGAGCAGGCCGGCCTGCCAGAGCCGACCGACCTCGAGGTACTCGAGGCCCTCGTTGCCGAGAATCCACCAGAGCGCGCCGTCGATGTAGCCTTGGGCACCAAGCCAGATACCTACTAATCCGCCGCCGACGACGACGACCAGTGCCCCCAGCAAGACGTGGATGTACCGTTTCTGATTCTTCGGCTCGTGCCCGGTGAGCAGCGGCGGGAGGAAGAGGCCAATGCCGAGCCAGAGCGTCGCGATCCAGAGGATTGCGAGGTCGATATGCCAGGCTTTCGTGATAGCGAAGGGCAGGGTCGCCATCGCGTCGATACCGAGGGCCTCCGCGATGCCGTAGAACCCCTCGCGTTCGATGTAGTAGTGCGCCATCAACCCCCCGAGAAGCGTCTGGACGACGAAGAGCGCCGCCGCCACCGGGACGAAGCGAATCGCAGCGAACTGGCTCGGGAAGAGGTCGATCTCGCTAGGATGGGGGACGTCAACGCCCGCCGTGTCCGGTTCCGGGAGTTCGGCAGAGTTGTACAGCCAGATGCCGGCGCCACCCCCGCCGACGAGGAGCACCATCGCGATGACGCTCCACGTCAGCGAGGACGTCGTGGGCGTATTCCCGGCGCCGGGGTTGTACGGCCACTCGTTCGTCCACGAGACATCGCTGTTCGGGCGGTCGATCGACGAGAACAGCGCCGTCCAGAGCGCGAAGTCCGCGAACCGACGGGCGTCCGAGCGTGTTTCGACGAACTGTTGTGGGACGCCGTGTTCGGCGGCGCCACCGTAGTACCGCTCAACGTACGCTTGCTGAACCCGTTCGTAGGCGTATGCCTCTGCGGCGGTGAGCTCGATAGTGGTCCCTAACTCACCCTCCTGGAGCTGGCGTGAGACGACAGAGTTCACGGCCGCTTGCTCCGGTTCGGGAAGTTCCGCGTACGGCGTGCCGTAGCGTTCCTGGGCGACGTACACGCGCATGTTCGACACCAACCGTTCCTGTGCGTCGGCCGTATAATCGGGGCCGAAGTACGCGCCGTTCCCGAGAATCGACCCGTGGTTCATCAGGCCGTTCTGCTGGAATACGGCCTTCCCTTCGACGATCTGTTCGTTCGTCGTGATCACCTCACCCTCGGGGCCGACGATGCGCTCCGGACGGTCGGGTGACTGCTGATACGCGAAGTACGCCCCCGTCCCCATCACGATTAAATTGAAGACGAACGCTAGGAGGAGCAACTTTGCGAGGGTCTTCCTGCGGACTTCCATGTGTCACAACCCCACACTCCCGCTACATAATCGTGGTGCTGAAAAAGGAAGACTGCGAGCGCCGCGCGTCGCTTATTTTACCGCGATAGAATTCTATCACCATTCTCCTACTACGATTTCATCGGCGGTCAAAGCGGATACTCCGACCCTTGAGGTCGGGAAGGAAGCTGACACCCTACTCCGCAAACCACGCACGATGGAAATCGATTTTCTTACTAGAGATTGATTTGATCGTCCGTCACTCGGTCAAAGCGATATACTCACTTAGAGCGGATACCATGCCATAATATAGCTCATTGGTCACCGGCGGCGGCTGCTCGGAAGCACCCGTCGTTGACATCCGGTTTCGTCGGGGGCCTGATTGCACTTTTGTTCGTCTCCTTGCCGTATTTCATTTGGTGATAGCATCGTAAACTACGCACCTAATAACACAGGAGTGCTTCTCGTTCTCGGCGGATTCTGTGGCGGGCCATCCTCTGCCGGTTACTCTAATCACGACTTGACGCGACGAGATCACCACTTAGAGGTGCTTTTGTTGGTGTGTTGGTCGGACTACTTGCACTCCCGGTTCCCTTTTATCTCACCGAATTCGCGTTCATCCTATTTGCGAGGAATCTCTTTGAGCAGTAACTCTGTTCGGTCACCTGGATGCAAGCGCTCAGTTACGGGTTTTTTCCTCCTCGTCACTCCACTGGCTCTCGGGGCAGTAGGAATCATCGTTACTCGCGGCTTCGTCGGAGCTACCACCGGTTACCTGCTTGCTCGCCGGTAAAGCAAGTCTTCAACTCTCCTGTTGGATTTGACCACCCACAGCCATAAACGGATCAGGATCGTATTTTCGTTGTATGGCAAGTGAACGAGTAACCGAGCTCCTCCAGCGGGCGTATAGTGACGAGATCGAGACCGTGATGAACTACCTGACGAACTCCATCGTCCTCGACGGAGTCAGTGCTGAGGAGGTAAAACAGAGCCTCGAGGCAGACGTTCAGGAGGAACTAAATCACGCCCAATTGTTAGGCAACCGACTCAAGCAGTTAGACGAGCGTCCGCCTGCCTCAGCCGATTTCGAAGCTCGTCAGGAGAGTCTTCAGCCGCCGGAGGACAGTACTGACGTCGTGTCGGTCATTGACGGCGTCTTGGATGCCGAAGAGGACGCCATCCAGATGTATCGTGACCTCATTACAGCCGCGACTGATGCCGATGACCCAGTCACCGAAGATCTCGCCGTCACAATTCTAAGTGACGAAGAAGCCCACCGCACGGAGTTCCGCGGCTTCAGACGCGAATACAAACAGGACTGAACGGGGTTCCGACTAGACTCACGGTCCGTACGACACTGTTAAATCCCAAAATTTTGACTCTCTATGGAGAGAGGGTAAGCCCATCCTTAGCCACGACCACGTCTCCATTGAATACTGACTCGGCATCTCGCCGCATCGATTCGAGATTGCGGTACGGCATGATATGTGTGAGAACAAGTGTCTGGACGCCAGCATCCTGGGCGATCTCACCCGCGTCTGTGGCGTCACAGTGATTGGCCGTCAACGTGGACTTGTTCAAGTCCCGTTCTCCCTCCGCGTGTTGTTGCCAGACGAACTGCTCGTCCTTGTCCGGCACGCGGTCCTCGTCGACCGGGGCGGTGTTACATTCCTGAACGAGAACGTCTGCATCGGCGGCGAACTCGGCGAGCGACGGGATCTTTCGTGTGTCGCCAGAGAAGACGAACGACGAACCGGTTTCGTGTTCGGTGAATCGGTACGCGTACGTCTCAATGGAGTGTTCGACCGGGAGTGCGTCGATGTCCCAGCCATCCATCTGGCGACTGAAGCCCTCTGTCACGAGTTCGGTTTCGATGTTCGAGATGCCATCGGTCGGATAGATGTCTTTGCGGTACTCGATGTCTTCCGCGTATACGTCGTACAGCGCGTCGACGAGGCGGTCGGTGCCGTCGGGTCCGTAGACGGTCAGCGATTCTCGGCCGCCCTCGGTCCAGCTCGTGAACGCGAAGTGGAAGAACGACGCGTTGTGGTCCAGATGGTGGTGGGTGAAGAATATCGTCTCGATATCCCCGAACGGGATCCTTGCATCCATGAGGCCATAGACGGTCTTGGGCCCGCAGTCGATCAACACGCGTTCATCAGCGATATCGACGACGATACTCGTACCACCACGCTCGGGAATTGGGACGGGGCTTCCAGTACCGACGAGTGTGATCTCCATGGTCGTGCTACGGGACAACCCCGTTTGTACGTTCGCACCGGTGCTCGGATCACAGGGTTCGTTCGGTACATACGACGGCAGATCCGGTCGATAGATAGGTACCGCTGCTGTAGTGAGTCATGCTTCACTGGGCTGGCCCCAGAAACTCGCAACCGGGCCCGAAATGACGAGACTGATGAGCCCGAACGCGACGACGATCGTGAGAACGCTTGGGTCGCGGAAACTCGCCGTAGCGATGAGCAACGCGATGGCCACGTTTCGCGCAGCAGTCGTCGTCGCGAGAACCTCTCGCGTGCTTTTTGCTGGGCCGCCGAGGGTGTACCCCAGTAGTAACGCGCCGCCGACGACAAGGGCCGAGATAAACAGCGTCCCCGTACCGACGAGCTGGCGCATTTCACCGGCATAGACGATCGTCAAGAGAATAATAAGGAGGACGAGCAAGATGGTTGAGAGTCGCTGGATGGGCGGATGTAAGCGAGTTGCAACCGGTTGATAGCGTGCCTTGACGCCGAGCCCACCGATCAGGGGGATCAGTTGCGTAACGACGACGATCCGGGCGATGCCGAGTGGGTCAGCAGCGATGTCGCCGGGCATGAGGAGTGCCACCGTAATCGGGATCGTCGCGACGGAGACGACACCCAGCACGGCCATCAGACCACTTGCGAACGCGACGTCGCTGTTCGAAATCTCGGCCAGTTTCGGACCAAAGGGCGCTCCCGGCGCCATGGCGATCAACAGGAGCCCGACGACGTGACCGGTCTCCATCGGAACAGCGAGGACGAACGCGAACGCCAGCAGCGGGACAAGTACCAGATTTACCAGCAGTGATTTCGCCATCAGCCGCCGGTGTCCGAGTGCTATGAGAATCTCGTCGGTGGTCAACGCCAACCCCATCGAGAGCATCGTCGCGAGCACGAAGACGACGGTGACGAAATCGATGACTGCGGCGGCTGTTATCGGTGCCATTCGTCTGTGAACTCGTTTCGTGATTTGGAGAGAAAAGTGACCTGCACGTCATTGGGCACGGATGTTCCATCGAAGAACTGTGCTTTCGTTCGAGTTCCTGGGGTGCCTGACTCGCTTCCGCTACGAGGAGACTCCTCTCTTTCAAGTATAGGATCTTGCCAAACCGACCAGATTTGAAGGAGTTGAATCGATGGCGATCAAACAGCCGGTGTTGCTACTTATGATTGAGTGACAGCAGGCGATACGATCAACAGAATGAGCAGTTAGCCACTGTAGTAGTATTCTCCGCTCGATTTCTGTTTCCGGTCAAGTTGACTCCCCGGCTTGTTTACCCGTGGTCTACCGGTTCGCTCGTCTCGCCTGAACGTGATTCCGAGCGAAGCGAGGAACGCATTCATTCCCGACCGCATTACTTGTGGGGCACTTGCCCGCCCGTGGCGACTAGGGTTTCCGTCGAACACGATCAGTCGGTCTGCGACCCGGTCGATGACGAAGAGGTCGTGATCAACGACCAGTACTGGGTGGTCTGTTTGCTTGCTGAACTGATGGATCTTATTGGCGAGAGACACCCGGCGACCGACGTCCAGGAAGGCCGAGGGCTCGTCCAGGAGATAGAGTTCCGCGTCGCGTGCGAGACAGAGTGCGATTCCGGTACGCTGTAACTCTCCTCCCGAGAGCGAACCCAACGAACGATCGTACAACGGCTCGAGTTCGAACGGATCCTGAATCTGCCTCGTGAATGACTGTGAGTGAATATCGGCGACCGTTGTAAACCGCTCACGAACCGTTTCGTCGCTATCCGGCGTGATGTACTGTGGCTTGTACGACACCGGTACCTCATCCAGAACGGTTCTGTCGTCGGCTTCAATACTCCCAGCAAGTAGTTTCACGAACGTCGTTTTCCCGAGCGCGTTTTCCCCAACAATCCCGATCGACTCACTGGCATGTATCTGTCCGGGATCGACTGTCAGCGAAAACTCCCCGAACGATTTTTCCAACCGTGGATAGTCAAGGACCGGTTCACCATACTGGCCGCCACGTTCGCCGGCCGTGGGAAAGTCGATCGAGTTGCGGCGAATCTGGACATTTTCCTCTTTCAGTCGGCCATCTAGGAATTGGTTGATGCCTGTTCGAACTGCTAGTTGTTGGGCGACGACACCGAACCCACCTGGTTCACCGTACAGTACGTGGATTGCGTCCGAGAGGAGGTCGAGTGTCGCTAGGTCGTGTTCGACGACAAGGGCCGCTGCATCCGTTTCCTGGACGTGGCTGCGGATCGTCTGCGCGACTGACAACCGCTGTTCGATATCTAAAAACGACGACGGTTCGTCGAACAGGTAGAGATCCGCATCAGTCGACAAGGTGGCACCGATCGCAACCCGCTGACGTTCGCCACCGGAGAGATCAGCTAGCGAACGGTCCCAGATCGATCGAAGATCAAGGTCGTCAACGAACCGGTCTGAGTCGTCCGAACGCGTAACAAGCAGGCCACTCACCGTCTCGGCAGTAGCCTTGTGAAGTGTATCGACACGTTGATTCTTGTAGCTGGTCGTAACATTGTCGTCTCGAAGTCGCTTGAGATGCGTCTGCAGGGTTGTCCCACGGAAGGATTCGACCGCCTGATTCCAACTGGCCTCCCCATTTGTGGTGCCGAAATTCGGTACCAGCTCACCGGCCAGAATACGGAGGGCAGTACTTTTCCCGATCCCGTTGCGACCGAGAAGGCCGACGATTCTCCCATCTTCCGGGATAGGGAGGTCGTACATCCGGAATCCGTTGTCGCCATACTGGTGAACAAGCTGGCCGGTTTCGGATGGAAGCGGGACGATCTGGATCGCGTCGTTTGGAATTTTCTTCTCAATGAGTTTGTGCTCGCGCATCACGTTCACGTCGTCGATGTGAAGTTCTCCGTTTTCGGTGACGTGGAACCCCTCGTGACCAGATCGATTCAGCGGATCGTATTTGACGGCGATGTTCCGCACTTCGTCGGTGACCTTGTCCTGGTCAATAATCGCGATGTATTTCTGGTCTCCCAAATTCGTAGAGTTAGTCATGGTGCGTCGTCTTTGAGATTACTTGCGTCTGAAAACCATCTCTGGCACCGTATCTCTCGTGGGATAGCGTAATCAGAGTCACCTAGAATACCACCCGATTCCGGTCGGTTTGGCTGGTGGCTCCAGCGGACTTGAAGGATAGGATTTGTCGGCTCGGTACGTGTGATACGCCGGTGGTGCGAGGTCGCTTGGACTGTTTGGAAAACAGCGAGGCGATTGCCTGTGAGTGCGCTCGGCCGGCATCGAGTTCGAACATTCCGCCTCCATAGAGTTCGACCTCGTGTTGCAAGCCATATTCGAGAATACGACAGAGTGATTCGAGCGTCTCAGACCGACACGGCTTGATGTTGAGCGCAGCTGGTTCCCACGGGAGGTTCCGGATGCTTTCGACACCCGTTATCGGGGCGTCCCAAGAGACTCGGTCAGCATATTCGTCGAGCACAGGTCGTGTCGTATCTGTGACGGCCGGGTCTTCGATGAGTGCATTCGGGAAGCTCTCGAACAACCGCCGGTAGAGGTCCGGATCGGCGGGAACCCCGACGTCCGAACCGTACTGTGCTTTCAGGTCCAGAATTCGAACTGCACCGGTATCCGATAGTGCCGAGAGTAACTCGTCGCTCGGTGTGTCGGGGACATCGATCTTGAACTCGATATCCGAATCCGCGTCGAGGAACCGGTTCACGGGACGAATGTGTGGTGGATCCCCGAGATGCAGACTGACTACGAATGCCATCGGCTCGTACGTACGGTCAAGTACCGATGCCAGCGTTCTCCCCGACTGTTTGAGCGCCAGATCAAGAACTGCACTCTCGATCGCCCAGCGCAAATACTCGGGAGCGTCCCTGGACGCAGTCTGTGTCGAGAGATTCGAATCGGAATCGAGAGCGCCCAAGAATGTTCCGATCGTCCAGTCACCGGTCGGAAGCGGTAGTCCGTCCTCGCGAAGTCGCTCATGAGCCTCTCTGGAACGCGTGACATCTTCTCCGAATCCAGTTACACCTTCGCCACGAACACGAATGATGGTTCGCTCGAACGTCTGGTGTTCCGTCTCGATACGCTTTCCGTCGAACGAGGCCGCTTCGACGGTGACCGGTAATGATTTGAGCTCTTGATAGAGCTCGGGGAATTCACTGTTCATTGCGTTCCCCCGTCCCGCTTCGGGGTTGTGGTCGTCCATACGTTCAGTGTGTGCTCTGTGCTGAAATACCCCAGACGACTTTCCACCCTAAAGAGAGGAGACACCACCAAACCCCTTATACGAATAGTAGTCCAACACTAGAGGATGGCAAGTCACTCCCACGATCACGGCGACGACCACGCACACGGTGAGACTGAACCTGTCACCGACCGAAGCCACGACAACTCTTGGTCCGCCAACCTCGAGAAGCCACAGTACGAAGATAACCTCTCGCTACTCAAGCGGCACGGGGTCGAGGCAGTCGAGCACACGACTAGCGGCCACCACGTGAATCTCGTCACTCACAAAGCACACGGCCATCCCGAGGGCTTCCTCTACGATGCGCTTGATGAGCGGTTTGGAGATGAGGACGTCCAGTGGGAATATATCGAGCAGTGCGGCTGTGGTGGTCATGTCGTCCGCGTCCACGTTAACTGATCGGCGGGACTCAGAGACCGCCGTCTCTCTTCTCTATTGACCCTTAGCAGTTAGCAGTCCCAAATTCCGCGGACAAGTATCGGATGTGTGATTACTGAATGGGGGCCTCTACCCGTCATCTTCTACTGGCTTCAACTGAACCAGTAGCGCGGAGTCCCCTTCCTCAAGGAACGAGTGTAGCGAGCAAGTAGGGAGGGGAGGAGCGCGTTCGTATCGGCCACAGTCACTCACTAAAGCTCGTCACTCGAGAATCAAGCATTCTCGGTACTGGGAAAACGTTCCTCTCGACCTATTGCACCCACATCACGTGGACTGGGCTGCCAGTCAGCTATTACTCGTCGTCAACCAATTTTGTCCGGACGTAGTATGGCCCCTCCCAGTTTTGGACCCACTCTGGAGCCGCAGGGTGAGATTGCAGCTGATTTGCTTCGTACGACTCGTCCGGGAAAACTGTTCCCTCTTCGTCAGTCCCGTCTTCCCAAGGCACGACGAACGTCACTGAGTCCCGGTTTTCGGCGGGATTCAGTTGTTTGTCTGCCCCATCGTCTAAATGGTACGGTCCGTCGACCCATTTTTGTGGATTAAATGTAACTTCTATGTTAGGTTTATTGTTTGTCATGGTATTGCTATCCAGTTCGTATTCGAAATTACTCGTGGAAGGCCGAAAAAGCATAGGGGTGAATCCCCCTTTTAAGCTCGAAGAAGCGCCAATATTTCTGCTGGATGGTGGCTGTCACAGCAAGAAATAGAGTCATGATTCGATGGACATAGGACTATTCAGTCCCATAATGGGTTCATGGCACCAGTGAAATCAATCGAGGACTGTGAAGGTGTACCGCACGCTAACGTGTTCCCAACCGAAGAACCGAAAACAATCCGATTATCCCTGGGCGAAGGCGAAAGCGTCGGCGCACACAGCCATCCTGAAAGGCAGGTCATTCTCTATTTGATCTCGGGCGAGATCGATCTGCAACTCGATGGGGAGTCTCATATTGTACAGTCGGGAGATGTCGTCCAATTCGACGGGACGCGTGAAGTAGCGCCAGCAGCAAAAACCGACAGTACTGCACTGATCGCTCTCGCCAAAAAGAACGACTAACAGCGTTTCGCTCCAATTCGTCGATTCGTTGTGATGACCACCCTTATCGGCTAGCTGAACGAACTTTGCTCTATGTACGACCAGATTCTACTCGCCACGGATGGCACGATTGCATCGAAGAATGCGGAATCCCATGCAATCGAACTCGCCGAGACACACGATGCTACCCTTCATACGCTCTTCGTCGTCGATGAGAGCATCTATACGGCGTACAGTGGGGACGAGTATGTCGACGAGGCAGAAGGACCCGAGCACGGACTCGAAGAACTCGGCCAGGAGGCCATCGAGGCGGTTCGGCGTAGTGCGGAAGATAGTGGAATCGAGATGACAGAGGCGATAAAACACGGACATCCTGTCGATACGATACTCGAGTACGGAGATCAGCAAGATATCGATATGGTCGTCCTCGGCACGAAACACCGGCCAGCTGAATACCGCGCGCTACTCGGGAGTGTAACAGAGCGCGTGCTTCGGCTAACCACCCGACCGACAGTCGTCGTAAAAACGGAAGTCGACGAATAAAACGAATTACTGTGAATACTTTGATAGAATCACAATTTCTGAGTCTTGGGAGGATATTATAGAGACATTCTACTTCTAGGGATTACTCAACTCAAAGCATGTCGTTCAAACTGGAGGGGCCGCTGTTTGTCAGACTTCCTTGACGGCCTTGATGAGTTCATCGTAGTCTGGTTCGTTCGTCGGATCTTCAGCTACCCACCTGTAGGTCACAGTCCGGTCTTCGTCAAGGACGATCACAGCCCGGTTGGCGACATCGTACAGGCCTAGGTCTGGGATGTCAATTGAGAGGTCGTATTCCGGAATCGCTTCACCGCCCATATCACTGACGAGGTCGAACTCGAGATCGTACTCGTCTGCGAACGCACCCAAGGAGAAGGGTGAATCGGCGCTGATTCCGAAGAGTGTCGCTCCCGCATCTCGAAATTCATCAAGACGCTCTTGGAGGGCTACCATCTCGTTCGAACACGGCGGTGTAAACGCCCCGGGAAAGTACGCTAATACGGTGGGTCCCTCGCCGAGATGCTCGACAAGTTCGAACGTCTTGTGTTCGCTTCCTCGGTACGTCGCTGTAAAGCTTGGCGCAGTATCTCCTGTTGAAACCATAGCGTATGTATTTAAATTCGGAAGCGCCCTAAACCCTTGGCCGAACGGTTTCAAGAACACAAACCGAACCCATATCCAAAACCTGGTTAGTGCACTGTAAGAGTGATTCTGCGACTAGGTTGGTGGGAGTTCAATCCCAAGCAACCCCCGCAATTCGCTCCGTATTGACGGATAAGCCATTTCTAAAACAGCCCATCATCTAGAAATCCGACTCGATGGCGAGCCCGTTTCCGCTCAGCATCGGTCAATCGGTACGCTGGTAACTCATCCGCGAGTGACCCCAACTGTCTTCGTCGTTCCTGGTGACGTTCGAGGAAATCAGCTATGTTCTCTGCCGCGATTTCCTTGAGTTCACCGCTCAACAACGATCCATCACGATATTCCCGGGCGAGTCGTTCCAGCCGCTCGTCATCCGCTTCGAAGAAATACGAGAGAAACTGGAACGACGTGTCTCTCTCGGGATCTCCACCCTGATCTCGATGTTCGTCGATAGTGGACTGACCACCGGAATACGCGTGGGCCCGGATCTTCTCGAACACGGTTTCTCTGTCATCGGCGAGGAGAATACTGGGAGCGTCGTCTGAAGAGCTCATCTTGCCTGGCCCTGCGAGGCTCGGGAGGAATTTCGAGAGTAATGCGCTCGGTTTGTCGACGTCGTATCGCTGTTTATCCGCAATGTCCCGACAGATTCGGATATGGGGGTCTTGATCGACTGCGATCGGAACGAGCGTCGGGTGACGGTTCTCGACGAGCTGCGGGAGGAGTAGGTGTGTCGCTTGAACAGCAGGATAGAACGACAGACCGATGTTCGCGGGTTCTCCGTACGTTGCCTCGATAGTCGATTGGGTCACCGCCTTTGCGAATGCGGTTGCGAGGGGATACACCACATCTCCATCCGCTGTATCCACGATGATGCGCGTCCGAACTGGATCGAATCCTATTGCGAGCAGATCGAGTAAGTTCTCACGAGTGTGATTGCCGATTGCCTCAAGAGACATCTCTTTGAGGAAGTATTTTTCGTCATCGGACACTGGAATGTAGACGAGAGCGTCTGTCTGCTCTTGTAGGTACTTGGCGAAGTAGAACGGGAAGACGTGACCGATATGCATCGGCCCTGATGGGCCACGGCCCGTAACAATAGAGTGTGGTTTCCCTGCGTTGACAGCGGAGAGGAACCTGTCTATGTCGCGTTCTGCGTAGAATACGTTTCGATGAACTAGGGGATGAACTGGGTCGGGGAAGGCTGTGATCTGGTCGTCTGAGAGCTGGTCAGCCCCGAACCGTTCGAGGAGTTTCTCGTAGTCGATTTCCCCGTCAACGCTGTAGGGCGTGACGGTGAATTCGCTTTCTACTGTCATTTGTGGGTGTGCATTTGGAGGTCATGATGAGGGCGATACAATCGAGAAAGCGAGTGAGCATCGGGGTTGGGCAGTCGGGGGAGACCGGCTGGCCGTACTCCGCGATACTGTCCACTTCCGGACCCTAACTACCGCCAGCGCCGTTCGTCGGTTTCGCAGGAAGTGGACACTACGCTTAATGATAGGTATGGAGCGAGTATATGTTGCTGCTCTCTCCAATCCGTTGAATACGAAGTACCGGCGTGCTGTTCCTTCGAATTCTGATTAACCCGACGACGCAGCAGAAATTCGACGTTCCGGTTTTCAAAGCATATGTTTGGTCAATGAAATAGTTTCGTATGCGTCCTCAGGGACAACTATTTGGATGACTCCCCGTTACCTTTTCACATGGAACTCCGCTACCCTTCTGAGCGAATTTCAGTACTTTACCCACGAATATGAGTTCTCAACAAACACCCTCAGAGACAGAAGAGGAATCCAACACTGGCTCTTCACCACAGCAGCAGCGTCTCGATAAGAAACATGAACGAGCAAAAGAGCGGGAGGCACAAGCGGCCGCTGAAGCACAGTCTTCCGCCGATGAGGAGACAACTCTCCTGAAGGTATTCCGGTACGATCCTGAAGTCGAAGCCAAGCAAGAACCCCGATTCGATGATTTCCATGTTCCCTACGAAAAGGGGATGACAGTCTTGGACGCACTCATCTACGCTCGTGACCACTTCGACTCTAGTCTCACATTCCGTCACTCGTGCCAAATGGCCGTGTGTGGAAGTGACGGCCTATTCATCAACGGAAGCCAGCAACTCGGCTGCCAAACGCAAATTTCCGACCTCAACGAACCGGTCCGTGTCGAGCCGCTCCCTCACGAACCAGTGATAAAGGACCTGGTGGTGGATATGGATCACTTCTTCGAACGGATGGAAGCCGTCGAACCATATTTCCAGCCCGACGAGCTTCCTGATGGGGAACTCGAAGAACAGCGGCAGTCGCCCGAGAACCATGAAAAGATCAAGATGGCCTCCCGGTGCATCCAGTGTGGCTGCTGTACGTCGTCTTGTAATCCCTCACAGTTCGACGACGAGTACATCGGTCCTGCAGCCATCGTCAAGGGATATCGGTTCTACATGGACGAACGCGAAGGGCCTAATGCTCAAGAACGCCGGCTGGAACTCCTCGATAAGGAACACGGGGTCTGGCAGTGTCATACGCAGTTCTCGTGTACCACGGTCTGTCCGAAGGATATCCCAATCACTGAGGAGATCCAGGAGATGAAGCGTGAGTCCGTTAAACAGAACCTGAAATTCTGGTAGCCGTCAGAAGGAGACGTTCCGTTCGTCGCGCGGGTAGTCCCCAGTTACCTCTTCGACGGTGCTGCCACGATCGTCGTAGTACTTTCGCCCGATGTAACTATCGTCGAGACTACCATAGATCGACGCGAAGAGGTCTTCAAGAGTTTCGTACGGATTGTCGTTGTCTCGTTCCAGCATCGCGCGAATAGACTCCGAGTCATCGTCGTCAGGAGCATCGATCGTTACGTCCCCAGCACGTTCGACGACTCTCGCTCGGTCAACAGGGAACTCGAATTCCTCGTTCAGATAGCTGCGTAAGCGTGGTGGCCTCATTGTAGTTGAAGTGTTGCCGGGGGTGTCCACCCATCGGGTGGTGAATGGGTGCGGTCAGAACTACTTCAAGAAGTGTTTCGGGCGCTTACGGGAAAAGAGTGCTTCTCAATTCGTTCCCAACCGGTGTTCGCGCTCGATATCCTGCAACTGTGGGATGAGCTCTGATTCCCTTGCAACGTGGATGATGTAGCGAGGGACGTCCCGTGTCGTCCGGGCCATAAACGGTTCACCCCAGAAACTCAAGAGCGCGTCCGTCTGTTCGTTTTCCGTCCCACGAAGAATAAACGAGACGTTATCATCGAGGTCGCGCCAAACGGGTTCTTGTACCGTTTCTGCACCCCTACACTCCTCTACTTTCGGTTTGACCTGGGTATTCCAGCGCTCTCGTTCACTCTCGTCGAGGACGAATTGTATCGAGGAAACATTTGGATTCTCGATTGGTGGACGAAGCAACGCGTCGAACAAATCTTGGGGGACGAACATGAGCAGGCAGACGTTGAACCAGATCATATCCCCATGAGCACCTTGACCGAACTGCGTACTCCGGGATCTGAGTTCTCCCGGACCAATCAGTTCAAGGTCGGGAGTATTCATACTGGCTCGAATTTCTTCGACAGTGCGTTCGGTGTGAGTGACGGACTCAGAGAGGTTTTCCGTCTCTGATTCGCGTCTAAGATGGCTGATGAACAAAAACGCCATGAGAACGAGCGTGATCTGAAGAAGCACGGCTTCGTCCACGATGTGCAAGAAATGTAGTACGAGTGCGAGAACCGCCGCTAAGATGCCCGCAACAGCTTCCCATTCGATTTCTTTGATTTGCCATCTCATAACAACAGATTCTCTGAAACAGGTTTCTGGCTATAGGCACATTACTCTGTTCAGTCGCATGATGAAGTCTACAGGTGGTCTCTGGTACTTCAAACGAGACGGTCTAATCCCCCAGAAATTAGTTTCTCCAACCTCCATTGGCTCGGAAATCGATGCTCCGTCGAGGATTTGAACCTCGGTCCTCGACGTGAGATGCCGAGATGATTGGCCGAGCTACACCAACGGAGCACACGTACTTCATTGCCGGGTTCTGTTAAACCTATCCACCGACCACAATGTTGTCAAGTAGGTGTCCGCCCTCTAGAGGCAATTCAATAGTTTGTAAGCTTGACTTGCTCGCCTGTAGATTGGGAACATCCCGAAACGCGAATTGATACGGAATGAGAGACTGATCGACCCTCCTGTTGAAGCATATACAGACCAAAAACGATCGATAATGGACGATCAGCCAAACAATCCGGGCACTGACTCGGGCCATCATCGTCATAGAGAGAGCCAAAGCAAGCACGATAGCTCTCACAGCGGGTCAGGATCGGAACAAGCGCTACTCGAAGACGAGGCAGGTCCGCAGCACCTCCACGAAGAGGAGGAACACGGCGATCACGACGGCCACGGCGGGATGCACGAGGGCCACGAGCAGATGTTCCGCCGGCGCTTTTTCGTCTCGACACTCCTGTCGATTCCCGTCCTCCTGTACAGCGAAATGTTGCAGGAGTGGCTCGGTTTCTCCGTCCCAGCGTTCCCAGGCAGCGAATGGGTCAACCCCGTATTCGCGTTCATCGTCTTCGCCTACGGTGGGATTCCATTCCTCCAGATGGCGGTGCCGGAGCTGAAAGACCGGTCGCCGGGGATGATGACGCTGATCTCGATGGCCATCTCGGTCGCGTTCGTCTATAGTTTGGCTACCGTCGTCTTCCCTGCACAGTCGGCGTTCTTCTGGGAACTCGTCACACTAATCGACATCATGCTGCTGGGGCACTGGATCGAGATGCGGTCCGTGCGACGGGCCTCCAGCGCGGTCGACGAGTTGGCGAAGTTGATGCCCGATACCGCTGAACGCATCACCGACGGCGGTGACACTGAGGAAGTCCCTGTAGGCGAACTCTCCGAGGGCGACCTCGTACTGGTTCGGCCAGGCGCGAGTGTCCCCGCTGACGGCATCGTTGAGGAGGGTGATTCGGACGTCGAGGAGTCGATGATCACGGGTGAGTCGAAACCGGTCTCGAAAGAACCCGGCGACGAGGTCATCGGTGGGACGATCAACGGCGATGGCAGTCTCCGCGTACGTGTCGGTGCAACGGGCGAGGAGACGACGCTCGCGGGGATCATGCGACTCGTCGAGGAAGCCCAGCAGAGTAAGTCCAAGACCCAGGTGCTTGCCGACAGAGCGGCCGGCTGGCTGTTCTACGTCGCGCTCGGGGCGGCAGTCGTGACAGCAATCGCATGGACACTCGCGGTATCGTTCAGCGCAACGGTTATCGAGCGCGTCGTCACGGTGCTCGTCATCGCCTGCCCGCACGCGCTCGGGCTCGCCATCCCGCTGGTCGTCGCGATCAATACGTCACTCGCCGCTCGTAATGGGATGCTCGTTCGCGACCGCATCGCGATGGAAGAGGCGAGAAATTTGGACGCTATCATCTTCGACAAGACGGGGACGCTCACCGAGGGCGAGCACGGCGTCGTCGATATGGCGACCGTCGACGGTGTCAACGAGGACGACGCGCTCGCGCTGGCGGCGGCCGTCGAGAGCGATTCCGAACACATGATCGCGCGAGCTATCCACGAGGCCGCCAACGAGCGTGACCTCACCGTTCCTGACGCGACCGACTTCGAGGCGATCAAAGGCCGGGGCGTCCGCGCGAACGTCGTCGTCTCCGGCTTCGCCGGCGGCTCGGTGGACTCGGCCGACGGTGGCGACGAGGTGTACGTCGGCGGACCGAATCTGCTGACTCGACTCGATAGTGAGGTTCCCGGTCACCTCCAACGCTTCGCTGATGAAGCTGGCCAAAACGCCCAGACCGTGGTGTATCTCGTTCGCGAAGGAGCGTTGATCGCCGCGTTCGCGATGGCGGACGTGATCCGCGAGGAGAGCTACCGCGTCGTCGACGCTCTCCACGAACTCGGCATCGAGGTGGCAATGCTGACCGGTGACTCCCAGGACGTCGCCAACGCAGTCGCCAACGAACTGGGCATCGACACCGTGTTCGCGGAGGTTCTCCCCGGGGACAAGGACAAGAAAGTGCAGGAGCTCCAGGACCAGGGCAAACTCGTAGGGATGGTTGGCGACGGCGTCAACGACGCGCCGGCGCTGACGCGGGCCGACGTCGGAATCGCTATCGGGAGTGGGACTGACGTCGCGGTCCAGTCTGCCGATGTCATCCTCGTCCAGAACAATCCGATGGACGTGGTTCGACTCGTGAAGCTCAGCAAGGCGAGTTACCGGAAGATGCAGGAGAATATCATCTGGGCGGCCGGATACAACGTCCTTGCACTCCCGCTTGCCGCAGGAATTCTTGCGCCGGTCGGAATCCTCCTGTCGCCCGCCGTGGGAGCGCTCCTGATGTCCTTGAGTACGGTTATCGTCGCGATCAACGCGCAGCTGCTCCGGCGCGTGGATCTGTCCCTCCCGGATCTGCCAGGAATGACACCACCTACTGACGCTCAAATTGCGGACTGAAATCTCCAAGCGTTCAATACGGAACGTGTCGCGGACGTCATTGTCACTGCAGACACCCCCGTTGTCACCGCGATCAGCCATACCGAAGACCGACTGATCGCTGCCCACGTCGCTGACGCCGCAGTGATCACACCGACGGCAGCAGGAGAGTCAATTACCGTGTCTCGCGAGGAGTTTATCGCTAGTGAGATCGAACCACTCTCTCAGGACCTCGACACAGCGTACGAGGCGTTCGAATAGGCGCACGAACACGAGCAGGACTGGCGTATGCGGCCGACGAAACGTCCACACCAGAGGAGGTGTCACCTGTCTATCACAAAGTCGGTGTCGCAATTCTCCTCCTGCTTCTTCTCGTCGTTACCGGGCTTTGACTGGGGGTACTCTGAGAATGGCGAAAGACGCCAAAATCACAGAGCGACTGGCGCGCGTCGAAGGGATCGTCGATTAGCTTGATGTGGAGGAATGTGATTGTGACGAAGGAGAGACCCTCTACGAGGAAGGGCACCGACTAGTGGTGGAGGTTCGGGAACTTCTCAACGACGGCAACTGAGACATCGTGAAGTTCGAGTTAGCACGGTTTCGGCAGCAGAGGATTAACCAACAGGATCGGACAGGACTCACCGTCTGTTGGTTACGACCTGCGTGACGGTCGTCCCAATCACGGTCGAAGGACAGCAAGGGCATACGGTGGTTAGATCACCCCCGGAGGTTAATCGGACAGCGGACGTACCCCCTACCATGGCAATTCTCGTCGGCACTCGCGACGGCGTCTACCGAACAGCAGGTGTCCCCGTCAAGGACGTCAATCAGGTTCTCGACAGTGGCAACACGCCTCGCGTCCGCACGTTTCCCGGCGTGGACGGCGTGTTCGCGGCGTCGAAGTCTGGACTGTATCGGTCTACAGACGCCGGCCAGACGTGGGATAATCTGGGAGTCCCACGGGAGGAAGTGTACTCAGTCGTCGTGAGTTCGGATGGCGAGCGCCTCTATGCGGGAACTCACCCGGCGTATCTCTACGTGTCGACCGACGATGGCGAGACGTGGGACGAACTCGAGGGCTTCCAGAACCTTCCGTCGCGTGACCAGTGGCATACGCCGCGCCACCGCAACGAGGCCCACGTCCGGAGCCTCGGTGTGCATCCGGAGACGCCCGACCGTGTGATCGCCGGCGTCGAAGTCGGCGGCGT
Organism: Halorarum sp. SLYT50; assembly: GCF_059821265.1. NCBI lineage: Archaea > Methanobacteriati > Methanobacteriota > Halobacteria > Halobacteriales > Haloferacaceae > Halorarum > Halorarum sp. SLYT50. The sequence continues at coordinate 54,704 of NZ_JCAMRW010000006.1, read as the reverse complement.
CCACGTCAGCGACGACCAGGGCGAGACGTGGACCGAACGCCGCGACGGTGTCCACGACGATGTCCATCATGTCCTCATCCTCGACCCGGACGAGTACGTCGCGTCGACCGGCGATGGGCTCTACCGAACACGTGATGCCGGGCGGTCGTGGACACGCCTCAATACGGACCTCGATCATCGGTACTTCCGCGAAGCATTCACGCTCGACGGCCGGCTCTACGCGGCCGCTGCTCGCAGTTCACCGGGGACGTGGAGCGGAGAGAATGGTGCGGACGCGATACTGGTCGAGTCGGCGGACACCGGCGAGACCTTTGGGACGGTCTCGTATCCAGGTAAGCCAGAGGAAGTCGTCCTCGCGTGGACGGTCGTCGATGGGGTTGTATTAGCCGGCACGAACGATGGCCGCCTCATCAGCCGCGATTTGGATGGGACGTGGACTGATATGGGTCAATTGTCAGCTGGGATCCGTTCGCTCGCAGTCTGCTGAAGACGGTTGCGGAACTGCGCCCCGAAATCGTAGAGGCCACGGAGAGTGGCGAAACGAGTTCGGCGACTTCGTGACTACTCCCACGACTAAACAGCTGTGAGAGTAGTCACTCTCCATACCGCTCCCGGAAGAGACTCAATAGCAGGTACGCGTACAGACTAGCACCGAGAACGGCGAGAAATCGGCCGATCACCGTGGCGACGTTGAACCCGACGAGCACTCCGTACGCCTCCACGCCGAGGCCAGCTGCGAGACACCCCATCGAGGCAAGCGCCGTCCGGTCGTTGGCGCCCGGGAACGTGCCGACCGCTGGCGGGTAGAACTGATAGGCGACGCCGACGATCGTGAGTCCGAGGAAGCCCAACAGGTTCAGCCGGTAGTGAGCAATCGACCACCCAGGAGACCCACCAGCGAACGCGAAGTGGGCACCCAATGCAACTCCCATAACGCCCATGACGACTCCGGCCAGCGGCCCGTAGAGACCGACACGGCGACGCTCGGAGCGAACGAAGAGTGAGATGTATGCAACGGCGAATCCGCCAACAGCGATGGATTCAGCGGCGGCGCCAACCCGAAACCACGTCCCTCCCCAGAGGTTCCCGGCGATGAGCGCGGGGCCGACTGCACCCGCAGTGAGGACTGCGATGACGAGCACCAGCGGGGGTGAACTCACAAGGAACCGAGGAAGGAGGCGGAAGCCGACCGCGAACACCAACAACGCACCAACACCGGATGCGAGCAGGTGGCTCGCGCCGGCCATCCCGCGTCCGGTGAGCGTCGGAAGAGCCGCCGAGACGGCGACCGTTTCGTAGGCACCAGCAACGAGGTAGGCGAGAACGACCGGGATGAACGCGTTGGCGGCGCGGTCGACCCGCCGGCGGTCGATGTTGACCTCGCCGGTGCCCGTCTCGCGTCCGGTGAGGTTGTCCTGGACCGTCCAACCGACTGTGCCGACAAAGACGAGCGCGCCGAGCGCCCAGCAACCGGCGCCCACGATACCGACGACGGAGGGGATGTCCTCGAAGGGCGTCACGGCGAGGCCGACGGTACCGAGTGAGAGCAGCGGGAGACTCATGGCTGGCGCCCCGGGATGCGAAAGCGTCCGATCGAAGTACGAGGGGACGAGCGCGTACCCCTTTCCAGCGACGGTGTGGAGGACGAACCCGTAGAGTCCGAGGACGACGCCCGAGCGGTGGGGCGCATCGACGAGCGCGGCGACCTGCCACGCGACCAAGAAGAGTGCGCCGACGGCTACGTGCCGCCGAGCCCCTTGTGAGACGCGCGCTGCACTCATATGCTACCTCAATCGGAGTGTCACCCGCTAAGCGTTTCCCCGTCTCCAACGCCAGCACACCCACCGACATCTTGTCGCGTCGGTCTGATGATTTTGCCTGCCCGCTGTCAGTGGTCATGTAATCGACCAGCAACGGACACCAGGCCATCTAGATGCAGGTGTTTGCAGGAAAGACGAATGGGATCGAGATCTCGCTGTGGGGACCGCGGCAAACAACCGTCGAATGACTCCGGCCCTTTCGAACACTATACTGGCATCGTGACAGAACCCACAAGCCGGAGCGACTAATGGGCAGGACGCCCTACTAGTGACGAGCGGAAACACACTATGCGAGTCGAATTCGATCGCGATACCTGTACTGGGATCTTCAACTGTGTCCACGAGTGGGAGAAGTTCATTGAGGACCGTGATGCGGGCAAAGCGACACTCGTCGGGAGTAACGAAGTTGAGGACGACCTCTACGTTCGAGACGTCCCCGAGGACGAGGAGTTCGATGCGGAAATGGCAGCTCGTGTCTGCCCTGTAGACGCGATCACAGTCTATGACGACGAGGGCGAACAGCTGGTTCCCTAACTCGGTCACTTGATGGGTCACAGCGACTAGGTTGTGAAAATTGAATGGAACAGAGAAGCCGTAGCCCCACCGTTCCGGTTACCAGAACTTGAGGTTTCGTTTGATGGCCTCGCGTTTCATCTCCTGGATCTCTTCTGTGATCGGGATGTCTTTCGGACAGACCGTGGTACACGAAAACTGCGTGTGGCACTGCCAGACGCCGTGTTCTTTCTCGAGGAGTTCCAGCCGGCGTTCCTGGGCATCGGGCCCCTCGCGTTCGTCCATGTAGAACCGATACCCCTTGACGATCGCCGCCGGCCCAATGTACTCGTCGTCGGTCTGGGCCGGATTACACGACGACGTACAGCAACCACACTGGATACACCGGGAGGCCATCTTGATCTGCTCGCGGTTCTCGGGCGACTGCCGCTGCTCTTCTAGCTCACCGAGGGGGAGATCGTCGGGTTGGAAGTACGGTTCGACGGCCTCCATCCGCTCGTAGAAGTGGTCCATGTCGACGACCAAATCCTTGATCACCGGTTGGTGAGGCAGCGGTTCGACGCGGATCGGTTCGTCGAGATCCGAAATCTGCGTCTGACACCCCAGTCGCTGCCGTCCGTTAATGAAGAATCCGTCACTGCCACAGACGGCCATGCGACAGGAATGGCGGAACGTGAGCGACGAGTCGTGGTGGTCGCGCGCGTAGATGAGCGCATCGAGGACGGTCATTCCCCGTTCGTAGGGGACGGCAAAATCGTCGAATCGGGGTTCCTGTTTGGCCTCGACATCGGGGTCATACCGAAACACTTCGAGTTGGATCGTGTCAGTGTCGGCATCGACAGCCCGCTCGGCTTCGACCTGCGACTGAGCAGCCATCGCCCGCTCTCGTTTCCGCTCAAGCCGTCGCTGCTGGGGTGTCTCTTCGCCATCAGATTCGGACTTCGTCGGAGATGATGACCGTTGGGAGCTCATAGGTTCCCTTATGAAGAGCCAAGCCCCTCTCGTTTCGCAGCGAGAACGAGCAATGCGGTACTGTCCGCCTTTGCAACCGGAGAGATGTCCTGTGCTCCATCGAAGTGAACGACATCGCCCTGAGTCACGTGGTACGGCTCCCCATCGAGTCTGAGTTCGAGGCTGCCAGAGATGAGGTAGAGCACGATTTCTCGATCCGGATGAGCATGCGGCTCGACATTTTCCCCCTCGGAGAGGGTTAATCGGATCGTCTTCGGTTCCTCGCTGGGAAAGGCGTTCGCGTGTGGTTCTCCTTCGAGTTCTGGGAGCGATTTGATGTGGACCATAGTGTTCGAATCGATGAGTGGACGGATTCACAGCCTGCCGCTGCCGTTCGCTGCGTTCGTGACGTTATTCGATGTGAGCGCGGACGACGTGGCCCCCACAGCCGCACTGTTCGACATACTCCCAGCGGACGTCCTCCTCCTCCTCGAATCGGTCGGTGAGAGCGTCATAGAGGTATGTCTCCGGATGGCCATGCGCTTCGTGGGTGACGAGATTGACGTGGTGGCCGCTGGTCGTGTGTTCGATGGCCTCAATCGCGTGTCGTTCGAGCAGAGAGCGATCGTCGGCGTATTGTGGTTTCTCGAGATTCGCCGACCACGAGTTGTCGTGAGTACGGTCAGTAACGGGTTCCGTTTCGCCGTGGCCGTGATCGTGTGAGTCAGTTGCCATACCTGGCTGTAGGTCCGCTGTTATCAAAAGACGTTGGGTGCAGAATCTCCTGCTAGACGATGTCTTGAAGGAATTCGTATGGTGGGTATCGACATTCCGCTGATTCTGTGGGGCTAACTCCTCTCACAGTTAGCTTTGGAACGCTGAGGTCGCTCTTGGTATCAACGAATCGCGCGACTACTGCTTCTTGATTAACCAACAATCGCGTCAGTCCCCGTTCGGTGTTGGTTAACACTGAAAAGTCTATCGTGCCCCGGAGAGCCCCGCGGGGCGACGGAGTCCCGCAGGAGACTCCTCATGGCCATTCACGACAGCGCAGACCCAGTTAGCAACAGTACTACTGAGACACACACTGACGCCCGGCAAGCGGCGTACGTGGCGTTCCTCCATCGGGTTCCGTTTGCGATCGATGCGCTGACCCTCGGCTTCCTCCCTGGGTTTCGCGAGGACTGCACGTATCAGCAGTCGCAGTTCGATACCCTCGAGTGCCCGGTCGGAATGCTCGATAACGATTTTCGGAATCCCGACCTCGACCGGTACGTCGATCGGGCGCTCGAGTACGAGCCCAACGTGGGTATCGTCGGTGACGCCTACGACGCTGCGGAAGCACAATCGTACGTCGATACGATTCGAGAGCTCCAGGAGAGTCTTCCCGAGACGGAGTTCATCATCGTCCCGAAATGCCGGGCCGCCATCGAGGCGATTCCCGACGATATCGTGCTTGGGTACTCGCGAGGTTACGCGGAAACGCTCGCACACGAGTTCTCCGATCCCATCGACTGGCGGGGCCGTCGCGTCCACATCCTCGGTGGCAGTCCACCCAAGCAGCTCGAAGTCGTGGAGCAGCTCACCCAACCAACGCTGACGGGGGACCCGCCGGCCGACATCGTCGGCCTCGACTGGAATGGTCTGCATCGCGGGGCGCAGTTCGGCGAGTTCTGGACGGCCGACGGCTGGGACGACAGTGGTCGCGACGCCGACCACGTCACGGTCCGGAAGACGGTCCGGCATAGTCTCAGCCGGCTCAAAGAATTCTGGCAGGACCACGGCGTCTGGCCCGATTCGACACCACAGGCGGACGAGACCGAACTCACCTATTCCGGGCCCACGCCAAGCGATATCGAGAGCGCGGTGTGTACCGAGTGCCGCGCGAACGTGTGGACGACCGATCGTGGCCCGTACGTCGCCGAGTACGACACGGGAGCCGTCTGTGGGTACTGCAGCTATGAGTGCTACTTCTCGCACCGGCATCGGAACAACCTTGAGGAGATCGCCGGCGATCGGAGCGTCTACATCCCGCCTGCGTGACGCAGCGTCCTGTTTTTCGCGCCCTCCGGAGAGGACGAGGGCGTGCTAGATCAGGCCCTCCAAGATGGTGATTTCCGTGAGCCAACAACAGCATTCGAACGACGTCTCGATCGATGCAATTCCAGTCGACGTAGCGAACAGCCAGTCAGCCGAAGTCGAACCGGAAGATGTCCCCGAGGAAATCCGGTCGATTACGCAAGCGCTCGCGTCCGAGCAGCCACCGACGAATCCGCTCGTCGTCCTGAAGGTAGCTCGCTGGTGGTATATCCACGGCAAGGGCGGTACTGATCCCGCCTTCCAGTGGGCCATCGAGTGGGTACGCCACCTCGCAACCGACAGGCCCAGCGACGTCGACCAGTTCGATTCCTTTCTCGACTACCTCGTCACAGTCGGCTTCGCTGATGAGAAAGCCGCCCTCCGGTGACCGCCGTCACGAGGTTTTTATGCGCCGTCAGGGGTGCGGCGCGGGCTGAATTGAGGCAATCGCAGTAAGGCGAATTTCAGAACATCATGGCTATGACGAGCGACTCGTCGGCCTCCTTCGAGGAGACCGACACGCGAAAAGATGATATGCACAGTACGATTGAAGCATGGATCGACGAACTCGTTGACGACGTTGATGCGGCGCAGGCCAGCGATGAGTTCCAAGAGTGGCTCGACGTCCAGAGTCGGTTCCACGACTACTCCCATCGCAACACGCTGCTCATCAAACTCCAGTGTCCCGAGGCGACGAAGGTCGCTGGCTTCAACACCTGGCGGAATGAGTTCGACCGGCACGTCCAGGAGGGCGAACAGGCGATCTGGATCTGGGCGCCGATCATCACGAAGCAGTGCCCCGAGTGCGAGAACTCGCCGAGCTACCACGAGAAAATCGGTTGTGAGTACGACGAGACGCCTCCCGAGGAGTGGTCGAAAGGGCTCGTGGGATTCAAACCGGCTGCTGTCTTCGATGTCTCTCAGACCGAGGGAGAACCGCTTCCCGAGTTAGAAACGGAGGCGACAGGCGACGCTGAGGGCCTCGTACCCGCACTCACAGAGGCAGCGGATGCGCTCGGTGTGACGGTTTGCATCGTCGACGCTGCCGAGTGGGAGCACGGCGACGCGAAGGGCGTCTGCAAACAGCGGGATATCCATGATTTCACGCCGATCGTTGAGGCGAAAGCACGGACGAACCAGGCCGACCTCGCGGTCACGCTGATTCACGAGTTCGCTCACGCGCTACTCCATTTCGACGTCGACGACGAGGCCGAACGGTCAAAGCGCGAAGTCGAAGCAGAAGCCGTCGCGTACATCGTTGGTCGGTTTTTCGAGTTGGATACGAGCGGATCGGCGTTCTATCTTGCTGCGTGGCAAGACGATGATCCCGAGGCGATTCAGGATCGACTTGGGCGGATCAGTTCTACCGCCCAGGAGATAATCGACATCGTCGAGAACTAGGTTGAGTCCTCCCGATTAACCAACAATCGGGCCTTCGCTCCACCCACGTTGGTTAACTCATTCAGCACCGGCCGTCCGGCACAACGCTAAAGCCAGTCCGTTTCATATTCTATGTATAGAACGCAGGTATGAGTACCATAGAAGAGACGCAAAGTAAGCGGGCGGGGCTCTCGACTCGGGAGAGTCGCCTGCTGTCGAGGCTGGCCTCAGAGGGGCACCAGATCATCTCGATTGACGATATCGAGACGACGCTGGAGATCGCTCCGAACACGGCGCGCGAGATCGCCTCGCGACTGACCGAGAAGGGATGGCTCGACAGACTCCTCCCCGGACGGTATCTCATCATCCCGCTCGCCGCCGGCGAGAACGGCGTCTATACGACCCACGAGTACCTCATTGCCGCGCACGTCGCCGAGCCGATGTACATCGGCTACTACAGCGCCCTCAGCCACCACGGGCTGACCGAGCAGGTCCCACGGACGGTCTACGTTGTCACGCCGACACGGGCCCAGAGCCGGGAGATTCACGGGGTTCCGTACCGCGTGACGACGGTGACCGAGCGGAAGTTCTTCGGCTTCGAGCCGACGTCAATCGAAGGAACAACCGTCCACGTCAGCGACTTGGAGAAGACGCTCGTCGACTGTGCGGACCACCCTGAATTCTGTGGCGGGATTCACGAACTCGCGACGGCGATGGTGGCCGCCGACGAGCAGGGCTGCTCGTGGCCGACGGTTGGGGAGTATCTCGAGCGCCTCGGCAACGGCGCCGCAACCAAGCGCATCGTCTATCTCGCCGACCAGCTCGGCATCGACCTGCCGACCCGAGAGGCACTCGTCGACTCGTTCACCAGCGGCTACTCCCTGCTCGACCCTACGCGGCCCGAGACAGGACCCACCACCAGTACGTATCGCCTCCGGATCAACGTCGAGCCAACGATGCTTGAGCCAACGGAGTCCTGACCACGATGATCAGCCAGAATCGACTTCGCGTCCTCGCCCGAGAACTCGGTGTCCGGCAGGGGTACGCCGAGAAGAACTACGTGAATTCGTGGCTGCTCTGGGGGATCTTCACCAGCGACTACGGTGACAATCTCCTGTTTAAGGGCGGCACCGCGCTCAGTAAGTTGTACTTCCCGCAGTCGTGGCGATTCTCCGAGGACCTCGACTTCGGCGTCGAGGGACAATATCAAGGGTCGAAACACGATCTCCGAGCGCTCCTCGATACGATTACCGACCGGTCCGGAATCGAGTTCACGATTCGGGAGCATCACGAATCGCGGCAGGATCACTACCCCACGCACTACGTCGACGTGAGCATCCAGTACCGTGCCGTCCTCAATCATCCGAACACGACCAGCATCGACGTGATGGTCGACGAGTACGTCGCCTTCGACCCGGTACAGCATACCCACGCGTACGAGGACGTCCCCGAATTCGATCTTCAGGCGTACAGCGTCGAGGAGATCTTCGCCGAAAAGCTCCGAGCGATCTACCAGCGGGGCGCTGCTCGCGACTACTACGACCTGTACCAGCTGCTCGAAACCGACTCGGTGACGATTGACTTTGCCGAGGTGCGACCCGCCTTTGAGGCCAAGTGCAACCACGATGAACTCACCGTCGATATGGCGACGGGCCTTCCGAAGGACCAGCAGGACGTGATTCGCCAGCAGTGGGAGACGACGCTGCCGGACCTCACAGGGAATCCGCCGGCGTTCGAATTGGTCTGGGAGCGATTGAACACCGCGATAGTGGAGCAAGAGTCGCCATAAAGCCGGAGAACATGAACGTCGTCACGGCGGTGGTTGCGACCGCGGCCAGTGACTACGCTTCCACTCTATTAACCAACAGATTGGCGCAAGGAGGCCACTACGTTGGTTAAGTTTATCTGCGCCCGCCGAGGGGCGGAGGCGCTGTCCCGTCTCCATCAAGCCATGACCGACCGGTACCTAACTACCGTTCTCGAAGAAGCAGAGCGAGTCGCAGAGCACCACGATCAGGTCGCCCGATCTTCAGACAATCCGTATCACGAGTATCTCCGATACGCCGTCCTTCGGCTGCTCGAAGGCGAGGCCGACGAGACATCGGTGAACGTGCCGCAGATCGACGGCGTGACCGTCGGCTACGGGGAGGACACGGCAATGTGCGAGAGCTGGGGCGACGACGTCGAATGGTGGGAGATGGTTCCGCCGCAGGAGGAGTGTACTCGCTTCCGGGTGTTCTACCCCGACGAGTACGAGGCTGTTCCGCGAGTCATCGTGGACGTGATGGCCACACTCGGTGCGTGGCGTGTCTGGAACGGGAGCGCAGCCGCCTGCGGCTCCTACGACCATCGAGAGCGTCGCGAAGTGCACTACCGGTGGCCGGAAGGCCATCCGGTCGAAGACCTGCTTAAGAATCGGCTTCAGGGGCCCACGGCCGCCGTTGCGCCAGACGGGGGGCGAACAGGCGACGTTCGCGACCGGATGGTCGTCGCAGAGCATTCGACACCGAAGGACGACCTCGAGCCTCGAACCAGACGTGCTGTCGACGAAGAAATGAACGTCTCGTTGCTCGAAAAGGGCGGCAAGTACGACGTTCGGTCAGCGTCCGGGAACTGGTATGAAGTCGACGTGATCAGTGGGTCGTGTACCTGTCCAGATTGGCGGAAGCACACGCCCGAGGGCGGCTGTAAACACCTCCGACGAGTCGATCACGAGATCAAACAGGGGCAGGTCCCACGACCTGATGGTCGACTCCCCTCGAACTCGTAGAATCGCCCAGAGTTCGAGGATGTTCGAAGGACTGTAACATCAGACGAAACTCATTGATGTAGAGTTTCGAGTAGTGTTACAGCTGCAGGAGGACCGTTCTGAGCGGTTTGTTACGGACTTAACCAACAAAACTATGCTCCTTGCGTCTGTGTTGGTTAACACAGATCGGCCCATGTCCTACGAGCCACCGACGCCCCCAGCGGACCTCCCCACCGACGTCATCGACACTCTCGATGACTACTCGCCCGAGATCCTCCGTCACGTCGCGAGCTACGCCGAGGAACTCGCTGAATACCGTGAGCGCGAGGCCCGCCTTTCCAAAGCGGAGGAGGAAGACGAGATTGAAAAACGGCCAGACGACCTCCCAGATGACGTCCCCTCGAAAGCCACGATTACGATCAAGGAGATCAACGACAACCGCTACTACTACTGGCAGTGGCGGGACGGCAACAAGATTCGCTCTCAGTACAAAGGTCCCGTCAATCCCGACGAGTAGAGGTAACAGCGCCCCAGTTTGCTTGGCGGTAGTTGGGGATAAGACCCCGTCTGCGAAGTGAAAGACGGCAGCTGTTAGCGCTCGGGTCGCGGAGCGGTCTCGTATCGTTTGATGTCGTCGGTCTTCTCCACTCGGTCGTAGATTTCTCGGAGCGTGTCTTGCGCTCGGAGGAACTTGTGTTCCTCGAGGAACTGCCGTCCACTCTCGCTGATCCCGTAGAACTTGTACGGGAGGTCGTTCTGCCGGCGGTCCTCAGACAGGAGGACTTCCTCGACGATGCCAGCGTCGACGAGCTGCTGGAGGTGCTGGCGAATCGTCGTCTGACTCTTGCTCGGGTTGACGTAGTCGAGTTCCTTCAGCGTCGGCAGTTCCGACGGATGCCCGAGGATGTCCTGGAGGAGCGAGAACCGCGTCTCTTGGGTGACGACGTTGAGCCGCTCCCGAACGGACTCCAGGTCGCTTGGCGTGTGGTCGGAGGTACTCATTACACCATAATTCGTGTAGTGCGTGCAAAAGCGTTTCGCTCAAATACGAATCGGTCTAGAGCAATACGGTCGCCGATGTGTTCGCCACATTGAAGCAGTAGACGGGAGAATTCCCGTTCTAATGAGTGAGGATTCGGTCGCTGTCGACGAACTCGCCGAGAAAGCCGACGAGTATCTGCATGAGGCCTCACTCACGCCGACGGAGTACGAAGCGCTGAAACAGAGTGTTGCGGAGCTCACGCCGATCTTCTCAGCTGAGAGTTCGTATTTCGTTCTTGGCAGCTACGGGACACCCGAAATCCGTCGTCTCCAGCTCGTGAAAGATCGCCTCAACCGGCAGCCCGGTGCGTACGCGTTCCTGATGGTCGACATTCGGAGCGAGTGGACGAACACCTACCTCAAGTTCCGGCTGCTCGCCGATTACACAGACGTCATCGTGGGCGTCGCCGAACACGCCCAGGGCGGCTTCCTCGTCGAACAGGGCTACTTCACAGCCCTCGAGGAGTACTTCGCGAAGACCCATGTGTTCAAACGAGAGTATGACTCGTTGGATGCGGACGCGATCGACACGAACGTCGACGTCGATAATCCCTACAGCGGAATGCAGACCGCGATCTTCGAGATGCTCGACGATGCTGGGCGTCTCTGCCGGTGGACGACTGAGGACGACCTCGTCGAGTGTGCCGAGGCTCTCGTGAGTGTTCTGGAGTAACTGTAGACAGGGGCAAAACGGTATTTCACACCCCCACGTTTCCGTCGTTTCTCCACGACGTCCTCGTCATCAGTGGCACCGACGACGAGAAAATCGTAGAATACATCCCCCATTTTCGAGTTGTAAATGGGAGAGGGCGAGGAGATAGTATATTACATCAAACCGGCACGTCGACTCTCTTGGCTCACCCACCCCCCGTTTTCGAGTAGTAACGAGATGCCCCTGATGAATGACCCCCCATTTTCGAGTTGTAACGCATCACTCGGGCCGCGACCACCCCCCGTTTTCGAGTAGTAACAAGAAAACCCAGAGAATGACACCCCCCCATTTTCGAGTTGTAACGCATCCCCCAGAGCGCGAACACCCCCCGTTTTCGCGTAGTAAGTCGGTGGAGAATAGAGTCGAGGTTAATTCTTACTCCGGAACTGCTTCAGCCGTTCGCGGACAACCGCGCTGATAGTCGCCTCTTCGTGAGCTAGATCTTCAAACCGGGAATCCTCACGAATCGTCTCCATAATCGTTTCCGGATCCTCGGAGAGGGAGAAATACATATGCACTCCTCTGCCTCGCCCCTTGCCTCGACGCTCGAAGTCCAATACACCATACGTACTCTGCTCTGTGACGTGATTTACGAATGTCTCGCGACTGTACTGATCCGCATCCATCGTATCAGCAATGAATTGGTACGTCTTGAACGCAGGTCCAGCAGGAATCCACTCAGGATGTTCTCTTGCGTAGTGGGCAGTGGCCGACACAGCGTAGATGGAGAGTTTCTTTTGAGTGGAGATCCCGCTAATATGTCGAAGTTTTCGATTTTCGGTGTATTTCTCCTGGGCTTCACGGACATCAGTCTCGGTAACAGTGTCAGCTCCACGCCGCTCGGCTAATTCGCCAGCCCATCTGAGGAGATCGATTGCTTTCCGTGCATCTCCATGCGTTTGGGATCCGAACGCGGCAACAAGCGGAACGACGTCTTCTGCGAGTGATTCTGGCTTGAAGGCGTCCCGTCGGTTGTGGAGAATACTACGGAGTTGCGTCGCATCGTAATCGTCGAAGAAGATGTCGTCAGGGTTGTAGGAACTCTGTGCGCGGCTGTTGAGGTCCTTCATGAAATCAGCGTAATTCGTGATAGTCGTGAGCGAAATCGGGCCGTCAAAGTCGGCGAGCTTTCGAGCCCGTGAAAGCTGGTAGATGAGAGAATTGTACTCCGCTTCCTGATACGGCCCCTCGAGCATATCGATCTCATCGAGGATGAAGATGACACCGTCGTAATACTCTCGCATGAGTTCGTACAGTCGCTCGAGCTTCTGATCCGTCGAGACGCCGGTTTGAGGAACACCAGGTTCGACACCGAGGTCGTCGGCAGCAGCTTTAACTAGCCGGTAGACAGCTCGATCTGCAGTTTTCGGTCCCTCGCAGTTGATAGAGAGAACTCCGAAGGTCTTGCTTTGTGACTCACACAGTTCGACGATCTGTTTGCAGACTGCATGAATGATGAGTGATTTCCCCGTTCCAGATGGCCCACTCAGGAGCATATCGGGGATCCCCTCATTCTGGAGGACCGGTTTTAGGTTGTCGACGACACGGCCCAGCTGGTCATCACGGCCAACGATACGATCCTCGTCGATGATAGTGTCTGACCGAACGAGGTCTTTGTTCGCGAAGACGCCACCGGACGACTCAGTTTGTAGCCGATCACGAATCGAGATGCCACCACCGTCGCCGTTGGATGCTTCTTGAGACGAATCGGTGGGATCTGATCCATTCTCGAAGGTCGTTTGTGACGTATCAGGAGAATCCACATCCTCACCCGTCGACTCAGGATGTTCAGGATCAGCAGAGGAGGATTCACGATCCTCCTCAGCTTCCGGATGATTCGATCCTGCTCTACGTCCCTCTCGTCCCATTATGAACCCCCTCGAACTCCGGGTATAAAATATGGACCCTTGTGGAGTTGTAACCAGGCGAAAACAGGCTATCTAACGACTACAGCCCTGTATTCTCGAAATGAGTCGGATACCGTCTTCGGAATCTATCACCCTCCGTTGTCGAGTTGTAACGGGTCGCCAGGATTCTCTATCGTCGAACTCCCTCGATGACCCAGACCCCCCGTTTTCGAGTTGTATGACGTTGAGGAGCGGTAACACACTTGGTCTGATTCTCCCACCCGCCGCATTTTCGAGTTGTAAGTAGTGGTGAGTCGCACTGAGTATAGAAGCAAATCTGTACAGTCTGGATTTTGTGAATGATGCTTAGGGTGAAAGGGTCTATCCTACACCCCCCGTTTTCGAGTTGTAAGCACCAGAATTGTCGCGAAAGGGCGACACTCGTATGAGTAGTTCGCGAAGGAGAGTAGTATCGGCCTATGGACACGATGGCTGGTGAAGCTCGTTTGATGAACTCGACCATTCCACCCCCTCCCCCCTTTTTCGAGTTGTAAGTTGCTGGGTGTAGACCACTTCAGACGCTGTGTAGTGAGAATGGAGTCCACAAAAGAGGCGTAGAGGCGATGAGACGTCAAGGATTCTCGAGATCGGGTTCTCCATACCCAGAGATCTCGATCTTCTAGCTGAGCTAGAAGAATTGTTTTCTTTGTCTCTATTACGGATGTGGTAAGATAACGTACAACATAAGCTTTCGCATTTCTAGTTGTAAGTTAGAGAAATAGATGTTCAAGCCTTCTATTGCGTGTATCCGCCACAATCGGCTGTTTTGCAGTCCCTCTTGCTGTTCACCCCTCCCCGTCGTCACGAGTTTACAACTCGAAAAAGGGGGGAGGGGGTTCGTCAGGTCCAGTCCGTGATACCGACTACACGTGTTCCGTTGAGCTCTCGTCGGATGTCGTTCCGACCCCAGTCAAGGGGAGCCAGTATGCTCTCGACAGCTCGGACCAGCTCCGTCTCGTAGTACGAGGCGTCGTAGGTCTCGATCTCTTCGTGGGCCAACGCGACCCGTTCTCTCGAGGACTTCTCGTCGTCGACGACCACGTACTCGATATCCTGCCCCGGGTGGACAGCGAGGTCTTGGTCGCGAGCCCGTTTCAAGGCCGCCACGTTCTGAGTATTCTGCGTATAACCTTCCAACGTCTTGGAGACGCGATTCCGTTCGACGAGCCGCTCCACTGCAACAGTACCCGAGTGCAGTTCCTTGATTGCTCGTTCGAGACGTCCGAGTACCGCGTCTGGGGACCGCGTGGCATCGAGTCGGTCGAGACAGTCCCGTTGAACGTTCTCGATGAACGGCGGAGTCGAGCGTTGCCGGGCTTCGATGCCTCTGATTTTGAATTCGTCTTCGCCAGCGACCTTCCCGAAGTACTTGGTCAACGCGCCGGCGTCGCTCTCGCGCTGCGGCACGAACGCCACCCAGTCGTAGTGAGCCTCGTGTTCGAGCCGAATCTCGACGCGTTCCGTGATCTCCGTCGTGAGTGTCTGGAGGTCTTCGCGGTCATCGTCGTCGACGTCGGGATCTGGCGTCACCCAGATGGAGTCGACGATGCCATGGACGACGCGCCAGCCGCCGGCTTCCAGCCGCTGTTTCGCCGTCAACAGAATCTCGCGAGCGAACGCGTTGATCGCTTCGTGGCACTCAATCCGTCCGAACTTCGCATTGTTGAATCCTTGATACCCAAAGCAGGCGACGAGAATCCATTTCAGCGCGTCCGATCGCCCTTCGAGTTCCTCGACTCGCTCTTCATCTGGGTCGTCACGCTCTTGTTCGCGACGGATGGCGGCTTTGATCTCGTCGCGTGCATCGATGATTGGCTGGAGGACGTCAACGAGGTAGCCCTGCTCGTCACAAATCGCGTAGCCGAGACCGGGGACGTCGTCGCGGCCGCGATGGCACTCACACCGAATCACGTCGGGCGAGACGTTCCGCGTACAGATGATGTTCGGATACAACGAGGAGAAATCGAGCTCGTGGACATCCTCGTGGAGTCCGACCTCCGGCGCGAAGATGAACCCACCACGGTCGGCGTCGTGAAGCACCCCTATCGATTTGTATTTCTCGTGGCGCCAGGAGTGCCACGGCACCAAAACCCCTCGCTTGTGGGCTTCACAAATCTGGATGGCAGTCAGAACGTTGCCAATCGAGGCCCAGGCTGTCTCCTGAATCGGCTTGCACGACCGCGAGACGAGGTCGAGGACGCCGTCGATGTTGGTCTCGCCGAAAAAGAACGTGTTCGATCGGTCGATGATCGCTCGCCCGGGTACGTTGTATCGCGCCGGGGAGTGCCCGACGCGGCCGTAGCTCGCGTAGGTCGATCGGCTCGCGAGTTGCTGGTAGTCAACATCGGCCCACCGGCTCAGCGAGAACTCGTCGGCATCGGTGCTGGCAGCCATCTCGTACAGAGTCGGAATGATCTCACCCGTCGAACAGACGAGGACGTCAGGGTCGAGTTCGTCGAGTGTTGCCTGGACTACCGACAGGATATCTGCTGGCGGGCCTGTAACCGTCTCGCCGGCGACGGCTAGTTCCCCATATGCATCGCCAGTCGTCTCAGTGATCGGGACGTCGAGTCGGAGTGCCGAGAGGTCGCTCGCCGGCGTCGGATCCACATTGTTCTCCAAGCAGTATCGGAACTCTCGTGAGAGATCGACGTTGAAGCAGGCGAGATCTCCCACGGGGTAGTCGGACAGCTGGCGTGCCTGCCGGGCCAGTGGTGTAACTCGGTCGATGTGGGCGACGTCGACGACGAGGACGTCCTCGTCGTCGCGACGGAAGCCGGGCCGCCGGGCGACGATATCAGTCGCGACGACGTCCGGGTGCCGGTCGTACACGGTACGGAGTCGCGTGAGATCGATTTCGGCATCGGGGGCTCGGGGCCCGACGTAGAAACGCGGCGAATAGTCCTCGCGTTCGGTCGCGACGGCGCCGTCAGCCGTCGCTTCCCATTCGAGGACCCGGCCATCGTCGAGGTAGTCGATTGCGAACGGCATGACTACTCGTTGCCTTCTTTGATCTCCCGACCACCCTCTGTTTCGAGCGCGGCTTCGAGGTCGTCAAGGCGATCTTGGTGGCTGTCGAGCCGTGCCTCCTGTTCGAGATCGATGCTGAGGAGCGCCGGCAGCAGCGGGTTCTGATGGTTCAACAGCCCGCTCGCGTCGGCGTGCTCGCGAGCATAGGCGAATAGCTGGTCGAACCGGGGTTGGTCGCGACGACGGAGCGCACGCCGGAAGTCCGTCCAGCGCTCCTCGATGGCCCGCAACGCGTCCCGATACGTCGGATTGGTGCGTCCCATCGTTACCGGCCTCCAGCGCTGGTCCAGGCATCGAGCAGTGGGTTCGCGGTGAGCGACGCGGTCGTGCCGTCAGCCGTCACGCCCGTGCCGACGCCGTCGGTGGTCTCGGTCGGGGTGGAGGGCGAGGCCGGTTCCAGCCCGACCTGTTCAGCACGAGCGCCGAGCAACTGCCGCCAGTAGGCGAACGTGGTTTGGTAGTACGCGCCGTCGTCGACAGGATAGACGAGCGTCTCGAACTTCTCGCCGACGAAGCGTGGCCCCATCCGCGTCTGTTCGCACTCCAGATGGTGCTCAGCAATCGTCTCGACCGGCGTTGTGAACTCATCTGGCTTGCTACGGGTGACGAGGACCGGGATATCGTATCCATCGGCGTAGGTTGCGAGTCGGGCTAGCGTTCGCGCTTGGAGTGTCTCAGCGTGAACGTCGCCAAGCGTATCGTCGGCCCGGTACTGCGCGTCGACGGCCGGGGCGACAATGAGGGAGGGGGGATATGGAGCGGGTTCGTCGATATGGCCCGACGACTGCGTCACGCTAGCTTCAGTGGTTGACGGCTGCTGAATGGACTGATTCACCGCTGTAGGGAGGTCACAGACCGCGCCGTAGTGTTGATAGGCAGTGAAGCCGCGAGCGACAGCAATCCGGTCGAGTAATCGCTGGCTGGGGGCGATCTGTGCGAGCGTAGTTGTCGTCGCGTGGCCGTTCGCGTCGACCCAGAAGGCGGGTCCATCGTGCAGTAGCAAGTGATCGAGCACGAGTGACTGGATGATTGGAACACCACGACTCCCGTCGATGTCCAGGAGCGTGATGCCCTCCTCGAGCGAGGGGAGGAAGAGATCGCCGCTGGTCGGCTCGGCACGGTCGACGAGATGCTGGTTACGGTCCGCCCCACGAGTCGGCCGATTGCCTTGCAACCGATTAGACGTCGAAGTCGATTTCTTGGGCATACTCGACTAGATGCCGATTCTGCTGATAAGCCGCGGCGTGTCGCTTCCGCGCTTCAGGAAATCGTGATTGTATAATGCTTACACCGTCCTCGTCTCTGGGTTTTCACGGTTGAATGATGGATTTCCGAGGTCACTTCCGGGATTGACAGACCTCCCTGCAGCCCTTAACCAACAGAGAGGTGAGAAGCAGTCTGCTGTTGGTTAATCTTCGCGGCCATCTCCGTCTACTTCTGTCGAGCATTCTTGCTCGTTCCCTTCGTTTCATTCGTTACCTTCGTTTTCCTTGTTTAACGGGGGAGAAGGACTGCCATCCCCGGTTCGTTGATACCCGTACCTCTCGAATTAGAGTGTATGTGCGGACGCAATTCCCTCTTCGTCGGCCAATCCGATCTTGAGGCACGGTTCAACGCAGAGGTCGTGACCGACGGCGGGTACACGCCGCGATATAATATTGCGCCGGGCGACAAGCTGGAGGTCATCACAAACGAGGCCCCGGACGAGATTGACCAGTATCACTGGGGATTGATTCCCTTCTGGGCAGACGAGGCCGAGGAAGGTATCATCAATGCCCGTTCGGAGACCGCAGCCGAGAAACGCGTGTTCGAGAAGGCGTGGAAATCACGGCCGTGTCTCGTCCTCTCGTCGGGCTTCTACGAGTGGCAGGCACGGAACGGTGGCCCCAAACGACCGTATCGTGTCTATCGCGAAGTCGGCCCGGCGTTCGCGATGGCTGGACTCTGGGAGGTCTGGGAAGGCGACGACGGCACGGTCCCGTGCATGACGATTCTCACCACGGAGCCGAATGACCTGATGCAGTCGATCCACGACCGAATGCCAGTCGTACTTCCTGAAGACGTCGAGACCGAGTGGCTTTCAGCCGGTCCAGACACCCGCAAGGAGCTGTGTCAACCGTACTCGGACAATGACCTGACGGCGTACGAGGTTTCTACGAGAGTCAACAATCCCGGAAACGATGACCCCACAGTGATCGAACCGCTAGAGCACGAACAGTCGGGACTCGGTGAGTTCGGCTCAGACTAATCGCACGCAGTCCCTCGGTTTACTAAACTGCTGACGCGGCCGTCGAATCGACGAGTGAGTACTCTCGGTCCCGGCTTGTCCCCTCGGCCTCCAGGAGGTTGTACTGCGCCATCTTCGAGAGATACGTCCGGACAGTTCGTTTCGTTCGGGGATCATCGACCTCGTCGACGTAGCGGTCGTGAATCTCGCTTGGGCCGAGCGGCCCGTGGTCGCGAACGATATTGTAGACGACCCGCTGATGTGGGGTGAGTGAATCGAGGCTCTTCTGCTTGATCTGGGCCCGTGCGTCCTCGGCCGCATCGAGAAGGATATCGTCGGTGATCAGTTCGTGGTTTTCACGGTCTGCTTTGCTGGCCGCCGTCCGAAGGATGCCAATTGCGAGGCGGGCGTCGCCGGCAGCGGCGTCGGCGATACGATAGAGCTGGTCGTCGGTGATGACATCCTCGTCGAGGCCCCATTTCGCCCGTGCCTGCAAGATGTCGTAGAGCTGTTCGTCGTGGTAGCTGTCCATCCGGACGTGCTCGCTCGAGCGGAGACGACTCACGAGGCGTTCGTCGACCCGGCTGAACAGTTCCTCTTCCTTGTTCGCGATGCAGATGACCGCGAACTGTGGGAGGCTGTGGAGGTCGTAGATGACGCTGGGGTCTTCGAGTTGGTCGGCCTCGTCGAGGATGACCACGGTCCGGGGACCGTCGTGCTGTTGGAGCCGATTCACAAGTTCATCGTGGGGTGTCGACTGGCGGTGAATATCAAGGGTGGCTCCGAGGTCGTCGAGGATCTGGTAGAGCGTCCGGAACCGAGTGTAGTTGCGCCAGCAGTTGACGTAGGTCGCTTCGACGTCAAGAACTTCTTCGCGGAGCCGTTCGGTGACAAACTGCGCGATGCAGGTTTTTCCGGCCCCGCTGGGCCCGGTCACGATGGCGGTGTCGGCGGGCTCGCCGTTCGTGATGGGTTCGAGAACGCTGGAGAGGTGGTTGACTTCGGCGTCGCGATGCTCCACTTCCCGTGGGACGAATCCGGCGCGGAGGACGCGAGCATCGCGAATCATACGGTATTGACAGACTGATTTTCCGCCAAGACTTATAAGCATGACCGGGTCGTTTCCGGAAAGTGGCTATCGTGACTTCTGAGTGTCGTGACGACCGTACGCAGTCAAGCGGTTTCTGTCTATGAAACCGCCTGTTTCCAGAAACTTCCGGGATCAGTCATTAACTCAGTGGGTAAAGACCTGTCCTGACAACCAGTGTCGTCGTCAAGGAATATAGATTTGAGGCTGGCGAGCGGGCTTTCATCGCTGGAGAGGGTCAAACCATCCCTACATAACTGGTGAGCTGCGATCATCTTTAATCGGCCAAATCTCGAATCCCTTCTACCACGCTTTCGGCTTGCCATCCGACGATTTCGTCAGCGTGGTCCTCAACGAAGTTCGGCATCTGCTTGCTCCCATACGGTTTGACGCCGAGAATCGGTGTACTCTCGATTTCAGCCAGAATGACCTCTTTCTTGATCCACTTGCTGTGTGCCACGTACATTCCGCCGAGAATCACGACCACTGTGGCAGGCTTGATTTGGTCTTCTCGGAGAGCGGCTTCTAATTCGTCTTCGGTACTCGCGTCGATCTCATCTACCTCCGGCACTGAGTAGTTTCGGAAGCTGAAGTTGGGGTACTCCCGAAGCAGCTCAACCATTCGATCGTATGGTTCGCTGTGCTCCCAGGAATGCGAGATGAAGAGTCGGTACTCACTACGGCGATTTGATGACGTGATGGAACTATCCCCGAAACTCATGGATATCCCCTTGTGACCGCATTTCAGCTTGAATACTTAGAACTACTGCATTTTGAAATAAGAGACTCACATCGTCCTTCCTTCCCGACGGGAAAGCACTTATAGGATTTACAAATAGAGTCCTCATACGGTACATGTCCGAAGCTCTCTCCTCCCTACTGAAAACCACCTGGGAGGCTGCATTCACTGATATCAGGAATAGCTCACCTTCGGCGTCAGCGATTCGGTTTGTGCCACAATCGGCAGTAAGCGGTGTACCAGCTGGATTCTATCCGGTAGATGGCAACACCATTCTCCCTACCTACAAAGGGAACGATCTTGGTTTCGAATTCACTCTTCGTGAACTCGGACCCGTCTATATCGTCACGAAAGCCGACGACAGCAATGCCGATGTATTGAATCAGTTCCGCAATGGCTCATTTGATACGAGCAAGAATCAGTCCGGAATTGTGCCTACTGACCACTCTCTGGGTGTTAGCTCCTCTGACGACAGCACACAACAAGGGCTTACATCGGGTCAAAAGACTGCTGGTGGCGCTCTGGTCCTCTATGCTGCCTACAAAGGACTTCAGGCGCTAGGTTCCTCTAAGTCGTCGACGGGACAATCCGCCCCCTCGGATAAGGCGACTGGTCCATCCCTATCCCGATTAGCGCGAGCCGCGAATCGGCTTGACGACAAACAGTACAACCTCTTCGTCTCCCATTCCTGGGAACACGGTGAGCACTACGAGCGAATCGTCGAGTTCCTCGATGAGGTTCCTTCATTGGAGTGGCAGAATCACAGCGTTCCATCGACCGATCCGCTTCCGGTGAGTACTGATGAGGCACTCCGGTCCGAACTCCAAAACCAGATGCGGACGGCATCCGTAGTAATTGTTAGTAGTGGGATGTATGGAGCACACAGCAAGTGGATTCCTGAAGAATTGGATCTCGCAGATGAGCTCGGCAAGCCGGTTATCGCGATTGTCCCCGATGGCCAATCAAAGGTGCCGACAAAGATCCAAGAGGTCGCTAATACGCAGGTAGGATGGCGCAAAGCATCACTCGTCGACGCCTTAGCCGAATATGCCTGATTCAGCTGATGAGACTACGGACGAAAGTGAGTCGAATGATACCGAATCTGGTGAGAATACTGAGGACAAAGACACGCCTGAAACGGAGCCGGAACATTCCGAAGAGGTTGCTGGTGGGGAGCCAGACGAACCGGCCGAGGCTGAATCCGTTGAGGAGGGGACGTTAACGAACCTGAACGACAAGGAGATGGATCGCCTGATGGATCAATATATCCACTATGGCGAAGTGGCGATCGAGACCGCAAATCAACGGGTTCAGATGAATCGATTTTTCGGCTTGATCTTGACGTCAATTCTAGCCGGGCTATTCGCACTCGCCCGAGGAAATCTGACGGCTACGAGCGGTGCAATCGTTCTGTTCGCCTCTGGATTCGGCAGTCTGATTTGCTACTTCTGGTACCAGAGTTTACAGTCCTATCGGCGATTGAACAAGGCTCGATATGCCATCTTAAACCAAGTCGAATCAGCCCTCCCTGTCCGAATGTATCTTGATGAATGGCGCTATCTCAAACGGGCAAAGCCCGACCCGGAAATTATTGATCCGCGACCTGATGAAGACCCAGATCACCGATCGCATACGATTGTTGAGCAATGGTTCGTCCGTCTTCTCGCCGCTGGATACCTTACCGTCGGCGGATATGCTGGCGGCTTCAATTTCACTCCTTTCGTCACGGAGGCAGGCTATTCTCTGCCGGCTCCCACAGCAGTCGGGCTAATCGTCGGTGCAGTTGTTATGGTTGGTTCGATAGGTCTATTCTGGATCCAAAGCGGGTGACAGCTACTATGAGACGATTCAACATAGGGGACGACGTACGAATCGACATACCCGACGAAACTGATCCCGATTACGAGCGTCTACACAGCCGTCAAGGAACGGTTGTTGAGGTGATTTCGGACGATGCTGGAACTGTGACCGGCGATGAACGAGAGGGATATCTTTTCCGGGTTGAAATGACCGATGGTGAAACCGTTGACGTTCGGTGGCGAGATCTCCGGCCTGCCTGATTGATTCAAACCAATAAGGTTGACACCCTTCCAGTTCACGGTCACTAAACACTAAGTCAGCGTATTGAATATATCTCGGCATTACGATGCTCTCGCTTCCTCCACTTGTCGATAACGCCAACAGAACATTAGAAGACGCCTACAAGCGGATTATCCCCCAAATCGAGGAGGCTCGTATCGCAACTGGGTACTTCTACCTCTCAGGGTTTGACCTCTACCGAGAAGACCTCGAGAACTTGGCAGACCCTGACGAGCTCGATCACGCTCCGCTTCGGATTTTGATGGGTCGGCAGACGAATCGAGGAACTGCTGACGAAATCGGTGAAGGACAGAATCTTAGAGAGGAGCTCAAACGCGAGGTTAGAGAGAGCATCTCGGAGTTGAACAACGCTCAGATCGGGAGGTTAGACCGGCTACGCGACTTTATCGCGGAAGGCGAGGTGAGCGTCCGTGTGCGCAATCCCGAAAACGGCTACTTCCACGCAAAGGGCGCATCGTTTCGAGCGCCCCTTGCAGACGACGAAAATTGGGGTCAAGATGAAGACGATGACACGCGTCCGTGTGCCACAATCGTCGGTTCTTCGAACTTCACTATGAGCGGACACCAGAACAATATCGAACTGAACCTCACGAGCCAGGATCAACACAAGGCCGAGGCGTTCGAGGAGTGGTACGACAACCAATGGGCGAACGCCGATGAGTTCAGTGAGGAGATAATCCGAATCATTGAGAGCAGCGATGAGTACCAGAACTGGAAGGAACAGCAGGAAGACGAGTCCGAGGAAGAGTCGTCCGTAGAGCTGGGCACGTATCTCGAACCGTTCGAACTCTACAAGCTGCTTTCCTACGATGAACTCAACGGGAACGTCAATATCCGTGATAGCCCGTTGTACTATTTTCAGAAACTCGGGTACGAAAGCGCGAAAGAGAAGCTCTCCCAGTTCAACGGGTGCATCGTTTCCGACTCGGTTGGCCTTGGTAAGTCGTTCATCGGCGGTGAACTCCTCCACGACTACCGCCAACGCGGCGAGCACTGTCTCCTCATCGTCCCGGCTAACCTGACTGATCAGTGGAAGGACCTCCTCCAGAACGACACCGACGAAGACGGCAACCCGTACTTCGGGTTAGAGGTGGACGGTACGCACCTCGACGTGATGAGTATCAGCAAGTTCCAGAATCTATCCTACGACGAGGTGCAGGACCTCAAGGACGAATTCGACGTCCTGCTCATCGACGAGGCCCACCGATTCCGGAACTACGGAAAGTGGCGACCGAACCCGGATTACGATGACGACTACAAGGGGACGCGACGGCACGCGAATCTCAGGCAGTTCCGCGGGAAAACGATGATTATGCTGACCGCGACTCCGATCAACAACAGTGCCACCGACCTGAAGAACCTCATCAGCCTGTTCACCAGTCCGGAAGAACTCCGAAACAAGGCATCCCTCGACTTCGGTGCGTTTGACGAGTACATCGAACTCTCAGAGACGCGCAAACGCATCGCGGCCGGGAAAGAGGACGTGAGCGACGACGAACAGCAAGAAATCACTGAGCAGTTACAGCGGCACTCCTCGGAGATCTCGAACATCCTGAACGAAGTGATGGTTCTTCGGACGCGCAAGCACGTCAAAGACCAGATTCAGGACACGGAGGACTTCGAGATGAGCTTCAAGCCTCCGAAACTCAACAAACAACAGTACTCCCTGCCAGCGGCGTATCAGCCCGTATATCGGATGCTCCCGGACGTGATGGACGCCCTTCACCTGCCTCACATCACAGTCAAGAACCCTAAGGCTGGCAGCACACTGAAAGCACTCTACAAGCTAAATCTCCTCAAGCGACTTGAGTCCTCAACCTACGCGTTCGTCCAATCCATCGAGACGCTCCACCAGAGTGAACGACAGCTTCTCGGACTCCTTGAGAACCTCCCTGAGGGCGAAGACATCGACGTGCTCCGAACCATCCAGAATGGAGATGATTCTGAACTCGGTGACTTCGTTGAAGGAGCGGATGCTGCTGAGGACCTTGAGCAGACACTCGAAGAGTTTGGATTCGACACAACCGCAATCCAGGCGGAAGAGGGAACCAGAGACGGTACTGAAGGAGACGAATTGGCGGACGCCACTATCGGCGAGGTAAGGACGTACATCCGGGAAGATCTCACGCTACTCTCGTACTTCCTCGCGCAGTTCATCGGTGATGTCGCCCGTGACGCTGGTGATGTGAGTGATCACGCTGTCTCAACGCGCCAGTGGCTCGCAGATCACAATGCAGGCGTGCTTCCAGAAGTTCCAGAGGAGGCGATGAATCCAGTTCTCTATCCGAGTAGTGACCTGAGCGACGTCGATCCGGCTACCCACGACTTCTATGAGGCCGTCTTCTCGCTCCGGGAATTCCGTGACCCAAAGATCGATCGGCTCGCAAACCTCCTCAACGACCACAACCAGAAAGTACTCATCTTCACTCAGTATCGGGCGACCGCCGACTACGTCTACCGAACCCTCGTTGAGAACGGGGACTCGCCGCTCACCGAAGCGAACAGTGCCGTCGTCAAAGGCGGTGACGAGAACAAACAAGACGTTATCCAGCGCTTCGCCCCCGAGGCGTCAGGCTACCAGCAAACACTCGCCGAGTCGGGGGATTCAGAGCTACAGTACGTAGTGGCCACTGACACCCTGAGTGAAGGGGTTAATCTCCAGGACGTTCATGTGGTGGTCAATTACGACCTGCCGTGGAACCCGATGCGGATTGTCCAGCGTGTCGGGCGAGTCGACCGGATCGGGAGTACCGCCGAGAAACACGTCCACAACTTCTACCCGGACGGCGACATCGAGGCGGCGATTAAGCTCCTGAAACGCCTGCAGGCAAAAATCAACGATATCGCGCTCATCGTCGGGAAGGAGAACAACATTCTCGATCCGAACGAAGACCAGATTCTCGAAAAGACAGGTGTGGACACGGAGAAGACGATTGGGGAATTACAGGTGGACGAGATTGAGGACTCACTCCAGAAGTCCCGTGAAATTGACGACGTGAATGAACTCGACGACACGAGCAAGAATCCGCTCCTCCGCAACGCTGGGAGTAATGAGCACGCTGCATTCGAGCGGTACCTTCTGAAGCGAGAACTGAACGAGGATTATGATCTGACCGCGGAAGACTTCGAGTACGCTGAGGACTTTTTCGATGATCCGCCCGAAGAGCGGGAATTCCTCTACACGAATGTAACTGACCACGATGCCGGTCCCCGTCCGGGCGTGTTCGCTCTTGCTCACCTCTGGTTCGACGATGATGACCACGAATCCCCGCTTGGTCGCGTCCGTCGTGCTTTCTACTACAAGCCCTTCGCCGACGAGGTCAAAGAGCGGCCCGTGAGTACGCTCAAAATCGACCCTTCAGTTGACGGCGAACCGATCACCGGAACTCCAGATACGGTGTTATCGAATCGTGGTGAGATTCAAGCAGTGCTTGACGAGCGTCTTGAGGTGATTCGAGAAGGCCAGGTTGAGGGAGCTTTCAAACAGGGAGAGGCCTTCTCGAAGGAACAGGAGACGATCCTCGATTTCATCAGTCACTACGTTCAGCCAAATTACGGCGATGACCCGGCTCCTGTCGAAGACTTCGAAACGCTAGGTAAATGGGCTAACGACATCGAAGAGCGGTTGCAGGAGGTAAAGCTGGCGAACACGGATGAAGACCGAATTCTACGGGAGATCTCTCGCCAGAACGAGCAGTATGACTCCTTCCCAGAGTGGCCGACCGCGGAGTTCCTCAGTCAACTTGAGGAGTTCTTGGAAGAGAATGTCGAAGCCTCCACTGAATACCAGACAAAACTGATGGGAGAGAGTGAAGTGCAAGCGAAGCTCGTATGCTGGGGGGTTGTCGGACAGTGATTCGGGAGCTACGGTAGAGGCCCCTTCTGATCCAACAGATCGTATTTCTCGAATACCAGATCGAGGTACTCCTCGTCCATCAGCTTCGGATTCTCAACACGATGGAAGTCATCGAGAACAAACTTCACGTCACGACGTTCCAGGCCATATGCGTGGAATGCGGCCGCGTCGATTTCAGCCTGTAATTCTCTGCGTTCTTGATCTTCTGTCGCTGCCTCGATTCCGCCGAGTCGCTCACGCATCTCAGCAAACTCCTCACCGTAACAGTTCAATCGGGCAGCTCGTTCAGCGATGTAGTGGAACCAGTCATCTCCGTCGGTGAGGCGTGGTAGCTGGGATTCCAATAACTCTCGCTTGACGATGTGCGTCTCGACTTTGGTCCGCATCAGGAAATCGAACGCAATGCTGTTCAGGAGCCCAGTTGCCACGAAGAGTTCCTGATCCGTGAATCGGCGGACGTAGGGTGATCGTAGCGGGGACTCTGTGAGGTGTTCCTCTTCAGGCTCAATAGCGAACGGCTTGAATGTGTTAATGGTGTGGAGACAGATAACGTCCTTCGGAAGTACCGTCGCTATGATCGTCCGCTCGTCTCGGGATCGAGAAACATCCCGAATGCCAATTCGGTACTCGGTACAATCGAGCAGGACGTCATTTTCCTCAAGTCCGTGACCACGGTGTTCTTCGAGCAGTTCATCTACGAATTGAACCTGAGACTTACTCGTCTCTGAACCTCCAAAGGCGTCGTAGATCGCCCGTTTGAGATTACCCCTGTTGAATTTCTTCTCTCGAACACGGGACTGAGCACTATTCGGTGGATCGTACATCCCCCGGCTCCAGTACTGCGGTCCATCTAACGCATCTGTGTGGGTATTATCGTACTGAAACTGGTGGATATTTTTGCCGCCGTAGACGGGATAGTCGGCTTCCTCCGGCGATGTTTGGAGCCTATCCTTATCAGTCGATTCAACGAATTCCTTAGTGAGCATATCAACTGTCCAAGCCTCCTCTAAATCTTCACCCAAGGAAGGCTGCTCAACTACCTTCTCCAAGACGCTTACTTCGATCTGCGAGGTGATGGATGGGAAGATTCCCCCCTCTGGAGAATAACTGACGAGTACGTCGCGCGGAATCTTGACTGCCTCATCTTCGATCAGATAGACTACATCCATATCACGTTGGTTGAATATCCCTCGAAGAGCTGATGTCTTCCCCCCATATTCGAACGTCAGAATCGCGAATCGGTATCTATCGTCGATAGCCTCGAAGATACCCTTATTTTCGAATCCGATGAGGTTCTCTACGTCCGTGTGGTCCAGTAGATGCATTCGGAGGTCTTTCCCCATCACTCCTCCGAATATAGTGCCAGGGAGGAGCAGACTCACCTTCACGCCGTCTCGAGAGAGTCTGAACACGCGCTCCAGAAAGAGAGCAGATAGCTCGTTCTTCGTCGGCATCGTCCGACCGCCCACCACCGGAGATTGGAGCTTGTAGACATCTCCCTGCGTGAAGAAGTCTGCTTGGTTTTCCATCGATTCCTTGTACTCCTCCCACTCCCAGGCAACCTCAGGATTTGAGAGGAGGTCCTCCATCACACCGTCCTTTTCCTCCGAGGGATAGGTGCGGAACTGCTCGTCGTAGCGAATAAAGAAGTCGTCGCGATTCGCGTAGAGCATGTCCCACGGCGGGTTTCCGATGAACACGTCGAATCCACCCTTCTCGAAGACATCGGCGAACTCCAACGGCCAGTGGAACGGCGACCACTCCCGGATCTCCTCGATCGTGATGTCGTCGAAGCCTGCATCTTGGAACTCTCGGCGAAGGATTTCGTCAAACTTGTCGCGGTGTTCCTCTATTCTGTCTTCCGCCTCTTTCCGCCATTGTTGGGCCTTGGAGCTGGTCTCAGCGCTCTTGTGTTTCTTGATGGCCTCTTTAACATCTTCAAAACGGGTTTTCACCTCCCAAGAATCGAGGTCGCTGTTTCCGTCCTCGTTACTCTCGATGTTCGTATCGAGTTGACCGATCAGGCTGTTTCCCTGCCGCACGTTGAAATCGATGTTCGGAAGCGGTTCTACCTCGCTCGGTTCATCTTCGATATCAGCGACCATGGAGAGCCACAGCCTGAGTTTGCAGATCTCAACAGCACCTTCGTCGATATCGACCCCGTACAGATTGTGGAGGATAGCACTCCGCTTAGCGTACAGTGACGAAGAGCCTTTTCCGGACTCGATTTCATCTATCTCATCCCGAGTTCTGGACTCTAACTCCCACCCTTTGCCCTCTCTTTCAAGCCGTTGGAAATACTCAATGCATTGCATCAACTGAGCATCTCGCTATCGGCTGTTTTCGACTTGGTCTACGAATACTAGTGAAATACGAACTGCTTCTCACACTCTATTCAACAAGTGCATTGACCAGTTCAGTCGAAAGTCACCCTCATATCCATCATTTTCATATGAGTAAGGCAACTTTCAGGTGGTATGACTCTCCAGCAGATCACCGCATCCGATATCGCGGGCTGGGACTCTTTACGGGATATCGCGAACTCATTTGAAAAGCGCGGGCTCAAACCACGCCCGAAACTAGGTGACGACAACGAGCTCGTAGTTCAGCTTGATGATGACGAATTCATCGTCATTGTCAATGCGGGCCCCGGCGAGACAGCCACAGACTTCAAACCTGCAAATCGCTCACGACATACCAACCTCGTTGCCACCAATGATTTCGAGACCTTCACTTTCATACGCGAGTCCGAAGCTGGGAGGGGCAGCAGCACGGCCGAATTAAGCATCAAAAGATTTCGTTCTCGAAGGAGCAGTTCACGAGGGATAGCGGAGAGAAGAACACTATTCTCCAGAAACTGAACTCGATCGAGTACGGTTCCTCTGCTGCGATATACGATACGCTCTACGACACGCAACAGGTCGTCAAGGAGTTCTATGAACAGTTTGAGGAACTCCGGACAGATCTCATTCAAGAGGTCACGGGCATTCCCGACGATCGTGGTGATGCGAAGCAACGATATGTGCAGGTCATTCTTGACCGGATGATCTTCCTATACTTCATCCAAGAAAAGCGCCTCCTTGATCGGAACCCGAACTACCTTCACGAACAGCCGAATGAAGTTGTTGACGAGGGTGGTGACCACTACGAAGAGTTCTACGAACCACTCTTCTTCGAATACCTCGCAGAAGACAAGCAGAACCCTGACTTCGGTAGTCTACCGTACCTGAACGGTGGCTTGTTCGCAAGGAATCCTGTCGAAGAGGAGTTCCGGGACGCGAAGTTAGGTGGCCCTGCCGAGGAAACGAACGAGTTCTTCGACGATATCCTCGACTTCCTCTCCGACTGGAACTGGAACGTAGACGAACGACTCGACATCGTCGATCCCAAGAACCTCTCCCCAGCGATCTTGGGCCACATCTTCGAGCAAACGGTCAATCAGAAGGAGATGGGGGCGTACTACACACCGGAAGAGATCACGGGGTTCATGGCCCGTCGGACGATCCATCCGTATCTGCTCGATCAACTCAACGAGGCTGTGGACGCGGACTACGACGATATCGACAATGTGTTCGGATTCCCCGTGCCCGAGGCAGATAGTAGGGCAGAAGCTGTTGCCGATGGCGGAACTATAACTCAGCAAGTTCCAACGGAAAACGTTCAGACCAGCCATGTGGAGACTCTCTACCACGATATTCTGAAGGAAGCGCACATTCTCGATCCCGCCGTAGGAAGTGGCGCCTTCCTGCTCGCCGCACAGGAAGTGCTGATGGACCTATATATGCAATGCATTGAGTATTTCCAACGGCTCGAATCCGAAGGAAAAGGTTGGGAGTTGGAGAGTCGTAGCCGTGAAGAATTAGAGAGTATTGAAGAGGGGCATGGTGGGGAGTCGCTATTCGCAAAACGGTCTATCATTCTTAACAATCTCTACGGTGTTGATATCGAGGAAGGGGCAGTTGAGATCTGTAAACTGCGCTTGTGGCTCTCGATGGTGGCAGACATTGAAGACGAGCCGAGCGAGGTCGAGCCGCTCCCGAACATCGATTTCAACATTCGCCAAGGCAACTCACTGATAGGGTTCACCGAACTCCAAGAAGTCGCACGGGAGGACGCCGGCGATGCGTCGCTGTCGAATTGGGGTGTCGGAACTGCGGTCAAAGATCTTTATGAGGATGTCATTCGTGAGCAAGATCGTCACCGGACCGCGGAATCAGCACGCGAAGCCCAGAACGCACGCAAGATGGCTGAGCGGAAAATCGATACACACAGCGAGGACCTCAACGAGAAAATCCGAGATGAATTCAACGCACTCGTTGATGAGGACATTTCTATTGAGGAATTGTGGGAGTTCTCTCCGTTCCATTGGGTGCTGGAGTTCGCGACCGTCTATCGGGAAGGTGGGTTCGACGTCATCATCGGTAACCCGCCATGGGATGAGTTGAAGCCGTACCGGACGGACTTCTTTCCGAAGCACGATACTGAGTATCGGAGCCGCCCGCCAAGCGAGAAAGACGAGAAGGTCGAAGAACTCTTAGAGGACCCTGAAATCGCTGCCGGATGGGAGAAGTTTCAGCGTGACAAAGAACGGCAGGCGACCTATATCAACCAGAGTGGAGAGTATGAGTACCAGACGCCAAGCGTTGAGGGGCAACAGGTCGCACGAACGAACGACCTATCGCTGCTGTTCTTCGAGCGGGTGTATGATATCGTCAGAGATGGCGGTTACGTCTCACAGCTACTCCCTGGTCCGTTCTTCAATGCCGCTGCTGGGAAGGATTTGCGAGTACATGCCTTAGAAGAGTCCGAGATTCAGAATATCGTCGGGTTTGAAAACCGAGGTATCTTTTCCGCCATTGATACTAGATACAATTTCGGCATCGTTACCCTTCGAACTGAGGGGAGCACTGATACTGTCCGCGGTATCTTCCATCAGACATCCGTTGACGTTCTTCGGTCGATTGACGATGTAGCTCTGGAAATCCCAGCGCGAATCCTCAAGGAGTATTCCCCCGGAGCTCGGATCTTCCCCAACATCGAGGAACAAGAAGAGGTCTCGGTGCTGGATAAGGTTCTCCAGGCACCACCGCTGGCAACAGAAATTGAAGATGCGTGGCGTACTGTCCTTTACAAGGAACTGGACCGGGGACGAGACCGTGACCGATTCATCGAGGATGAATCTGAATGCGACTATCCGGTCTATCAGGGAAAGAACGTTTACCAGTTTTGCTACGACCCGACGTACGTTGACAATCTTGAATCGATCTCGCTGTGGAGTGTCGAGGAGGACAACGAGGAGTTGAGTGCTAAGTACCGAGTCCGGGAGAAGAACTTCCGCGCCCGTGACGATGCAATCAGCCTCAAGAAGGCGATCTACAATACGTTCGCTGACGATCCAGAATTCAGCCATATCAGCTCCAGCTCACAGAAGCAATTCGTGAACCAGTTGCTAACGGAGGAGTTCGACCGTCCCGAACTCTCGATGGAGGATATCCGACTCCACAGTTCCGAATATCGGCTTGTGCTCCGCGAGGTCGCCCGTGCGACGGACGAACGCACACTCATTGCGGCTGTAATCCCGCCGGGTGGAGTCGTCGTCCACACGCTGTACACGGTTCGGCCGTTCGAGGCGAACCCTACCAAGGACGATCTTTCGGAGTTCCCAATGCACAGCGCATACGACTGTGTCTTCACTGACAAGGAGCTTTTCGTCGCGCTCGGGCTGATCAACAGTGTCCCGTTTGACTTCTTGATGCGGACGAAGGTTGATTCACACGCTTCGAAGTACAAATTTGAGGAGTCACAGGCTCCCCGCCTCACTGACGGAGACGACTGGTTCCACTACATCGCCGATCGTGCGGCGAAGCTCAACTGCTACGGTGAGGAGTTCGCTGAGATGCGTGAGCGACTCGGCGGAATCGAACCGGCGACGGATATGGAGACTCGGCGTGAACTACAGGCAGAGGTCGATGCGGCCGCGTTCCATGCGTACGGGCTGGATGAGGAGGAAATGCAGTTCGTTCTTGATGACTTCCACCGCGTGTCGAATCCGCGAATTATGACGGAGGCGTACTTCGAGAAGGTAGCGGAGAAATACATGCACTTGGAAGATGCAGGACCGATGGAATAGTTTCTGAACTAACGCTGTGCTAGTTCTCGAGCGTCAGTGAATTCGGCTCTACTGATGAATACTATCAAGTGCCCGTCTAGTCATCGCCCCATCAACGTTCAGGTATTGGCGCGCAGTCGTGATATCTTCCCATCCGAACATGGCACGGAGTGCGGGAAGATCCAAGCCTCTTCCAGCATGATACGACGCTGCTGTGGCACGTAGTCCGTGTAACGAGGTTGCGTCGTCGGACAGTTCTGGAGACAGCTTAAGGGCAGTATCCAGCCGCCGCTGTAAGGTCGAGAACGAATATGGCCAGCCACCATGTTCGTCAAGTAGTAACTCAATCGCGATTCGGACTCGATACGAGAAATGGTACGGTACTGTTCGAGACGCGGCTTCTGTTTTCGGGAGCCAATAGCGATCCGCAAAACTCTGGAATTCTTTATCGGGACTGTGATTCATTCGTTGTTTCACCGCTTGACGACAGTATCCACAGATACCACCGTCACGTCCCTTTGTGCAATCCTGCTGTGCAGGGATTTGAATCATCTGTCGCTCTAGATCAATCCACGACGTCGACAGATGTGTCGTTTCTCCTGGTCGAAGTCCAAGACGTCCCCCGATGAGGATAGCCGCTCGAGTTTCGAGACGTCGTTGCGTATCTGTTATTCGCCCCGCTCCTTCTAACAATAGTTCGAACTCGCGTTCGCTAAGGGCCCTTTCTCGTGTTGCTACCATACCTGTCGCTGTCTGTCGATACAAAGATAATCCGACTCTTATTCGAATTACACTGCGATACGGTCAAAACATCGCCAATTATCGAGTTGGACTTTTTCTCGATAAACCATTGGTGCTGAGAAGGCTCCGTTCGAGCTTGTCTGATGGAGGTGGTTCAGAAAGTCACGTCTTCTCCACTCGTTCGCGATGGCACAACCTTCCAAGGTCGAAATTCAATCTATGACAAAGGAACCAATTGAGGTTCTCGACGACCTGGCCGACCAGGTCGCCGCAGAGTTCGAGGCGTATAGACAACCGGACGAGTTCAAGGATGTCTCCCTCGTGATTGAAAACAGCGACGAGGAGCGTCCGACGCTGATCGTTCACGTCGATAGGGAGGATGCGGAGTCCCTTGTCAACCGTATTGATGAAATCCTTCGCGAGCACGGTGCTCGAACTGAACGGGAACGACACTCAGATACGGACGTCCGCGTGTTAGCGACGGTCGACTGATACCGTTCCCTCCAATTTTTTGAACCGCTGCAAGCTCCGGTGAATGTGTTCGTATCTTTGTTTTTGACTAACGAGCCTCCAACCGCGGTCAGCTCAGTTGGTCAACCTGCGAAGACAGGTACCCTTCGAGGGCGGTGACCGTCTCTTCTGAGATAGCTGATGCCCCGAAGTCACTCCGATACCCGTGCTTGAGTTCTTCGCTCTCTAAAATCTCCAGTCCACGCTCAAGTTGCTCCCGCAGCGCATCTTCATCCCCTCGCCGCAGGCGGGGGGTGACAGCATCGAGGTCGATCTCTTCTGCGACCGCCAGGACGTCTCGAAGGTCTGTTTCGCGGCCGCTGTGGAGCTTTGCCGCCACGAGTACCGCCCCATCGATGACTCTGGCCGTCGTCGTTACTGTTCCGCCGCTAACCTCCTGCTGGTGGCTGTGGTCGTATAGGTAGTCGAACGACCACTGTGCCTCAGTCTGGCGACAACCGAGTCCGTTTACCAGCAGATCGAAGCCGATCGGCTGCTGGGGCGTGAGCCGTTTCTCGTACTCGATACCTTCGGTGTCGTAGAACCAATCCTTAGCGTGGCTGTCTATTTCCTCGAAGCCCCGCTGTTCGAGGAACTCGACGAACTCGGCCTTGGAGTCCGGCGCGACGACGATATCGAGGTCCGTTGAGAAGCGAGCATTGAACGTAGTGACAGCGTCTCCGCCGACAAGGACGTACTCGTGTCTCTCCTGAGTGAGTTCATCGAGCAGCTCGATGAGTGCATCACTCCGGTTGTGGAGATTTATGTCTGCGCTCGTTCCGTCTCCCGGTAGCTGACGCCGAGGTCGAGGTCGTCGTACATCCGGTTGAGCATCGCGAGCGTCGACTGGAACTGGGCATAGTTCTCGTGCAGGTACTCGATCGTCTCTGCTCTCGGGATCACCGGGTAGCCTTCGACGAGTTCGATTTCGAGTAACGGTTGTGGATCGAGGACGGTCTGCAGTGGCCCATCCAGTTCGTCGCGGGGCTGACGCTCGAATGCGGTTGGGAGGTCGAACGAATTGAAGAACGTTCCCAGGCGTCGACGTCCTGCTCGCTAACGGCGAGGAACAATGGATAGGCCTCGGGGTCGCGGCTGACCTAGTAGCCGCCCTTTGACCACACGTAGGCGGCGTCGATCCGAGTGAACACGACCGGCCAGTCACCGAACTGCGGAATGACGTACGCTTCGTCGATAGTCGGCGGACTGACGCCGGTGCTTGCGGCCACTAGTTCGTGTGCTGCGTCTCGTACACGGTCATCCGTGGTGGAGAGGCCGTTATCGTACTCGATGTAACCTGCGTCTTCAAGCCGATTGACCGCCTGTCGAACCGTCTCGTAAGGCGTGTGGAGGTGCTGAGCAACACGGCGGATTGAGTCGCCACTCTCGAGAGCTCGGAGAACCCGCGCTGCCGTGTCATCCAGAACCTCGTACATCTCGTAGTTACCAATATTCTGGGAACAATTGAAAACCTTATTGGAGGGGAATTTTAGAGTATGCCTGACGCTGTTCCAAACCTCCACTCTGAACTACTGCGTCACTTTCGCAACCGCGATGGTATAGTGATATATGGTTCATTTAGGTCCTGCCACCTTCGAAGTGCGATACGCCCGACGTAATGGGATAGCAAACACGATGAATATCTCAGCATCTTCTTAGAGATGCTCGTATCACTACACCATCATCGAAAGTCCGTTCAAGATCGCTCATTAAGATAATCCATCAACCTAATGTTTGTACCTAATGTAGAAACATAATTCTGGTGATACTGGATTTCTCCAAAGAACTCCAGTTGAACGTCCAGAGGGTGGTCTCACCCATACCACGGCATAACTCAGGGTTCAAATTCTCACTAATGAGTTTATCGGCTAACCAATGTACATAACTGACCCATCTAATCCATGTACCTAATATAGTGACGTAACGCCGGGTCGGATGGAATATGGGGCTGTCAGGTGCATGCATTACGACAATACCTCATCGGGATGGGTGGGATGGATAGATTAGGCGAATGGATTAGATAGATAGATTAGGCGGGTGAGTTAGGCGGATGTCTGACGCATCTTTATGATGTGGACGACCAATCTGGGGAACATATGCCCATCACTTACACGGTCTATTCGGAATCTGGCGGTATCCACAAAACCACGTGGACCGCCAACCTCGCAGAGGCACATGCCCGTCAGGGATTCGACGTGCTCGTAATCGATCTCGACCATCAAGCTGCTAACCTCACGTACCTCTTCGATGTCGAGGAAGGCCGCGACGACCCCGACGCGGACAACCTTGTCAGACACGTTCTGGGGCGTCCGAGTGGGTCATTCGAGGATCTCATCCACAGTACCGACGAAGGCATCGACGTTCTCCCCGCCCACGACATGCTCGAGGAATTTACCGAACTCCTCCTCCAGCGAGAACGGTTTGAAGAGAATATGGGTGACAGCTTCAATCGCTACGAACAGCTCTATAAGATCCTCTGGGACGAGAACAACGTCCAAGAGAACTATGACGTCGTCATCGTGGATCCGAATGCACGTGCCGAAATCATGCTCTACAACGCCATCTACGCCACCCGAACACTGGTCGCCCCAAGCAAACCTGCCGGCAAGGGCAACAAGAGCCTCGACGGCCTCAGCGGCCTTCTCGAGAGCATGAGCGAGAATCTCAACATCGACGTCGGCGTCGCCGCCGTCATCCTCTCTGGCGTCGGAAACACGAGTACTCACCGCCGATACGTCGAACAAATGGAGGACGAGTACGGCGTCGCCGCCGCGATGGGCAAGCGTGAGAGCATGATGGACGAAATGTGGGACGCACAGGGCACCGCGTTCAAAGTCGTCGAGGAAGGCTGGCAGAACGGGGAGAAAGGAGCCCGCCGCCTCCGTGAGCGCGAGATCGAATCGCTTGAAACCATCCTCGAGATCGCCGATCACCTCGCAGCAGAATTCGGCATTGAACCACCGGAAGAACCTACCGTGGATGTCGAAGAGGTGGTCTCGTAATGGGCGGCCTCAAGAAGGGCACCGGCTCGCTCAACTTCGAGGACGAAGAATCCACGGAGGAGAAGGCTGGAGATGACCACAAGCAAGGTCAAGAATCGGAGGCTGAGGGAGAAACCGAGTCGGGAGCGGAGACCGTTGACGCGTCGGCGACTGAGCAAAAACAAGACCACGAGCCTACCTCACCACAGGACCAAGGTACGGATTCTACCCCGAAAACCGAGCCAGGGACGGATACAAACCCGACCACGGCCGACGATCACGCGCCACAGTCACCCGATATCGACGTGGACAATCTCCCCTACCTTGTGCAGCGACAGATGCGCGGTGCATCAGTGAACGCTGATCGGACAAACCAACTCCTCCTCGAAGTCCGTCAATTCGTCAAAGAGAACGAGGACACGTTCCTACATGATCTGCAAGACCTCGTCGACGGTCCGGTCTACAAGGGTGACGCTCGCGAAGCTGCGATGATCGTTGCCCACGAGAACCCAGAGTTGGTGGCTGAGAAGCTCCGCGAATGGGGCATTCAATATCTCGACAAGTAGGCCACAACAATCCTTGACGACCGGTTTCTCGTGGGAGTCGACCGTAGTGAACTACTCGGTGACCGGCATCAACAGTCTCGAAGGTCGACGAGAGACATTTGGGTTTCAACTTCTAGAGGAATTCGTCGAAAATCGAAGCAAGTTCATCCTGTACGAGGTCGCGCATCGCGTCGGCGCGTGCCTGTCGTCGCGTCCGTTCGTCGAGGTAGTTTCGTTCCGATACTGAGGCATCCCGACTCCCCTGCGAGGCCGCGACCGCCGCCGTCCCCGCCTCGATGCTCGGGCGCTGCTGGCGGTAGAGCCGATACCAGGTGCGTCGTCCCATCTTCGGGAGGGGGTGGCCGCCGGCGATCTGGACGTCAGCGCGCTCACCGAGGTCGCGAAACCATCGGCGCGCCGTCTCCGTCGACATGGGGCTCCCGATTGACTGCCCGGGGAGCAGGTAGCCCGTCCAGTCGTCGTGTTCACCGAGGAGGTCGATACGCTCCCGGATGGCGTCGACGCCGACGAGGAGTTCGACCGTGTTCCTGGTACGTCGCGCGTTCTTGCGCTGGCCAGCCTCGAACTCGATGTAGGGAACGTCGCCGTCGTCGGGGTCGAGCACCAGCTGGTTCACGTGCAGTTCGCACGCCTCGACGGGCCGGAGCCCCCACCCGGCGAGCGCGAGCAGGAGGAAACATTCGTCGTCGTCGCCGGCGGCGAGCAGCGCGGCAAGGTCCTCGCGACCGAGGGCGGGATGGTCGTATCGCGGGTCTTCATCCCACCCGAAGCGGTTCAGGAGGTTCTCGGCCGGGTTGTAGAGGCCGCGCCCCATCTCTTCGAGGAACGTGTACCAGTTCTTGACCGCCGAGACGTACTTCTTCTTCGAGGCAAGCGTCCCAAGCTCCTCGTCGAGGACGCGGAACGTATCCCGGACGCGTGCGATCTCGTCCGGCTTCGCTGTCTCGTCCAGTAACGGCGAGAGAAGGTCACCCGTGCCGTTGACGTCTCGGTAGGTCGTGACGTAGGTTTTCAGCCGTGAGCGGCGGGGGCCGACCGTGGTCGCGGCGCGCCCGCGGTCGCGCTCAAGTTCTTCGAGGTAGTCTTCGAGCCCCCGGATAGTTGGTTCGTGGCAGATTACCCATGCGTCGTCCGTCTCATCGGGATTCGGCGGGAGGCCGACGGCGTCGTAGAATTCGCCGGGGGAGAGGTCGTGGTCGCGACGGAGGCGTTCGACAAATCCTGAATAGTTGCTCTTGAGCCATGCGTAGGTCGGGGTGTCGCAGTCAGGATCGGTGTCGACGTCGGGGTCGGCGCGGAGTGCCGGGGCGATTTTCTCTTGATAGAACTGCTTGAAGTCTTCGAGGGTGTCGAAGCGGGCGTAGGTCGACATCGTTAGTCGGTACTCGAGCAGAGAGACTCCATCTCGGAGACGAATTGGCGAGTTCGCGCGAGGAGAGTATCGACGTCCTCGTCGATTGTTCCATAGCCGTAGTCGGCCTGCTGGCGGAGTTCTCCAAGATCGTTCAGAAAGCGGCCGTCCGTACGCGATGCGTCGCCCTCACCGACGATTTCGGACCCAAACAGGGTGAGAACGCCGCCGTGAGTTGTGGGGTCGTGCCCTCGGTCGTAGAGCGCAGCTTGCGCAGCGTGGAAGCAGGCGTAGTACAGACGGTTGACGACGACCGCGTCAGAGAGATTCGCGTCCCGTGCGCCTTCGGCATCCGAGAGCGCCTGTCGGGCTTGTCGGAGTTGATCTTCGACTGCGGCTTCACCGGGTGCCTCGTCGTCAGGCATACGAGCGGCCCTCTCTGAGGACGTTCCGCACGAACGGATTCCCCTCTCGCTGGTAGCGTTTGAACGTCGGTTCATCCAGCATGTGGAGTTCGACGAGCGGCCCATACTCGAGCATCACGTCGTACGCGATGTCGCGGAGGGAGTCGGCGAGAGCGTCTCGGTCGGGGCTGTCCGGGAGAACGATGAGGACATCGACATCGCTTGACCGACCGTTCGCTTCGCCACGGACGGTTGACCCAAAGACATACAGTTCGACGATCTCATCGCCGTGCTGGGACCGCGCTCGGTCGACGAACGCCTCCGCTGCGTCGCTGTGAGCCTCAGCGGAGAGTGGTTCGGGCGCGGTCTCGTCGCTCATGTGCGGCGGTACGTGCTTGAGAGTCATTTAAATTTCCCCGAGCGGGCGGTGCTGTACCGGCGAAGAAGGTCGCTCGCTTCGTGCTGTGGTGATTCTGAGTTCATTGTTTTCGGTGGATAGAGCGATACAGTCAGTTCTCTTAGTGTTTGTGGTGTGGGGTTGTCCCGCCCAGACAACCAGACAACACATCATACAGACCAATTCCCCCGGAAAGTTCGTAAACCACTTATTGCTATATAAATTAGCGGACGACCGAAACACTTTACGCATTCCAAGAAACTCGTAAAGTATGGCGAAAAGCCCTGCCGCGGACGATATTATTGAATACGGAACCCTCATTGAGAACATCATTGGCGTCGGAAACCTCCTCACAACTCCTCGATTGGCCCATATCTGGTTCACCCTCCACATCGAAGAGAACATCAAACGCAACGCAGAGGGAACGAACTTCCTTGAAGCAGGCGGGCTCACCGTACAGGAACTCGTCGATCACACCGACATTCCACAGACCACGCTCTACGAGGACCTCCGTGATCTTGAGGAGTTCGGAGCGATCATCGTCGAATCCGACGAGCAGCCCCGGACCTACTCCGCAACGTTCCTCGAAGTCCTCGCCGAGAACCCGATGTTGACGATGGACGACTCCGTCTTCGTCACCCCCGCCCTCATCGGGGCCATCGGCTACGGTTACATCGACGACAACGTCGAGATATTCCTCGGTCGCCACGGCTACGGCGCGTTCTACCTCTGCATGGAGGTCTACACGAGCATCGCCCGCGGCGATACCCCCGAGGAGCACTTCGCCGACCTCTTGCCCGAGGTCCCTGAGAGCGACCTCGCAATGATTAAACCCGCACTCGAACACGCTCTCCGCGAGCTTACGCGCGACCCGAGTCACGGCGCGGAGTACGACATCTAACAGACTGATGAGCTGGGAAGAATTGAACGATCCTCCCCAGTGGGTCAAGGACGTCTACGAGAAGGACGGCTGGCAGTTGAAAGACCCCGGCGACCATCTCATCGTAACTGGGGACACCTACGTCTACAAGATGGAGTTCATGGAGTCGTACGCTCGGCAGCTGAAGTCGAACTACTACGACACGACGCGGAACAAGGGGACGTGTCCGAATTGCCAGTCGTATGTTCGTCGCTTCGAAGACGACCGCTTTCTCACCTGCCATCGGTGCGGCTGGGTCGTCGGCCTTCCTATCCTCCGCTGGCTCCGTTACCCCTCCTGGATCGATCACGCCGTCAACCAACTCCGGAAGTAGTCCTCACCCGGAGCGGCGAGGCGATACTCGCTGGTCGGGACGGGATACCGATCTGAAATAAGAGGCGAGGACAACGCTAACGAATCTCCCGTAATATCGTTCTCGTAAGAAATGCCAGCAACGGATTTGGAGATCGCCCTTGAGAAGGTGGACGCCGGGACGTTCGAGAAGCTCGCCGCGGACATCCTGAGCGAGCGCGGATACGACGTCTCTCCCACCGAAGGAACCGGTGCAGATGGCGGACGCGATGCGGACCTCCGGCGGGGTGACGAGACTGGCGTCGCCCACTTCACCACGCGGAATGACTGGAAACAGAAACTCCGAACTGACGCCAAGAAGACGGTCAACCGGGATCTCGACCGTGACTTCGTCGTGTTCGTGATAAACCAGCTTCCGGAACCGCCGCGTGTTGTCGACGAAGCCCGAGACCGACTCCAAGAGAAGTTCGGCTTTCCCGTCACAATCCTCACGCGAGCCGACCTCCGCACACAGCTGACTACCCGCAACCCATATCTTGCCGAAGAGCACCTCGGCATCGACGCCGCGAAGCCCACGACTGACCCAATTGAGGAGATGGAGACGCTCAAGGACGAACGCCTCTCGATGATCGAGGCGCGGTCGAACTCTCTCCCGAATGCGCTTCCACGCGGCCCCTGTGCAGTCCTCCATCTGTTCCCGGTCGGGATGTTCAGTACAGACTACGGCGTTCCTCCATCCGAGCTACCGTCGCCGCCGTTCTTCGGGGGTGGACGAAGCTATCGAACCGGAAAACCAGCTGGCGACGGCGTCGTATCTATTAACAGTCGATTTCAGGAGGAGCACCCGGAGTACGTGTTTCTGGCCGAAGACGGCTACATCGAGGCCGTCACCACCCTCACGTTCGAGCAGACTACCGTGGATGCGTTCACACCTATCGAACCGAATCACGTTGATCCTGAGGTTGGGAAATATCTGATGCAGACTGTGCCGGGGTCACTTAATGCACTGGCTGAACTGGGGGCACAGCCGCCCGTGTACGCGTTCGTCACGCTCCTCGGAGTTGAAGACTACCAGTTCCCCACGTCGATTGCTGGGGCCTCGCTGGGCGTATCACTCCGACCATTTAGCGAGCGCGAAGAACCGAAACACTGCATTCTCGAAACGATGGAAGATGACGGAACCGGATTGCGGCCGAGTCTGGACCGACTTTGGCAACGCGCCGGTCGACAGAACGGGTCCCCACACTTCCCGAACGATTCCTGACGGACACTTTGGTCCAACGCCGTACGTTTAGTGCAAGTCCTCCCGGATAGTATCCAGCAGCTCTATAGCTTCGCTGCTATCTGTCTCTAATACCTCCTCCCGGATTAAGGGCCACTCTGCTCCTTGTTCCTCGATTTCAGCTTCGAGCTCATCTACACTTTCTGTCCAATAGGTTGTACCGAGAGAAACGATATCGTCGCCATTACCTTCGGCATACCAGAGCAGATCCAGAATTACCTCAAACCGCTTGAATTCCCGTTCGTACGCGGATTCTGACGTGAAGAACTCCAGTGCCGGGTCACGGAGTGTTGCTTTCATCGAAGATCGCAGCGATTCCTCTGCGCCTTCTCGATCAAAACCCCGTCCCCATCCACGGGTTAGATAGCGAGGATGGAGTGCCTCTACGGGATTCTTTTCAGTAGGCTGTTGTCCCCTCCGATGAGAGACCTCGATAGGCTGAGTCAACAAGAAGCAGGCCAACGACCAAT
Organism: Halorarum sp. SLYT50; assembly: GCF_059821265.1. Taxonomy (NCBI): domain Archaea; kingdom Methanobacteriati; phylum Methanobacteriota; class Halobacteria; order Halobacteriales; family Haloferacaceae; genus Halorarum; species Halorarum sp. SLYT50. Next base: position 12,471 of record NZ_JCAMRW010000006.1, on the reverse strand, counting down.
TATCGGCGGCGATGCCGGCGTGCCCGACACCATATAGGGCGAGAGTGGCGGGATACCGTCGCAGATCCCTCAAGCGGTCATTCGAGCCACCGTCAGGACTCTGGCTCGGCGCGAGTATCGAAAGAGTATCTGAGACGGCTTTCGCCCCGGTGTTAACTGTCTCACCACCCCAGTACGCACAGGTCATCAGTTCGGTGATAATCGTTGTCGTCAGTTCGCCATACTCTCGGAACCGGTCATCTACGGTGAAATCATCCGCTAAATCTTCACTGTAGAGCGGCAACCGGTCTTCGTTGAATATGTTCTCTCTCGTCTGTCGTGCGGTCTGGCGAATGAGATCCGTGAGGTCAATTTTGTGCTCTTCTCGGGGGAGGTATCGCTTGACGCGTTCGCGAGCGATTGGGGTCGTCAATGGTTCGCCGTCTTCCGCGTCTACGAGTGCTCGGACTCGATCTCGGAGGTCGGTAAACAGCGAGGTTGCACCGTCATGATGGATCGTAAAGGCATCGCGAGCGGCTACGAGCTCTTGCGCGGCGTCTCCGAGGTCACTGTAGTGCGTCCAGTATGTCGAGTAGCGGTGTGTTTCGCACTCCTGGAGCGATTCACGGAGACGTGTGTCGTACTCCCCGGACCATCCACAGACAACCAACCCATACTCGTGAAAGACGCGGTCGATGATCTGTTGCATCGGGTCGGAATACGACTCAAGCTCCGAACTGAGGTTCTTGACGTTCGTCTCCTTGTAATCCCCATTGACCTTGACCACGGCCGCATCTTGGTGTTGAAGCGGTTCCGCACCCCGCGCGGTTTCGGGGCCCGAAATCACGACGGGATTGACGCCCTGGTCGCGAAGAGCCTTCTCGATGAGTTGGTCAAAATTCGTCGTGAGGATAACGTCAATGTACCCTTTGTCGACGAGCCACGCAATGCTTTCGTGGGCATCAGTCGGCTGCTTTTCCCCGCGTTCGGTTTCCTCGTCCGATGGCTCAAAGAACTCCTCGAGGAGTTTCCGGCGCTCGGTCTGTGTTCTTGCGAGCCCCTCGATGAGGTTTTCGTACGTTGCGAGCTCGTCGTAGGTTTCCTCGTACCACTCGATGGGATCAGCATCCTCGTCGATTGATGTACCCTCAGCTGTGGCGACTCGTTTCACGAGTTCGCTGACGACCGCCCACCCTGTCGGAATCTCTGCCTCTGTGGAGACGCCTGATCCGAGGAGAAGCGCGTATCGGCCCGGATTATTCCGCACAGAGAATGTCATCGACATTCGCTCATCTACCATATGGATATCTCCTCGCTGGCGTATAGAGACGTGAACGACCATTCATAGCGAGCAGAACTAAATGATGCCATTGGATAAATTTAATTTCTGCATTGCCGTTCTCCGCCCCAACCTCGTCGAAAACTTCCGCTGCAATCTGGGATGAGTTGCTGGGTCCCCGTTTACGGTGGAATCCAGCTCGTGTGGTCGCGGAGAGTTGTATCAGGTGCTTCCATCGTCGCGCCGCACTTGGGGCAGTAGTCTTCAACCGCTTCTTCATCGTAGAGGTAGTGGTCGCACTCGGGAGGGCTGGCTTGGAAGTACACGTCGTCCCAGTCGAAATCCGGTTCTCGACCGTAGAGACAGAAGGTACTGTGTCCAGAACGCCCTCGGTGATTCGTCACTAACCGAACAGGGCAGTACAAACACTCACGGAGTTCGATTAGCGGCTGTTCGGAATGGTTCGTCCAGAGCGTTTCTCGCCGCCCCCATTCGTGAAACCCCTTCGGGCCCCAGCACTGCTCTATCTCCGGTCGTGTCGCAAGCAGTTTTTCAACCTGCGCGGAATGGTACTGGCTTCCTGCCCACTTCCAGAACGGGTCTTGGTCGTATTCTCGTACAATCGCGTTCTTGAGCGCTTTCAGGGGGAAGTCGGGGCCGTACTCGTCACTCTCGGTGTAGGTGTAACTGCCGTCAGGTTCGTGAATCCGGCGTAGCTCACAACCCTGACCAGCACAGATATCGTACGTGATTAGATCACCCTGTCCGCGGGGGTGGGCATAGGGCGGCACTCGCTCCCACGCGTGCTCGCCGTTGTACAGGAGCGCTTGGCAGTTCGTGTGATGGTGTGCTTTGCCCGTCCGTTGGGCGTATCCAGACCCGTCGTCTTGCTCAAACTCGGCACCGATCGTGTCGTAGTCGAACGTATCCATCAGGACTGTTGCCGCGCGTATCCAGACGACCGAGTACCCAGCGGCCAAGTAGTCATGCGTCACCTGCTGAACATCCTTGTTCTCGTGGCTGTGCTGCACCTCAACGCCGAGCCCTTCCCCGAAGTAAGGGTTCCACTCGTCAAACGTCGCAAGCGCGTCGGCGCGGCGTTCGGTCACATATGTCGGTACTTCGGACACGTCGATGTCCACCTCTATCTCGATATGGGCACTTTCTCCGAACTGCTGGTGAAGGGCGACCTCAACGCGGGCGACTGCTCGCTCGTGTGTTTCTGACTCTCCCCCGTCCGAACACCGCTGACTGGTGGCATCCGATACGTGGTAGAAGTGTCGGGCCTTCCCTGATGCTGATCGCGGATACATCGTGTCACCGCAGACAGGACAGATGACGGCTTCTCCATCGTTGACGATGGCGGGGACGACTGGGCGACCATCAAGACGGCCCCGAAATGGCATATCTCAATAAAATATCTCAATAAGCAAGTAACCTCCCCCAGCCAATAGTCAATATGAGCGAAGCAGGAGTTTCCGAACTGTGATTATCGTTTGCGCGTGGATCTGCTACTGTATCTGGTAGTCGCCCCCGATAGACGGCCAGATATCGATGAGAAGGATATTGGCGGAAGTACCAGATCAAGTGGAATCCCGGTTAAAGCGGGTTCTCGAGACCGCGGTAGATACGGTGCATGCATCTGTTCTCGCGCTCCCGAATGTGGTCGCAGTACTGTGGATCTTTAGTCATTACCTGAATTTCAGGTTTCAATTCTGTAATGCCGTTCGGAGCTCAGACCCTGGAGAGCCAAAGATCTCGTCGAACTCATCGGGCTGCGTTTCCGCAAAATTGCGGAGCTCCTCTTTCGACGTAATTCCGTATTCAAGAGCGAGATAATCCTTGGTCGCTGCACCGATGCGAGGTAGTTGCGCGAGATCGTCCTTGTATTCCAGCTGGTGGTTCTCTAACCAATCGTGAGCCTGTGTGAGCGCATCCTCAGGTGTGAGTTCATCTTCTGCCCCAGCCTCGATTGAGTAGCCCTTTCGATACCAAGCGGTTCGACCGGCGTCTGGGGCGTTACACGAGACAGTCGTACTCCCGTCTGGTGCAGGGCTAATCGTGAGATTGAATCGCCCTGCAGAGACCCACCGGATACGGTTCGACGATGACTCCACAAGTTCCCATCCTGTGAATGAGTCGCCGGGAGTGAGATCTGCAAGCGGCCCCGTGTTTCCGAACGAGCTGCCGGTTGAGAACCCATCGAGATGGTTCGTCGCAATACTGGAGACGACATCGCTGTCAACACCGGTCTCTTTGGCGATGTCAATCGGGTCTGCTGTTCCGAGAAAGTCCTCTACTGTGGTGTAGTCCGCATCGGCAAAGGCAACGAGCCGCTCGCGGTTCATGAGGCTCTCGTGATGGAGTCGATCGTCAATACCCGTCTCTGTAAGATGGTGGAGGTAGTCGCGAGCGGTCGAATCAGCAAACCGGACGTGCCCTGTCTCTATCCTTCCCTGTTCGAGCGCGTCAATGAGTGCCGAGAGTGAATACGATGTCGTGAAGAGGGCATTCCACTCCTCCTCGTCGCCATCAAACAGCTCGAGATCGGTTCCTGGTTTGAAGTAAGGAGGCCGTTGCGTGTCCGCAAATTTGAGCAGCGAAATGAGCGTCATTCTCAGTAACACCTGACAAACTAGTGGATAAATAGGTACGTGTTGCTCGGAGAATTCACAGGCCCTGCACAGAGAAAAGATATTATTCTGTACTTTCACTCTCTATTCAAGAGATAGTCAATGCCGTTTCTGGCGCTACACCGTGGAGAGGAGGTGATTCCAAATCAGGTTCAGCGAGAAGACGCGCTTGAATGTCCGAAATGCGGTGATGCGTTGAAAATTCGCCGATCCCATCACCGGTCAGGGTCGTTCGTGGCGCGGCATTTCTACCACGCCACAGAGGAAGAGACGGACTGTGGGGGTGAATCACCACCACATCTGCGGATGAAGTCGATTGCGTACTCGAAGCTCACAACGGAGTATCCAGAAGCCACAATCGGGTTAGAGCAACCGCTTGGAGATCGCCGAGCAGATATTCTCGTTGAGTTCTCGGTCCCCCAGTTTCCCGAGGGCCGGGGAATCGGTGTTGAGGTTCAGCACCGTCACGAAGACAAGGATATTGAAGCGGTCACCGAGGAATATCTCGCGCAGGAGTACAGCATCCTGTGGCTTGACCAGGACGACTTCTCTGGCTTTGACGTCCATCTCTCCGGTATTCTCACAGTCTGGCCACATAGCGTCCAGCACGACTTCTCCGACGGGTATCATGGTGTCATTCACTGGCTCCGCCAATCCAAACCGGCGAACCCTTCGGTTGAGGTCGTGCTCCCGGCGGAGTATCTCGCTGAAATCAGTGGTCTTCTCCGTCGCTCGTGGGAGTATGGGAAGTTCGAGTATGGTGGGCAGTCAGACTGGACTGATCTGGGATTCTGGTGGTTGAGCGCGTCGTATGATCCGTTCCAGAAATGGGTCAAGCTTGTCGAGACGCCGGACGGTCGTACAATGCTCCAGTTGGGGAAACAGGTGCGTGGGACAGAGCATGTTCTCGCACCGGTTCAGACAAATCATGGACGAAACCGTGGGAAAGTCCATAGCTTGGCGTACGAGGTCGAGTCGGCTGAGGTCACGTCTCGTGGATGGCAGGACGTTAAGAAGGTCTGGCTTGAGAGTGGTCTTCAGAATACGTCCGTGCTGTTGAAGCTCGTCGGGACGCCGAGTGGGGATCTGGGGCTGTCGCTGGGGAAATTCAAGCAACACAGTGATTCGAAGGAGTTCATCACGGTTTCGACCGAACACGAGCACAACCTGCAGGAGAGTCTCCACGAACTCGCGAATCTACTCGGCTGAGATGCACTACAGATCGGAGACTGGGTGCTCTTCGAGAGCGACTTTTGTTTAAGTAGGTGGGGTTAAGAGTCAGTAATATGGACGAACACGATTTCGAGATGGACGAGAGCGATTTGGAGGTCGGTCCTGCGCCGACGGAACCCGAGGCCCCGATGATTACTGACGACTACCAGATACGGCTCGCAGACGGCTGGACAGAGGAGTCCTTCGAGCGCGGGACGTATGGGTCGGAGGACACGCCCGGCGTCGAAGCACGGTTCACTGCAGCCGAGAACACCGAGATCAATATTGATCCGGTGGAGTACGAAGTAGTCGGCCGTCGACGACGTATCCAGGGTCTCGAAGCCGACTTCGAGTCGCGCCTACACAGCGACGACGTCGCCGACGAAGCAAATGAGGCAGGTGGACGCGTCTACGACCCCTGTCTATTTGCAGTGCGTGCGTACTACGCGCCAATCAGCTCCCCGGAGATCTCCACGTACACGCTCACGACCGACGCCGACGACGCTATTGCAGCAGCCTGCTGGCTCTCCCACGCGACTGATCCGATGAGTCTCGGACAGGCAATCGAGCGGGTAATGCAGGCACAATCGGGCGACGACCCCGACCACTACGGCATCGACTATCCGACTGATGAGGAACGCGTCGAGGACGTACTCGTTGCGGATCCGAATCGATGTTTCTACTCCGGGAAAACAACCCGTAGTCATCTGCTTCGTCTTCCGTTCCGATACGCACCGCTTCTTGAGGACTACCCGGAGAACGCCGAAGCGTTGCCCGCAGTTCCACCACGAGTCGCCGGATTTGAGGTCGCAGTTTCCCATACCGAGTGGAGCGAACGATCGCTCTCAGAGGGGGCGCTCGAAGCACCGATGGAACGAGTGGAGGGCGGAGTCTACCAGCTACCAAGCCATGTCGCAAAACAGGCCGACGGGTTCCCAGTTGAGGCGATCGGGTTCTCGCAGCGGTAGCTCCTTTACTCCATCCGGTTGATTGGAATCGGCAGCCGATGCTCAATAGGCGAGAACAACGTTCACGACCTTGGGCAGCCTGTTCATCTCCTCCGTAGTCATGGTACAGCACTAGGTTTATACGGATTGGAGCGCTTCCTTCATGTATGAGCCTCGAAGAGACGGTTGATTACCTCGCTGAGGAACTCGACCTCGAGCGAAGTGCCCACGTCCGAGAGGTCGGTCAGTCGGTCGCAGAGCTCCGCGACTAATCAAAACAGTTCTCTGAAATCCCGTTCGACGAGTCCAGACTCCAGATAGTCGATGAACTCCTGCTTTGTCGGCCCCGCTTCCTCGATGAGATCGTCTCGCTCTGCGCGCTCAAGGACTGCCCGAGCAAACTCCGTACAGTGGTCTTCGTGCCGGGTGGCGTACGTCGACAGTGCGTCACGCCAGTGCATATCCAGCTCGAAGTCGTCTAACTGAATCTGAATCCCGTCTTTTCGCTCCACGCGATCGACGCCAAGCTCTTGGAGCTGCTTGAATCGAATGTTGTTCCGGCGAACAGTGATGAGGCGCTTCGAGTCGACGATAAAGGGATCGACCCACTCCTGCCAAGTTTCATCATCGAGGTGCGTGCGAGGCATCTTGAAGTCTGGATTCACACTCTCGATACAGAACTGCAGCATCGCAATCCCCGTTCGATGATTCGCATTCGGCAGCGAATGCCGGAGAATGAGATTCGACATCACCTCGCCAGCGACCTGTGGAAGTGGTGCTCCCCACGAGACGTGGTCGAGTGCCTGCCGAATCTTCTGTGGTTCAAACTCCTTGTAGAGGCGGAATTCCTCTTCTTCTCGCACGTCTACAGCGGCTTCAAGTAACTCCACTAATCGAAACGCGACGACCTGCCCCTCACGGGGGAGCTCGGCAATTCGGTCGCTGAGCCACTTCTGGTCGAAGTCAATCTCGTTTGCGTCTTTGATTTCCGTGCCGCTCTCATAGAGGACGTAGACGGGGGTATCAAACGGATAGCCGATGAGCTTCGTCGTGCCGTCTGAATCTTCACGACGGGACAGAATCTCGGATTGAGAGGCCGAGCTATACTTCAGCGAGAAGTTCTCGGCTTGGGGATGGTGATAGTAGACGACACGAGCCATCTGTGCAGTAGCGTTCGTGAGAGGCGCTTATATCATCTCGGCATCTCTGTTCGTAGATCGTTTTATGTCTAGAGTATGCTTCATGGCAGAGTTGCTGAGAAATCCTGTGATGGACTTATAATCTTTATATAGCTGACGCGAGACACCTCGGATGGAATGGCTGACCTAATTGTCAAAGCAGCTGTGAAGAACGCACTGTCCGAGCACAATGTCTCGGCGGATTTCTACGACGCGCTCGATCAGGAAGTGACCGACCTCCTCGACGAAGCCGCTCGACGGGCTGGAGCCAACGACCGGAAGACGGTCCAGCCGCGCGACCTATAGACCCTGGCCACCCGACCTGATAGTCTATCACCCAGACACTCATTTTGAGGTATATGAGGATGCTTCGGAACTTGAGTAGCCAGATCTCGAAGGTAAAAGTTAACCAACAAACTGACCGGGAATCACCGTCTGTTGGTTAACATGGTCGGTCAGGAGTTTGGTTCACAGTCGGAAGATGACCATAGTACACGCCTCCGTGAGAGCACCCTGGAGGTTAATCAGACGGCGGACATACTTCCACCATGGCAATTCTCATCGGCACTCGAGACGGTGTCTACCGCACAGAAGCTGTCCCCGTCGAAGACGCCAACCAGGTCCTCGACAGTGGCAACACGCCTCGCGTTCGTACATTCCCCGCTGTCGATGGCGTGTTCGCCGCGACGCAGTCGGGGCTGCACCGGTCTACAGACGCCGGCCAGACGTGGGAGAATATAGGTATTCCACGGGAGGAAGTCTACTCGGTCGTCGCGAGTTCGGATGGCGAGCGCCTCTATGCGGGAACTCACCCAGCGCATCTCTACGTGTCGACCGACGACGGCGACACGTGGGACGACCTCGAGGGCTTCCAGGACCTTCCGTCGCGTGACCAGTGGCATACGCCGCGCCACCGCAACGAGGCTCACGTCCGGAGTCTCGGCGTGCATCCAGAGACGCCCGATCGCGTAATTGCAGGTGTCGAAGTCGGCGGCGTCCACGTCAGCGACGACCAGGGCGAGACGTGGACCGAACGCCGCGATGGCGTCCACGAGGACGTCCATCATGTCCTCATTCTAGGCCCCGACGAGTACGTCGTATCGACCGGCGATGGGCTCTACCGAACACGCGACACCGGCCAGTCCTGGACGCGCCTCGATACGGACCTCGATCATCGATACTTCCGCGAAGCGTTCGCGCTCAATGGACGGCTCTATGCAGCAGCTGCCCGAAGCTCACCGGGGACGTGGAGCGGTGAGAATGGTGCTGACGCGATACTGGTTGAGTCGACGGACACCGGCGAGACCTTTGAGACGGTCTCGTATCCAGGTAAGCCGGAGGAAGTCGTCCTCGCGTGGACGGTCATTGACTGGACTGTACTCGCAGGGACGAACGGCGGCCGCCTCATCAGCCGCGATTCGGATGGGACGTGGACCGATATGGGCCAATTGACTGCCGGGATCCGTTCGCTCGCAGTCTGCTGAAGACGGTTGATTACGTGCAGTGCCGAGAGTAATCCAGAATGGCCTACCGTTGTGAATCCCGCAGGATCAGTGGCTCAATTGCAAGGGTTCGCTTTGCAACGGTGACAATGCGCAAGACGTACGAGGTGAACAGCAAAAAGGGCACCAGTGTCAGCGTGAACGCAGCGCCGATGACTACCGTCATGTGCTCTATCCCAAATGTGGCCCCGGGAAGCGTCGCCCCGTCGACGACCGTGAGCATGACGCCAGCAATGACTAACGCAGGGATTGCTGCGTAGAGGATCATCTGCGAGAGACTGACCAGTGCCCACTCGAAGTACAACGTCTTGATATGTTCTCGTGCTGGGCCAAACATGGATAGTGCTGTCTTGAGGTCGTCGAGATGGCTGGTTTCGGTCTCACCGAGGGCTTGTGCATGGTCACTTGCGATCCGTTCAACCTGAAAGATCTTCCAGCCATAGTTGTAATTGAGCGCCGCGAAGAGCACGTCGAAGGTACCGAATGTCGCACCGTCAAGCTGATCGCGGACTGTCTCGGAGTTCCCAATGACGCTCTCCGTGAATTCGTCAACCTCCCAGTGGAGTTGCTCATCGTCGATCTCGTCCAGACCGTCGCGCAACGACTTCGCACGTTCTTCTGCGACATTCACGAGGCTGCGGAGAAACGCGGACGGATCAGATGGCGTCGGTGTGCCGATCAGTTCCTCGGCGTAGTCGCGAAAGTCCATCGAGTTCTCCATCCGTTCGCGCTGATCTCCAAGCGGGCCGTTCTCTTGGGAAAGGACGAGCTGGCCGATCGTGACGACGAGCGTGACGCCGGTGATCAGTGCCCCGATCATTGTCGAAAACATCGTTTCGATAGTGTCACCTGACCGGAGCTGAGGAACCAGTGGCGGTGGAAGAATCGACACAAGGACGACGAACGTGACGAACACGGCGAGCGCCAAGATCGCAGTCACATGGAGGCGGTTCGCGCCGAGCAGCAGCCAGATTTTGAGCCGACTTTCACCGGCACGGTCGCGCATCGTGTTCGCGGTACTAACATCGATACTCGTGTCGATATTCGGGTTTTCGTCGCCACCACTAGTCTCCGGGCTCATGTCGAGTCCTCATCAACGCCGTCGGCTGACTGAACTGGCCGTTCGAATACGATGAACTTCGTCCCACCGCCGGTGTAATCGATCGTGTCGACAAGCCGCCATCCTTTGGCGGCGAGTTCGTTCAATTGTGCCTGTGGATCTTCAGCCTCTTTCTTTGTCTCTCCTCTCGGTGGTCTGAGCGTCTCGTACTCCCAATGGTCATACTTGTCTCGGCTCATCATTTGCACTTACTCATAGGAACCGAATATCCGTGCCTCTTGGGGGAGAGATCGTAATGACGCTCGGCGACTATGGCTATGAACGTAGTGAACCGCCGTCACGTCTCAAATGACCGATCGTTGATTGGGTCCGGCGTCACGGAGAATTCGGGGCCGTATCGGCGGCATGCAGGTTGAATGCTGGCCATCAGGAGGGCTGCGATAACCGCAACGACGAGCGACTGGAGGGTCGGAAGCGCGCCAATCGCTGTCGCACAATCGTCTCAGGACCGGAGCTGACGGCCAAACTCAGAACGGTCGTCACCGAACGCCGCTAATCCACGACCGATCCCATCTTCATAGTGTCGTGGCACGATTCATCCGGGGGTCGCCTGTCGATATTCGACCACCTGCACTCGGACCGAAACCCCTCGGTTAGTTTCAGCTGCGATCCGCCGTCGGAGGGTTTCGGGGAGTTGTGGGTACTCTGTCGTCGACGTTCGACTTACGGTCACTGTGACTGATCCCTCCCGGCCGAACAGACTCGCACCGCCGTATCCAGCTTCAACTCTCACAAGTTCGAGATCTGAGTATTCCGGTTCCGTGAGGACTTCGTCGACGTTTCGATTGACCGTTTGTCCAAACAGAAAATACTGGTAGGTGCTGAACAACACCATGACGACGAGCACGACGAGCGCGACGGTTGTCACGGCGGAGATAACCGTCCGCGGCGAGAGTGAAAGGTTCTCTGACAGGCCGCCGAGATTCGAAGGGCGATAGCCGAAGCCGAGGAGAGAAATGAGGGCGGTGAGGTTGATGAACACGACGTTGACGAGGAGTAGTGCGAGCGCACCGAGCGCCACCAGTGGTTCGATCCAGACGAGTCCAACTCCCACTGCGGCGGCAGCCGGAACGACTGCCGCAGCGACCGCGACGCCGGCAATCGCCACAGGAAGGTCGGTCGAAAGCGCGAGCGCGCCTGCAGCCCCGGCGACGACCGCGATGGTGAGGGTGAGCAGTGTCGGCGTCGTGAAGGCGGCGACCTGTCCGATCTCGTTAACAGCGAGCGAGGGTGATACGAGATAGCCCCATCGGAAGACGACGGCGGCGACCGTAGCACTGACGACCGCGACTGTGAGTCCGAGGAGTTGTGACCGCACACTCTTCGTCACCGACTGAACATTACCGCTGACGACCCCGACGCTCGCCGACAACGAGGACCCGGCGAAGGGGGCGACCACCATTGCGCCGACGATCACGATGGCGGAGTTGAGCAGGAGACCCGCCGTCGCAAGCACCGCACTCAGTGCGGCGAAGACCACGAACATCGGCGTCTCGGGGGTGAGTTCTTGGGCTTTCGTCCGAAGTTCGGCGTGTGAGAGGCCGATTTCGTCTTCGGGTCCCTGTGTGTAGCGGCCTTCCAGTTCGTCGAAGTGAGGCGTTGTGGCGGTTTCGATCTCGGTGACGATAGTGAACGCATCTTGGGCAAGTCCCGCATCAGAGAGTCTGTCGAGCATCTCCTCGACTGCGCCAGCTGGCGTCGGAAAATACACGATGGAAGAGTCGTTGCCCGCCGCCTCGTCGGCAATGACATAGTCCGCGTTCGCGTCATCAAGTACGTCGAGTACGCTTTCTCTGGACTCGTCGGTGACGCGAACCTGTATTAAGCGCATTCAGTTGTTCGACGGTGGATGGCCGGATGTATCTGCGGGTTCGGATCAGGATTCCCCGAAATTTTCGGGGTCGACTTCGCCCCCCAGAATCGCCCGCTTCGTTTGCCTGTCCGTAGTTGATCAGCGCCACGAATACTGTCCTCCACAGCACTGCCGATTGTCGTCCGGAAGAGGACTGAGCTCTCTGAGAGTGGCGCCTGTTCCGAGAAACAGCGCGGACAGTACTTCAGTCGTGCCGAGCAGCGCACGGTGGAATGGGCCAACTCCGATCACGCCGGTGATCATCCAGACCAGTAATACCTGGCCCACCGTGTCGCTGCCGGCCGCCGCGAGCCACTTGACAAGCCATCTACCCTGCGATAACTGCACTCAGGAGTATCGTCCACAACGACAGCGGGACTAATGCGCTGGCGAGCGTACCGACGGCTTCCTGAATTGCGATATTGAGGGGCGGTCCGGCGACGGCAATCAATCCGGCGAACACCGCACAGCCGATCTGGTTGCCCGTGTACACCACTCCCCAAAGTCGACCGAGGTCCCTAAGGGAAACCCGGCGGTCGATAACCGGGAGCATACCGAGAGTCGTGTGGGCGGTGAACAGTTCCGTCTGGCCGATGGTGACGATGACGAAACCTACAGTGGAGACATTCGCCAACACGAACCGCAGGATGTGTGACGATTCGAACCTCCCGAGAAGGTGAGCGCCATTGCCATGAGCAGCGCGCCGAAGCTCACGTTGAGACCGGCCTCTAGCGCGGAGAGGAACAGCCCGCTCACCGGAGTTTAATCT
>NZ_JCAMRW010000005.1:0-104205 GCF_059821265.1 Halorarum sp. SLYT50 | reverse complement strand
GGATGATCCTCACCCGGTCGGAGGAGACGGGCCAGATCGACCTCGACGAGGTAGAGATGATCGAGAGCGTCTTCGAACTCGGCGATACGATCGCCCGCGAGATCATGGTCCCTCGCCCGGACGTGGAGACCGTCTCTGCCTCCCTGTCGCTCGCCGAACTCCGGTCGGTTGCTGCCAACGGAACGTACACACGGTATATCGTACTCGACGAGGAGGGGGAACAGCCGGTCGGATTCGTCCACGCGAAGGACATCCTCCACGCGAGCGAGAACGAACCGGATCACGACACCTCGCTCACCGCTCGTGAACTCGCCCGGGACGTCCTCGTCGTCCCGGAGACACGACGGATCGACGCGATCCTCGCCGAGTTTCAGACGCACGGTGGTGGACAGATCGCCGTGGTGATCGACGAGTGGGGGGTCTTCGAGGGGATCGTGACAATCGAGGACATCCTCGAGGAGATCGTCGGCGATATCGAAGACGAGTTCGACACGGCAGCGCAGGGGCCGTCTATCGAGAGACGAGATGACGGCGCGTACGTCGTCGATGGAGGGGTTCCAGTCCAAGAGGTGAACGAGTGGCTCGACACCGAGTTCGAGACGGGCGAAGTCGAGACGATCGGGGGATACGTCTTCAGCCACCTCGGACGGGAGCCCGAGGTGGCCGACCAGTTCGAGCAGAACGGGTACGTCCTTCGGGTCGAGAGCATGGACGACGCTCGAATCGAGCGTCTCGTGATACAGTCGTCGGACCTGGCTCGCGAGACCCCCGACGAGTAACTCGATTCGCTCACGACCCACAAACACACGCCTCGCTACGTCTCTCTGTACCGAATGTCGTCACGACCGAGTCGACTCCGGGACTGCCGGGACTCGGGTGACAGCTGAATCGAGTCGACAGTCCCGTGAAGCAGGGACACAACTACCTCCTGAACGACGCCTCCGTCCCAGACGTAGGCTACCTCTCACGCACGGACCCCCCAGAAGAACGCGATCCCGAGGACGGTCACGACCGACAACAGCAACTGAAGCGGCGCGCCGACCCGGAGGAAGTCGGAGAACCGGTAGCCACCGGGTCCGTAGACGAACAGGTTCGTCTGGTAGCCGACGGGTGTCATGAACGCCGTCGAGGCCGCGAACGTCACCGCGAGTACGAACGCGAACGCGTTCGCCCCGATCGACTGTGCGGCGCTCGCGGCGACGGGGATCATCAACACGACGCTCGCGTTGTTGGAGATGACGCTCGTCAACAGCCCGGTCGCGAGATAGAACACCCACAGAACACCGAGTACCGGTAGGACCGTCGCCGTCGAAGCGACGAGCGAGCCCAGCAGCGCGGCGGCCCCCGTCTGCTGGAGTGCGATCCCGAGCGGGATCACGCCCGCGAGGAGGAAGATCACGTTCCACTCGACTGACGTGTACAGTTCGTTCGGCTTGAGGACGCCCGTCAGGATCATCGCGACCACACCCGCCAGCGAGGAGACGACGATCGGGAGGAGGTCGAGTGCCGGGAGCGCGACGACGCCGGCGATGATAGCCACCGCGAAGGGGATTTTCTCGCTCCGGTACTCGACGTCGTCGAACTCGTGGGCGACGATGAAGTCCTCGTTCTCGACGAGGCGAGTGAGGCTGTCCGGCGGTGCCTGCACGAGGAGCGTGTCGCCGACGCGGATGCGGATGTCCTCGAAGCGGTCGCGGACGACCTCCCCTCGCGTTCGGAAGGCGAGGACGTTCGCGGTGTAGCGCTGTCGGAACGTGGAACTCGCGAGCGTCTCGCCGACGAGGAACGACCCCGACGGGACGACCACCTCGATGAACACCGGTTCGTCCTCACCCGGATCGAGGTCGTCCTCCGTCCGCGGGCCGCCCGCGAACGTGAGCCCTTCCGTGTCCATGATCCGTTCGAGCGTCCCGCGGTTCGTCCTGAGCCGGAGCGTATCGTTCTCGTGGATCTCTTTCCGGGCGAGCGGCTCGGAGAACTGTTCGCCGTATCGAATCAGCTGTAACACGTCGATGTCGAGGTCGTCGTCCCCCAGTGCCTCTTCGACGGTCTGTCCGATCAGTGGCGACCCCGTGGGGACGACGACGTCTGCGAGGTACTCCTGGAGGGCGTACTCCTCCACGAGGTCCTCGTCGGCAGGAACCCGCTCGGGGATGAGCCGCACGCCGACGGTCACGAGGTAGAGTGCCCCGACCGCGAAGACGACGGCACCGAGTTTCGTGAACTCGAACATCCCGAACGCGTGCAAGCCAAGCTCCGGCGACTCCGCGCCGAGTTGGGCCGCGATGTCGCTCGCGAGGATGTTCGTCGACGTGCCGATGAGCGTGAGCGTCCCGCCGAGCATGGAGGCGAACGACAGCGGCATGAGGAGCTTCGACGGCGATGTCTTGCCGTTGTGCGCGAGGTCGGCGATGACGGGGACGAGGATCGCGACGACCGGCGTGTTGTTGATCAGTCCCGAGATCGGTCCGGTGATGCCGATCGTCGCGGCGAGTTGCTTTCGCCGGTCCGTTCCGGCGAACGCCGCCATCCGCCTGCCGAGCAACTGGACGATCCCGGTTCGGTTGATCCCCGTACTCAGAATGAGCATCGCTAGCACGGTGACTGTGGCCGGACTGGCGAAGCCGGAGATCCCCTCACGCGGGGAGATCTGGGTCCAGGGTTCGAGCACCATCAACAGGACCATCACCGAGATGGCGGTGACGTCGATGGGCAGCCACTCGGTCGCGAACAGGACGAGCGCGAGGAGAATGAGCGCGAAGACGACGAGCATCTCGCTCGTCACAGACACCGAAGCCGCACTCTGACCTAGTAGAACGGGTACGGAGAGGGACATGGGTGACTGAGGTGCTAGCGCGGCAAAAGGACTGGTATCGAGACCGGGCGTGCGTCCTCGAATTTCTCCCGAGATTTCGCGCGCTCGGCATCGTCTCCTCGGCTGTACCCACGCGCCGCTGGTACAGCGCGTCCGGACCCCGACGGTGCTCACACCACCAACTGCGGGACCGGAGTGGCCGTCGACGATATCACTAGGCGGGTGTCGACAGTGATCTGTGGGTGGTACACACAGACGACGCCGAGTGAGGTATCCGAACTCGAGGTCCCCGCCGTGTGAATGCCGTACTGATCGGTTCCCCAGATGCCATCGCCACCCTCTCGCTCCAGTTCGGAGTCGAGCGCATCGAGCAATTGCATCTCTTCAGGAGAGAGGAGAGGATCACCACCTTCGAACAGTTCAACGTACGCCTCCATCCGGGCACTTTTCGTCCACTGGTCCAACTGGGAACGCGCCCGAAGAACGAGCTGTCGTTCGTCTGGGAATTCGTCCATGGACCTAGAAGGGGTGCAAGGCGAATGAGTGTGTGTACAAAGTCTACCGATGGTGGGTATGTGAGTGGCAGCAGTATAATTTACTAGTCACTATCACGGACAGAGGGTTCAAGCGGGTTCTCTACATAAATCGAACAACCCGGTGAGAGTGTTATCATAGAATCCAACAGCGGTCAAGCGGAGTATGCCACAATCCCAGAAACTATCGACATCCTTAGATATACCGCGGAGAGTTTGAGTCTCTCATTCAACCGGTGGGACGAACCATATGTAACCGGACCGAGTCTCTATTTTATTGTCGTCGCTGACATCGATTTCGGGAGATACACCGATCCGCTGGGAGACAACACGTGGCCCGTCGACCAGTGTGGGTCGGTCGCCATCACCTCCGATGAGTTCATCGACGCAGCCCGCAACGTGGCATTCAGCTGCGATGGGGCAGTCGTTATTGCTGCGGATCGGACGATCCAAGAACAGATGGTTCGCGTTCGGACTCCAAATGCTACTGAAGTGGTTGAAGAGTCACCCCTCGCTTATGCCGATTGGATGGGAACCAAACACCTCAGTGCGTTAGAAGTCTCCCTCCGGGAAGAGGTGCTTGCCAGTGTGACGCTGAGCGAAGAGAACGGTCGTGTGACCGTCTTTCGCGATGGAGAACATGACGATTTCGAACGTGAGGAACTTGGGGGACGCTGGCGGACTGCAGACTGAGGTTGCGTGTCTCTCCCGGTGGCGGCTGTTCTGCGAGCTCAGTTCTCGAATTCGTCATCGTATTGTTGTTAGGAAATCGTCAGCTTACCTGCCGTTGGACGTTTCGCTGCATCTCGGAGCGTTTTGAACGATTCGAGGAGTTCGCTTGTGCCGTCTGAGTCCTCCCCGGCTGCTTGATGACTCTTCTCGAATCGTATCGTACACTCGCTCCAGTCGCTCTCGCTGGGCGTCGGAGCCGACGAGTACTACCCTGTGGTCGAACGCCGCTCGCGCGAACGCGGGTGACATTGAGTGGCATCGACGACGTCGCCGGACCGAGAGACCGCATCGTCGACGGCGGTCGTGAGTTCGAGGTACACCTGACTGTAGCCGTCGTCGGAGGGGCGAAGCGACTCGAACTCGACAGCGAGATCGAGGTCGCTCATCATTTCGCGACCGGCCGACTCGAAGAGCATGGCGAACGAGACGGGATGCTCGGCGAGGACACGCTCTACCCGCTCACGAACGGCGTCATCGAGGCGTGTTTCAGGTCGGTCGTCGCGGCTCATACTCGATAGTACATTGGTGTGAGCAAAAATAGCTTTGTGAGTACCGACCGACCGTCAGAAGCCTTAGTACGAATTATCCACGATTCAAAAACAATGACGGCAGGGTCCCCGGTCCAGTCC
Organism: Halorarum sp. SLYT50; assembly: GCF_059821265.1. Lineage (NCBI taxonomy): Archaea > Methanobacteriati > Methanobacteriota > Halobacteria > Halobacteriales > Haloferacaceae > Halorarum > Halorarum sp. SLYT50. The sequence goes on along the minus strand of NZ_JCAMRW010000005.1, from coordinate 99,496 downwards.
AATCGGACCCCACTCCAGCAACTCCAGATCGTCGCCGATCTTCTCGATACGCCTGCACTTGCCCGTGTCTACACTGGTATTCTCCAGACAGGCCCCGTGACTGTCGGCACGCTCGTCGACGACCTCGACATCCCGCAGGGGACCGCCTACGAGTACGTTCAGAAACTCGAAACCGCCAGCCTGGTTGAGAAGACACGTGACCAACGCCCGTACGAGTACGACGCCGATTCGATCTCGCTCACGCTCTCGACGGACGGTGACACGCAGACGGTCACGCCGGCACTCATTGCAGCTGTCGCCCGCCGGGAGGAGGACGGCGACATCGACGTCTACATCGAGCGGCACGGACTCGACGGCCTCGCGACCACGCTGGAGTACGCCTTCGAGTACGTCGAGGGCACAGTCAACCACCGCATCACCGCTCGTGAACTCGATCTCTCGTCGCTGGAGGCCGAGATCATCTTGCAGGCGCTTGAACCGGTCGCGACCGAATACGACGCCGCCGAATGACGACCGTCTACATCGCTGATACGGGCGTCTTCGCTCGGGACGGCGGACCGGATAACGACAAGTTCCAGCGCCTCCGAGGTGCCGTCGGTTAAACTAGTATATCTTGAGTGACAATGTCGTCTCACTCGGGTTTGAGGAGGGGTGTGGACGGTCGCGAGGAACGCGACGTACAGAAGACGGCGCGCCGAATCGAAAACACGACACGTACGCGGAGGGTATCGGAGGGGCTTTGTAGCCATAGCAGAGAGGGAGATTGACGGCACGGTCGGGCAGCCACCTTTCAACTCGCGTGGTTTCCACGTGTTGTTGCCGCTGTCCGACCTACCCCGTCACTCTACCATCGACGAGCGATGGCTTTGTCTGAGCAGCACAGCGATCACGACCGCCAACTCTGGTCATCCGAGGCGGCGAGGCACTGCTCTCGTTCGTCACCGACTGCGCCCACGACGCGTTTGACGAGTTGGCGGAGATGGCGGTGCTTCATGGGCTTCTTTTCGCCGCTAGAGGAGGGCCAACATCCAAGCCGCGTCAACGCGAACGTTGACACACGAATGGCCAGCACCGACGAACAGATCCGAATAAGTGGCGCAGTAAAGAAGGAACTTGACCGCCGCCGACGTGAGGGAGAGAGTTATAACGACGTTCTCCAGCGGATTCTTGACGACGATCGTAACCTCCTCGCCGGATTCGGTCGCTGGTCCGATGACCACGCGGATCGTGTGCGCGAGGCCCGACAGAAGTCGAAGGCGCGGCTGAAGCGCGACAAATGAAAGGTATCAATGCGACGTTTCTTATCGACTACCTCGCTGGTGTTGACGCCGCCGCAGAGTTCCTTATCGCCAACGAGGAGGAGCAGTTCGTGTTCCCCGCACCGGGTACGCTGAAGTTCTCGTCGGAGAAGGGAACGCCCTTGACGGCGATGTCGAGGAGGCAAGGGCCGATCTCTCGTGGGGAGAGGTCTACGAGACGGACAAGGAGACGGCGGAACTGGCCGGCAGGATCGCCGACGAGATCGGACCGCAAGGACCCTTTCTCGCTGGGATGGATGGGTTAATTGCCGCCGTTGGGCGAGAACTCGGGGCGCCTGTGGTGTCGTTCGACGAGGATCTGACTCACGAGGAGACGAAGAAGGTGATCGCCGTCGAGGAGTACCGCTGACTCATTGCTCTATTACTCACAGGGGGGTGTAGTCAGACTCGCCGTCGGTATTCTGCAATCGCCTCGATATCGAGTAGTCGGGGCGTCTCCTGCTCTGGATCCGCGGCGACGAGCGCGGCGTGTGCAACAGGTTCGACTGGCAGTGGACGAGCATCACCCATCTGCTCCGAGACCGAGTCGAGTTCGTCAAGCAGGCGGAACCCTTGGTTCACGATCCACGGGAAGTGCGGTTGACCCTTCCCGTAGACCGGCCCTGCTCGGAGGACGTGCGTTCGGAGATCCAGATCGGCAATCGCGCGCTCGGCTCGGCGCTTCGCTGTGATGTACGCGTCTCGAACGAACGGCGGTGCCACACTCGTCGAGATAAACACGTATGACTCGATATTGGCACGCTCGGACTCGAGTGCAGTGATGATTGCCGAATCCCCGTTGACTCGCTCGAACGGAGCGCCCTGCTTGGGTGACTCGTGGAGTGTTCCCATCGAATGGATCACGGCATCACAGCCGTTGAGCCGGTCGCGCCAGGTGTCGGGACTGAACACGTCGGCAGCGGTCCAGTCAACCTGACTGGTCCATTCAGCAGGGGTATCAGGGCGACCCCCCCGAGAGATACTTCGTACCTCGTATTCAGACTGAACTGCGAGCCTGCAAATATCTTGGCCGATGAACCCGCTTCCCCCCACAACGAGTAGTTGCTCCATGCGATCTACGACGAGCGTATCGGACTAAGCGTCGGTGGCCCAGATAGAAGAAAAGAACTGCTGTCGATCGAGTTTACAAATACTCTATAGGGCACTGTCTAGATAAGGAACGAGCAGGTCGAAGAGCTAGTGATCTATGCTACTCTCAAACCTGCTCAAGCAGAGTTTAGACACCGCTACGCTTGAATGTTGGCAGCGGGAGCGGACGGCGACGCCCGTCAGGGCGTTCGCCGTCCGACTCCATGCTGCCGGTCTTTCGCTTAGAGAGACAGAAGCGATTCTTCGGCTACTCGGCGTAGAACGCTCGTTTCAAGCGATTTTCCAGTGGGTACATCGGCTGGCTGACAGCGTCTCAGACCCGCCGACGGCGCAGCCGGGGCGGGTCGTGGTTGACGAGACCGCTGTCAAAATCAACGGCAAGCGGTCTTGGTTGTACGCTGCAATAGACCTCGACACGAAAGTAATTCTTGACGCTGCGTTGTTCGAACGTCACGGGACTGATCCGGCGGCTGCGTTTCTCCACGGAGTTTGCGAGAAACACGATTGCTCTGAGACTGTGTTTCTAGCCGATGCCTTCGGCTATCGGACTGACTTCTCTCGATTAGGGTTGAACGGTCGAGTCGATTACACAGACCGAAACCTGATCGAAAAGTGGTTTCACACGTTCAAAATGAGAGTCGACCGTTTCCACAATTCATGGGTGGGCAGTCGGCTGAGCGTCCGCCAGTGGCTTGCAGTGTTCGTCCATTACTATAACGCTCAGCGACCGCATCAAGCGCTCGATGGACGAACGCCAGTTGAGGCGCTTAACTAGACAGTGCCACTCTGTTGAAACCATCAGAAATTGATATGACTGGCGTGACCGATACAGAGGCTGTAAGTGTCACTTCACACAAATCGTAGATTCATCTCAAAGCACGCTAGTACCGCCAGAGGTGTGCTTGATTCGCACCTGTTCGGGCAGATAACTGTTGGTGATTGGGACGAGAACAAGCAATTCCCCTTGTTGTGTCTCTACCCACTCCTTCATAGAGTTCGAGTTCCAGCAACAGGGCATCCACGCTTCCGATTCGAGGTGGTTCCACACGTCCACATCACCGTAATAATGACCGTCACTGCATCGATAAACTGTCCCCCCGTCTTCCGATTTAGTCATTTATTCTCTCCATCCGCATTCACCTGTGGTTGGCCGAAGTGCGTGTAACAGGCACTCTGTGGTCTGAATGTGATTCTTTGACACGGTGTCCCGTCCTCGCACTCCCGATAACAGAGGTAGTACCCATTCTCGTCTCGTGGGGGGACGATCTACTGTTCTCGTCGCCATCGAGCCAGTCAGGTTTCTCTGTTACCATTCTCTGAATTTGAGTAGTCGCTCTTACCTAATGGCGACTCAACTGTCACTTTCGTGTCTTCAACGAATTGATTCGGGGGGTAGTCAATGTCACACATTGTCTCACTCGAATGTGAGTCTACACGGGGATAAAGGTTGTCTCTATCCAAGAAAACGCTCTCACAATGTACAATTGTCTAAATATGGGTGAATTTAGTAGATTGTGCTCGTTTCAATTATTAGGTTCCAATTCACTGGTTGGACTCCGATATACGTTTGATACTTCAGTGGTATCGGCAGTTCTCACTCCTAACTTCTCGTGAGAATGTCACTATATCTGATTGTTCTGACACATACGCGCCCTGAGTTCAGCACGCCCACAGAAACCTCACCAGTCACTGTCAGAATGAGCGTGCTGAATATAGAGGCTGTATGCAGCACCAGTCGTGGGATGATTTCACGTCGTGATTGGTGATTTAGCCGGTATTGAGGGTGGCGAATGGTTCTAGTGGTGGCACCATCCTTATGTGTGTATATCACGATTCTTAATCCACGGAGTACGCCATACACTGTGCGCTCGTCCTTCGAACGGGCCGCTTGAAACGGGGTCACCGTCGGCGTCGCATCCCAATTCTCTTCGCGTGATTGTCACGCGGGTCGCATCACACGATGCCCTATTCCGCAACAGCAGCGCCCAACAATGACCAGAACACGCGATGGCAAGAGCCATACCGGGAGTTCACTGAGTGAGCAGTTCGACATCCTCAGTAGCACGTATCGCCGTCGGATTCTCGTCGCGGTTGCAAACCGGAACCCGCGAGACGAAGACGAGCTTCGGTCGGAGGAGATCGCAGATGACGACGAGAACCTCGAACTGTTCGAACAGAAACTGTACCACAACCATCTGCCGAAACTCGACACAGCCCGCTTCATCGACTGGAATCGGGAGACCGGGACGATTACCCGTGGCCCTCGGTTCGACGAGATACGACCCCTGATCAAACTGATGACCGAACATCAAGACGAGTTACCAGCCGACTGGCCGTGAACACGAGCCGGTCAGTACCTGCTCTCAGTTGGCCCATCGACTCACGCTCTGAATCGAACGATCAGGCCTGTTCGATTGTGACCACCCGCTGGTGACCGACTCGCGCTCTCTATTCAGCACGGCCTCAAAAAATTATCATCGGCAGAGAATTTCAACAGAGCCGATATACTTAATCAGTACTCGGCTGTGAGGACCTAACTCCGAAGGGAGAGGCGGGGAGATAGTCCCCGAGTGGTATTCTCTTCGAGACGGCTTCGATAACTTTGTTGAGTACGTGTTCTGGAGGCGACTGCGCCACAGACCGATACTGCGTATAGAGGTCGTCTGCCCAGGTCACGAGAGCATCGTCCGAGCCAACGACTGTCCCAGCAGGGGCATTTTGAGGAACACTGCTGTCGGTTGCTGGGCCAAGCATCACTGTCTCGTCACAGAGTGCGAGTTCAGTCGGGAATACCTCTATGTTCGGAGCGATGAGCAAGTTGAAGTTCTTTGCTTCGAGACCCTGTTTAACGTAGTCTCTGTATTCTCCTCTCGTCGGAAGATTGTAGAACGCCTGCTCGGTGACGATCACCTCCGTCTCGACATCGGATGCAATCACTCGCGTTCCGAGATCCGCGTTCGAAAACGAGACCCTCGAAAGTAGTGCACGGAACGTCGTCAAGTCGGATTCCATAATCGATTCACACCGCCCTCGAGACCGGTCCGGTGCCACAGGAGTATGCGTATACAGGTCAGTGTCTGCGAGACCGTCCAGTGGGATCTCGCCGATCTCATCGCCACAGCAATAGAGAAACTCTGCTCTCGTCTCCGCGAACTGAATCGCCTCTGTGAGTGTCTCATAGGCTTCGAGAACCTGCTCACCCGTTCGAGTAAGCCTATACCCCTCCCCGTGCTCTTTGACGATCCATCCCTCCTCTTCGAATCGACTGAGTGAGCGATGAACGGTTGACCGCGAGGGCGTCTCTTCTCCAAGCGACAGCGAAACTTTCTCCGCGGGATTCGAGTGGATAGTCCGGAGCAGAGGAACGCGATAGTGGGATGCAGTGAGATATCCGAGAGAATCCCGGGTGAGACCAGGAGTCGAAAGTGCTGTGTCGAAGATCCGTTGAACTACAACGCCGAGACCAGTTCGATCGTACGAGCCGTTGGGATGAAGAACGAGTCGAGCCTCTACGAGAAACTCGAGCGCACGGTAAATCGTTTTCTCGCCGATCTCGTGGCGGCCGTTTAGAACACTTGGTGAGGAGTGCCCGGCACCGACGTCTTCGAGCAGATCGAGAGGGTCCGAAGAATTATCGGTTTGTGCCCCGACTAGATGAGCAATGAAGTCACGTGGGGTGTCGATCATATCTGTTAATCCTGTCGCTCCGCCCCGGAATAAATGCACCTCTATTGGCGCAATCGTGGACGCGCACAGCTAATCGTTGATGGAACGAACACCGCCGACTTCTGGGCCGGCAGCCGCCCGTAACGCCGTCCAGTTTGGGCGCGATCCACTCGGATTCCTCGACGAACTTCGGGACACTGAACACGACCTCGTTCAGGCTCGGGTCGTTGGGCCGACGCTCACCTTCGTCTTAGATCCATCACTCGTTCGGACTGTCCTCGCAAAACAGGACGAGCGATACAAACGGCCGGACATCCAGTCGACCCGAACCCTCCAGCTGACAACCACCGGCCTGATCGAAAGCGACGGTGAACTCTGGGAACAACAGCGAGCCCGCCTCCAACCGCTGTTCGCTCGCGAGCAGTTCTCTGACTACGGCGAGACGATCGGTGAGATCACCGAAGACACGATTCGACACTGGGAGACGGGAGACCACGTTGACCTCTACGAAGAGATGACGGCGCTCACGGTTCGGGTTATCGCGGAGACGCTGTTCAGTACGACCATCTCCCGCGAGGAAACGGACCAGTTCATCGAAGCGAACGCGACTATCGGCAACGAGTTCGAAGTCTCTCCGATGGCGTTGCTCCGCCAGTTCCTCCCGACCCCTCCGTCGGACGAATACCAGCGTGTCGTCGAAGAGATGCACGAGTGGGCCGAGGGACTCATCGACGGCCACCGCCGGATGGACGACCCTCCTCAGGACCTCATCACGACGATGCTCGCGGCTGAGCGTAATCGGGAAGTCGAACTCCCACCCAATCAGGTCCGTGACGAGGTTCTCACGTTCCTCTTTGCGGGTCACGAGACGACCGCTCTCACGCTCGCGTACGCACTCGATTTCGTTTCGCACAACCCGTCGGTCGCTGACCGAGCTCGTAGCGAGGCGCGTGATGTCCTCGACGGTGAGCAACCCACGTGGACCCACCTGCCACAGCTCACGTACATAGAGCAGATCGTCCGAGAAACTCTTCGGCTCCGTCCTCCCTCGTGGGGGGTCTTTCGGCAAGCGAAGATCGGGTCCCGGCTCGGCAATTATCGGGTCGAGCGTGATGACTATCTCATGCTTCCGCAGTGGACACTCCACCGTGACCCCCGGTACTTCGACGCCCCCGAGACGTTCGACCCGAGTCGGTGGGAGGAGTTGGACCCGAGCCGAACGCCGGCATACTTCCCGTTCGGATCGGGGCCGCACGCGTGTATCGGCGGTCAGCTAGCGCTCACTGAGGCGCAACTCGTGCTCGCGGCACTTCTGTCACAGTTCGAGTTCGATATCCCCGAGGAGTCTCTTCGAGAACTCCGGCCAGCGGGTGTTTTGCAGCCGCGAAACGGGGTTCCAGCAACGATTCGCGAGCTGTCGTACTGACCGGAACCACACGGAACGGCCATCAGAGAGTCCGATACTGATACGGCTTGCTTACGTCGACGTGCCGTGTTTCAGAGGTTGACGGTGACTGTCACACACTAACTACAGGATATCGCGCCTCTGTAGTTGGCTTCGCATGTCTGGCAACCCAGACGGGCGAAAGGAAGTCACAGAAACGCTAAGAGAGACTCGTCTCACAGCGAGTCTCGGGCAGTTCGCTAGCAGAGCAACACTCCGTATTCAGAAGACGGCGATCACACTCGTAGCTGTCGTCACGGCGGTATCAGGCTCCGCTTCAGCGCAGGCTGGATCGGGTATCTGCGGGACGCCGCTCGCGGAAACGATCAATCAGGCCGCCCCGCTCATCGTCGGGCTCCTGATGATCGGTGGGGCGATCCTCTCGTACATCCTCCACAACGCCTCTGCGTTCCCCAAGAACCCGCAGGCGGTCCAAGAGATCAAAGACTGGCGCAATCGGGCGGCGTTCGCGTCGATCACGACGCCGCTGTTCGCGCTCGTGATGCAGCTGTTCATCGGATTCACCGGCACGGACCTCGCGACCTGCGTCGACCTCGTCCCGTTCGTCTGAATCGTTCAGACCGGACAGCCGCCGACCACCCTCCACTCTCTCCCCCTGATGAAGCAATCCACACGTCTGGTCGGGCTCGCGCTCCTCTTGGTCGTCGGCACCGCTGCCGCACCGATAGCCACAGCACTCCCACCGACGCCCGTTCCCGGTGACGGACCGCCGGAACCCACATCGCCGTCGACGCCCGCCGCGACGCCGTCGGCACCGTCGACGCCTACGACACCGGCCGCGCCCACGAACGGCACCGGCACGAACGGGTCGGCAGTCAACGGTAGCAGTGTCTGCAGTGGCGTCGGCGGAATCGGCGGGCAAGTCTGTAACGGACTCGTCAAGACCGTCGGCGCCGTCGTCGACGATGTCTTCGACTGGGTGCTCACTCAGTTTCAGAACGCGGCCGAGTCGGTCGTCGAGATGCTGGTGAGTCGTCCGGTCCCACTTCGGAACGGCAACGTCGCGCTCGCGGGCGAGCCCACCAACCCGCCGATGACCACGGTTCGCGCCGTGTGGCTCAACGTAGGCCTGCCGGCCGCCCTCGGCGTGTGGGTTCTCGGAATGCTGCTGCTCCGACTCACCGCGTTCCTACCGTCCGGCCCGACGGTCGAAGCGAAGACGAAACTCTCGGAGGGGTGGGTCGCGCTCTTCCGGATCTTGGCGTCGTGGATCTGGTGTTCGCTCGTGTTACACCTCTCACTTGGCATCGCGCAAACGTTCGCGCCTGCCGGCGAGGAGATCTTCGCGAGCCTCCAATCCGTGATCGGGACTGCTGGCGGTGCTGGCGTCGCTGCGATCCTGATCTACCTCTCGTCGGGTATCCTCTTGGCGTTGATCGGGATCGTGTTCGGGCTGTCGTACGTGGCGCCATTCATCCTGATGCCGGTGTACCCAGTGTTCATCGCGCTGTCGCTGCCGGATATCTGGATTTTCGAGTGGATCGCCGAGAAGGGCGAGTTCTTCCGCTCGTTGTTCGCGCCCGCAGCGTTGATGCCCGTGCCGACGGCGATCATTCTCGGGGTCGGCTACCCGGTGGTGAACGCGCTGCGAGGAGAACTCGGCTGGGCAGCAGGGCTGGTCATCGGGTCCGACGTGATCTTGGTGATGGTGCTGACCTTGTGGTTCACGGCGCTCGTCACCCCGTTGTTCTTATTCGTTGGCGGTCGAAAGATGCGCCCATTACAGATGTTCGCCGCTGGCGCCCTCGGTGCAGCCGCTGGACGCAGCCTCTCACGGCCCAACCTGAACTTCGGTCGTTCAGGTGGGTCGGCGTCCAGCGGTAGTACCGCAGGGACCAGTAATGCGGGTGCCGGGCGGACGGTCGACCCATTGAACGGATCGCCGTTCTCCCGCGAGAACGACGGCGCCTTCGGTGGCCGACTCGGTCCGGCTGATGGACCGGAGATCGCTGGCGAGCTCGGTGAGGGCGGTTCGACAGTCGAGGGTGTTAGTGGACCGCCGGCACCCACGGCGTCGCCCTCGTTCGGAGCGAGCGACGGCGCGAGTGGAAGCACGTCGACCTCGGCTGGGTCGGCATCGGGGAGTTCCACGACGAGTAGTAGCGCGAATACGAGCGAGTGGGACCGGATCACCAGTCGACCGACGCAGGCGTACAGCGAGAGCGTTCCCGATGCGCTCGGATTCAAGAAAGTGTCTTCGAGAGCAGAACTCGATCAAGACGAATACGACGCGGGCTACTTTAAGGAGGGAGAGTTCAAGACCGTCAGCGATGGGCCATCAAACTCTGGATGGCTGCTTGATGAAGGAGGGCTCAAGCAGCTATCAGAGAGCTATGACGACGATCCTGTTATCCTCTATGACGAGCCCAACGACGTCACCTACGATGCTCGCAGTGTAGTTCAGGACGGTCAGTACCAGCAGGGACGATACGAGCGACAGCACCAGGACAGCATGCGTGCTGTTCAGGAGACTCAGCTATGACCAACTCCGATTACAGTGAGGCAAGTGACGCTGCACTCAAACGAGATGGACACACCTGCCAACTGTGTGGGACCGTCGGATATCCGAAAACAGAGCGTGGTCTTGCGGCCGTTCCAGTCGAGTCTGATGACCACCGTATCGAGAATCTCGTTACGGTGTGTCACGAGTGTCTGAAAAAAGACGATCAGCAGCTTCACCAAGAGGTCTCTAGGGCCAAGGCACGACGGCGACGTAGAGCAGGTACCCGAGATACGACTCAGGAATCTCATGACGATAGCGGTGATTCGTCATCAACCCGGGTTCAGATCCGGACGGCCGCCGCAGCAGCTGGAAGCAGGCTCCGATCTATCTTCCCTAAGCGAGAGACAGCCGAAGTAGAACAAAGCGACGAGTTGATTCATCGGGTTGCCCGGCGGGACAACTACAATTGTCAGGTCTGTCGGAACGTCATCATCCCCCGAGGACGAGTGGGATACATGATGGAGCCGGTAGACCCACAGCAGGAGAGTGATGATCCTGTCGACAATCACATCACTGTCTGTTGGGATTGTGGTGAGTGGGAAAATCGAGAAGTCGTTGACCGGAAAACGAGCCAAGCTATCGAACTCAAGACGGCTTCGAGACAACCCTCGCTAAAGTACGCGAAGGCATCTCTTCGAGATTTCACGGAGAAACTTCGCGTCTTCGCGCACACTGGGCGAGCTGTTATACTCCGGCGTGCACTCGTCGCGACCGTCGGGCTGGCACTGCTACTCGTGGGTAGCATCGCAGCTGCCGGCTCTATCGGCGCACTATTCGTCTCACCCGAGACGGGTATCCAGTGGGTAGAGTCTGCGTTCGCGTGGTACCACGCGCTCGGATTCGTAGTTGCTGCTAATCCGTGGCTCGCTCTCGCCGGACTCGCTGTTGGGTACGCACTTCACGTCTTCAGCCAGGAACGTGGCTACGAGCGAGAAGTGTTCAGAAAGGATCGTCGGTACAATGAGCCACTCGCGACTGAGTATGCTCGCCCGCGCTGGCAGTTCGTCGCCGGCCTTGCTGCGGTCGGCCTGTTCGGCGCGGCCGACTGGATTCTCGTCCGGCACGGCGTCTTCCCGGACGGGATGCTCTTCGGCGCACTTGTCTTCTGGAACGTCGGGTCAGCCGGCGTCGCGTTCTACCTCCGGAAGGCGCTCCGCGAAGACCGTGATATCCACGGCCAGCCGGTCAACCCCGCGCCGTGGGTCTTTGCCGCCCGGTACGCCCTGTTCGTTGCACTCGCTGGTGCCGCCGCCTCGTACTTCACCACAGTCTCGCTTCTTCCACCGGCTATCTTCGAGTCCGCGCTGATTATCGCCCCGCTCGTCGGTGCGCTGTACGTCGGTCGCCGGTTGGCCGAACAGCGGACAGTGTGGGGTGCTCGCACGATGTACAGTATCCGGTCGGTCATCGACCGCGTCTGGTCACTCGACGACGACTGGCCGCCGACCGAGCAGAACCAGAAAACCGCGAATCCTGACGACACAGAGCCGCACAACGGCTAACTTCGATCCAATCCATGAGCAACAGAAGCCGCGATCCCCACCGACGGGTACTCGATGAGTTCGGCGCCGACGACGAGATCGTCGGCGTCGATATCGACTACAGTATCGACGACCTCAAACTGTTCATCCCCGCGATGTTCAGCGCTCTGCTGGTCGTCTTACTCAGCGCTCGCTTCGGCGGGCGCTGGGGGACGACCATCGGCCTCGCGGGAGCACTCGCGATCTTCGTCGTAGCCGGCGCAATCGTGTACATCGCGCCCAACCACATGACGCCGCATCGGTGGCTGACCCGCATTGCACGATTCGCCACCCGCGAGACCACCCGCTCCGCCGTAGACACAGCACCCGACGAACGCCCCGATACGCTGACCCAGGTTGCCCGGTTCGTGCCGGAAGCCGACGCGGTCGAACGACAGGACGGCCAGCTCGTTGCGGCCGTTCGCGTCGATCCGGCGAACATGGCGCTCGCGACTCACGACGAGTGGAACGGCGCCGCCAATGCGCTCGGAAGCGCATTGAACACGCTCGGCTTCTCGATCCAGATTCACGCGAGCGCTCGGTCGATCGATCCTGAGCGAATCACCGAGAGCTATCGCGACCGCCGTGACGATCCCGACGTCCAGGCGAACGACGCACTGCGCGAGATCGTCGAGACGTACGAGACGCGCCTCCCGGCGGAGTTCCGAGCGCGGGGGACCAGCCTCCGTGAGTACCACATCCTCGTCCCCGTCAGCATCCGCGACGTACAGCTGGCCGAACGAGGAGCCACGTCCCAACTCCAGTCGCTCCCCTACGTCGGCGGTCTCCTCGCGTTCATCGGTGCCGAGAGTAGCGGGCTCTCGGACTCCGAAATCGAACAGCAACAGCGCGAGACGCTCGAACAGCGCCTCGACGACGTACAGGCGGCGATCCGTGGACTTGATTCGTGCGACTGTGAACCCGTCTCCGCCGACCGGCTTGCCACGCTGATCGAGGAGTTCTGGACGGGTCGCCGTACCCAGTATCGCTCATCGACCGACCGCGTTCGCTCCATGCCCGTCGTCACGGTTGGCGACGCCGACAGGAGGGCCTAACTCATGCCACTCATCAAGACACTACTCGACCGCTTCACCAGTATCGACGTTGACGACGACCAGCAGTTCGACGGGGCCGATGCGCACGCACAGACCGTCGGCCCCGCGAGTATCTGCCTCGAATCGGATGCGAGCCGTTCGGGTGATCAGTGGGTCAAGACGCTCATGATCACCGACTGGCCCGACACGGCCAATCCGGGTCATCTCGATGCGATCACGACCCACCCGAGCGCCGACGTGGGCCTCTCGATTCACGCCGAGCCACGCGAGACGGAGCAGGCGATCACACAGGTCGAAAACGCGATCCGTGACCTCCAGACCGTGCACCAAGGCAAACAGGAGAACGGCGATCCATCCATCGGGCTGACCGAGCGACGAATCAGCGACCACGAGGACGTACTGACCCAACTCACCGACGAATCGCAGTCCATCTTCGATGTCTCGGCGTATCTCCCTGTTCGAGGCGAGTCGAAAGAGCAGGTCGAACAGCGCTGTCAGCGGATTCGTGCCGAACTCGAAAAGCAACAGCTCACCGTCCGGTCGGTCGACTACGACCAGTCGGACGGGCTGGTGAGCGCGAGCCCCATCGCGAAGGACACCATCAGCGAGTGGTTGCCAAGTGCGACCACGCCGATGCTCGGGAGTGCCCTCGGCGCACTGTTCCCCTTCTCCGCGTCGACGCTGATCGAGGAGTCGGGAGTGCTGTACGGCTATCACGCGACGACGGACGCGCCCGTGGTCGTGGATCGCTTCCAGCGGCCGAACGGATACAACGTCCTCGCGGCAGCACAGGTTGGGTCGGGGAAGTCGGTCACGGCGAAACTCCTGAACCTCCGTGAGATCGCCAACGACCCCGATACCATCCTCATCATGGTCGACCCGCTGGAGGGCTTCCGCAGTCTTGCCGACGAACTCGATGCGGAACACATCGTCGTGGGTGGGCGTCAGCAGATCAACCCGCTCGAAATCGAGGCGACTCCACAGCACGTCCTCGAACGGACCTCCGAACTGAATCCGTATGGTCAGCGGGTGTCGAGCGTGATGGGCTTCTTCACGACCTACTTCGGCCACATCGACAGCGCCGGCTCTGGGCTCGATAAGGAAGAACGGGCGATCCTCGGAGACGCCGTCCACGAGGCGTACCGCCGGCAGGGAATCACGACCGACCCGGCGACGCACAGCAACGAGAGTCCTACTGTCATCGATGTGTTCGAGATCCTCGGCGAGATGGCCGAAGACGTCGACGCGTTCGTGGCGAACGCCGAATCGGATCTGACCGAGGTCACGGCGACCGAGTCGGAGCAGTGGGGTGAACTCGCGGCGAACCTCCGTATCTCGATGCGCCCGTTCACGGGTGACGGCGAGTTCGCTAACCTCGCCGGGTCATCCGACATCGACCTCAAGGGCGAGACGGTGTCGTATCTCGACCTCCAGCAAGGAGAGGCCGACCAGGAGATCGCGCTCATGTTGCAGGTGCTCTTCGACACGGTGTACGAGCGCGCCAAACAGACGGACAAGCGCGTGATCCTCGCCATCGACGAGGCACACTACCTCATGCAGAGTGAGGGGTCACTCGACTGGCTGGAACGTGCCTATCGCCACTCGCGGCACCACGACTTGAGCGTCCACTTGGTCACACAGGAGATGAGCGACTTCTTCGTCCACGAGAAGGCGGAGGTCCTCGCCAACGAGTCGTCGATCAAACTCCTGCAGAAACTCCCCGGCCTTTCCGAGGAGCATCGGAAGAAGCTCGGTCTGAGCGCACGGGAGGCACAGTTCCTCCGTGACGCCAAACCGGGAACCCGCGAGCGTGGGTACAGTCACGCGCTGGTCTGTGTTCAGGACGAGGGCCGGTACCCGGTGAAGGTGACTGCGCTTCCCGAGGAGATGGAGATCGTCGACCCGCCGGAGGACGAACCGGACGATGACAGCGCCGTCGGGTCGGGGGTGACCGTATGAGCGACGCTCGTGAGTACCTCCGCGTCCGGCCCTCCTCGCAGCCGCTTCACACCGAGGCAATTCCCCGACTGATCGAGAGTCTTCACAAGGTCTCCGTCGAGGAGTCCACGAGCGGCCTCATGCGCCTGTTGCCGGGCGACGGGTCGTATCCCCCGCAGTTCGAGTTCCTCGCATTGAGCGAGGACGCAGACGAGCCTGTGGAGTTCTACGTCGGCGCCGACGGGGACCTCACAACGCTGGAGGACCGGCTGGAGTCGATGTACCCGATGACGTTCGATATCGACCGCGTCGAGATGGACGTTGCTCATCGGCTGGTGCATCCGGTCGAGTACCAGCGCGAGGAGTTCGCGAAGCGGCTGGATAGCGACTCGCTCTACTACACGCCCGGCGCCGAGGACATGGTCGACGACGGCACGAGTGGCCTGAGCATTCTCGGCGATGGTGGTCTTCTGACCCGAGAAGAGTCCGCGGAGGACACAGCTGACGATGTCCACTCGGATGAGCAGGCTGACGACCCAGACGACGAGGAGGACACGCCCGATCCGACGGCGGTTGAGTACAGCAACGGGACGTTCTGCCTCGATGATGCACAGCGCGGCGTCGAGCCGGCTACGCTTACTCGGCCGACGCTCACCGACGACGGGACGGTTCTCGCCCGTCCGCCGCTCAGTGATCTCGCGCCGATGGGCGTCCGGTGGCACGCGCTCGCCGCCGAACGGAAACAGGACTGGATGATGACCATCGCGGATTTCCACGACCAGACGGCCTCCCCCTCCGACGACTCCGAGCGCCGCGTCCCGCTCGCGACGATCATCGACCATCTCGTCGAGGCGGAAGCCCCCATCGCGTTCCAGGTCGTGTTCCGCAAGAAACCCGATTGGTCGCCCGACGCATGGCAACGCAAACACGACATCAAGCACAACCTCGATACGTGGTACGGGAAGGTCTGGGACTTCATCGAACCCACCACGCCCGACGACCACGAACTGACCGACCGTGACGAAATGCGGTTGGACCAGCTCGACGATAAGCAAGCCAAGCGCACCTTCACCGTCAACGCCCGTGCGGTCGCGATCCCGAGTGACGAGGAGACGGAGGAGGAACTGGATACGCGGCTCGATGCGCTCGCGTCGGGGTTCGACGCACTCGATGGCGAGTTCTACCAGTTCAGCGGCCACCGTCTGCGCGGGAGCGGGTTCCGTCAGTCGAAGAAAGAACAGTACGCCCGGAACGCGCTGGAGCGTCTGCTGGACCGAGAGTTGGTTACCGGTGGGCGGAAGACCCGGTTCGACTTCACGTTCAACGCGAGCGAACTCGCGAACCTCATCACGGTCCCCTCTGGCGAGAACCTCTCGATGGAGGGCCGCCGAGGGACCGACGCGAAACAGGAGAGTCAGAACCCACTCCAGCGACCCGCCCCTGACCACGCCGACGCGTTCCACGACACAGCTGGTCTTGCGATCGGCCGGGCGCTAGATGAGACGGGGACACCCGAAGACGACCCGACGTACGTTCCCCCGGCGCTTCTCCCGACTCACTACGGCCGCTTCGGGACGACGGGGTCGGGCAAGTCGAAGGCGCTGATCAACGACGCGCTGTCGCTGTACGAGCACACCGACGGGCCAATTGTGCTGGTTGACCCGAAGGGTGACGGCTTGCCCGAGAACTACATGCGGAGTCACGCTGCCCGGTTCGGCACTGAGGACATGGAGGAGAACGTCGTCCACTTCTCGATTCCCGAGGTCCTCCCCGGCTTTTCGTTCTTCAATCTCCGACCGGCGCTCGACAACGGCCTGAGCCGGATCGACGCGATCCAGCGCACGGCCGACCACTACGAGGAGATCCTCAAACTCACGATGGGAAGCGCGAAGTACGAGAGCGCGACCGTCGCGCCGACCCTCATCCGAGCGCTCATTTCCGCGCTGTTCGACTCGGAATACGGCCGAGACAATGGGCAGTACCGCGCCGACGAGGACTACTTCGCACACCGCCAACTCGAATACGCGCTTGACCAGTTGTGGCAGGCTGGCCCGCCGGAACCACAGCCGGAATTCGCCCCCCAATCGTCGGACCCAGACGATCGGCGACGGATCGACCGGCAACTCCAGTTGGACCAGACGGCGTTCAGCCGTGTGATGGGCGGCGTGAGCAACCGCCTCGCGTACGTCTCACAGGACGGCCGGCTCCGAGACATCTTCAACAACACCGACCAGGAGTTCGACTTCCGGGAGGTGCTTGACGAGAATACGGTCGTCATCTTCGACCTCGGCGACCTGCGAGCCGAGCCGACGAAACTCCTCAGTGGGTTGATCCTGAGCAATCTCGAAGACGCGCTTCGCGAGCAGTCGGACGACCTCTCGGAGAAGCCCGAGGAGTACGTCGTGAACCTGCTCATCGACGAGGCGGCGTCGGTCGTGACCTCCGACATCATGAACCGACTCTTGGAGCAGGGCCGTGGGTTCGGGCTGTCGGTCGGACTGTCGATGCAGTTCCCCGAGCAGATCGAGGAGGAAGGGGGGCGGCGACTCTACCTGAACGCGCTCAACAATATCGGGACGACGCTCGTCGGGAAGATCTCGGTCGACCGCGAGATCGCGGAGGCGATGGCCCACGAGGAGATGAGCCCGCGTGAGTTCAAGGACCGAATCGCCTCACTTCCGCGCGGGGAGTGGATCGCGCAGGTGCCAAGTCCGACGTTTGGCGAGACAGGACCCAAGCCATTCAGCGTCGACCCGCTCCCAATTCCCGAGGGACATCCCGAGAGCGACGAGCCGTTCACCGGCCGTGAGGCTGACCGCGTCGAGAACGCCATCGACCGCGTACAGTCACGGACCGACGAGGAGTTCGGCGTGCCCGAACCGGAGCCGGAGCCGCGTGACTCCCCCGAGGACGTACAAGAGCGGCTCAGTACGACGAACGCCGACCTCGATCAGGCGCTCGCCAAAGTGGTACGGACCATCCAGCTCCGACACGAAGTGCGTGAGGAGAACGGCGAGATCCCAGTCGAGGAGGTGGACGAGGAACTTCGTGAACTATTCAGAGATGGTGAGGTGGAGCCGCCGAGTTACGACGAACTCGGCGCAGTCCGAGAGCGCTCACAGTTGCTCGCTGTCGGGCTGGACACTGACGAGGACCAGTTGGTTATCTCGCTCACCGAACGCGGCGAGGAGGCTGTCGCGCCCGACACGGGCGACGTGCAGGCGGCCGGGAGCGAAGACCACGACGAGGGTGTGTACGAGGCAGAGCGAGTATTGACTACGGCAGGATTCAACGCGACCGTGGTACCGCAGGATGGAAGCGAACAGCCCGACGGCCGGGCGACCCATCCCAACCTAGACGACGAGTTCGTGATAGAAGTCGAGACGACAACGCCCGCGAATCCGGTGAAGGTGCTGACGAATCTGCGGAAGGCGCAGGACGAGGAAGCGATCCCACTGTTCATCGTCCGGCCCGAGGAGAAGGATTCCTATTGGGCCGATCGGATCGAGGGAATTCTCCACCCGCCGGTCAAAGAGATCGACAACCACGACGAGACGCGCCTGTACACGTTCGACGAACAGTTGGAGGTACGGCACATCGAGACCGGCCAGCGGTTGACGGCCGTCCGCCCAGCGACCAGCGATGACGACACGCGAATGTCGATGTGGCGACGCGACGAGGAAACCGGGGATGCAGTTCTCCCGGTCGAAGGTGATAGCGACGATGCGCGGATCCAGCGTGTGGACACGGCGATGGATCGGGACGTGCCGGCGGTCTACACGTACGACCCGGACATCAACCAGTACATCGTTCTGGAGGACGACGCCACCCACACCTACGACTCGAAAGAGACGTTCGAGACCGAGTGGGTGCCGATCAAGAAGCCGTTCATCCCCGAGCGAGAACTTCCCGTCCCTGACTACACCCGCGACGCATACGCGATTGTCATTCTCCCCGAGGGTGGCGACCCGGTCGTCTACCGAGAGGGCGAGATGGCACCAATCGAGACGCTGGTTGATGACGGCCCGCAGTTGGCGACCCCGGCGGCTGACGACCAACTCAACCAGGCCGAAGCGACGAGTGCCGAGACACCACTCAGTGAGGCGGACGAATCCATCGAGGAGACACCGGCCACGACCGAACCCAATGAAGCCGAAGTAGAGTCGGACACCGAGGTGACTGCCGAAGCCGCCGAGGAATCCGAGCCGGCGAGTTCCATTGCCGACCTCGATAAGGAGGAAGCACTCGGCATCTTCGCGGACCAGCACCTCACCGAGACTGATGAAGACGTGGCCGTTCGGAAGTCGAAGGTGTACTCGGCATACGAGTCGTGGGCGGACGACCTTGGTGTCGAGGTAGTCAGCAACAGTTGGTTCACACGGCTGCTCAAGAAGTATATCGAAGTAGAGACAGATCGGCAACGAATCGACGGTGAACTTACCCACCTCTTCGTCAGCTTCACGCTCGACACAGAGGACGACTCTCCCTAACCTATCGAGAAGATGAATAAAATATCCGACTTTCGGAACCGCAAGAGGGCGCGATGTTCCACCCAATCCGGAGCGACGGTCATGAATACGTCGACTGTTCCACCCAAAATCGCAGGACGGAAGGCTGTTCCACCCATTTCTGATGGGATAGCCAACATACTCGTGTCAACTCAATGCGCGGAACATTGGGTGGAACATCGCCACGTCGGGCGATTAGCGGCTCAAATCGAGTGGTGTTCCGACCAAAATCCAACTAGTATAGTGGTGGGGGGTGGCCGTTGGAGATTGGATTTTGCGGGGCCGCAGGCCGCAGGGGAGGTTTATCAGCAAGCTGAGAGGGAGTGGACTGCCGATGACAGAGAGCGTGAGACCAATGAGTGACAGTAGTATCGAGAATCCGGTAGGAGTACCGAGCGCGTTCGTCGCAGTTGAGCAGTGGATCTGCTGGCGCGAAGAGGAACGCGACGGCAAGCCAACCAAGATTCCGGTGACACCTGGGACGGGTGGGTTCGCCTCGTCGACGGACCCCGAAACGTGGAGTGACTTCGAGACGGCGCTTGAGTTCAGTCAAGGTGAGAAGGTGGATGGACTTGGCTTCGTGTTCAGTGCAGACGATCCGTTCGTCGGGATCGACTTGGATGACTGCCGAGATCCAGAGACATCGAGTATCGACGAGGATGCTCGTGAGATCGTGAACCGGCTCGATTCCTATACGGAGGTCTCACCGTCGGGGACTGGGTTTCACGTTCTGATCGAAGGGGAACTGCCCGAGGGTGGGAACCGTCACGGGAGCGTGGAGATGTACGACTCCGCGCGCTTTTTCACGATGACCGGCGACCGTGTCGACGTCAAGCCGCAGACCGTAAACGAGCGGCAAGAAGCGCTTGAGGCGGTGCATCGTGAGTATGTCCAGGAGCCGTCGATGGGCGGTGGGGGTACGTCGGAGGAGTCGACGCACTCGGTCGACACGGAAGCAGTCGGTCTACCGGAGGAGTCGGTAACGGACGTGACCTTCTCGGACGAGGAGCTGCTGGCGAAGGCACGGGACGCGGGGAACGGCGAGAAGTTCGACCGGCTGTGGAGGGGCGGGACGAGCGGGTACCCGAGTCAGTCGGAAGCCGACATGGCGCTGTGTTGCCTGCTGGCGTTCTGGACTGGTGGGGATGCGATGCGGGTCGACAAGCTGTTCCGCCAGTCGCGTCTCTATCGGCAGAAGTGGGACGACGTCCATCACTCGAACGGCGACACTTACGGCGAGCGAACGGTCAAGCGTGCCATCGACAATACCAGTGAGTTCTACGAGCCCTCCACGCGGGAGGGGACAGCGGAGCAGGAGGACTCTGACGACTTCGCCGCAGAGTTCACAGCAGCCTCGAGTGGCCCGTCGGCTGAGACGCGAGGCGTGGACGCGGATGAGCCGACGAAGACGACACAGAGCGAAGCAAGCGGGTCAGCGGAGCCGGCACAGACAGCAGGCGGATCGGTCGAGACGACAGAGGACACGACAGGTGACCTGTCGGATGGGCGCGAGCGTGCCTACCTGAAGGAGCGGAACACGGTTCTCTCGGCGAAACTTGAACAACGAGAGGCCACTATCGACGAGTTGCAGGACCGTGTCGAGACGCTCGAAACGGAACTCGCCGAACTGCGATCACGGACAGCAGGACGCACACAGAACTCTCCGACTGGGACGACAAACGGCGACGCCTCAGACGAGGCCGCTGATCGGTCACTCTGGGACCGTGCGAAGGGGCTTCTCGAGAGCGGGTCCACCTAATCGGCTGACTCGTCGACGGAAGAGAGATCCCCACGACGCTCACTCCGGAGCACGCCGGCGAGGAAGCGTTCAAGTTGCTCGTGGAGTTCCGATCGAGTTCCGTACTCCGAGAGTGCGACTTCGTACTCGTGGGGGACAGCATCGAGCGTTGCACTTGAGACGCCGTGTTCGCGGAACACGTGGAATCGCTGGGGCGATTTCTGGGGAGTCCCCCCGCCGAGACCGAGGTCGAAGCCAGAGAGGACGGCTCCGATCTCGATATCGACGCCATCACGCACCCCTGCCTTTGGCAGGATGAACACGACCGCGTTGCTCGCTTCGGCGTACGCTTTCGACTGGCTGATCACGTTCATCCGCTCGGCGTCCGTCTCGTCGGGAAACTCCTCAGTGGGGATATCGGGATCGACGGCGAGGAACGCGTTCACACCGACATCCGTGCGTAGCCATTCGACGATGTCACGGAGTTCGTCTTGGAGTTCGGTCTCGTCGTCGCCGAATGCGCCCATATCGAGGTCGGCGTCGTCGATCGTGAGGTCGTCGCGGAGGTAGTAGTCCGGACGGAACGTCGTGTACGGGCCCATTACGTAGACGAGAAACTCGGTGTGTGCCGTCGGCGGAAGGCGGTCGAGTAATACCTCCCGCATCGGCGTCCCGTCGTACGTTCGCATTGGAGTTTGGTGGTCTCGCTCGGTGGATAAAGCCACCTACTGTGACCGAGGGGAGACGAGGTTAATGACCGTTAACCTGATTACGACGGGTCGTGTACTCTCGCTCATGGCGGATAGCCCCCCGACGGCATCGACGGAAACGGATGAGCCCGAAGCCGACGCGATCGCGACGCTGACGGCGGATCTCTTCGACGAGGATCCGATCCTCGACTTGGATGCGTATCTCGACCTGTTCGGGGAGATCGCGGAGCGCCCGCGTTTCGCGATCCTATACGCGCTCAAAACCGAGGGCAAACTGAGTGCGAACGAACTCGGCGAGGCGCTCGGTCGACGTGAGAACAGCCTCCACTACCATCTGAACCGCCTCGTCGAGGCAGGCCTCGTGGAGAACCGAAAGCAGGAACGGCCGGACGTGAACGGACTCTACTCGTACTACGAGCTCACCGGCCTCGGCGCGGATCTGATCGACGCGGCGACCGAGTTCATCGGTCAGGAGAAGGCGGCACTCGAACAGTACTGACGACTGTGGAGCCACAGACGCTTCGGCTGCTCCAGCAGATCCTCGCGACTGAGTGGGGCTCGTTGAGTGCGCGCGAACTCGCCTACCGAAACCCGGAGATCACCGAGAGTACGGTCCGTGATCACCTTCGAGAGATGGCGACGCGGGACCGACCGCTCGTCGCGAAACTCGAAGCTGAGACACGTGAACAGAACGTCCCGTGGACGTACTATGCGGTCCCGAGTACGCGATTGAACTCCCTAGAAGAACTCGGCGCGTATGAGGGCATCTCGGTGCTCTAGCAGATGGAGCGGACCGCAGATGTCGAGCGGATTGAAGAATTTGACCATCGACCGACGCCCGACTGGTTGTAATCTGCTTGGTATCGCGTCGGACTCTCACCTGCCCGCTCTTTTGGAGTAGTACTCCACGCCCCTCTAGTGAGAGCACTCAACAGGTGGCCGTCAAATCACGTGTCGTAGGGACGCGGTGGAATCCGGATCTCCTCTTCCACTTCGTAGAGATACCCCTTCAGGAGGAGTTGCTCGATCTGTTGAGTAGCTTCAGTGTACTCGAACTCGCCGTTAGTGAGACAGTCGATTGCCGCCTCGTGAGTCAAACCTACATCGTCGTCTCGGGCCTCGACGCACTCCTCAAGATGAGTGAGTACCTTCCGATTGGTCGGACCCAGCGGCGTCCGCGAGTTCGGCATACGTGCCAGTATGGCCCGCTCACACTAGGTTATTGGGGCATGTCAGACGCTCCGCGTGCGCTATCGACGCATCTCGCTCACGAAGAAGCTCAGTGCCGCTGAGAACCCGCCACGACTTGCTGGCGGGGTATGTGGAATCCTCTTGAAGGAAGCGGGCTCCTATTTGCCTGTTCCCGATCGAACAGGCCACCGCGCTACCAGTTATCTCTCTGAGAGAGGAGTTCGAAAATAATCGTAGTGCCGCCGTGATTCCCCGGTACTGCCCGCTCGCGCGACTCGCCGTTTTCGTACCGCTTGGACCATCGCTCACGGGAAGAGTTGGCGCGAGGGATTTATTTAATGACCGTTCATATCCACTCTATGGCCCGCGATCTGGACAATGTCGATCGGAGCATCCTCTATCTATTGCAGCAAGATGCTCGCAACGCAACGGCTCAGGAGATCGCCGACTCGGCGGGTGTCTCTCCCAGTACCGTGCGAAACCGGATTGAGACACTCGAAGCTGATGGCATCATTCGAGGCTATCATCCGGAGATCGACTACGAGGCCGCCAACCTCCCGTTACAGCTGACGTTCATCGTGACTGTTCCGCCGACCGAACTCCCTCCGATCTCCGAGCAGATTCGGGGCATACAGGGCGTCATCGACGTGCGAGAGATGCTTACCGGACGACGCAATATCCACGTCGACGTCGTCGGGACGAGTCGCGACGACATCACCCGGATCACGGATGCGATTCACGAACTCGATGTCCAGATCGAGAGTTCCGAGATCATGCGTCGCAGACACGTTCAACCCTTCAATCACTTCTTCCTCCAAGGGACAGCCGAAAGCGACGCGCGCGACGATACTGAGGTGAACACTGATTCGTCGGAATGACAAATATATATTATACCTGACTTCCACACTTTTCAGCGATTTATCTGCGGATTTCGTTCCCTCCCCTCAGATATCCACAGCGTTGGCTATCGCCGAGTGTGTGATCTCGAACATACTTGTCAACAACCACGAAACTGTTATCCGGTCGTTTCTCTTCTCTCTAGTGAGGAGAGCATGGCGGTCGCGTCCGTCCTTGGGGGGGCTCCTTGAGAGGACTTCCATGTACGACGACTGCTTCACCGCACTGACGAACGAAGACCGACGAACGCTCCTAGTCACGCTCCTGCAATCCGACCCGATACTCCAATTCACGTCCCCATTGAGGGGGACGGGACCTCGGAGACGCTCGATTTGGAGTACGAACAACAGGTGACGATGTACCACCAGCACCTTCCGATGCTCGCTGACCTGGGGTTCATCCGATGGAACGCCGCGACTCACGAGATCACGAGGGGGACACAGTTCGAAGATCTCCGCCCACTGCTCACCCTGCTAACTGAGCACAGGAATGGATAGACCACACAGCAGGATACCCGTGTGATCTCTACGGGAGCTGACCCCCGACTCACCTCGGATAGCTACCCCGTCTCGCGAACGCGAGTTGGAGGTGTGAGTCGCTACTGTTATCCCTTGGTGGAACCTCAAAGGTCTACGGACCGGGATTTGCACACTATGCGTTCTCCCCCCTGAGGAAGGAGGGCTCATGAACGCCGACAGTCGTGTTGCGGTGACACGGTTCATTCGCGTGGCCTGCACGCGAGCGCATCACACGGTAACTCCACGCTCCACAGGCCATCCATGACCAGAACCACAGCCCTGCGGCTACACGCTCGTGTTGTCACTCCTCGCCTCGGACACTCGGTGTCCTTGTCTCGACTCATGTGGACGGGGAACCATTCCGGTAACCTGCCCGGATGAGCATCGTCATCACGGAGTTGACGATCCCGAGCGACGCGTTTACGTTAGGACAAGTCCTTCAGGACGGTCACGATATCCGGATCGAACTCACCCAGTTCGTGCCGGTGAGGGGTTCTCTCGTGCCCTATTTCTGGGCAGAGACTGCCGACGAAACGGCGTTCGAAGAGTCCGTCCGAGGAGACGACCGCGTTGGGACCCTGACGAGACTCGATGGTGGCCACGAGCGGCACCTCTACGCTATCGAGTGGGCCACCGAAATAGATGGGTTCATCGGTGCTCTAAGAGACCACGATCTCCTCGTCGAGGAGGCGACTGGAACGGCCGAGACGTGGCGCTTCCGCTTACGAGGGCCTGACCGTGGAAATCTCGCGTCGTTTCAGCGAACACTGGCTGACAAGGACATCCCAGTCGAGATCGGACGGGTCTGGAGTCCGACCGACCATCCGGCTATCATGTATGGAATCACCGCCAAGCAACGCGAGGCGCTGGAGTTGGCCTTCGAGAATGGGTACTTCAACGTTCCTCGCGAAACGAACCTCACCGAACTCGCCGCGGAGATAGAGATCACTCAACAGTCGTTCTCTCGGCGGATCACTCGGGGACTACATAACCTCCTCGCTACGACCCTCATCAGCAAATCGTAGCGGGCGTCAGGACTACCGAGATCTCACTTCGTACGCTCGATACCCTCTATTAAACGGGGTGGATACGAACAGTTTGATTCTATGCGCGTGGGAATCGTACCGAGAGCCAGTATGGACGACTCCACGAACACCAGCGAGATCGATTCGACGTCCCTCCAAGTAGAGTGGACACACCCTGATCGACTGACGTTCTCCATCGTCTCTGCGGTTGCTGAATACACCGGACGGGAGGCTACTGAGCTTACGCCTCTGTACGAAGCGATAGACCCCGACGGGGTTGAGGAGCTATTTGGGTCGGCTCGGCCGAGCCGACACCGAAATCAGGGGGGAACGTTCGAGTTCACCTATTCAGGCTGTGACGTTCAGGTGGGTAAGAACGGTACTATCACCGTTTCACGGGCGACCGAAGCGTCGTCGGCCGAGACGTAATCCCTCTCCTCTCCTCTCCTCTCCTCTCCTCTACCGTCGCTTTGGCGGGGAGACGAGGAGGGGTGCTGTGAGCGTGGTACGGTGAGATTCAGTTATTAGCTAACGAGGCCCTCCAAATGGGTGCTTGAGTCTCGTCGCTCCTCGCAAGTGCCTCTCTGTAGCAGGAGTAGTTTATCGGCGCCAAGAAGCCTGAGGCGCTCCAGAGCGTCTCGTGATTCCACATGGATGGTCCGACTGCGTTCGACGTTACGAATACCGACCACGAGCGCTTCGAAGCCGAACAACTCGCGCAGGATCGAGACGCCGAGCAATCGACGGTAGACCTCACCGACGGGACGGCGCGGCGGCTCGTGAACGACCTCGTCGACGATAGCGTGGTGACGCCCGTTGCGGAACGACGAGTGTTGGTCCACGACCCGAGTGGGGAGGCGTTCGACTCGATCACCCAACTCGCCGTGTTCCATCGTGGCTGGACCGCCGCTCGCGACGAGGAGGCGTAACGCTGGTGCAACAGACACTGACCGGCTGCCAGTTCTGTGAGGCAGCGCCAAGTGGACAAGTCGCTGAAGCCCGAACGTGGGGTCACGACGACCTCGTGACCCATTCGATCTGTCTCGACTGCGCGACTCAGGCGGTCGCTGATCCCGACGAGCACGGGCAGCACGCCTGCGACGGGTGCAGGCTCGTCGTTGACACCGGCGCGGCGCTCACACGCTTCCGCGTCGAACTCGGCCATCTCGAAGGGACGCTCCGATTCTGTGAACGATGTAGCCCCGATGGGCTCGCAACATACTGGACGCGTGACCTCAGCGACCACATCATCAGCGAGTAGCGAGTCTTAACCAACAAATGCCGGCGTCCCCTGTCGGTAGCGTTGGTTAAGATGGCCGAGTCTATCGGCGCCGGAACGGGCGAGGCGCGAGTACATTCGCGTCTCGTGGTCACCAATGAGTGTTCGATACGTAGCCGACGAGCCGACGTACCGTCTCGATCACCCCGAAGCATCTGTCAGCCGGGAGGAGCAGTGATGCCCGCTGGCGACGGCGCGACACGGGTGGTCTCCGAGCCAACCTGTGAGGATTGCGGCGCACAACTCACGGGCGAACTCCGAATCCGGGTTGACCGCTGGGCGATGGTCACCTGTCGCGAGTGCGCGCCGGAGACTCGCGAGACCGCGCCGCCATCGTGTACCGTCCTCCCGTTGCCGCGAGCCGACGATAGCGACACGACGGACGGTGGGGCCGCCGAGGAGACGACGTGAGAACCGACCCATAGCGACCGCAGAGGAGTTTTTCTGCGCTTGAGGGAGCGAGGCGCGCGTTTCGAGCGTGTTCTCGTGAGTATTCATGACTGGATCAGAGACGGTCGAGAAGTCAGCGCAGCGTCCCGACGAACACGACCCGGCGACCGACGAGCAAGACCAGGATGAAGAGACGTGTCCCAACGGAGAGACGTGGTGTGAGGGGCCTGAGAGCGACGACCTGCCGTGTTTCCGCTGTTACCTTGATGGGCAGGAGGAGAGCTGATGAGCGCCATCACAGATGCCGGTGGCGCGGAAGCGATTGAGGAGACGCTGTCCGACCGAGAGATCCGAGCGCTCACCGAACGGTTGGTCGTCCTCGACCGGGACGCGCCGGGGCTATTCACGGTGTTCTCCGAGGAGGGCACGGAGTACACGGTCGACATTCACGACGGTGGGGCGTGTACGTGTCCGGACGTCGAGTTCAACGACCCGGAGGGTGGATGTAAGCACCAGCACGTCGCACGGTTCCTGGCGGGTGACCGGGATATCCCAGCGTGGGTGATTCGCGAGGAGATCAACGCGCAACTCGCGACGCGAAGTTTCGGAAGGACGGCCTGATGCGGCAGGCGGTCGCGTGTGACGGCTGTGGGGAGCGTCGAGGCCGTCACTACATCGGTGGCCGGCGACTCTGTGAGCCGTGTCTCAACGGCTCCTCGGACTCAGGGAGTGAGTGTAGATCGAACGGACCGACCGAGACATGGCACGTGACCGAGAACGGTCAGACGGCTCACCGAAGCCGCGACTGCTCGGCACTCACGCATGCAACGATCGTCGAGACTCTCACTGCCGACGAGGTGGATGACGACTACGGACTCCGGCGGTGTGACCGGTGTCAGTACGACACCGTGCCGACACTCGCGGACTAACGCTCATCTCGGCCTCTTGTCGCTCAGAAGACCCCATTACTCTCCAAACTGATCGAGGGCAGCCTGCTGGTCCTGTGAGTGCCCACTCGGGGTTGTGTTGCTCGGAGATGTCGAGTCGCCGGATGCCTCTTCAACCATGTTCCGGCTCTTCGGCGACAGCGACGCTCGACGGAACACCTCGGGGTCGTCGAACGCCGCTTCGGACTCCTCACGAAGCCCACCGAGTGTATCGAGTGCGGCCTGTCGTTCGTGTTCGTAGTCGACGACCGGATACGGGTACGCCTCCCCAATCGTCACACCGAGTTCGTCCTGGAGTGAGAGTGGCATTCGCTCGGGCCGGTCGAGGTGCTCCGGCGGCACCGGTTCGACTTCGGGTACCCAGCGCTTGATGAACATGCCCTCGGGGTCGTTGTCCCGCACCTGCTTCCGGGGGTTGTAGACGCGGATCGCGCCGATCCGCTTCAGGCTGCTCTGGCTCTGCCACTGGGTGTAGTTGATCGCTGGGTCGGCGTCGATCAAGTGGTAGTACATGTAGTCGGCGCCGATCTGCCATGGCTGTTTGAACACGAGGCTGAACATGGACGCACACATCGCGCGCATCCGGAAGTTGAGCCAGCCCGTCCCCCGGAGACACCGCATCGACGCGTCGACCATCGGGAACCCCGTCTCGCCGCGCTTCCACGCCTCGATCAGCTCGTCGTCGCGATTCGACGCGTAGGGGTCTTCGAGTACGGGGTTGACCGCGGTGTCCATCCACCCCGACCAGTCGGCAAGCTTCTGTGTGTAGTGGCGGTTCCAAAACAGCCGCGAGACGAACGACTCCTTGCCGCGACAGTCGATCGCGTCGTCCAGCGCGTGATACACCTCCCGGACCGACAGCGCGCCGAACCGGAGGTGTGCCGAAAGCCGGCTGGCGTACGTCTCTGCACCGAGCGGGCTGCTGATGTTCTCTTGGTACTCGTGGATGACGTCGAGAAAGCGGTCGAGTCGCGCCAGCGCCGCCGTTCGGCCGCCGGTCGGAACGTCCGTCTTCGATGGGTTAATTTCGTACTTGCTCTCGATCGCGTCGATTGTGACTTCGGTCTCTACGGCGTGGCTTCCGAACCCCGACTCGTGCGGTCGGTTGAGCGGGGCTTCGAAGTGCGACTCGGCGTGGTCGCTCCATCCCTCGCGGTCGGTCTGACCGTATCGAATCCCGTCCTCGGCGACGAACTCGATGCCATCGCGGTCGGCGAGTGCGTCGTCGCGGCGCTTCCCGTAGCGTCCAGTCGCGTTTCGTGCGGCGACGACGTTCCACTCCTGGTCGAGAAACGCATCGAGTACGGCCGTCGGTGATCCATGGCCGTAGACAAGCGTCGTCCCAGCGTCGGCGTACGCGTTCGCGAGGTCACTCAAACACTCGTGAAGAAAGCGAACTCGTGCGTCACAGGCGAGGCCGTCGGCCCCGTAGAACTGCGGGTCGAAGACGAAGAGTGGACAGACGGTGTCGTACTCAACAGTCGCGTATTCGACCGCTCGGTTGTCGGGGAGCCGGAGGTCCCGTCGGTGCCACAGAACGCAGGCGTTCCTGTCGACCTGCGGAGCGGTCGAATCCGCTGGCAGAGGGTCTTCAGGCAACGAATCCGGCATTACAATAGAAAGGGGTTCGAGACGAATAAGTTCAGGGCGTGGCCCCCCTCTCTGTCTGTCGTTTCGCAAGATGACCTCTCCGTCAGGTAACAGTTGGACGAGTGGTTACTAGAAAACCACTGAGTACAGATATATACTTACTTAGGAGATTTCAGAGATAGAATTTGAGCGGGAACGGTTATCACTCGCTTCTGGGAGGACCAGCTATGAGAGACGATCAGTGGGATATCCAGAACGCGTTCGAAGCCGGAGCCGACCACGACCACCACGCAACCGGTGAGTCCCTGTCGGTTACTGAGGCGATCCTCGACGAACTCTCGGGGTTCGGTGTCTTCACCGAGGGCGAACTCGCCTCCCGACTCCACCTCGATGAGGCAGTTGTTCTCGAGCAGTTGTACGAGCTCCGAAGCCAGGGACGCGTCGACGGGACCGACGGAGCGTGGACACGTGATTTCGAACACGGTGAACTCCCCGAACCTGACGACGAGTACATCTTCTGAAGACAAACGACTATCCTGACGGCGTCGGTCCAACTGTAGCGAGAAATAGCCGCGTGGGAGGTACAATTCCCCGAGATCGCTGAGCCAGAACTGATGAGATATCTCTCGGAAAGACGCTGAGATACGGAAAACCGATTCGACGCGACTGCGTCGAATGCCCTTCGTAGCTATTCCTTGTGACCAGAACTACTTAAACGACAGAGCAGCTGGGATTTCCTTCACTCTGGTTCGCGGCATCTTCGTTGAGTATTGAGGCCGAGACCACTTGAGTCGATGCGCGTGTTCGGATTCTCCGTTAGCATCTCTACCGCAAGCCGAGACGGTAGTCTGAAGTACATAGACTTCGGACTTTAGAGTATGACCGACCGCGAATCGTTTCGTCCCGATGGGGGAATCGATACGTTCGACCCACCGCCGCTCGACGCTCTCGACGAGGAAACCCTCGCTCCCGAGACGATGGCCGAGAACGCCCCCCGTCTCGAAACCGTCATCCAGCTTCTCAACCGACCGGCGCTCGCTCGTGTCTACGTCTACATCTGTTACTGGGGACCAGTCGCGCCGCCGGCAGTCATGGACGCGCTCGATCTCTCGAAATCGACCACCTACGAGTATATCGACCAGCTCGTCGATCTCGGGCTCGTCGACCGCGACGACGCGACGCGACCCCACCAGTTGACTGCCGATCCGATCGTCATCGTCGAGCAGTACGTCCCCATCATCATCACGCCGACCGTCCTTCACGCGCTTGCGCTCCAGGAGGTCGACGAGGACGTCGAGTACTTCCTCGATCGATACGGACTCGGGAAGCTCATCGCCGCCCTCCGCGGCGCCGGTCTCCACTTCGCCGGCAAGACTACTCAACGGATGGTTGCGAGTGACATCGACGTTCGCGACACCGAGGCGATGATGATCATCTACGCGCTCCGACCCGCACTCATCGTCGGGCGTGACCACGACCCGTTCTTCGAGTATCTCTTCCCCGACGTCCACGACGCGATGGAGCTTCCTGCGCTTGATGAACTGGACGACGCGCCGAGAGAGGCGGCGCCCGACGAATGAGGCGGGTGGATGGACGCTGACTCGCCACTCGCTACTGACGGGGATGTGCTCGTCGACGCGAACATCTTCTACGCGCTCGGCCATCCGCCGAACGCGCGGTACGATCGCTTCCGAGGGGAAGTACAGCGGGCCGGCGTCGTGCTCAAACTCCCTCGACGTGTCGTTGGTGAACTCGGCGGCCCCGAGAACGCCCGCGTGCGGGCAGCTATCGAGGAAGGGTGGGCAGAGGTCATCGAGGCGCCGGACCCAACGGATGGGGATGCCGTGGCCGCGAGCGATATCGCACGTCGGACAATCGCCAACGAAATGGGCCAACCCGAACACGAAGTCGAGAAGACCGATACGATCCTCGCGGGACTAGTGATCCAGTACGTTCGAGATCGCGCACCGACGACCGTGGTCGTCTTGACTGACGACCAGCCGGCTCGGTCGGGTATCGAGAATGCGGTGACCGCACAGGGCTATACGGGAGCGATCACCGTCTACGGGTTGGTCGATATCATCGGGGACGACCCCGGTGACTCGCTGCGGCTGATCTGAGAACAGGTACCTCTCCGTCGTTCCGACCGCTGTGGACGGCGCGGCTGCGGCATCTACTTTCGAGCGTGCACTCGGCGCAATGCCTAACCACTCACATCGAATCCGTGGGGTAGCAATGGCATCGGGTAGTGATTCTTCGGGCGCGGTCGATGATGAGGTCCGCCAGCTGTACGAGCGCTATCAGGCCGCTGAGACCGATGAGGAACGCCACGAGATCGCCCGTGAGATGGGGGAACTTGATGGGCGTCGCCACGCGGAGATCTACACGGCGCTTGAGGACGAGTAGCCGATTTTCCGGTCTGTTGATAGCGGCTGATCACCAGTTGTCGGGCCCTGATCGATCGGTAGTACGCACCGGCACGCCCCGCGCGGTGCGTTCCGCCTTCCGCGTCACTCGCGACTGACCATTCCGGGCTGCCTGCCTGCAGTGGCGGGCGGGCTGCCGGGCTAAAATGAATATGGCTTCGACGCCAGCGGGTAACCGCCAGGGGCTGCGCGCCGTGGGTGCTCACCCCCGACGCTTACTCCGCTGGACGTTCGCTCCGGGCGGGTCACCGCGCGTGGCTGGTTTGTTGTCTACCATCGGCGCGCTCTCGCGAGCGCCCCGCTCTCGCGAAGGCGCGAGCGAGAGCGCGCGAAGGAGTAGTCGGTGTGTGAGGACAGCCACGGCTGGAGAGTCGTGGTATGGGAAGAAGACGCCGAGTGAGCGCCTTCAGGATCTTCGCAATGTCGAGTAACAACCAAGGCAGTAAGGAAGTTTCGGTGGATGAGCAGGCGTTCGAGAACAACGACGAGGCGGCAGTCGACGAGGACGGATTCGAGGTCGTCGACGAGCGGGCGGCGTTCCGGCCGACGGTGGAGATGGAAGTGCAGGCGAAAGTGGACGCCAACCACCCGGACGCGCGGGTCGACGATGACCCGGATCACATGGTCGGCAAGACCCTGGCCCAAGAGGAGCGCATCCAAGCGCGGAACGACGAGTTGGAGCACATCAGTACCCAAGCCGAGTTGACAACTCAAGAGGGTCGGCCAGGGCGAACGCGAGACGTGGTGACCGAGCAGAGCGCAGCACAGCATAAGGAGTTCAAGGAGCGGCGTGCGGCCGTGGACCACTGGGCCGACCCCGAGCGGGACGACCCCCGAGAGATGCTCACCCAAGAGCAGTTGGGGGCGGTCAACAGCGAGGCGATACGGATAGATGGAAAGCTCGAGCAGTGGTCGCGGGCGGCGATCAGTCAGCGGTTGGCACAGGCGGTCGTGGACGGAACGAGCATGATGAGTGCGGTCCTGCGCGTGTTCGAGCAGTTACAGACGGCACCCGGACGGGTCGTGCCGATCGGGGAGTTGGACGGGTTGAGTCGACAGACGGTGAGCATTGAAGGAACGGTGACGAAGCTGTGGACTCCGCGATCGCCAGCGATAGCCCAAGTCGGACTCATCGAGGACGACAGTTCAAAAATCAAATTCACGGCGTGGGAGGCCAGCTCACAACCACTGGTTGAGGAAGGAGAGCGTGTGCGGATGCACGGGGTGGCGCGGAACTGGTATCACGGGCGTCTCTCGGTGGCGCTCCGGGGCTGGAGCACCGTCCACTTCCCTGAACGCGGGCGCTGGTGGAACGAATAGCCTGAGTGGCGGCCCCCTTTTTTGCTAGTGCGCGTACGGGCACCGCCACCTCCCACCACCTCCACGGTCCGGGCGGCTCACAGAGCCGCCGGGCTTTCGCCCTCGGCTTTTTGTCAGCCCCTGGCGGGTGAGGGGCGCGAGACAGCGTCTTCCTCGAAACTTCGGTGACTATCGATGGCGACGACAGAGAGAGACATCTACACGACGACCGTCGACGAAGACGTACAGCCCAGCGCGAACCACTGTCCCGAGTGCGACGGCCGGGTCACCACCAACGCGGCCGAAACCGTCTGTGACGACTGCGGGCTCGTGATCGACGACCAGCGGCTCGACCACGGTCCCGAGTGGCGCTCGTTCGACGCGGACGAACGCAACCGAACGGGCGCACCACTCACGGAAGCGCGACACGATCGCGGCCTCTCGGCCGAAATCGACCACCATGTCGACGCGAACGGCAACACGCTCTCGGGGCGGAAGCGCCGCCAACTCTCGCGACTTCGACGGGAACACAAACGCGGCCAACGGCATTCGACGGCTGAGCAGAACCTCGCACACGGACTGGGTGAAGTTCGGCGGATCGTCAGTACACTCGGCCTGCCCGAGTCGCTGCGTGACCAGGCGTGCCAGCTGTTCCGAAGTGCGCAGTCTGAGGACCTACTCGTGGGGCGGTCGATCGAGGCGATGACGGCCGCAAGCGTCTACGGCGCCTGTCGGTGTAACGGCCTCTCACGAACGCTCGATGAGGTGAGTGGGCCGGCGCGGGTCGGGCAGGCGAGCGTGACGAGCGCCTACAAGACGTTGAATCGAGAGCTCGGTCTGCCGGCGCAGCCAGTCGCACCGAGTGACCACATCGCCCGGCTCTCGTCGACGATCGAGGCGTGTGATCAGGTCCGACAGCAGGCGCGACGTTTGGCGGAGCGAGCGGAGGCCGACCAACGGACGGTTGGAGTGAAGCCGTCAGGATTCGCGGCGGCGTGTCTTTACGTCGCCGGCAAGAGGCACAATCAAGCGTTCACCCAAGACGCGGTTGCAGAGGCGGCGAGTGTGTCGCAGGCGACGATTCGGTCGCATCGCTCCATACTGACTGACGAAAGCGAGCTACTCTGAAGACGAGGATTCTAGCCCACTTCGTCGGTTGAGTGAACACACAGCGGCCGCATCAAGCGCTCGACGGACAAACGCCAATTGAGACGATCAAATAGACAGTGCCATAGAACCGAACGTTTCTAAGTCGCTGAGTACCTCGGCATCAAAGCGCCGCTCGGAGACGAGACAGTGCCGCTCTCGTCCTCCTCGCTTACTCGGACGGCTGGCCTGGCCGTCGCCTCTCCGTGGCACCACGTGGCTTTCTGCGGTACTCACGTCGACGTCGTCCGGCTCGTCGCCGGTGTCGACAGTGTACCTGTCCCCGGCGGATGGGACTAGTGCTCGCTCGCGCGGTTCGCCTGCCAATCCGACTGCCAACTCGTGCCAATCCGACTGCCAACTCGTGCCAATCCGACTGCCAACTCGTCCGCAGGCCTACGCAGGACGCATCTAAGGACATGAATTATCACTATATCCGCCGAATCAGTGGTGAGAACTGCTATTTCGGTATTCTCCGTTTTCACAATAGATGGTAACTCACCGCAAACAACTCGTCGTACTCCTAGTGATGGCTACTGCTGTCCTCGCTGCTCCGATGGCCGCCAGTACCCTCGTCTCGGCAACGGACGGGGAAACCATCGTCGCCTGTGTCAACGAAAAAAACGGGAAGGTATCGATCGCTGATTCAGCCACCGAGTGTAAGAGAAATGAGGCCGTCCTAACGTGGAATATCGAGGGACCCCGCGGTCCACCAGGTCCACAGGGTGAACAAGGTCCACCAGGTCCACCTGGTTCGGTGGAGGAAATCGAAATCTACACGGTCACTGAGTTTCGCTTCGTCAAGCCTTTACAATCCGTTAGCTTCAGCGCCAGCTGTAACCCAGGTGACCAGGTTCTAGGTGGCGGATACTCTGCTGGTTCCGAATTTGATGTCACCAGCAGTGGCCCTAATGGAGACGAACATTGGGCGGTGATCGCCGACAATCGCGGTTCTCCGGATTCTAGCCCGGCAAGAATAACCGCCTTCGCGAGATGTCTGGATAATTAAACGACAGCCGAGACCGTGTCTTACTTTTTAGATTTTCACTCATCCTGTGTTATTACGCTATCGAGCGAGGTCGGGCTGACCGGAGGGCTCGGGGAAGGGCACTCGAATCGAGAGTGCCCACGCAGTTCGCCATGTCACTACAGATGGATTCGCGGGTTAAGTTCGACGACTCTGAGACCCGCCACGACGAAATGCACAGCTCGATCGACGAGTGGCTCGACGACCTCGCAACGCTGACCGACGAGGCACGGGCCAGCCAGCAGTTCCAAGACTGGCTCGATGTCCAGTCGCAGTTCCACGACTACTCGCACCGGAACACGCTTCTGATACACCTCCAGCGGCCTGAGGCGACTCGCGTCGCCGGGTACAACACGTGGCAGTCGAAATTCGACCGGCACGTCCAGGAGGGCGAGCAGGCCATCTGGATCTGGGCGCCGATCATCACCACCCGCTGTCCGAGGTGTCACAACTCGCCGTCGTATCACGACAATAGCGACTGTGCGTACGACGAGACATTGCCCGAAGAGTGGTCACGCGGGCTGGTCGGATTCAAGCCGACCGCCGTGTTCGACGTCGCACAGACGGAGGGCGAGTCACTCCCCGAGTTGGAGACCGAGGCGACCGGCGACGCCGGTGATCTCGTGCCCGCACTCGTGGAGGCAGCTGACGACCTCGGTGTGACCGTCGAGATCGTCGACGCCGACGAGTGGGAGCACGGCGAGGCGATGGGCATCTGTCGGTACCAGTATGCGGCTGACCAGAACCCGATCGTTGAGGCGAAGGCACGAGCGAATCAGGCTGATCTGGCGGTGACGCTCGTACACGAGTACGCACACGCACTACTGCACGATGGGGTCGACGCCGAGCAAGGGCGAGCGAAGCGGGAGGTGGAAGCCGAGGCGGTTGGGTACGTCGTCGGGCGGTACTTCGGGCTCGATACCAGCGGGTCGGCGTTCTACCTCGCCGCGTGGCAGGACGACGACGCGGAGACGTTGCAGGATCGGCTTGGGCGGATCAGTTCGACCGCCGGGCGGATCATCGATACTGTTGACGAGTCTCAATAAACAAGTCCAGCGTGTAGAGATTCCTCGACCCCTTCGCTAACTACTGTTCAACTGCGTCTTCCACGATCTCGATCTCCTCGTTTGTCAGCCCGTACAACTCGTAGACGATCTCGTCGATTAACTCGTCAGTACGTTCGATCTGCTCCTCCAACTCCTCGGCACGTTCTCTCGTCTCGATGTAGCTCTCCAGCCCATCGCGTACGTCGTCGACGGCAGGCAGAGTCAGCTTGCGCAGTCGGTCTACCAGCGAGTTCGTCTTCGTGGCGGTCTCTCGGAAACCGGCGAAGCCACCCGCCTCGTCGACGGCAACGGGGACGAACGCCTCGATCAGGTCCGCCTCCGTCTCGGTGAGGTCGGTGATGCGGAGTGCAGGTAGAGCGTCAGTCTCCGTGTAGCCCCACTGGTCCGTCTCATAGGCGTCTTCGTCGTCAGGTTTGTAGCGTGCGGTCAACTGTATCTCGACAGTGGTATCCGACTCGCGTTTGACTTCGGTGCAGCCGACGCGAAGGTTGGGCTTCTGTTCGGTAGTCTCTTGGAGGATGGACTCTGCGGCATTCTCTGGTGGTTGGGTGAAGCCGATGTTCCCGAGACTCTCACCATCTCCGTAGTTTCCAATGTGATCGAGTAACGACAGGTTCATCTCTTTCTGTTTTCTGTGGAGGTCTATCATCTTCCCACCTAGTAGGGGTAACACCTCGCCAGCATGTTCAGACGGCTGATCCCACTCGAAGCATTCTCTAATAGATGATCCTGTGAGGTAGGTCTCGTAGTTAGACTCAAATTTGGTCTCTTTAAACTCCCATTCGGGAGATTCCGGTGGCAGCGGTATTGAGAATGGGTTCAGATAGTCTGTCTTAAGGTAAAATACCCTCCACGAAGCGCGTAGCCAGTATTCTTGAGGAAATACCAGAGAATGTTAGTATTTAGAATTGGGAGTAGGTATTCCCCACTAACCCACTCATTATCTGCTTTTACACCATAGACCTTAGTTTTATGGTATAATCCGTCGGAATCGTAAGTGAAGTTGGTTCCATAGCTGATCTCTGGCGTAACGATCTTCTCCTCCTCAAACTCTGTAAGATTCTTCGGATAGACGTAGTCGTACCAACCTTCTCGATCCATCTTGCCACTCTCTCGAGCTCGGATCTTTTCCTCATGCTCTTTCAAATACTTGTACAGATGGGGGTATGACTCTGAGAGCGTATCTTCTTCAATAAACTCTGTCTCGATTTATTGCCGTCCTGATGAAGGTGATAGGGAAAGATGACAAGATACTCTGGGACAAGTGGGTCATATCGATGGACATCCTGACCCTTCAGTAGTGGCTTCAGGAGTTCTGACTCTACTGTCCATTCTTTTCCGTCTTCTTGGCTCCTAACTGTAACTAGATCTCCATCAGGATCCTCAATTTTCTCCAAGAGATAGATTGAGTCACCACTTG
This sequence comes from Halorarum sp. SLYT50, assembly GCF_059821265.1. Classification (NCBI taxonomy): domain Archaea; kingdom Methanobacteriati; phylum Methanobacteriota; class Halobacteria; order Halobacteriales; family Haloferacaceae; genus Halorarum; species Halorarum sp. SLYT50. Next base: position 61,763 of record NZ_JCAMRW010000005.1, on the reverse strand, counting down.
TAACCAGTCCCTGATATATTCTTTCTGTCACTCTTTCCAAAGTTGGCCCAGCTTCATTGATCTTCTCAAGAACAGCTTCCGTTTCGGCATCGCGGAATATCCACGGGTCAGAGCCATAGTCGGTTTCTATCTCTCTAAGTGACGGCTCTTCTCCTCTCATTAAACTCATTGGGGAAACTTCTGCATAGCCAAATTCCTCTTCCCCGTCCTTACTCAGGAACAGCAGGCAGGTGTATACCGAAGCACCCTCAAACACCTGCTCATGCTTAAATGAGACAACCTTATACAGAGACTTTCTCTCTGAGATGTATTTTCTGAGCCCTTTTCCAAAGTCACTTTGGAAGAATTTGTGTGGTTCAATAAATCCCAGTTTCCCACCAACGGAGAGGAGCTGTTGGCCCTTCTCAGTAAAGTTCACATATATCGAAGTTGCCAGTTGCTGCCTTGTACTCGCCTGTGAAGTATGAAGCCTGCTCGGGGGTGTGGTCACGAAGAGATTGTATACGGATATACGGCGGATTCCCAACTAGCGCATCAAACCCACCACTCTCGCGCATCTCCCCGTCCGGCCCGAAGAACACCTCGGGATACTCCAGTTCCCAGTGGAAGAAGTCCTCCTCCTCGGCCGTCGCCTGCGCCGACCGGAACCAGTCCTGATCCTGAACCTCGCCCCACTCCGCCTCGTCCTCGATCGCGCCGGCCATCTCCTCGTAAACGCCGTCAGGTACGTCCACCCCGAACCGTTCGGCCGTGTGCACGTTCGCCATCTCGAAGAGCCGTCCGTACAGCGGGTCCGAGCGGATCTCGTCGTACGTCTCCTCCATCGACTTGATATCCGCGAGCGTCTCGTTGTCGATGGCGAGTAACTCCGACATCAACTCCATCACGTGCTCAAGCGTATCCCGGCGCACCCGCGCGAGCGCCTGCATCAGTGTCAACTGCCCACCCTCCTCGGCGGTGTCATCCGAGAGCACCTCGGTAATGTCTGACCCCACCAACGAGTTCCCGGTCTTGAGGTGATGGTCGAGGAACGCGAGCGGCTGGTCGGTCGCGAGTGTTTCGAGCCACATCGAGAGCTTCGCCAACTCGACGGCCATCCCATTAACGTCGACGCCGTAGATACACTCTCGTGCCAGAATCCGCCGAATATCCTGCTCGTCGTATCCCTGGATCTCCTGCTCACGAATGACTTCCATCACCTGTTCGGTGAGGTAGCCAGTCGCCTTCGTGAGGAAGTGCCCCGACCCCATCGCGGGGTCCAACACGGTCAGATCACGAACCTGCTCTAAGAACGGCGCGATGTATCCCTTGTCGCCCGGTTCGAGCCCTTCCTCTTCGGCGATGTCGGCCTTTATCTCCTCAATCAGCGGGTCGATCGTCTCCTCGACGATGTAGGCAACGACGTAGTCGGGCGTGTAGTACGCACCTGTGGCCTTCCGCTCGCCTTCGTCGTTGACGACGTACAGTTCACCACGGTCGACCGTCTCCACCGCGTCGGCGACGCTCACTTCCGTCGCAGGCTTCCACACTTGCCCGCTGTCCTCGGATACCGCCGCGTACTGCTCGGGAGCGATCCGGAACTCGTGTTCGAGCAGCCCCTCGTAGATCGTTCCGAGGTGCCGCGTATCTAGGTCAGCGTAGTCAGCCAGCACGTATCCACTTCCGTCCTCTGCACGGGTCGTTCCGAGCCGGTAGACGACTTCCGCGATGTATCGGTCGGCGACCTCGTTGTTCGCGAGGAACTGGTGGGTATCGCTGTCGAACAGCCCTCCATTGTATGGGGGAATACCCAGCGACTCCTCACCGGCGTCGATCAGCCGGAAGAGGTCTTGGAGTCGGCCCCACATCGACGTGGAATACTCACTGTAGTCGTCGAATGACTCACCCGAGCTGATGTCCTCGTGAATATCCTGTCGGAGCTCGTCAAGGCTGAAGTTCTCATTAAACTCGACCGCTCGACTGGGATCGTCCGGACTGATGAGATGCCGTGACTCGGCGTACAGCACGAACATCAGTCGGTAGAGCAACACGAGTGACTGTTCTTTCAGCTTATCACGAGCCGCTTCGTCGTCAGGGTCGATATCGAGGTCGTTCGTCTCGATGAACCCTTCACCGAGGATACGGAGTGCTGTGAAGACGTTGTCTTGGAGGTCCTCGCCGAGTTCCTGCGCTGCGGTCTCCGATTCGTTCCAGACGGTTTCGAGGAACGAGGTTCCAGAGACTTCGCGGAACGCATCTGGACGGAAGAAGCAGAAGAAGTACTTGAACGCTTCCAGGTCGCCGGACTCTAGAAGTTCGGGCAGATCGATTTCGTAGTAGGTTTCGGTGGCGTAGTCCTTCGTCCCGTAGAGACGCCACTTCTTCCCGTCGGTCAGAACGCCCCATTGGAGCCGTTCGGGGGTATGTTCGAGATAGTACTTGATCTGGTGAGAGGCATCACGATACGAGCGTGTCTCCGCGAAGCGTTTGGTGAAGTCAACGTCCCACTGCTTCGCCTCCAGTACAGCTGAGGCCAGTCCGTACATCGCCTCAGTATCCCCGTCTCGTTTGCGAATACTGGCGTCACGGCGTGTCTCAGCCGAGTCAAACAACAATCGGTCGTTGTACCCCTCACTGTCGGGGAGTGTTGTTTCTGATAGCGTACTGAATCCAAGAACGCCCAGCACTTCATCAATCCACGAGTCTATCAGTTCGTCTTCTTTGTAGGACGCGACGAGTTCGCCTTCTAACTCCCAGAGTTGCTGGAGTTCCTCAAACGCTTCTCGTGCTTCGTCGTCACAGTCCCAGCCGTCAAGATCATCAATACGCTCGTCAAGATAGTATCCTGAGAAGAGGTCGGAGTTACGATAGGGCGCACCCCCAGTGTGGCCTGACTCATTTGTTACTCACTATCCGTTATTGTACCATCAAGAATCCCCCGGGTATGGCTGGGTCGATTGTAGACGAGGAACAAGATGGAAGTGTTCTGATTTCACTGATCTCCTAAATAATTCAACCCGAAGCTAGCCTGAGCTGGAGTTCTCGATCTCGAATCCTGCTTAAGCAGATCCGCAATAGTTCGAATCGCAGATATCGCTGTCTCGTCAACCTGAACTCCGACTCGGTCACTCTCCTTTGGATATTCAAAACCTCCGGACTGAAGCAGTGGTTGGGTTTCACTTACGCTGAAAAGCATTTTAAGTAAGCAAACCCCGTTGTTTTCGAGTGGGAATCGCAAGACTGCGGAGGAGTATACGACAACCTTATTAACACCGATGCCTAATGGATGTTTGCCTACGTAGCGGTGGGGGCTCTATTGCTACCCACCAAACCGCAACGTTCAGCAGCTAAGGCGCCGGTTTTCGAATCGCGGCTGACAACTCTGAAGGAACGCCAAGCCTATTTAAAAAGCTATTCCTAGCGGAGTGAAAGTGGAAATTGCCACTTCGAAAACTCCCACCCCACGTTTCATATATGCCCAACACGAAACCCAGCCGAATATAGTTCCACTCAGCAAAACCCTTTTCAGTGGGGGTCGATTATACTTTCTCGGGCTGGTTACCCACCGCTACGTAGGCATCCCCCGACCACCGCAATTCTGCGGCAGGGGGACGGCGGGAACCCACCAAGACCGACGAGAGAGCCGGAGTATCCGGCAGTGACCTCTTGGTATGTTCGCCCGCTGAACACGGACCCTGACGGGTACCGAGTGACGACGCCGTCACGACCCGTTCACAAGCCCGTTCACAGCGGCGAGTGTAACCAGTCGGTCGGCCCGACGTCGCCGGGTCAAGCGCGACGACACGCAAACATGAGTGAACGAAACTCACCCGCCGATTCCGCAGAGGAGCACAGCAACGCACACGCATCCCTCGCAGACACCATCCAGACGGCTCAAGACATCATCGAGGGTCTCGAAGACGATGTGCCGGTCGACGCCCTCGAACTTCTCGAAACCGTCGAGGAAGACGTCGAAGTTCTGGAGGACGTCGTCGAACACGCTGATACCGCCAACGGCAACTTACCCGACGACTTCGAAGCCGATGTCCAGACTGCGCAGGACGACGTTCAGAGCCTGCAAGAAACGCTGAACCTCGCCGGGGCCGACCGTGAGGTCATCACACGAGCCGAGGGCCTTGATGACATGGTCGAGAACGTCGAGGACCGTGCCGCGGACGCTCGCGACCGATACGGTGTGAAGGTTGGCACTGCTCCCGTGGAGTTCTTTGACGAGGAGTCTCCCACGGCTGAGGACATCCTCAATCGCTTCGGTGAAGACACCAACGACGTCCTAGTAGAGAAGGGGACCGAGAACACGTACAGCGGCGACGACGAAGTGCCGCTGGGCGGTCGCGGCATCGAACGGTTCGAGGCCGAACCCCGTACTGACGGGAACTCGTAGAATGGTCACCGGCGATGACCATCGGGAGGTAGCTGACGGCGACGGGCACGGGGGTAACTTTGAATCGCGTCCGACGCCGCCGGAGACCGTCCCTGACGAGACACTGGACAGCACCTTTCAGGGTGCTATGTACGCACTCAACCGTGAGCGCGATCAGGCCACCGTCGTCGACACGAATGGCAACGAAGCGCTCATCTGGCTTGGCCAGTACGACCTCCAGGAATACAATGAGCGATGGGATAATCCAACCGCTGAACTCTATATCCTCGCGGACCAGCAATTCGCCAACAGTGACCCTCATTGGGTGATGATGGTGCCGGCAGTCACCATCGACGGTAATCAACCAGGTCAGATCCCGGCCCGGAATACCTTCACTGATCCAGACGGGAACCACGGCGACAAGGTCAAGATGGCGATAGAAGTCGCAGACGAAGACTCCGCTATCGCGTTCAGTTGGCGGTGGTCGAATATGAACCGGCAGCCTGACTCCGCACGAGACCTTGCAAACGCTCACGGGCTCGTCGAACATCTCCTCCGCCTTGGCGACTCGCGAGGTGGCACATGACTGGTCGCGAAGGAGCGCTCCCTGACATCTACCCAGTCAGCGACGCCGACGAGTTCCAAGTTGCGATGACTAAGGACGTGAAAGATGCGCTGTACGGACATCTACGACCAGATCACAGCCCTCACTCACCGCCCGGATCAGAGCACCAACCCGAGGACCATGAGCAGGGAGTAATCGCCCACATCACGCGCAGTTCCGGCACCTCCCGTGTCACATATATTATTGAGAACATCGTGCCTCCGGGCAACTCCGACGACGTCTACCTTGGTGGAGGCCTGAAGTTCAGTCCAGCATACCGAGCGCGGGCGAAAGACAGCATCGAGCACGACCCGCGACGTGGTATTGCGTATTTACACTCCCACCCGGGCTGGAGCGCGTACCCATCGCGACCGGACCTAGACGCTGACCCAAAGCGGCTCCAGTCCGACGCTGGCCGTTTAGGGAAGGAGCGACCGTATGCTGCCGGCATCATCGCGTCTCGTCCGCGTCGAGAGACCGACGAGCCGGAGTGGAGTTTCGGCGCCTACGAGTACAACGAGGAGGGTCCCCCAACCCGAACTGAAGCGACCGCCGTGCGCGTCCTCGGAATGGCACCAAGCCAGCAATTCCGGGACGGGCCCTACCTCAAGAAGCTCGCGACCGCATTCTCTGCGGAGGGGCCGGAGGGTCCGGGACTGGCTGAGGGTACCGTCGCTCAAGACAGTACAGTCGAACTCTGGGGAGATCGTGGTCAAAAGCGTCTCAGCGGCATCCGTGCGGCCATCATTGGATGCGGAGGCGTCGGATCGCTGCTTGCCGAGCAGGTCGCTCGTCTCGGCGTTGGCGGCGCTGTATTCGTTGACTTCGACCATCTGAAAGAAGCGAACCTGAACCGCGCCTACGGGGCCACGCGAGAAGACGCTCGCGAACACGCATTGAAGGCCGAAGTTGCTCGGGATCTCGCAGAGGAAGCGGCGACCGCGTCAGGATTCGAAGCCCGCGCCATCCAAGGCAGCATCGTTGAGTCCGCTAACGACAATTATGCAGCCCTTGGAGATGTGTTGGACTGTGATGTCATTCTGAACGCGGCAGACCCGCATTGGGTGCGGAAGGTCGTCGACCGCATCGCGTACGCTCACCTCATCCCAGTTGTTACAGGTGGGACGTACCTTGCCGTCGACGAGGACGCTGACGAACTGAGTTCATCAGCGCGATCGGCGGTCGCGACAGCTGGCCCAGAGCTAGCGTGTCTCCACTGTCTTAATACGTGGAAGGAGGGAGACCGAAGCGCTGGTGCCGTCCACGACCGTAAGCATCCGAAAGACCGTGCCGACAACGGTGGACTGTACGTGACAAACGACGAACCTGCTTCTGGAGATGGTAGTGACGAACTGCGTGATCCGAGCGTGGTCACGACGAACGGACTGGTAGCGTCGCTAATGATGGAGCGATTCCAAGCGTTAGTCGTTGGAACATCGACCTCCACATTCGCTGGTCGTCAAATCTACCGGCCGAGAACGGGGGAAATGCAGTGGATGACTGCGGACGACAAACGTCGTGTCCGTTGTAAGAACGGTTGTGCTAAGATAGAATCTATCGGTCTCGGTGACTATGTCGATCTCGCGACTGGTGAGGATATGGACCTCCGTATAGAGGTTCCAGACGCCCGATAAAATCGGTCAATCAGAGTTATATTTCACTTCCGATTGATTTCAGACAAGTGCCTGATTCTCCGTTTACGGAGGAATCTAGCTTGTGTGGTCGCGGAGAGTAGTCTCGGGAGCTTCCATCGTCGCACCGCACTTGGGGCAGTAATCTTCGATCACATCCTCATCGTAGAGATAGTGACCGCACTGGGGAGGGCTGGCTTGGAAATACACGTCGTCCCAGTCGAGCCCAGGCTCTTGACCGTAGAGGCAGAATGTACTGTGTCCTGACCGCCCTCGAGGGTTCGTCACTAACCGAACGGGACAGTACAAACACTCGCGGAGTTCGATTAGCGGCTGGTCGGAATGGTTCGTCCAGAGCGTTTCTCGCCGCCCCCATTCGTGAAACCCCTTCGGTCCCCGGCAGCGCTCTATCTCAGGTCGTGTCGCAAGCAGTTTCTCCACCTGCGCGGAATGGTGCTTCCTCCGGTATCTCGTCGATACTGCCCAACAGCGATCCGAGGCAGTTCGGGACAGACTCAGAGAGATCGACAGCGACCAACTTCAGTGGGAGACCAAGCAGTTCACCGACAGCGTCATCGAAAACTCCGAGACAGTCCAAGACTAACTCGACGGCGCCGAGTTCGGGACGTTCGACGTGTTGTCCGCGGCGCTCAACTACAACTACAGTTGGAAGATCTACCAAGTCGAGCGCCTCTTGCACGAGCACAAGGAGGACCACCCGAAAACGACCTCCTCAACGACCTCAAGACGGCACTGTCGCTATTCGGACCGGCCCGTGAACGCATCAAGACACTCTACTTCGAGTGGGAGCTGGTGGGCCTCTCACAGATGATCCTCTACGCGGCGATCCCAGCACTGGTCGTCGCTGGCGTGATGCTTACGGTCGTCGACGGGGCCACACTCCCGGGGGCTACGTACGGGATCAGCCACATGACCGTAGTCATCGGTACCGCGTTTGCGTTCACGCTCCTGCCGTTCCTCCTGTTCACGTTGTACGTCCTGCGAATCGTCACGGTAGCGAAACGAACGCTCTCGATCGAGCCCTTGATCCTGCGCGACTCACAGTGGAAAAGTGGCGACTAGCGTAGATCTCAGCGTAGAGGCCACCTTTTTCGAGCGAGGGTGAGCCCCCGAAGACGCAGTCTACGAACAGAAGCCCCTTCTGTATACCTGAGAGAATGTTTCCGTGAGCTATACCGATGCGTTCGATTCGTCGCCGTCGAAGCTCTGGAGCATCGCCGCACTTGTAATTGAGGCCGGCCTCTCGTTCTATGAAGAGAATCCGAAGGTGGCAGTGATGCAACTGGCGAGTGCGGGTCTCACCTACCAATCTGGCCTCCTAGGAGCACTCGCGCGGCTGTTGATCGAACTCTACAAACAGCAGCAGTAGGGCCTCACGACCGGACGATCCAACTTCCCTTGCTGAAGAGCAGACTGGAATCGGATAGAATTCTTCTGGAGGCTAGTGATCGTCCGTCGATCAGCGGCGGTGCTGTCGTGCCAGCGATGGAGGAGGGGCAGTTACTGAGAAGTTCAGCGTAGTTGCCTATCAGAGCCGGGATCAAGCCTAATCGTGTTCCACGATTCGCTCGAAATCACGCATCACGTCCTCTCTATACGGGCCGTAGTCTCATCTTGCAGCCGCGCCTATAGTTGAGACTGGCTCTCTCGATGCATATGGCCGATACAGTTAGATCCCTCTCTCAAACACCACTCCGCACGTCCCTCCCTCAAATATCAGGGCTGGGACAGGCATAACCGTCCTGCACCCCTCACACTAGAGAGTTACCCATGGATATCTCCGAGATACTCTCACCGAAGTTCACCGAGTTCGACATCGGAGCTCCTCTCTCGAAAGTCGCCGGGGCGTTCGAGAATCAGGAGCTCGATGCCGTCATCGTAACCGACGGCGACGAATACCGCGGCATCGTGAGTCGCCGACAGCTGGCGTCTTCGTCCAACCAGCCGTCTGCGAAGGTCGGCTCACAGGTCCAGAACGTCCCGACGGTCGACCGCACCGAGGACGTCCGTGAGGTCGCGCGGCTCATGATTGGGAGCGACGCCAAAACGCTCCCCGTACTCGACGCCGACGACCGGGTTATCGGGGTGGTGACCGGCGATGCGGTCCTCGAGGCCGTCCGTCCGTTTCTTGACGCGGCGACCGTCGACGACGCGTACACGGCGGAGTTGGTCAGTGCGACGCCCGAAACCACGATCGGGAAAGCGCTCAATATGCTCCGAGAAGCCGGTATCGCCCATCTCCCGGTCGTCGACGGGGACGACCTCGCGGGCATGCTGAGCTTGTACGACGTCATCGAGTTCACGACGCGGGGCGGCAGCAAGAGCCAGGGCGGGTCGTCGGGTGGCTCCGGTGGCCGCGGCGGTGGCGGACAGAACCGTGGCGGGTTCGGGGCGCGCGAGGGCGATTCCGACCGAATGCTCGATCTACCGGTACGGAACCTGATGTCCGACGCGGTCTTCACCATCGAGCGGAGCGCTCCGCTCGACGAGGTGGCCGAGACGATGTTCGAGCGGGAGATCTCCTCGCTCGTCGTCACGGCCGAGGGGACCGGTGAGCCGGTCGGTATCATCACGAAGACGGACGTCATCGAGGCGCTCACCTGGGAGCGCGACGACCGGAACGCCGTGCAGGTGTTCGGCCTCGAGCTGCTGGAGGGGATGGACTACGACGATGTCGCCGCGCTGATCGAGGACGTGACCGCGAAGTACGGCGAGATGAGCGTGATCAAGGCCAGTATCGAACTCCAGGAGCACAAGGAACAATCGAGGGGCGTGCCACTCGTACTGGCACGGATTCGGCTGGTCACCGACCGTGGCTACTTCACGGCCGATGGGGAAGGATATGGTGCCTCTCACGCCCTCCGACTTGCCGCAAACGCTGTCGAACGCCAGCTCCTCAAGGGGAAGACGTACGGCCAATCGAAGAAGCAATCCGACGCTGAGGCGCAAGAACACCTCTACGGGTGGTGGCTCGGCGGCTGACGGACTCCATTCCTCCACAGAGGGGGGGGGGGGTGGAGGGAGTTGATCGAAAGACGACCTGGTGCGTCGAGTGGTAGGTAGTCTGTGAGAAACTGATTGCACCAATGGCGAATCTAGTGATACCGTTGTTCGACCTCGAGCGCCTCTCGGACGGCGTCGTCGAAGCGTGTCCGTAGTTCGTCGCTGAACGCCTGGACGTGTGAATCCTGCTGCACTACTTCTAACGAATCCCAGTTACCGGCTTCGGTTGCCGCGTACAGTTGTGTGAACTTCCCCCCGTTGTTGCCGTACGCAATGACAACGACGTACGGCTTTACCTCTTCAGCACCTTCGGAAGTGTTCCTCCCGCGCCACTCTTCGAGTTCGGTGACGCTTACCCGGTCGAACGTCGCAAGCTCTGCGCTGAATTCACCGGTCCCAAGGCGCTGAATCAGCTGTTCGCGATCCCATTCCCGTGTCTCGTTGGTCTCGGTATCCCTCCCTAGTACGGTCTCTTCGGTGATCGATTCGATGACCCAGTGCGTGAGTAGCGGCCCAGCCATCTCAGCAGTTGACTGAGTACCGACGTCGCCTTCTTGGATACGACCTCCCTCCTGAACACGGATATACCGTGGATTCGACGCGGGGAGATCGATAAAAATTTCTCCCGAATCTACGTTGACCAGTGCTTCGATGCCGTCGATCGTTCGCGTTTCTATCGTTTTCTTTGTGTGTTCAGTCATGATTAATGGTCTGGCGTACCGGACACAGCGAGCTGAAGGCGGGTCGACCTGAGGTCCGTTCAATCGGGTGATCCACATCCGTCTGGCTGACACAGACTGCATCGACGAACACTGTCACCGATTCGGCCATACGACTACCGCGTGATCTACGCCAGGGGGACGGTTTACCCTATCGTCCGTACTCACAGGACGACACAATGTCTGCACTCCTGCACAGGGATTCATCAAGAGACGTCCATACTGCTCTGTTGAACTCCTCCGATGTGGACAGCTGTGGCGTGCTGAATATCGAGGAAGGGTTCAGCACAGCGGTCGTAAGTACTTGACTCGTTGATTTTCCGCTGTCTGATGTGACATCTTTCCTTGGACCGTCACGAGATGGATGCAAAAGGGCCGGTAGTCGCTGGACTTGGGCAGATCTGTCGTCCTATGATCTCGGAATCTGAGTCGTTACGCATCTCCCTCAGATTGATATGGTTCCCCGACCGCCTCCCGTGGAAGCACGTTGTGGAGTTCGGATGTAATATCGGCAGCCGATTCGAACGAGTCACGGGAGGTCTTAGAAACCAACTTGCCTAGATTTGTCTCACCGTCGGCCAGTATCAACCGAACATCGGAGAGTTCTTCCGCTGCTGTCGTCCGTCTGATGGGATACTCAATTTCATCAAGCAGAGTCGAAACGTCACTGAACTTGATTTTACGAGCCATACTGCTAGCTACGTCTGGGAAGCTAATAAGTGACGTAACCGGTGTGACGAACAGTCCCGATGATGAGGTTCTCGGCAGTACTTTTCGTCAGCGAAATCTGCGTTGTCGATCGGCTTGATTGAGCTCCCGATTATTTTCAAGAAAGAACGTTGTTTCACGGACGTTCCGGAAGCTATGTACATATGAAATTTGGGAGGACGACCACACGTACTCTCCCACAATCGGACGGGCGGGGTGGCAAGTGATCCCGACGGTGGAAAATGTCTCTCTTGAGATTTGTGCGGTCCGTGGGAGACTCGCACCCTGTCTTCAGCACGGCCTCAACAAACGATTAGCAACAGAGGGTTTCAACAGAACCTCTACAATTGAAGTTCTGTTCCGGATTGAGAACCCGAGAACGTTCTATTACTCCCACGATGGGTGTGAATGTGACCCTGAATACTACTGAAGGCGTTCAACAACGTCGGTCCGCTATTCTTCGCTGAGCAGACGGACAAAATGGAGGTGTAAACTAATAGCGGGGCCGTCGTACCCAACAGACAATGCGGACGCACCGTCATGGAACCCAGTCGTTCATCGACTTTATGCAGACGTACCTTCAGGACCATCCAAAGCGTTGCCCGGCATGTGAGAACGTCGCTCGCGCCCGCTCGGAGTGGCGAATAGAAAAGCACGATGAGGACGGTCTCCACTTCGTGCATACGTGTCCACGGTGTGGTTCGGAGGACGACGTGTTTCTGGATCTCGCTCCAGAACACGAGCGAACTCGGCAGTAGGACGTACCACGCCCGGCGTGTAACTCACATAATCAAAAACCGGTAGGGTATGAAAATCTCGCCTCTTCATGGCTCTGAGAGACGTATATCTCGATCATGCTACAATCGCACGTGCTCCAACTAGGTGTCCCGGCGTTCCTCGAGGAGACGGTCGCGGGGATCGTGGCATTTCTTCCCCGACTGATCGGCGCACTCGTGGTCCTTCTAATCGGCTGGGTACTCGGAGTTGCCGCCGCCAAGGTGGTTCGGAAGGTAGCTGACCGGATCGAGTTAGACCGGATGGTACTCGAAACGCCGATTGGACGCATCCTCGGGGGAACCGAAGCCGCCGTCTCGAACGCGTTCGGGACGCTCGCGAAGTGGTTCGTCTATGCGCTAGCGATCCTCGCCGCTGCAAACGTGCTCGCGATTTCGCTGTTGTCGGCGTGGATCTCGACGGCAGTCTCGTATCTGCCGGCGTTCATCGCCGGACTGTTAGTCGTCGTCCTTGGGTTCGTCGTTGCGGACTTCATCGGTGACGCAATCATGCGAACCCGGACGGCCACTCAGACCGAGTACACCTCGTGGTTCGCAAAGGGCACGCGTATGTTCCTCTACTTCACCGCGATCGTGATCGGGCTCGACACGATGGGCGTCGATGTCGGCATCCTGTTCGTCTTCGCCAACGCGTTAGCGTGGGGACTCGCCGCCGCCGTCGCGATCGGCGTCGGCATCGCCGTGGGCTGGGGCGGCCACACCTACGTTGCGGAGAACATTGACCGCTGGATGGGGCGCGCATCCGCCGGGACGCCGACGCCGCACAACTCGCCCCAGGCCGACGGCGGTGAGCAGGGTACCCCCGACGGTGGAGAGTAATGCGTAGCTATCGCCTCACCAACATCTGGGGCATCCCCATCAAGATCAACATCTCGCTGATAGTCTTTCTCCCGATCCTCGCGTGGTTGATCGGAAGTGGGCAGCAGATCGCCCTCTACGCCGGGATCATCGATGGGTTGGCCGGGTCCTCACTCGACGTTGCCGTTTTGCGCCAGGGCACGACACCCTGGCTCATCGGTGCGGCAGCGGCGGTTGGGCTGTTCGTGAGCGTGACCCTCCACGAACTGGGCCACTCGTGGGTCGCGCTTCGGTACGGCTTGACCATCGAATCGATCACGCTCTGGATCTTCGGCGGCGTCGCGAGTATGGCATCGATCCCCCGAGAGTGGAACCGCGAGTTCTGGATCGCCATCGCCGGTCCCATCACGAGTGTCCTGATCGGGGTCGTTTGTTACATCCTGTTGCAGATCATCCCCGCGTCGCTCCCCATTGTACTGTTCGTCGTCGGCTGGCTCGCCGTCGTGAACGTGACGCTCGCGATCTTTAACCTCGTTCCGGCGTTCCCGATGGACGGCGGGCGGGTCTTTCGGGCGCTGCTCGCTCGGACACGCCCGTACGGGCAGGCCACCCGGATCGCCGCACGTGTTGGCGTCATATTCGCCATAGTGTTCGCCGTGATCGGCGTGTTCTCGTTCAACGTCATCCTCCTGTTCGTCGCCCTGTTCATCTACGGGGCGGCGACCTCCGAATCACGCACGACGGCACTCGAGGATCTGCTCGTTGGAGTCACCGTCGCGGACATCATGACACGTGATCTACACACCATCCCGGCCACGTCGACGGTCGCGGAGTTCGTCGATCAGATGCTCGTCGACCGCCGAACCGAGTTCGGCGTCACCGACGAGGCAGGCGCCACTGTCGGTATCGTCTCACTCCAACACCTGAAAGACGTCGACCAGCGCAATCGCGCAACCACTCCGGTTGCCGACGTAATGGCCGAAGAACCGCTAACCGTGCAGGCGACGGCGGACGCCTTCGACGCACTCGTTGAACTCGGCGCCTCGAAGACGTCGTACGCCCTCGTCGAGGAGGACGGCTCAGTCGTCGGGGTCCTCTCGCAAGCCGATTACGCGAGCGCACTCGAATTACGGCGGGGTATCGGTACGGTTGGCGAGCGCGAACAATCTCTGCCGATGACTGGTACCGGTGACGTATCTGCGTCCGGACCATAATGTAGATATGCGTTCGAGCCCCTCAGGACACGCCACAGCACGTCTATTCTTGGGCTTCATGCGACGGGAGATGTGGTAACTGTATGCAAGAATCTACGATCGACGTCCAACAGCAGATTGCCGTTTCGGAAACACCGGAAGCAGCGTTCCAGGAACTGCCGTGGTCACGCCAACGGGTGGTGTTTTTCCAGTTGCCCGAGTCGATCCAGCGAGCCGTTCTCGACGGCATGGATCGCCAGGAAGTACGGCGATTCGTCCGCCGACTCGACCCCGACGATGCGACCGACGTGATCGGATTGCTCGACGGAGACACACAGGAGAGCGTGCTCAGTCAGCTCGATGCGGATCGACGAGAGCGAATCGAGTTCCTCCTGACGTTCAGCCCGGACAGTGCCGCCGGAATGATGGGTCTCAACTACGTCACCGTCGACAAGACCCAGGGGCTCGAAGAGGTGGCACGGCTCGTCCGACGCCACGAGGCCCGAACTGGGCAGTTCCCTACCGTCATCGTTACCGACGACGACGAGGTCTTGGGAGAGTTACCCGGCCATACCTTGGCCTTGGCTGGTCACGGGTCGACGGTCATCACCGAGCATCTCCGCCCTATCCCCACGATTCGATACGAACAGCCCAATTCGGAGGTCATCGAGGTGTTCAGGGCCAATCCTCAGAGTAAAATCGTCGTCCTCGACGAAGACGACAGCATTCTCGGGGTCATCTATGCGGACGACCTCTTACAGGCCATCGAGGAAGAGGTCGGCCGGACGCTCTACGAGTTCACCGGTGTCGACGAGCAGGAGAGCGTTCTCGATGGCGCCCTCGAGAAGGTTCGCCGGCGATACAGGTGGCTCATCATCAACCTCGGGACCGCCTTTCTCGCTGCGGCGACTGTCGGGCTGTTCGAGGACACGATCGCAGCGTTGACGCTGTTGGCGATCTACATGCCGGTCGTCGCGGGGATGGGTGGGAACGCCGGTACGCAGTCGATGGCCGTGACGGTCCGCGGCATCGCACTGGAGCAGATCTCGCTTCGAACAGGGAGGCGCGCCATCGGCAACGAGGTGCTTGCAGGGGGTGCAAACGGCGTGATTACCGGTAGTATCGTGGCTGTCATCGCCACTCTGTTCAACCAGAGTCCGCTGTTGGGGCTGGTCATCGGTATCGCGATGGTGCTGAATCTCGTCATCGCCGGGTTCTTCGGCGCACTCGTTCCGCTCGTACTGGATCGGCTTGGCTACGATCCGGCTACGTCGGCGACTGTCTTCATCACCACCGCGACTGACGTCCTCGGGTTCTTCATCTTCCTTGGGATGGCACAGGTCGTGCTCCTGTGAAACGTCTCTCCCTACTTCTTTCACTCTGGCCGCTGAAATACAGGGCGATGAGCCCGGCTCAGACACTCTACGAGTTCCTCTCCGAAGCGAGCGAACTCATTGTCGTCTGTCACAACAACCCGGATCCGGACTGTCTCGCAAGTGCACTCGCCCTGGGCCGGATTGCAGCTGCTGCCGGGATCGACACGCGAAAGGTCCTGTACAGTGGCGATATTTCCCATCAGCAGAATCGCGCGTTCGTCAATCTGCTCGACATCGATCTCGAACCCTTCGATCCTGCTGCCGTTCAGAATCGAGATGAGGGGTCGCTACTTGCGTTCGTCGATCACGCGGTCCCGGGCGCGAACAATTGGGTCCCAGACGGAACCCCCGTGGACATCGTCATCGATCACCATCCGGGTGAAGACATCGACGCCCAGTTCGTCGACCACCGCGAGACCGTCGGAGCGACTGCGACGATCCTCACGGAGTACGTCCGGGAACTCGCCATCGATCTCGATACGACACTCGCGACGGCGCTCCTGTTTGCGATTCGCCGTGAGACGCTCGGTTTCCTTCGGGGAGCGACCCGGGCAGAGTACGACGCGGCGGGGTATCTCCACGACCACGCCGATCGAGATCTGCTCCGGCAGTTGTCCTCACCATCGGTCAGTGGCGCGACCGTCGACGCCATCGCGACCGCCATCCAGAATCGAACGGTACGAGGGTCGGTACTCATCACTCACGTCGGCCGGACGAGCGAGCGGGATGCGTTACCGCAAGCTGCCGACTATCTCGCCACACTGGAGGGTGTCGATACCGCCATCGTCTTCGGAATGCTCGCGGAGGCCATCCAGATCAGTGCGCGGTCGACGGATCCACGGGTCCACATCGGGGACGCGCTCCACGAGGCGTTTGCGGATGTCGGTAGTGCCGGCGGTCATCGGGAGATGGCAGGTGGCGAAGTCCCGCTCGGCATCTTCGCCGACTACACGAGCGACGATACCCAGTTGCTCGCCATCGTCGACCAGGTCATCACGACTCGTCTCGTGGCTGGGCTCAACCTCACCGACGAAACGGACGATCAATCGAGTCAATCAGCGGCCGAGTGAGACAGCTGAGCCGGTCGGTGATGCGATCAAACGCCTGATGGCCCAACGTCGAATTGTCAAACCAGTATTTCAGATCCGTCGAGGGCTCTGCATTCACCGACAACAACATCCGACGACGACGATGGGTTGTACCAATCGCGATTCCACGACAGATCCTCGGTGGAGGTGAGACGTACCCACTCAGCGGTCGTCCGACTACCACCAGTCTCTCGATTAATCACAACTTCGTGTGCTATGAAAATGTGGCGTGTATTAGTCGAGTGCCCCGAATGCCCCGCTTGCGATGAGTAACGAAAAGAGAGCTTCACAGCCCACCAACGACCTCGCCGCGACCCTGAACGACGGCGGTATCGCTCTCGGCGTCCTCGACAATACGTACAGCCCGACGCTCGTGGAGTTCTACGGTGAACTCGGCGTCGATTTCGTCTGGGTAGATCTCGAACACGGTGGACCGGACCCGTGGGATGCACGTCAGTTGGAAGACCTGCTCCGGGCAACCGAACGAACGGACGTGGAAGTACTTCTCCGACTTCCCGATACGGATCCAACCCTCGTCCGGAAAGCGCTGGACCTCGGTGCGAGAAACGTGTTCCTTCCCCGTGTGGAAACCGCCGACGAAGTCCGCGATGCGGTTCGATCCGCACGGTTCCGTTACGACGATGGTCCCGGTGATCGAGGACTGGCCTCGCCACGGGCGTCTCGCTGGGGTCTCGCTGACGATTACATTGCGACCGAAGACAGGGAAACCCTCGTCGGTGTGACCATCGAGACCGAGGCGTCCATCGAGAACCTGGACGACATCCTGGCCGTCCCGGACCTGGGATTCGTCTTCATCGGCCCGTTCGACCTCTCGGTGTCGCTCGGTCACCCCGGTGAGATCGATCATCCGATGGTGCAGGAAGCCGTCGAGACGGTTCGATCGAAAGCTATCGATGCGGGTGTCCCCGTTGCGGGTCTCGGGTTCGGAATGGACGATGTCAACGAAAAAGCGACGAACGGCTACCAGATGCTGAACCTCGGGAGCACGACCGGGGCAATCGAGCAGACAGTCACTAGCTGGTTCGATGCCTACGAGCGGAACGACAGTTGAATTGAACACACCTCCATGTTCCAAACGGTAGAAGTTTTCTCGATTCCGCTGCTGAACCTCGGGCTACTCCTTGGCGCGTTTGCATTACTCCTCGGTGGCGCGGAGATCTTCACGAATTCAGTCGAGTGGTTCGGATATCACCTCGGCGTGAGCGAGAGCGCGACCGGAAGCATCCTGGCCGCAGTCGGGACGGCGTTACCCGAGACGATGATTCCCGTGATTGCCATCGTTTCGGTCCTCCTCGGTCGGGGGGATCAGGCCGCTGCCGACGCGATCGGCGTCGGGGCCATCCTTGGCGCGCCGTTTATGCTTGCGACGATCGCGATGACCTTGGTCGGCGCGAGCGTGCTGTATTTCGGCAGTCGTCGCGACGCCGGCCCGATTTTCGAGGCCGACGTGCCGGCCCTCCGACGTGACCTCTCGTTTTTCCTCGTCGGATACACGTTCGCGGTGGTGGCCGCGTTCGTTCCATCCCGCGGGCTCCGTATCGGTATTGCCCTCGGGCTCGTCGCCCTGTATGCCGTGTACGTCAAGCAAACACTCGCAGCCGGCCAGCGTATCGTCGGGGAAGAACTCGATCGGCTGCACCTCAGGGGATTGCTAACCGAGGGCCAGCGACCGTTCCCGGCGTTCGGATCGGCCATCGTCCCCATCGACGAACCACCCCTGTGGATGGTGGTCACGCAGACCGTGTGTGCGCTGCTCGTGATCATCGCTGGTGCCCATCTGTTCGTGACCGAGGTCGAGTTCTTCTCGACGGAGGTGCTGGACGTTCCCGCAGCGCTGATTGCCCTCCTGTTAGCTCCGCTGGCCACTGAACTCCCCGAGAAGTTCAATTCCGTCATCTGGATCGGTGAGGGTAAAGATACCCTCGCAATTGGGAATATCACGGGCGCGATGGTGTTCCAGGGAACGCTCCCTGCCACGCTCGGTATCCTGTTTACCTCTTGGGACCTCGGTGTCTCGTGGGGGACGATCGGATTCCTGAACACGCTTTCAGCGGTTCTCGCGCTTATTGGTGGTGCGATGGTCTTGCTCCGGACCCAGTTCATATCCACGAATCGAATGCGTCCAACCCCGTTCCTCGTTGCCGGGCTTCTCTACGTGGTGTTCATTACCGTTGTCGTCTACCACGTCGTCATCCTCGGCGTCGCCGCCGGTCACTGAACTCTCTGATAAGAGAAATCATACCGTCCCTGAGGGGACGTCGTCTGGAAGGTGCGCGAGCGCACGCCGGAGCAGTGGCGGCGTCATTACGGATGTGGCGATGGCGACGAGCACGATGACGGCATAGATGGTGGGCGTGAGGATTCCGATTGCCAAGCCCAGGGCCGCTACGACGAGCTCCATTGCGCCGCGAGCGTTGAGCCCGATTGCAAGGCAGACGGTTTCTGCTCGGGAGAGATCGGTAACCATCGCTCCGAGTCCCACGCCAAGTACCTTTCCCAGCACAGCAACGGCGAGTGTGACGCCTGCGACCAGAATCGTATCCAGCGTGAACAGCCCGCTCAGGTCAACCCGCAACCCAGCCGTCGCAAAGAAGATGGGTGCGAACAGTCCGAGTGTCACCATCTGAAATACTCGTTCGGTCTCCGCGTCGAGTCGATCTCTCACGAGAACGCCTGCGAGGAACGCGCCGAGAACGGCTTCCAATCCAAATGCGAGCGACCCCCCGGCCATCGCAAGCCCGACGACGATGACGATCGAAAATCCGGTCAACACCGGCGATCGAACGTGTGTGGTGACATCGAAGAGTGTATCGACGATTCGCGGCCCGAGAACAACGGCACCTCCGACGAATACACCGAGGACGACGAGCGTTCGACCGACCGCAAACGGCTCTATCTGTCCCTCACGAGCGATGTCAGAAACTATCGTGAGCGCAACCCACCCCGCTGCATCGATAACGACAGCGACGGTGAGGGTGAGTTGGCCCACTGTTCGGTCCATCGCGTCGAGGTCGATCAGCACACGGACGGCGACGGGGACCGCCGAGATGCTCAGCGCTGTCGCCAAGAATAGTGCGAACGGCAGTCGCTGCCCGGGGGTGACGAGAAACCTCGGGGGGAGAGCCCATCCCAGGGCGAACCCCAGAAGGAACGGCACGACGGAGGCTCCGGTAGCGAGCGCGATCGTCGGTCGGGCATAGCGGCGCACCGTCTGAACGTCAACTTCCGTTCCAGCCAATACGAGGAGGAGAATGAGCCCAAGCGACGCGATGGCTGCCAGTCGATCGGGCACAGGGACGACGATAGCCGTAACCGCAGGAGCAACGAAACCGAGAACCGAGGGGCCAAGCACCAACCCGGTGAGGAGTTCACCGACGACTGGTGCGAACCCGAGTCGATCAGCGACGATTCCAAGCGTATGTGCAACGGCCAAAACGAGTGTTAGCCCGGCAAGAAACGGAAGTAGCAAATCCGACTCAACAACCATGCGTGTCTTCAGCCCCCGTTGGTCAATCAATCACTAGGGATGTCGCTAGGGAATCATCGAATGTGCCGTCAGTAAAAACGGTTACTCGTCCGTCTTCTTCGCTGAGTGTGATCGCCGCGACTACTTCTTCGCGGGTCGAGGTTTCCAGCGCACTCATGTGGCGGGTCCCCATCCACTCGGCGTAGGGCAGATCGTCGGTTCGTCGGCATTCGGTTGGAGAACGTTGATCGATCCGGACCATTGCCTCCTCGATCGTGCCGTCGCTGTGAATGACGACTGCGCCATCGCAGGACAACGCAACGTTCTGTGCAGTCTCAAGAAACACGTCGGTCTCAGCAAAGACATTGGCACAATTCTCAACCGGCCAGCGGTTCGTCCCCATCGGAGCCGCAAATTCCATTATGGAATCCCGTTCGACGATGAAATAGAGCCCGGGTCCACGAGCGTAGGGATCGTCCCATCGCTTGAATCCGAGACTAATGTCCTTAACGCACGCCTCGATCCGCTCGAGTATTACCTCGATGTCTGCACCATCAGATTTCGGTTCCGACGTCGCAGAACTATAGATGGGCTTGATCATCCCTCTCGTACGAATACGGCTGGTGGAGGGATAGTATCCCCGAATTTCCGAATGAATATGTGTGTTAATTAATCGGGTGAAAAACTACCACTCGAATAGGACGAGCTGTCGTTCGTCTGGAACTCCGGCCATGGTCCTCTGTGTAGGGCTGGGGCAATCAACGTTCGTACGACACCTCTCGTCGAAGGTAGTGACGAGATCGTGATCGATCTGGGATCATCCCGGAGTCGGTACGCAAGGCGTTCAAGCTCGCCGAGTACGAGAAACCCGGTGCGACCCACCTCGAGTTCCCCGAGGACGTGGCAGCCCAAGAGCTCGATGCAGAGCCGCTCCCCCCTCGGCCACGTGTGCGACGGGCTGCTCCCGACGAGCGGTCGCTCGACCGCGCCGTCGAACTCCTCGAGGACGCAGACACCCCGCTGGTGTTAGCCGGTAACGGTGCCGTCCGAACCTCGACCGCGAACCGGTTGCGCGAACTGGTCGACCACGCAGGGATGCCCGTCGCCGCGACGTACATGGGAAAGGGAGCGGTCTCGGATCGTCTCGAGAATTCGCTGATGACGCTCGGTTCTGGACCGCAGTCCGAGGCGTCGACGGCGATTTCCCGGGCCGACTGTGTACTCGCAGTCGGCTACGACATCGCTGAGCACGACCCTCGCTCGTGGAACACCGACCTCGATAAGGCCATCATCCACGTCGATCACGAACCTGCAGAAGTATACCAACACTACAATCCGGACATCGAAATCGTCGCGGACATCTCGACGGTCCTCCGAGAGCTACGGATGCATCTCGATTCCGCGTCTGGACCGGAGTGGTGTCAGGACCTGCGCGAGCGGATCGTCGCGGACGTGCAACGAAAACCCGAATCGGACGACCCGTTTTCGGTGAAACGGACGCTCCCGTTCCTCCGGGAGACGATGGCTGACGAAGACATTCTGCTCTCTGACGTCGGGAGTCACAAGATGGCGATCGCACAGAGTTTCCCCACCTACGAACCCAACACGTGCATCATCTCGAACGGATTGGCAAGTATGGGAATCGCCGTCCCTGGCGGAATCGCTGCCGATCTCGCGACCGATGCGAACGTCGTCGTTGCGACCGGCGACGGTGGGTTTCTGATGAATGCGGCCGAAATCGAGACGGCCACCCGCCTCGACCTCGGATACACAATCGTCGTGTTCAACGACGACGACTACGGCCTCATCTCGGAGAACCAGGTGGCACACACCGGTGAACACTTCGGAACCGAACTGACGAACCCTGACTTCGAGCGATTCGCCGAGAGCTTCGGAATCGATAGCTACCGGCCAGAGACGTGGTCCGAGGTGGAGACAGTCCTCGAACGTGTCGTTCCTGCGAACGAGATGTCCCTGGTCGAAATCACGCTTGGGTAGCACGGAGGACCATGCTTCTGCATCCCGTAACAGCGGCTATGACGAGATCGGTAGGTTATCGACCATCAGACTAGAATGCCCGAGACGAACTGCGCGCAGAATACACCGACGAGCAGTGGAGTACGACGGACTGACTGGTAGTTTCCCCACGTCAACCATCAGGAGAGGCGGAGCGTATTTGCTGTTGAATAGCTAATATATCGATATGGCTCTCGACGTTTCGATTCCGGACCCGCCATCGCTCCACGGGCCCCAGCCCAGGGGTGAGTACGAAGCAATCGATAATCCAGTCAACGACCCCGAAGACGACTATCGCCGGGAAGAGATCGAGACGATCCTGTCGAACGGCGCGTGGAGCGATGCCTTCGAGGAGTGGGCGGCCCGGACTGGGCTGACCGCGGCCACCTTCGAGGTGGTCGTCGAGTACGAACTTATCGACGACTTCGACTTCTACTGGGACGCCACGACGGACGAGGTCGGCTACCAGTCACCGACGCTCCCGCAAGCGGCTCGTGACGTACTCGACACTGCAGTCGTGGACGATATCGAGTCTGAACTCGACACCCTCGGACGGGTGGTCTCGGAGATGCTCGAAAACGACTACCTCCTGCGGGACGACGAGACGTTCGGCTTCTTCGCCGACGACACATCCGAAAACACGTACGAGTCCCGTGACGAGGAGTGACCGGAGTAGATCACCGACCCGATGCCGACAGTCGTGAGTTGATTGATGAGAGACACCAGGGGTCTATCGAGCGCATTCGGGCAGACGACGAGCGACCGTTATTCCTCTCTAGCCGCTTTGTCTGCATCTCCGTCGGGCTCGTCTACCTCGATCCCCAACTCTCGGACGCGCTCGCGCCAGACCTCGTCGTACCCCTTCCTCCCGTCCATCACAGTGGACTCGCCCGCCTCGACTCGATCGAGCTTGAGGTTCGTCTCCTCCAGGAGACGCTCACCGACCTCGTCGCTGACGACACCGATTCGAATCGCGTCGAGCACGGCACTTTTCTCCGGCTGCAAGACGCGTCGCTCGTCCATCATGAGTTCCTCGCGCCCCACCTCCGGGTACGCAGCGAGAAGCGCCGGGATGACTGTTCGAAGCTGCCTCTTCTCACGTTCGTACTCCGTCGTGAACGCCTCGTACATCTCCGTTGGAATCTCACCGTTCCCGTGGAGCCGCTCGACGGCAGCGAGTGCAGCGTCCACGGCTCGTACGCGTCCAAGCAGGAGTTCGTACACTTCCTCGGCTTCGGAGCGAGTGACGACGGCGAGGCGGTCCGGGACTCCGAGTTCGTCGAACAGTGCGAGCACCGAAACGGGATCTGTCTGGAGTACCGTTGCGGCGAAGAGAAGCGACACCAGTAGCGGATAGCCGAACGCGTACTGGCCGAGAACGCCCAGAATACCAATCGAGATGAGCAGGCCAGCAGTCGACAGGGCGAGGATGCGGCTGAAGTGGCGCCTGAACTGCGCCAGGTCCGTGGTCGCCGCTCCCTCGAAGAGGAGTGGCGGGAGCAGAACGAGGAAGATAATGTCGTGGGAGAGACGAATGTCGATAGTGACCAGATCAGTGACCACCCCCAGTATCGAGACGGCAAGTCCGGCCAGCAAGAGTGCAATAGTGTAGGGAAACTCCCAGACATTGGCGACGAAGATTCCGACGGCTGCCGCGATGATGAACACGGGCAGCACCTCGAGCAGTAACGTCTCGACGCCAGAGACCATACCCGAACCGTCGGGTGGGAGCTAGTTATACTGACGGCTGTAACTGTTTCAAGATCTTCGGCACCCCGAGGTGCCGAATTCTTCACAGACTTACAGCCGTCAGTATTAAGAGTGAACGGCCTCGTTGAAATCCTCAAGCAGTGATAGGTTTTAGGTTTTAGCAACTGTGCTGAATAGACAGCGCATATCTTGCAATGGCGGATGTTGGTGTCTCGTGTCGCTGATGGCGAGCCAAACCTGAACGCAGGCGGACCGTTTTACCCGGTTATTCAAAAACACGGCCTGTGTGAATATGTCCTTATTTCACAAAGGTGCGACCAGTAGATCGGTCGATGACCGGTACCGCACCATCCTTCCCAATCCTACAAACTGGTAGGTACACTCAACGATGGACAATGAACTGATACTAATCCCGAGTGAAATCTCGAAAGAGAACTCCTCGAAGCGTGAGTCCGCTCAGTCCCGCGTCAGTGTTTCTGGTACGAACCGGCTGATGACCGTGGGTGTTACACGGTAAAATGTCGTTCCCCCAATCATTTGTCTTGGACGGTACACGAGGCGGGCCGACAAGACAGCGGATCCTCGGAGCACTCGAAGTGGAGACCCGAACCGTCGAGGAACTGGCCACGCTCCTCGGAGACAGTCCGAGAACGCTGCGGAAGCACCTATTCATACTCGAGGCCCTCAACATGGTGAACGCCCGCAAGCACCCAGATGACACGGAGTACGTCTTGACCGACGAGGCTCTGGGGCTGTTGAAATAGTCGGCAGTTCGGCGGAGGATCGTCGCTACCAGTGGCCGATACATCCTCTATATTCGGCTCTGTAGCTTCGGTACACGGCGGTGGATTTCACGGATTTCTCACGCTCCGACGAAGGTTGTAGACGGTGGCTTTGAGAATGATTTCGCGGAACTCTAGCCACCAACTTCGCGCACGCACGGCGCTGCCGAGCGTGCGCTTGATTGATGAGAAGACGGTTTCAGCCATCGAACGCTGGTGATACCGATCACTATCCATGCGGGCGTTATGGGCGTGATCGAGCGCCCAGTAGATGCGATGCTTAATCAATGGTCGAATTCCGTGTGCTCGGAGTTCGTCTCGGAAGGCTTTGTCGTCGTAGCCACGGTCTGCGGCGACTGAGAGCAGGTCACCCGCGTTTCGGCGGGTGACCTGCGGTCCGATTCGGAAATCGGATCTCATGCTCGTCGTGAGGTGGATGTCGGTGACGTACAGCGATTCGACATCCACGAGTGCCGTGACTTTCAACGTCCGAACGTGGTAGTGCGTTTGGTTAGCGTAATGTCTGCTCGGCTGGTCACGGTCAAAACGAGTCGAATCGAGTGCGGTGTGGCCTGTGCGTTTCTCGGCTGACGCGCCGAGAAACGCACGCCAGGTCTTCGTCGAAATCCGAGCGAACCACCGGCGGAAGACGGTGAAATGAGGCAACCGTGTGAGTTCGAGTTCTTCGAGAACACCGGGCATCTCACCGAGCCAATCAAGCGTCACGCGATATGATTTCCCGAATTCGATACGGAGTGCATGAAGCGCGAGCATCGCCCATTCGGCGAACCCGCCGCCCCCTGTGGGGGCGGCAGGTTCGTCAGGATTAGCGACAACTAGTTTAGCTTTCGCGACCGCATTACGGGTGAAGAGGCGGATCTCAGATACCACAGCAATCTGCCTCTTCGTATTCTACGGCAATAACGCGGTTGTCGCGCTTCCGTCTAGCGAAGCTACAGAGCCCTATATTCAGCAAGCGGCTTGTGTCATCTTCTAAGGGGTTCAACAGGACCGTATCAGTGGTATCCGAAGTTCGAGGAGAACGCTCCGTGGTCCACTCCGCCTGCAGACTACAGGCCGCGAGCACATCATCCGTTCGTGATTCGAGTGGGCCAGTACGGGTGCTGTCGGTCGTGTCACTCACATAATGGTAACCCGGATGCCTGTGAAAATATCGCCCCTTGATACAGACATAGAGCGATGTAGAACACATGTACGACCCGATCCCGCTACAGGTCTCCACTCTCGGGTTCGCAATAGTCGGCCTGCTGGTACTGGTGCTGGCAATCGTAACGGTCTCGCAGATGGTGCGGTTCGTCGACGCGTACGACAAACAGGCACTCACCGTGTTCGGCGAGTATCGCGGCTTGCTCGAGCCGGGCATCAACTTCATTCCCCCGTTCGTCTCGCGCACGTATACGTTCGATATGCGTACTCAGACGATGGACGTGCCGCGCCAGGAGGCGATCACCCGCGACAACTCTCCCGTGACAGCGGATGCCGTCGTCTATCTCCGTGTGATGGACGCGAAGAAGGCGTTCCTGGAGGTCGAAGACTACAAGACGGCGGTTTCGAACCTCGCCCAGACCACGCTCCGGGCAGTCATCGGCGACATGGAACTGGACGACACGCTGAACAAGCGCCAGGAGATCAACGCTCGCATTCGTAAGGAGCTCGACGAACCGACCGACGAATGGGGAATCCGCGTCGAGTCAGTCGAAGTCCGAGAGGTCAACCCCAGTCAGGAGGTTCAACAGGCGATGGAACAGCAAACCGGCGCGGAACGGAGACGCCGAGCCACGATCCTCGAAGCGCAGGGCGAACGCCGGAGTGCAGTCGAGAACGCCGAAGGGGACAAGCAGTCGAACATCATTCGAGCGCAAGGTGAAAAACAGAGCCAGATCCTCGAGGCACAGGGCGATGCGATCTCGACGGTACTGCGAGCGAAGTCCGCCGAATCGATGGGCGAGCGCGCGATCATCGACAAAGGAATGGACACGCTCGAAGCGATCGGTCGGGGGGAGTCGACGACGTTCGTCCTCCCCCAGGAACTCACCTCGCTGGTGGGTCGCTACGGCAAACACCTCACGGGGAGCGACGTGGCGACCAATGGGCACCGGCTGGATAGCCAGGGATTCGACGCCGAGACCCGCGAACTCATCGGACTCGACGACATCAAGGAGATCCTCGGCGAGATCGACAAGGCCGCCGAGATGGACGTCGAAGAGCTGGAACAGCAGGCCAAGGCGGTCAAAGACGGGGTCCCCACCCCCGAGGGTGCCGACCACGCCGGTGACGGAGCATGACTTCTGAAGAGAACCTTCCGGCAGACTGGGTGCTAGAGACCGAGCAGACAATCTACGACGTACTCATGGGCCGCGATTATACCACAGTTCTCTATCGCCAGGAACACACCAGAAGCGCGGTATACATCAACGAGGTTATCGACGGAAGGAACGTTTGGGAATACCACGTCCATCACTCGGGGCGGGACGGTGACCTCGGAACCGCCGCAGACCTGGAAACGGCGAAGCAAATCGCGTTCGCGTTCATGAACGACTCCAGCGCCAGCGTGTGATATCCGACGCACCGTCGACGATGGGATCCCCTCGCCGGATACAATAGATGCGTTCGATCACCCGAACGTGGATCTGACCGGGGCTTACCCCTGGGTCTGACGGGCGAACTCGTCGAGTTTTGCTTCGATGAGGGTCGAAACCCGTTCGCTATATCGCCAGAGCGCTGCATTGAGTCGCTCTTCGGTCTCGTCGTCGAGACCGTCTCCGCCACGAAGGACGGAATCTTTGCTGATCTGTGGGTGATAGACACAGACCACACCGAGTGAGGCATCCGAACTGGAGGTCCCCGCTGTGTGAATCCCGTACTGGTCGGTTCCCCAGACACCGTCGCCGCCTGCTCGCTCCAGTTCGGAGTCGAGCGCGTCGAGCAGTTGTATCTCTTCGGACGAGAGGATGGGGTCGTCACCTTCGAACAGTTCAGTGTACGCCTCCATTCGGGCACTTTTCGTCCACTGATCCAACTGGGTACGCGCCCGTAGTACAAGTTGTCGTTCGTCAGGAAACTCGGCCATAGTCAGTAGAGAACGGCCAAGCGAATCAACGTTCGTGTGCCTGCGGTCGGTGGGCAACGGTGGTCACATCCGTGAAATACTCGACGCATCTCCAGTCAGAATTCCTCATCGCCGGTGTCGCTGATGGCCTGTTCGTGACGGAGCAACGCAGGCCGAAGGGCGAGTTAGGAAGGGGTAGTTCACCTCTTGTAGTCCTCGATCAGCCCGCCCTTCAGCACGATCTCGACCTGTCGCGGGTTCAATCTGTGCTCGACCGAGAACGTCGTATCCCGCGTGGCGTTGCGCACGGTGACCTCGCGGCCGTTCTGTATCTCCTCGCGAACGGCCGGCAGTTCGAGGGTGTCGCCCTGGTCGATGGCGTCGTAGTCGTCCCGGTCGGCGAACTCGAGCGGCACAATGCCGAAGTTCACGAGGTTCTGCCAGTGGATGCGCGCATAGCTGACCGCCAGTGCCGCCCGCATCCCCAGATAGTACGGTGCCAGCGCCGCGTGTTCGCGTGAGCTCCCCTGCCCGTAGTTCGATCCGCCGACAACCAACCACGGTGCTCCCTGCTCCTGGGCTCGCTTGTAGAATCCCTGCTCGATCTGGTCGAACACCCACTCGCTGATCTTCGGGATGTTCGACCGGTAGGGAAGCACCTCCGAGCCGGCGGGCATGATCTCGTCGGTCGAGATGTCGTCGCCGACCTTCATCAACACGGGGCCGGTGATCGCGTCAGGCACGCGTTCGAACGCCGGGAGGGACTTCACGTTCGGTCCTTTCTCCAACTCGCCGCCGGGCGTCTCGGGGGGCGGGCTGAGCGCCGTCTCGTCCACGATGACCTCCTCGGGTTCGGTCCAGTTTGGATACTCGATGTCGTGGGTCTCCTCGAGGGTACGCGGGTCCGTGATTTCCCCGGTCAGCGCGCTGGCCGCGGCGGTCTCCGGGCTGCAGAGGAAGACGCTATCCTCGCGGGTTCCGGTGCGTCCGGGGAAGTTTCGCGGGACCGTTCGCAAACTGTTTCGGCCGGAGGCAGGTGCCTGACCCATCCCAATACAGCCGTTACATCCGGCCTGATGGACGCGGGCCCCACTCGCGTACAACATACCGAGATACCCCATCTCGGTCAGGTTCTGGAGCATCTGCCGGGAGGTGGGGTTCACGTCGAAGCTAACCTCTGGGGGGACTCGCTGTCCATCGACGATCATCGCCGGAACCGCGAAGTCTCGGAGCCCCGGGTTCGCGCTGGAGCCGATGTAGGCCTGGTAGATGTCCTCGCCCTGCACGTCCGCCACCGGAACGACGTTGCCCGGGCTGGATGGCTTTGCGATCATGGGTTCGATCTCGTCGAGTCGAATCGTCTCCGTCACGTGGTACTCGACGTCGTCGGCGGCGTGGAGCGGTTTGAACTCATCCGCACGGTGTTGCTGGGCGAGGAACCGCTCGACGGCGTCGTCGGCCGGGAACACGGTACTCGTGGCACCCAGTTCGGTGCCCATGTTAGCGATGACGTGGCGGTCCATCGCGGTCAGCGAGTCCAGTCCTGGTCCGTGGTATTCGATGACGCGCCCGACGCCTCCGTCGACGTCGTGACGTCGTAACATCTCGAGGATCACGTCCTTGGCGCTGCACCACTTGGGGAGGTCACCACGCAACTCGACGCCCCACACCTCCGGCATGTCCACGTGGTAGGGCTCGCCTGCCATCGCCATCGCGACGTCGAGACCGCCGGCTCCGATAGCCAACATGCCCATCGCACCCGCGGCCGGCGTGTGCGAGTCCGAGCCGAGCAACGTCTTCCCCGGGACGCCGAACCGCTCCTGGTGGACGGGGTGGGAGACACCGTTGCCGGCGGGCGAGTACCAGATTCCCCACTTCTCGCACGCACTCTTCAGGAACAGGTGGTCGTCGGGGTTCTTGTTGTCCTCTTGGATGAGGTTGTGGTCCACGTACTGTGCGGAGAGCTCGGTTTCGAGGTGATCGACGTCCATGGCTTCGAGTTCGAGCATGACCATCGTCCCGGTGGCGTCCTGGGTCAACGTCTGATCGATGTCCAGTGCGATTTCTTCACCCGGCTCCAACCGACCCTCGACGAGGTGGTCTTCGATGAGTTTCTCCGTGACAGTCCCTGGCATAGAGTAGAGATACGTCGCTTGCCCTCTTTGCTCTTCGGCCACGATTCGACTACACTCGCCCCGGCAGGAAGATACGGGCGGCCGCCACAGCATTGTGAGACTAATTGGGGCACCCATCCATGATGGTCTTCGAAGTGGAGTCGACGGTCTGATCGGTGATCAGGATGTGAGAATGCACTCCGGAATCCGTTCATGGGGAGTTACGAACCGGGTCGAATACATCGACGTCCATCGACCATCTAGGAGGGACACGGAATTACGTCTCCGGCTCGAACTATTGGAACAAGGACTGTTTGAATATGGTATCTACACTCGTTGTCGTGGGATTGCTCGTGGCTGCCTTCGTCGGGTTTAACATTGGTGGGTCGTCGACCGGTGTCGCGTTCGGACCGGCCGTCGGGAGTCGCCTCGTCAGAAAGGCCACTGCCGCAACCCTGTTCACGCTCTTCGCGTTTCTGGGGGCGTGGACGGTCGGTCGGAACGTCATCGCCACCATGAGCGACGGCATCGTTCCGGCGGTGCAGTTCTCGCCGACGGCGACTGTCGGTGTTCTGTTCTTCACCGGTCTGGCACTCTTGCTCTCGAATCTCTACGGGGTTCCCGCCTCGACGTCGATGACGGCCGTGGGTGCAATCGTCGGGCTCGGTCTGGCAACGGACTCGCTCAACGAGGCGTTGATGTTCACCATCGTCTCCGCGTGGATCGTTGCGCCACTGCTCGGATTCGTGACTGGTGCCACCGTCGGCCGATATCTGTACCCCCAGTTAGAGGCCCGTATGTCGTTCACACGCTTTGAGCGGCACCTCGTCCAGCTCGATCGCTCGGGCAGCGTTCCGCGCCTCCGCCTCAATACGAACGCAGCCCCCCGGGACCTCGTCGGCTCGTTTCTGGTCATTGCAATCGCGTGTTACATGGGGTTCAGTGCAGGGGCGTCGAACGCCGCGAATGCGGTCGCACCGCTCGTCGGGAACGGGTCGATCACCATCGAACAAGGCATCGTGCTCGCCGT
This sequence comes from Halorarum sp. SLYT50, assembly GCF_059821265.1. Taxonomy (NCBI): domain Archaea; kingdom Methanobacteriati; phylum Methanobacteriota; class Halobacteria; order Halobacteriales; family Haloferacaceae; genus Halorarum; species Halorarum sp. SLYT50. Next base: position 31,259 of record NZ_JCAMRW010000005.1, on the reverse strand, counting down.
CGCCGCCATCGGCCTCGGTGGGTTCACGATCGCCCGGCGGACGCTCGCGACGGTCAGTGACGGAATCACCGACCTGCCCATCCTGGCCGCACTCGTCGTCTCGAGCATCGGGGCGACCATCATCACCGTCCTCTCGTATCTCGGTATTCCGGCGAGTCTCGCGGTGAGCACGACCTGCTGTATCATCGGACTCGGCTGGGGACGAGCGAGTCGCGCCGCCACGCTCGCGGAGATCGCCACCCGACGTACCGAGCGTGAGTTGGCTGCGGGCCTCACCACGGGTGCGCTCGCGGCGTCTACGGGGTCGGATGACAGACCGACGAGCCCGACCATCGGCGAGCTGGCGAGCAGTACGGCTGGCGAGCGGACGGGGCGACGGGACAGAGACACAGCGGTTCCCCCGATCGGAGAGGAACACATCGACGAACTCAGCGCAGAGAGCTTGTTCGACCCGGCCGCCACACGCCGAATCGTCATCCTCTGGATCCTCGCACCCTCGCTCTCGGTCGTCGGCTCCTATCTCCTCTTCAGCGTGCTACTGTAGGTGTATCCCGAGTTCAGTACCCAGTCACCACCAGTATCCGTCACCCTCGGACAGCAAACACAAAAGCAAAGACACAATCGACATATCGAGAGCAGAGCGTCAGTCGATTTGGTTCGACTCTCAAGAAGTATCCACGGTTCGATCGAACCGCTGTATCCCCTCGTCGCTGCCGGCGACGAACACCTCGTCCCCCGGCTCTATCGTGGCGTGTTCGTCCGTGTAGACGGTTCCGTCACGGACCAATCCGACCACCGTCCACCCGCGTTCAGTGCCGCGACGAACGGTCGCCAGTGACTCACCCACGAACGACCCCGCATCCGCGCGAACGAGTCGGATCTGACTCACGGGATCCATCACCCGTTCACCGTGTACCTCCGCCGCAACCAAACGTGCACACACCCGTTGCACGGAGAGGACGTAGTCCGCACCGGCTCTGAATGCCGCCGTCGTCTTCTCGGCGTCAGTAACACGTACGAGAATCTCCACGTCGGGAGCGAGTGAGCGAGCCATCGCCACCGTCAGTAGTGCCGTCGCGTCGTCGCCGACAGTAACCACCAGCGCCGAGGCGTCGGCGATGTCGGCTGCGCGAAGCGTCTCCGGTTCGGTGACGTCACCGACGATATCGGGGGAAACGTCTGCAGACTCGTCGATGGTTGTGGTTGGTACGCCCGATGGGAGCGCCTCGATAGCGGCCGTGCCCCCCTCGCCAAGACCGGCGACGACGATTCGCGAGTGCCTCGAGGCCCGTACCGTCCGAACGTTCCCCATCTCGCTCGTCACATCGTCAATCACACGTTCCGGGCCGGCAACGACGAGCACGGTGTTGGGTGTGAGTCGGTCGTCGGGCGACGGTGGCAGCCGTAACTCCCCGTCGAACCACCCGGCGACCAGCGTCAGGTTCGGGTGGCTCGCCAGCGGCGAGTCCCCCACTCGGATGCCGTGGAGTGGACTCTCTCGTCGAACGAGCACCTCGCGGATGGCGACCGCCTCTCCATCGGTCGGGGCGTCGACCGAGACCGGCGTCGTCGCTTTCTCGGCGAGCCGTTGACCGATGAGTGCGTGTGGAGCAATACTTCGGTCGACGCCGATTTCGGCGAGTGCGGCCTTCCGGCGAGTCGAGGGCGTGAAGCTGATGACTCGCAGGTCTTCGTTGGCCTCGAGTGCCGTCAGGACGATGCTCGCGGTCCTGTCCTCGGCGTCGGTGATGAGCAATGATGCCTTTTCGATGCTGGCGCGGTCGAGATCGGCCCGTTTCTCGGGATCGCCGTTGATGGCTTGATAGCCCTCGTCCGAGAGACGCTTGGCTTCCTTGGTGTCGAATTCGACTAGCACGTAGTCCACGTCGAGCGCTTCGAGTTCGTCGAGGAGTACCTCCGTGTCGCGCTGGTATTCCGCGACGACGACGTGGTCGGTTTTGATCGAGAGCCGGTCGTCGAGATTGAGCGGTGTTCGTTCGAACAGCGGGATGACGAGGACGCGTAACGTAATGAACCCGATGACGACGCCGCTGACCTGCATCGTCGCGACGAACACGTTCATTGTCGGTGTCGACCACGGCGCATCGGCACCGTACCCCGTCGTGGTCATCGTCTCGATGACCGTATTGAACGCCTGAAAGATCGACCGGGGTTGGTCTTCGAGCGTCCGCATTCCCCAGTAGTAGGTCACGGTGAAAACGAGCACGAGTGAGACGAGACCGACGGCGTAGATGAGTAAGAGTCGCTGCCGGCGCGTACGGTCGCGGAGAGAGGACTTGAGTAGCGTCGGGAGCGTGTGCATTTGGAATACCCGTCTCCACTAGTCTCTTCGGTGATCCCCTAAAAGTCCGGTTGGGAAATCCTACTGATTATCAGTAAAGTCCGAACCGACGTCAACCACCGCTCCGATATCGGTTCTCGTCTGCGTCTGGTCTGTACGTATCGGATCGGAGAGCATCGGAGTCACACCGATGCAAGGAGGAAGCCCACGACTTCAGTCGTGGGTCGATGACTATCGCGAACAAGACTGTCGATACCGATGAGAGACGCCACTGAGGCGGGGGCCACACTCATTTACACCTGGCCGATGTAGTAGACAGCGTGAGTCCTCCTCCGGCCGAACCGACGAATCGAGATGGTGAGACACCGATCGTCGAGCAGCCGGAGACGACTGACGAGGCGACCATCACCGAGGCGGGGACCGAACTCGAGCGCACCATCGGGCTGACCGGTGGCATCGCCATCGGGATCGGCACCATGATCGGTGCGGGTATCTTCGTTTTTCCTGGGATCGCTGCTGGACAGGCTGGCCCCGCAGCAGCCGGTTCGTTCGCTATCGGCGCTGTGGTCGCGTTGCTGGTCGCCCTCCCGACCTCGGAACTGGCGACGGCGATGCCCCGCAGCGGCGGCGGCTACTACTTCATCTCGCGGGGGATGGGATCGCTGTTCGGTGCGGTCGTCGGGCTTTCGCTGTGGTTCGGGCTGGTGTTCGCCTCCGCGTTCTACCTCGTCGGCTTCGGCTTCTACGCGGACGCCGTGCTCGCGAGACTGGGCGTCTCACTCGGCGGCCTCGACGTCGTCGTCCCGCTGGCGCTGGTGTTCGGCGCGTTCCTGACCGTATTGAACGCGACCGGGACGGAGAACGCGACGAAACTCCAGAACGGCGTCGTCGGGGTTCTCCTGGCGATCATCGTCGCTTTCCTCACTTTCGGTGGACTCTCCGCACTCGGACTGATAGGTGAAGCCGAACCCATCAGTGAGCCGTTCTTGTCGAAAGGCGCGTTTCCCGTGCTGACGACTGCTGCGCTCGTGTTCACGTCCTATCTCGGCTTCGCACAGGTGGCCACCGTCGCGGGTGAAATCAAACAGCCGGGGCGGAACCTCCCACTCGCGATGGTGGGGTCGGTCCTCATCGTCGGCGTCCTCTACGTGGCAACGATCTTCGTGGCGGTCAGCGCGTTCGGCAGTGAGCGCCTCGCCACACTCGGGGAGACGGCGATGGTGACGGTCGCCGAGAGTTTTCTCGGGCCGCTCGGGGCGTTCGCCATCCTCCTCGGTGGACTCCTCGCAACGGTGTCGAGCGCGAACGCGTCGGTTCTGAGCACGTCCAGAGCGATTTACGCGGTGAGCAAGGATGCCCTGCTCCCACGGTGGGCGAGCCGAATCAACCTCAGATACGGAACCCCACACGTCGCGCTCGGGCTGGCCGGCGGGCCGATCCTCGTTCTCGTCCTGCTCGGCGAGGTCGAACTCCTCGCCGAAGTTGCCTCGTTTCTCCACCTCGTCATGTACGGACTGATCTGCGTCGCGCTGATCGCGCTTCGCCGGAACGAACCCGAGTGGTACGATCCGGACTTTCACGTGCCCGGATATCCGGTCGTCCCTGCGCTGGGGGCGGTGGCGAGCTTCGCCCTCATCGGATTCATGCAGCTCGCCTCGCAGCTCATCGGCGTCGCGATCATGCTGCTCTCGGCGCTGTGGTACTACTATTACGCTCGCGACGTGACACTCAAGGGAGCGATCTGATGACCGAATCCGAATGGACCGTGCTCGTGCCGGTGGAAGTGCTCGAAGGGGAAAGCGTTCCGGACGCAGTCATCGGTCTCCTCTCGACGCTTCCGGTGGTCGTCCTCGGCTATCACGTCCTCCCTGAGCAGACGCCGCCGGGACAGGCACGGCTGCAGTTCGAGGAGCAGGCACAGGCGAAGCTCGACGATCTCGCCGCGGCGTTCCGCGAAGCAGGGGGTGACGCCGAGACGCGGTTGGTGTTCACCCATGACGAGGAACAAACACTGAATCGGGTGGCCGACGAGACCGGATGTGACGCCATTCTCATCCCGAATCCGGCGACACACGTCGAGCGGGTTCTCGTTCCGCTCCGGGGGGAGGTGGACGTCGCTCGGATCGCGACGTTCGTCGCAGCGATGATCGGTGAGCGCGACATCGAGGTGACGCTCTTTCACGTCACGGACTCGGAGGACGCGACTGCCACCGGCCGCTCGATGTTGGACGAGGCGGCGGAGCACCTGCTTGAAGGAGGCCTCGACGCTGCTGCGATCACGGAAGACGTGGTCGTCTCCGAGACGCCGATCCAATCTATCGCGACAGCCGCGACAGATCACGATGCCGTGATCATGGGTGAAAGCGCCCCATCGCTTCGCACCTTCCTCTTCGGCGAGGCCGCCGAACAGGTCGCCGTTCACTCTCTCGGTCCGGTCGTCGTTGTCCGTCGTGAACGGAACCACACCTAGACGGGGGACGATCCACGGGGTCGGCGAACGCCTCGGGGTCGATTCCGAGCGAGTCGCTCGATCATCGGTCGCCGAGGGGCGTTAGCTGTCAGGTTGAAGAACCCAACAGGAGCGTCGCGCGTTCCGAAGATCGTTATTCGCCGGTCGCTTCGTCTGGACTCGGCTCCTCTCCGTGAGAGATGTATGCCGTCAGGTCTGTAGTCGTGATTACACCGATGACGTCTCTGTTGTCGAGAACCGGGACGTGATGGAACCCATGTTCGAGCATCAGAGCCGCGACGCCACGAATGGATTCGTTCGCAGTGGTCGTGGTAACGTCTGTACTCATTGATACTCCGACAGTCGCGTCCGGGTCGGGGTCTCCGTCCGCGATGACGCTAACGAAATCAGTTGCGGTGAGAATCCCTTCGAGTTGACCGTCGTCGCCGACGACGATGACCGAGCCAATACCGTGTTCGAGCATCAGTCTTCCAGCATTCCGAAGTGACGTGTCGGTGCCTACGGTGTGGACCGGCGAAGACATGAGACTCCCGACGAAAACGTCGTCCATCCAAGAACAAAGCAGATGACGGGGAATAAGAGTTCGCACTGCAGTACGGATCAGGGGGCAGCGCGCTCTACAGCGATTCACGGCGAGTATCTCGGATCTCTCCAACGACACTGGCGGTTACGGTTCCATCCCGAACTGGACACGGACTTTACTCGTCGTCCGTCTCCCGTCCAGCCTGTGCCTCTCGAATCACGAGCCGTTCGATTCGCGTGTCATCGACAGCCTCAACCTGAAGGACGTACCCGTTCTGTTGGATCTGATCGCCCACTTCGGGAACTCTCCCGAGACGGCTGAAGACCAATCCACCGATCGTCTCGACGTCGTAATCCTCGAATCGCGTGCCGAGGCGGTCGTTCACTTCCTGAACGGGGATCCTTCCGTCGACGGTGTACGCGCCGTCGGCTCGCTTCTCGATGGACGGCTCCTGGGCTCCTGTATCGAATTCGTCCTGGATATCGCCCACGATCTCTTCGAGGATGTCCTCGATGGTCACGATGCCCTCGAAGACGCCCCACTCGTCGACGACGACGGCCATCTGGCCTTCCCCACGCGTCTGAAAGTCGGCGAGAATCGCGTCGATCCGACGCGTTTCCGGAACCGTGAGGACTGCTCGTGCGAGCTCGCGTGCCGTGACCGTGTTGTCCTGCTCCGTCTCGGTTTCACTCGCTCGCAGGATGTCCTTGGCGTGGACGAATCCAAGCGGTTGATTCCCGTCCTCGTCGAGCACGAGATGGCGCGTGTACGTCCCGGTGGCGGCAACCGACCGGAGTTCAGAGAGCGGCATCGAAGCAGTCACGGTTTCCACGTCTGGCCGTGGGACCATGACCTCCCGGGCGATCGTGTCGCCGAGTTCGAAGACGCTCTCGATCATCTCAACCTCGTCGAGGTCGATGTGTCCCGTCTCCTCCGAGCGGGTGAGGATCATCCGAATCTCAGATTCGGTGTGGGTGTCCTCGCTCTCGGACGCCGGGGAGACACCAGCGAGGCGGGTGAAGTAGTTGGCCGTGCCGTTGAAGACGATGATACCGGGCACGAACAGGTAGTAGAAGAACTTCATCAGCGGTGCGACGAAGAGCGCGACCCGTTCGGCCTCCTGGATGGCGAACGTCTTCGGTGCGAGTTCGCCGAAGACGACGTGGAGGAACGTGATGAAGCCGAACCCCAGCGCGAACGCGACGAGGTGGAGCGTTCCCGCGGGCAGTACTCCACCGAGCACGGGTTCGATGAGTGCTGCCACGGCAGGTTCGCCGATCCAGCCGAGTCCTAGTGAGGAGAGAGTAATCCCGAGTTGACTCACTGCAAGATAGCCATCCAGGTTCTCGAGGGCGTCCTGTACCAACCCCGCGCCGGGTTTCCCTCGTTCGACGAGCGTGTTCACCCGGGTCGGCCGGAGTTTCACGAACGCGAACTCCGCGGCCACGAACACCCCGTTCATGACGACGAGGAAGAACGCGAGGAGCAATCCGCCGAGAGAGATCAGATCTACATCGACCATACTTTCTCACCACTACGTGAGGTCTTGTAGACGCCGGGTGCACGAGTCGACGGGACGGACCGATTCCGATCGGACCCATCCGCTCCTCACCGTAGTGTGATACTGGGAAAATCGAGTAACCGAGCGTCACCGTGGGGTGACGCATACCCCTGATTAGTTGCGGACGACGTTCGTCGCGCGGGGGCCCTTGGGGGCCTGTTCGATGTCGAAGTCGATCTCACTGCCTTCCGTCAGATCCTCGCCGCCAACGTCTTCCATGTGGAAGAACACGTCGTCGTCCGAATCCTCGGTGGAGATGAAACCGTAACCGCCTGTGTCGTTGAAGAAGTCAACCGTACCGTGTGCCATTACAAACAAACGTACTCCCCGTTTCGGGATAACACTTGCGAGGGTCGCGGTACCACGACGCCCCACCGCAGAACCGGGTAGAATTGGCGAAGTTCCTTGTGGAGAACCGTCACTACCGATCGAGCTGTCCGTCGTCTTGGTCGAATCGAATCGTGAGCGTCCCCGGTCTGAAACGTCCCGCCGCTTCACGGATGGCCTCGAACTCCTCGAGCATCTCACTCTGACCGGATTCGTCCCCCGAGACTTCCCGCGTCTCCTCACGCAACGTATCGTACACTCGCTCCGTGAGGATCCTGACGGTCTGTGCATCGGATTTCGAGTCGATATCGAAGGTCGCTTCGTGTTGTGGCATACGTCTGGTATGCGTCCCGGTGACGAAAAGCGTGACTCGATACCACCCTCCTGGGTTGAGACGCGTGTTCTCTCGGAGCGGACTCGTGGCTCAACAACGCCGGCTACGACGACCACCACGGCGAACACGCGGTGAAGGAACGTTGATGCCTGTGCCGCCCTTCCACCCCATATGAGTGAATCCTCGGGCGACCGTCAACTCGTTCTCCAAGCGCAGTCCCGGCTAGAGGAGTGGACGAACAGCGCCCGTACTCAAGCGTACGTCGAACTGTTCGAGGGTGGGGATCCGCTCCTCACTTCCGAGGAGATGCAACGACTCGATGCGCTCGACTCAGCGCTGGAGCGGGAAGGGGGCGACGGCGTCTGGGGGACGGACCAGTACGGTATCCACACGGCGGGTCCCGCGGGTTCCGACGGATCGATCGGCGTCGTCTGTGTGTACCACCCGCAGATCACCGCCGACTCCGTGCTCCGAGGCGACGACGGCATCGACGACGAAACCGAGGAACGACTCAACGCGGCCCTCTGGCGGTACAGCGAGCGTGTCGCGACGCTGGTCGGGGACCGACTCGACGAGTTCGTCGAGCAGACGGAGCGCTAACCCGGCCGGGCCGTCACCCGCCGAGCCACCAGCCGTAGAGTCGCTGTTGCTCGTCGGGCGACGGCCGTTTCTTGGACTGTCCGTAGGTCTTCCCCTTGAGGAGCTGGCGTTCGACCGCGTTTGCGGCGAGCCGAAGCGCGTGCGTGGCGCCGTACCCCTCCCCGTCGGCGGTGAAGTAGCCCCGGTCCGTGACGAGTCGGATCCGCGCCAGTACGAGCGGCACGCCTCGGCTGCGCTCGTCGTGTTCGTGGAGTTCGAGACTCGCCTTGATCACGCTCATGTCGGCGTACTTCGCGGTGACGCCCTCGATCAGCGCCGAGACGTCATCGTAGTCCATATCGTCGAGCAGATCGATCCCGAACACCTGCACGGCGCGCCGGTCGTCACGCTCCCACGTGAGCGCCTCGACGACGTCCGTCTTCGTGATGATGCCGACCGGCTCGTCGTCCCCGTCGGCAGTGACTACCAGCGAGGACACCTCACGCTCGAACATCCGTTCGACCACCTCGTCGAGCGGCGTGTCGCGTCGGGCTGTCGCGACGGTCTCGGACATCACGTTCCGGATCGGTAGATCGAGCATTCGATCGGAGTCGCCCTCGCGGGCGCCGAACCCGCCGTGACTGGTCTTGGAGCGTCCACCCCCGCGGCTGCCGAACGAACCCGACGAGCCACCCTGACTCTTGCGGCCCCCTCGCGTCGTGAACTCGATGACGTCATAGAGGCTCACCATCCCAACGAGTTCGCCGTCGTCGACGACCGGGAGGTGTGCGATGCCCGCTTCCCGGAATCGATTGAGTGCCTGTCCGAGCGTCGTTGTCGGTGTCGCACTGATCAACTCCTCCGTGTACGCATCGTCGACGGTGACGGCGTCCAGGAACGGGCTGACAGCCTCCAGAACGGCGTCGGCAGTCACTACACCCACAGCGCGACCGTCGTCGACCACTGGAAGTGTCTGCGCGTCGCTCCCGATCATGAGCCGTGCGACCTCGCGGACGTCCTCGGTGCGATCGACGGTCGGGACGTGGTGGACCCGCGTTCCGACCTTGGCCGACGGCTGGTTGGACGACGACGCGAGCTGTCGGCGGCTGACGACGCCGCGATACTCGTCCCCGTCGGTCACGACGACGGCATCGAGTCGTTGATCTTCGAACGCACCCGCAACCTTCGAGAGTGGAGTCCCGATATCGAATTCGGTGAAATCGGTCGACAGAATCTCTGAGATATCCATGTGTGGTTCCCGAACGAACGGTCGCTGGACGGTTATGCCTGCCTACTACTCGGCACTACGAACTGTTCTGCTCGACGAGTTTGGGATCGTTTTCGAGTAGATGGGCGACGCTCGGCCCCCCTCAGTGACCGAAAAGTCATGAGAGATCTCTACGAGGAGGTCAAAGGATACCTCAGGAGATAGTCCAACGAGCGATCGGCATCGATCGAAAGACGGTCTAGGAGGATCTACAGGTCAACGTCGTTCGTCACTGTGGCAAAGCGAAGCGGGAGCAGAGTGATATCTACTGCCGCCCAGTAGTCCGCGTGAATTTCGGAAACACAGATAAGCCAACAGAGAACGGAGGCCTCTCGATTCGGCTGCCGTTCGTCGGGCGCGACGACTCTCAGCCTGCCCAGTCATTGTCACGTGACGACTGGCCCGGATTGGCCGTCGCGATCGGCTTCTGTGAACTAGCCGGACTGGTTCCGGGAGCACTCACTGCCGAGGATATCGTCGCGATCACCGAAAGCGAGGCGATCGAACCCCGACTCACACCCCCTGGGTGGATCGTGCCGATAGTATGGAACGTCCTCTACGCGCTGATGGGTGTCGCACTCTATCTGGTGTGGCGTGACGCGCGCGATACCCCTGCTGGGAAGGTCGGAATCGGTGCGTTCGTCGCTCAACTCGGGCTCAACGCCACATGGTCGTTCGTCGTTTTCGGATCCCGGACGACTGGTGGACGGGGGTACCTGCTCGGGTTGGTGATGTTCATCCCGCTGGTACTCGCGGTCGTCGCGACGATCGTGGCGTTTGCCCGGGTGAGCAGTCGAGCGGCGCTCCTACTCGTTCCCTATCTCGCCTGGATCTCGTTCGCCTCCCTTCTCAACTACCAAGGCTGGCGGTTGAATCGATAAATCGACTAAGACTCCGAATACCGAGACACTGACGTGACGAGGACGATCCACGTGATGGGGTTACTCAGTGGCTCAGTCTTCGAAATCGGCCGTATAGCCGGTCAACGCTATACACGACTTCCAGAGCCGTTCTTGAAGCTGTTCGTCGTACGTAGTCACTGCCGACCGTGTCGATTCTTCGTCGACGAAGTATTCGCCGGTGACCCCCTCAATCGCGGGAGAGAGCGCTAAGTACACGCCTGTTCGAGCGCCGTCCACAGGAGAGGGGACGAACGGCAGACGGGCGAGAGCGTTCACGACCCATCTGAGCGGGCCCGTATCGTACCGGTTGAGCGCCGTCCCAGGAATGAATCCCGGATCGTAGCAGTTGGCCGAGACACCGCTCTCGCGAAGGCGACGTGCGAACGCATACGTAAGGACGACCAGTGCGAACTTCGATCGGCGGTAGGCTCGCAGCCCGCTGTATCGGTACTTGCCGTTCAGATTCGAGAAATTGATCGCACTGCCGAAATGGAGACCGGAGGAGACGTTGACGACCCGTCCCGATCCTACACGAAGTTGGGGAGTCAAGAGGTTGGTGAGAAGGAACGGGGCGAGCACGTTGACCGCGAGGGTTGTCTCGATACCGTCGCTGGTGAGTCGCCGCTCGGGGAGCGTTACCCCGGCATTGTTCAGCAGTACGTCGACTCGTTCGTAGCTCGTCGCTAGCGCTTGAGCGAGTTCACGAACCTCGGCCTGTACCGAAAGATCGGCGATACGCAGGTCGATGTCCTCGTTGCCTGTGTCTTGTCGTAGTTCACGGGCCGTCACGTCACCCTTCAGCCGATCTCGACCGACGATCACCACCTGCATCCCCCGCTGGGCAAGTCCTCGAGCAATCTCCTTTCCGATCCCTGCAGTTCCGCCGGTCACGACTGCGACTGCCTCCTTCTCCCGTCTACCGTTCATTGTCTCAGTAGAACAGTGAGACAACTACTATCTTCGGAGAGAATCACCCGCTAATATCGAGCCTCTCCCGATACGAGATATGCCATCGTCAACGAAAGCGTGGTGATGAGCTAGACTATGTTAGGCACGCGGTCCGAACAACAGAGAGCACGAGGTTAGCCGATAAGCGGTCCGCGTAGGCATTTCGTCTCCTTACGAGGGAATTTATGCGCCTGGCGGCACTGCATGTCAGTATGACACTCACCAAGAACGTCGGCGGCCTCGACCGCGTTGTGCGGGCCGTCCTTGGGGTTGGACTGCTCGTGGTCACTCTGCGAAATCTCACGAGTGGCCGTCGCTCAACTGCGCTTGTCGCAGCGGTCGGCGCGGCGGGACTGCTGTTCAACGCGACGACGCAATTCTGCGGGCTGAACGCGGCGCTCGGGATCGATACCTGCTCGCGGGAGTAGGTTGCACCCCGAGCCCTGCTGATGGGGTTTAGACGATCGGTTCGATGATGATGTGCTCTTGGGTGAGCCGCGGTCGTTTCGCGTTTCCATCGGTCTCGTATCGAACGATCCCATGTTCGGCGAGGGCGCCGAGATCGCGACTGACCTGCCCCTTATCGCGACCCAGTTCTCGTGCTAAGGCTCGAACGGAGTCGGCATCCGTGGTACGAAGCGTCTTAATGAGTTCACGCCGCTTCGGAGTGAGCACTTCGTCGGCTGTCGTCCAGCTGAGGACCTGAACACCGGACATCCCTCCACGGGCCAGTACACGAGCCGTTTGGGCTCTGAGATCTGCACGTTCGTCTCGTTTATCGTCGGCGTCGGGAGCTGGATCAGACTCTGCCATATTCTATCCTCCTTACCGTTGTGGACGGGGAACAACGCGTTAAACGTTGATGCTGTCCCCTTGTATCAGCACTGTCCCTCAATCTCCGATAGGCGTTATGCAGACGAGGAGATTCGATTCGCTACCCACCCCCCACCGTGTCCGCATAATCTCCTAGACGCGACGTTCCTCCGTGCTTGATATCCATTCTTGCTATAAGCACGGACCCCCCACTATGTCCGCATAATCCAAGAGTGGAACCTCGGATCCCACCCCCCACTGTGTCCGCATAATTCAGTCACTATTGGTTGCCTTGGACCCCCCACCATGTCCGCATAATCTGCGTTGGTAAGACCAGCGTCGTTAGGGGATTCAGGTATTTCGGTCGTCTACAACGGTGAATATCACAGTCGTACCCCCTCTCCGCCGTCTGTATAATCTCGGGCTAGGTGAGACACAGGACAGAGAATAATACTTTCCGCTGACTAGCCTCGGTTGGGAAAATCGTGCGTATTAGCCGTTGGAAATCCGGCTAGAGACGATCGAGTCGTAGGTGCCAAGTACGCCGTTGTGAAACTTTAACCCGTCTCACGAGGGTGACCCCCACCCCCCACCGTGTCCGCATAATCCTATCGAGAGTTGGTTGACCCTGCAACCCATTAGTAAAATCACGTTGTTCCTTCTCTTGCTCTCCACTCACCGTTTACGCTACGGCCCCACTCGGCAGGCACTTACTTATAACTTCCTACTAGGAAGTCCAATTCGTCGGTCCGTAGGGAGGGGAGGTACCTATCTACGAGAATTATGCGGACACGATGGGGGGTGGGGGATTTATATGTAGAGAGTTATGCGGACACACCGGACGCATCGGACAAGGGGGTTTTATTACTGGGCAGATAATGCGACCTACTAGCATGGACGAGGACGGACTCAACACGCCCTCCACTGAGGGAGACACTACTCCAAATCCGTACAGTAACACGGTCCAGGTTTTCAATGACGAGTCTGTCTTGAAAGAGGATTGGCAGCCAGAAGCGCTCCCGGAGAGAGAGACAGAGCTAGAGGAGATACGAAACGCGCTTTCGCCAGCGACCCGAGGCGTCAACGCACACAATTTGTTCTTGTACGGGAAGACGGGTCAGGGAAAGACTGTCGCGATCGACCACGAACTTGACCTTCTCAACGACTTTGCTACTTCTGAAGACGGACTCGAATTGAGTGTCATTAAAACCAGTGCGAGTAATCAGTCGACCTCCTACCAGCTGGCAGCACACTTGATCAAGGAGATCCGAGGAGCGAGCACGACTCCGAGTGGAATCGACCAACAAAGTATGTTCGATTTGCTCTACGACGAGCTTCGAGCACTCAACGAGACGATCATCATCGTTATCGACGAGATCGACTCTATCGGGTCGAACGACGATATCCTCTACGAACTCCCCCGTGCCCGAAAGAACGGTCACTTAGAGGAGAAGTGGATCTCCGTGATTGGAATCAGTAACGACTTGGAGTTTCGGGACAACCTGAGTCCGAAGGTAAAGGATTCTCTCTACGATAGCGAAATCGAATTTACTCCCTACAACGCTACACAACTAGAGTCAATCCTCTCTCGACGGGCGGAGAAGGCCTTTATCGAGGGAATCTTGGACTCCAACGTCATCCCACTCTGTGCAGCATTTGCTGCACAGGATGAGGGGAGCGCACGGCAGGCGATTCGACTTCTGTACAAAGCGGGTGAAATCGCGCTTCACAACGAGGACGATTCAGTTGGTGAACCGCACGTCCGGCAAGCCCGCGATGTCCTCGAACGAAAGCGGATTGAAGAATCCATGAGAAGCCTCACCGTCCAAGATCAGCTTGCGTTGCTTTCAGTAGTTGCGATGGAAGTCAAGCAAGAAGTCCCAGCTCGAACACGTAACGTCTACGAACAGTACAAAATCGTGGCCGAGAAGCGCGACTCAAAGCCAATCGTCCGTCGTCGCGTCCGTGATCACTTACAGGAGCTCGCGATGCTCGGGTTCTTGATCGCCGATGAGAGGAAAAGTGGAGTCCAAGGAGGACGCCACTATCGATTCGAGTTGAAGACGGACTTGGAAGCGACACTTGATATCCTCAAAGAGGACGAACAGATTGAACACATCGTCAACGATCTCATTGAGATCGGTTCGATGCGCGGGGTTGTTTGAGCTCGAATCTTTCGTTTTCCCTAGCTGAGACGCTTGAGATGGCGACTCAGGATAAGTACTACGGCGTATTAACCAACACTCATGTCTCGGTTTGTTGGTTAATATGCTGACTGCCTTGGTTACTTCTCCCATCTCAGTTAACTAAGGAATGATACAAAATGTCTGCACGCCCCGGATGGCTCAGAATGTCTAAACATTTTACACACGGTAGTGTCTGCAACATGGATGAAATTCGTAGAAATTCTAGAAATTTCTGGAAGGAGGCTCAGCTATTTCGTTCAGATTCGACTTGAGCGGCGATCTCGTCGACGTGTTCACTCATCACCCGAACCATTGCATCATGGAATTCTCGACCCGTTACATCACGGATATCGTGTTCACGGCGAAGGACTGACTCGACCTCGAACTCCGTATCCTCCAGCAGTGCTAGCGTTTCTTCTCGGACGTAGATACTCTTCGCTGTCGTCGCATCAAATTCAAAGGCTGGACCACCCTCCGAGTCTACACTCTCTGACGGCTCACTCGCACTCTTCCTCTCATCGGTCGTCGACTCGTCATCGTTGGATGTGTTTTCCTCCTGATCACCGAGGCCAGCAAATCGATTTTCATCAGGCATCGGTTTCGTTCATCCTCCCTTCTTCGACAAGCCGCGCTACTTCGTCGAACCGTTCGAGCATGTCGTTGCTGGGATCGTACTCGCGAAGTGTCTTCCCTTCCCGCCACGCGCGACTGAACGCGATCCGGTGCCGGATACCCGGTCCGATACTATCCGAATCGTCGAACAGCTCAGACCGAGCGAATGAGGGAAGATACTGTCCGAACGGTGAGTCTTCGAGATCACGGATGATCCGTCGTTCCTCGTTATTGCCCTGCAGGTCGTTCGGAACGATCGCGAGTAGGTTCAGTTCTACCTCCTGCTGGATCGGCTTGATCTGGTGTTCCCACATTCGTTCGAAGCCGCTCACGCTGGGTTCGCTCATTAACAACGGTACCACGACGTTACGAGCAGCGATGAGCGACGCATCCGAAAGCGGTCCGAGGCTCGGTGGCGAGTCAATAATGATATAATCATATTCGTCATCGAGAAGCGGCTCGACGATCCGACGGCGCACCCACAACATTCCGAAGGTGGAGTTTCGGATCTTGTCCTCCACGTCGTCAAGATTGACGTGCGCTGGGAGGACATCGAATCCATCTCGCGGTTGAATGATTTCAGAGACATCGACCTGGTCGTCGTCAGTCAGGATATCTCCGAGATTCGGTTCTCCTTCCTCGTAGACATCCTTGAATCCGACTCCTTCCGTAGCGTTCCCCTGTTGGTCGAGGTCGACCAATAGCGCATCGTGTCCGCGAGCTCCAATGGCATCAGCGAGGTTGATGGCGATCGTCGTCTTACCGACACCTCCCTTTTGGAGCGAGACGCTTACTGCACGTCCCATTATACACTCTCCTCTCGTTGTACAAATTGTACAATTTCCCGAACGTCTACGATGTTTAGGATGCTCACATTCGTTCCAATGTCCCGTTTCCACTTAATGGTAGATGAGCGCGTCAGACGCACGTCATCCAATTCCTCAATTTCCCCGCCACTCAGATGTTACAATTTCTACAGTGTTTAGACGGTTCACAATTCAAAGAAGTTCTCCGATGTGAAGCGTGTCTTGTTGCAGGAATTGTCATCACCCCGGTAGCGAGCAGATGGACCGGATAATTTTTGTGTTTGTGCATGGATACACAAGATATGGGATCGAAGACGATCGGCCTCCGCGAAGACGTCTACGAGCGGTTGCGCGCCCGGAAAGAGGAAGGGGAGAGCTTCACTGACCTCATCGATCGAATTCTCAATGAAGCGCAGCCCGACTGGCGCGACGCCCACGGAAGCTTAGACGAAACAAATGAGGATGTCGGGGAGCTGCTTGAGTACGCGGCTCAGTCGCGAGAAGGATTCGCTGAGGGAGCGTCAAAGCGGCAGAATGCAGCAACTGACGCTTTGAGCGGAGCCGCTGATGAAACTCCTTGACACGACGTTTCTGATTCATACGTGGGCAGGAACGGACGAGACCGAGGCGTACCTGGCTGCTAATGAAGGCTCTCATCGATTCGTTACGACCACGATCAATCTCAAAGAGATCGCAGTCGGACGTGAGCTACAAGGGAAGTTCGACCGTCACGAGGTCGAAACAGCATTCGAGTGGGTCGATATCGTTCCATTCGATCGCTCGGCGGCGTACACGGCAAGCACGCTCGAAGCCGATCTTCGGCGGCAAGACAGCATCAATCAAGACAAGATCAACTCGTTAGCTGCCGACGTCCTCATTGGGGCGGTCGCGAGGAACCTCGGTGCGCCGGTCGTCACGGAAAACGTAGACGACTTCGAGATGCTCGACGGCGTCGAAACTGAAGCGTATCGGTAGTGTTGAACGAGGTGACGACAAGCGCCAAGATTCAGCTTCCTAACTGAGTTCTTGGCAGTTTCTTCGACTTTATTATAGGCTGAAATCGCGCTGCTTCACTACTGTTAACCAACAACGGGGTGGGTTAACCAACAATGACCGAGATACCCGACGCTGTCAACGACTGGCTGGACGAGTTGACGGCCGCCGAACTCGACGACGTGGCTCGACTTCTCCAACGACGGGCAGAGGAGACACGCCGACAGGAGTGGCAGGAGGATGAAGCCACGGTCGAGACCGAAGAGAGCCAGTCGCTCGACGTCCAGGGCGATCCGCTCCCCGAAGGTGTCCCGGCAAAAGCGACGCTGACGAAGAAGACGATCAACGACAACGAGTACTGGTACTGGCAGTGGCGGGCGGACGACGGGACCGTGACCTCGAAGTACAAATCACCCGTCAACCAGAGCTAGAGTCTCCCTCACTCGTCAAGTAACTCGTCGACTTGCTGGGCTGTCTCCGCGGCCTGAATATCCGAGTAGGACTTGTGAGTCGTCTCGATGCTCGCGTGTCGGAGTGCCGACTGAGCGAGTTCGGCGTGGCCGTTCGCATAGAGTTCGTGTCCGAGGCCGCGACGGGCGCCGTGCGGCTTCAGATAATCGCCGTCGACATCAACGTCCGCTTCTCCACATAGTCGCTTCATGAGGTTGCGAGCACCGTTGGTCGACAGCGCCGGCGGGATAACTTCGTACTCGCGCAGCATAGTGTCGATCTCTTGCTCATCCAGTATCACCTCGATCTCGTCATCCGGCACGTCTCGCTCTGCCAGTTGCTCGCGAACGGCGCGGTACTTCGACGGGGCGTGGGCACTCGGGAAGACGGGCCACTCATCGGTCGACGGGTCGAGGAGACGCTTGTAGCGCTCCAACGCCGTTGCAGCCCGCTCGGGAAGCTGCGCGTACTCGTACTCGCGGGACTTCCCGAGGACGCGGATAGCGCCGTCATCGATCTGGACGTCACTCCAGGTGATTCCGGTCCGCTTGTCGTCAGCCGGTGCTGCGAATACCTCTGCTCCACGAACGCCGGAGAGACCGAGCAGGTAGACGACGGCACGGTCACGGAAGGCACGCTCGTGGTCGACGTCGGCCTCGCCATCGAGGGCTCGATCGGCGCGATCGTCGACGAACCGGAGGATCGCTCGCCGCTCATCTTCGCGCCAGAACTGTCGGTCGGCGTCGCCGAGATCCTCGGGAAGCTCGTCGGTCGCTCGTTTCGCTTTCGCGGGGTTGGTGTCGAGGAACTCATCGGCAACACAGAACGAGAGGAACGCGCGGACGTACGCGTAGTATGTAGTCGCGGTCCCTGCTTTGAGCTCGCCGTCGCGAGCGCGTCGCTTGAGGTGGCGGGCGTACCGGCGACAGTCCAGAACGTTGAGGTCGTCAAGCGTGGTTACACCGCGTTCATCCTCGAGCCAAGTACGCCAGCGCGCGAGTGCCGATTGGAAGTTCTTGCGGGAGTTGCCGGCCTCGACGGAGTCGAGATACTGTTCGATGGCGCGCTCAACTGAGATTCCGGGTGTAGCGTCGTCCTGAGCGTCGGCCATGGTTTGTGCTTCACCGACAGCGCGGGGATGCATAATTCTACTGTGTATAACAATTCTAATACACAGTGAAGGCCGAAATCGCTGAAACGGCTGATTTCGGCATTCACACGCTATGCGAGGCCAAAATCGGATCCTGTAAACTCTATATGGCGATATATTTTGGCGCGGCGGGAAGTTGAGACTACACCGGGTTTAGCGGGACTGTGATGCGTGAACTTGACCGATTCGGTCATCGGAAACTGTCTCAGATGGCTCTCCAAACGACCGATCTTGTCATACCGTCAACTATATGGACGAATTTTCGAGACGTTCAGCAGTGTAGCCACTCAGACGGCGCGCTAACCCGAACAGAGAACAGAGCACCTCACTATCCGATTCCTGTCTCCTTCTTCAGCAGCGTGAGCGTATTATCGGCCGTCACGGTCGGCGAATGTTCGTATTCACCGGTCAACTCGACCTGCACGAGTAGATCCACCGCTCGCCAGATTGAGTACAAGAGACACGCGAATGCGAAGTAGAAGAACCGAAGCACGAAATTCTTCGAGGTCGTCGCGGCCATGAACCGCTTGATCGATTTGTACCCGCTCTCAATCTCCCAGCGATAGCCGTACTCGGTGAGGTGACCACTCCCTCTATTCGTCATGAACACCGAGTACTGTCGATGGTCGTCATGCTCTGAGTCCTCTTTCCGACGGTAGATCAGCGTCGTCTCGTGCCATTCGTTCTTCCCGAGATGAAGCTTCCGATCGGTTTCATACCGGTCCTGGTCGCGCTGGAGCAATCGCTTAGCGTGGGCTTTTTCGCTGGTCTGCATCCGCTTGGGCACAACGTAGGAGAGTCCCCGCTGGCTAATCATCTCCAGAACGTGCTGGCTATCAAACTCCCGGTCCATCAGCACGTTATCGACGTGAACGAGATCCTCGGCAGAATCAAGCAAGTCCTCTACGATCTCTTTGCGTGACTCGCCTTTTCGTACTGGACGGGCATCAAGGACGAGCGGGACTGCGTTCCCGACCAGCTGGACTGTCGCCCACTGATAGGCGTACTCGTCGGTGTTCTCTTTCGTTCCGATGATCTCGTCCTCGTGGCCGGTTCGGTCGCCTGTGAAGGGATCGGATTCGGTGATGTCGATCGCGACGATTCCTGCGCGGAAGAACTCCTCCGTCTCTGCGACCTCGTCAATGAGTTGCCGGATCGCCTGTCGATACATCTCTCGCATCTGCTCGATAGAGAGACCACGAATGTGGTCTCGATGAGCGTGTCCGAGTGGTGTCCGCTCCCGCGTCGACTCGTGTACGAAGCTGCGAGCGCCTTCGTTGGCGGCCAAGTTCTCACGAAGCCCGAGATACGTCTGTAAGCTCCAGTAGGCGTTCTCGTGGATCTCACAGCCCTCGCCACGGTCCAGTGAGAACGCGGGGAAGGCGACGTGGTTGACATGGTCAGTAATCTCCTCAGCCTGTTTTTGGACAGTTTGGTCGTCGGGGTTTGAATTCTCTCGATCGTCATCGTGATGCCGAAGCTTTCGCTCCGGGTCACGTGGAACTGCGACACCTGCATTCTGGGCTTTGATCAGGATTGTTCGAGCCGCCGTCTCGACTGTCTCTCGGAGGTCAGCGGTGAAACGCTCGTGCCAGCTGCGCCACAGCGTCGATTGGTCTGGAATCGTCTCGAAAGCCAGTTGCTCGCAGAGATCAGAGCGGTGATCAAGGTAATCGACGAGTGCAGTTTCGTGCTCCCACCCGTGGAGTTCCTTCAGAACAAACACCCGAAAGAGGGGTTCCATCTTGTATCGTGTCGCGCCCCCATAACGGTCGTTAGCGTCGAACCGGAAGTAGGCCAGTGGGTATTGACATACAAAGTGTTCCACCGACCTGTGATGGACGTGTTTGAACCACCACTGCCCAACCGTTCGGATATCCTCCTGAAGCGCATCGAGTGAACCCCGATTGTAGAGTGGCGTCGAATCGTAGGCAGGCCACTCGGTATACGGAGCCTGTGCAATATCCCGAAAGACGGCACGTCGAGAGTCATGCATCGGAACCATCAGTACTCGTACTATCTCCAATTTGGTGGCATGATGAATCAGACACGCCTGTTTCGAAAAGAGCACTAGTTGTCCCTCCGAGCGGAAGTTGCAGCATCTTTATGTTTCGTTCTACTCCACCGACCCCGGTGTGTGCCAACACGCGGGTTCAGCCCGTCAATGTGAAACCTGTTTTGATAATTCGGGTGAAATACTTCGGAGCTTTTCGTCGTGTAGCACGAATCAGACCTGTGGAGTACGAAATCGGGGCGGATGAATCGGTCAGCACGGCCGTCGTACGCGCGGTGAGCGCAGTCGAAGGCCGTGAACCCGGTTTCCTGCACCCACTGGCGGATGTCGTCGATCCGGCTGCGTTGGATTCGTTGTTCGACCCGCGGTACGACGGAACTCCTCGGACGGGCGGACGTCTCTCGTTCGTGTACAGCGATTGTTGCATCACGATCGACAATGGCGAGTATCTCACGCTCCAGTTGCTCGAGGACCGTTCCTGCGACGAGCACGATCAAGACCCCTCTGACAGTTGCGTCCGCTGACGGAGTTGCTAATAGTTGCTCGTGGCGAGATCACTGCTTAGGGTCACGAACCGTCAACAGGCCCTGAGCCATGAGCCGCCGGGCGATTACCACGAGACCGTTCCCGAACCCTTCGCCGAAGACTGCTTGTTCCTCTTTGCTGCCGGGCATGATCGAACTCACGAGAATCGTCGACCGGTCGACCAGAAGGAGCCGGCCGATCGCCGTCTCGTCGTCAGTCACGTCCTCGCCATGCAGCCACTCGAGGCCAGAGATGAACGTCGTGGCGTCCGGCACGGCCGTCTGGATCTGCTCCTGAAGCGACTCCGTCAGCGCGCCGATAAGAAGGTCGACCTCGCTACCGACGCCGTTGAGCCTGGCAACGAGCCCCTCGGTCAGTAGAGACGCGTCGCCCAGTACCAGCACGATTTCCTCGGACGCGTTCTCGATGAGTTGGTCGGTCCGATTTTCGATCGGGTCGCGCCCGGACATCGCCCACACCTGCTGGACGGGGGTCTCATCGTCTTCGTCGACGATTTCGACCGTGTCCAGCGCATCGTGGAGTCGCTCGACGCGGGCTTCGTACTGGTCCCGCAGGGTCTCGGTCGCCTCCTCGAGCGGAACCGCCCGGAACTGCTGGGGACTCGAATGCTGGATCTCGACCAGGCCTTGCGCCTCCAGCACTCGAATCGCATCGTACACCCGCGTTCTGGGAACCTCCGTCATCTCGCTCAATCGCTTTGCTGTGCCCGTGTGGAGGCGGGACAGGCCGACGAAACATCGCGCCTCGTATTCTTTCAAGCCGAGTTGCTGGAGGACTTCGATTGCGTCCTCCAAACTGTCAGTTGTAGTCATGTGTCCCAACCTCACGGGGTGTCATCCAGTGAGTCGCTGGAAGAAATGCCCCCGACACGGTTAGGTATTGTCACTCAGCTCGTGACCGCGGCGACGAAAGGGGGTGTGTAATGGGCAATGTCACCGTCTGAATCCGCCTCAGCGGAGAGTTCCGGGATAGTATGTAATGATGTGAGTGACAACAGGTGCGTCTGGTTTTCATTGGCTAGAAACACTGTCCAACGGCATTGTATAGTGTCACCCGTTTAATCACAAAAGAATTATCCCGTGTGGCGGTCAACCACTGTTGACGCACGCGGTCCAGTTCTGTACCCCCAACTTCAGTACTCCTGCGTGCCGCCCCGGCCACTCTCGTGGCTGGGTTCCTGCGACCCTCACCAGCCCAACCGATGAGCAACAAATCAGACGATGACCCACAGTCCGTCGCGATCCAGCAACTCGAGCGCTTCGGGTTGAGTGTCTACGCCGCACGGACATTCGTCGCACTTGTTGGTCTCGGCACGGGGACGGCCAGAGACGTCAGCCAGGTTTCAGAGGTGCCGCGCACTCGGGTGTACGACGCGATCGACGAGCTACACGACCGGGGGCTCGTCGATATCCTCCAGTCGTCGCCAAAGCAG
Source organism: Halorarum sp. SLYT50 (assembly GCF_059821265.1). Lineage (NCBI taxonomy): Archaea > Methanobacteriati > Methanobacteriota > Halobacteria > Halobacteriales > Haloferacaceae > Halorarum > Halorarum sp. SLYT50. The sequence continues at coordinate 9,044 of NZ_JCAMRW010000005.1, read as the reverse complement.
TTCTGGGCGATCTCCGCCGAAACCGCGAGTCGGACGTTCGAACACGAGCTACAACACCGCACGGAACTCCTTCGGACGGCGCTGAGAGAACTCGAACCCATCGAACAACGAGCCGAGCAGCGCGGCGTCTGGACGGTAAACGAGCAGACGCCAGTCACGGAACGCGTCCGGGAGTTCTTCGCGAGCGCCGAAGAGGAGATCGTCTACATGACCGTCGAAGAGCTGCTCACCGAGGAGCTGATCGAGGGGTTGGGCGAGGCCGCAGAGCGGGGCGTTTCGATCAAACTCGCCGGGGTGTCGACGGATGTCCAGGAACGCATTCAGGACGATATCCCCGGCGCGACGATGTTTGAGTCGCTGTGGGTCTGGTCGGACACGTCGGCAGGACGGCTCATGATGGTCGACGGTCGGAAGACCCTCGTGAGTGCGCTCGTCAACGGTGCGGACGCGAGTCCGTCCGATCCGCGGTCCGAAACCGCCATCTGGGGCGAGGGTGAGGCGAACAGTCTGGTCGTGGTTCTGAAGGCGATTTTTACCTGGCGACTCCGGACAGACGAGTCGGCGTGAGAACAACTGTCAACGGGCCGTTTTGGAGCGACTCACCGGTGACGAACCTCGCTGGGCGCACAGCCGACAGGAACACCACCGCGTGACACGCACGGTGCAAACAGCGGCGACAAACCCGCGGAACCCAGGCCGAAGCTACGGTTCGCTGAGGAACTCGATACCGGTAATCTCGAATCGAGCGCCACCGCCCTCTGAGTCGGTCACCACGACGTCCCATCCGTGGGTCCCGACGATGGAACGGACAACAGAGAGACCGTATCCCGTCCCGCCCGTGCGACTCGTGTAGCCGTGGTCGAAGACGCGCTCGCGGTCTCGCTCTGGAATACCCGGGCCGTCGTCCTCGACGTAGAACCCGTTCTCGAGCGGCCCCACACGGACAGTCACACGCTCACTGCCGTGATCCGAACTGTTCCGCAGGAGGTTCTCGACGAGTTGCACCAGTCGGTCGGAGTCGGCCATCACTGTCGAGATGGGGTCGTACTCGACGGTCGCACTCGGCGGAAGCGTCCCTTCCTGAGCCATCTCGAGGACAGCCCCGATGTCGGTCGGCTCCGGGTGGTCGACCATCTCGCCCTGTCGGGCCACACGGAGGAGGTCCTCGACGAATCGTTCCATACGGCTGGTCGTCGTCTCGATGGCCGTGAGGTGTTCGTCCTCACCGGTCTGCCGGAACAGGTCCAGGCGTCCGTCGATAACTGAGAGGGGACTGCGGAGGTCGTGCGAGAGGATGTCGGTGAACTCCTTGAGCCGGTCGTTCTGGCGTTCGAGCATCCGCTCGTACTGTTTGCGCGTTGTGGTATCCTGGCTGACGACACCGTAGCCGCCGCCCTCGAGCAGCGAAAGCGTACAGGTCGCCCAGAACACCGACCCGTTGGCTCGCTCGTGCCAGCCCTCAATCTCCACCGGACCGGCCCTCGCCTCGGCCAACAGGTCCTCGAGCGGGGGGTGCGTCTCTTGGTCCTCCGCGAAGAGACGGTCCAGTCTCTCCCCGACGATGTCGACGGCCTCGTAGCCATAGAGTCGCAGCGCGACGTCCGTCCAGAGGATGAGACATCCGTCGGCGTCGAGCATGAACAGCGCGTGGTCGGCCACCCCTTCGATGAGACGCCGATAGGCGTCTCCGTCCTCCAGACTGTCCGAGGATCCGTCTGTCTTGGAACCGGAATCCGGGAGTACCATTTACGCACCAAGAGCGGACGGTCGGACCATCCGCTCACCAGCTACGTTTCGAACCGGGAACCGGTCCGTTGTTGATGGTACAGGTTCGTTCTGACGAGACCGGTACCGCGTTCGCTGTCCATCCCACCGCCTCGTGCTGAGTCGTCACACTGCGACCGTCGCGACAGAGCGGCATCAATTGTGACGAATTTTACAGGTGTAGATGTTTTGATTAAGTGAGTGATACCGAACCCTGCACAGCCATACGTCAGTCGTCGAGTGGTGAGTACCGTCCCGCACGTCACTGTGTTCGTCGCTCACTCCTCATCCACAGTCTCTCCGTGATCTTTGACCCGGCGGCTGACATCGAGGCGGTAATGCTTCAGGATGTCGCGGCCGAGCAACAGCGGGTAGCTCATATGTGTTCGGTCGGCGATATTCGCCGCGACAGTGTGTTGAGTCCCACCGATTCCGACGACGAGGTCGACGACTGCTCGTGTGTTGGATCGATTCGAACTCGCCGAGCGAACACGGGAGACGGTGTGAATCGGCCCCGTTCCAATCTCCGCTGCGAGCCGAAGGTCGATACTCGTCCTGGCCGCGCCGGAGTCCGATTTGGCGATCACGGTTTTCGTGGCACTGGTCCCGCTAACCACGACCGACTCGATCAACCCAATGGTGACCGGCTCGCGAGAGATGACAGGGGCCGAAGCTGGTTTGCAGGACGGCACCGAATCGTCAAGCGTGGACGCTAGCTTCTCGACCCGGTCCAGGTCGACCGTGTCCCCTGCGCGCTCGATGGCCAACTGAGCGATGTACGGTGCCGGGCTTCGGCCTGTCGCCTGGTAGAAGCCTTTGAACCCGGCCGTGGGATTCACCTCCAAGATGTACCACCCATCGTCACCCTCGATGAGGTCGACGCCGGCATACTCGAGTTCGAGTGTCGATGTCGCCCGACAGGCAAGGTCGAGCACCTCTTCGGGTACTGCGTCGGTTGCGTCTTCGACGCGTCCACCAAGCGCGACGTTCGTTCGCCAGTCACCCTCGGGCGCATACCGATACATGGCGCCGATCACCTGCCCACCGACGATGTACACCCGAAGGTCTCGTGGCGTTTCGCCCGGTCGTCCGATGAACTCCTGGATGAAGGCGCGCCGATTGCCGACACTCGCGGCGAGTGTGCCGTCCGTGCCCACCTTCCAGGTGCCACCCCCGTGGGTTCCGATGGCCGTTTTGTAGACGGTCTCCTCGGCGAATTCGTCGCGAATCTGGTTGAGGTGATGCCGACTGAGCGCGAGGACGGTCCGCGGGACGGGGAGTCCTTCGTTGAGGAGGATGACCGCTGCGGCGGTTTTGTGTGCGGCCCGTGCGGTCGCATCAGGGGTGTTCAGCATCGGTCGAAGCCCAGCGAGCGTCTGAGCCAGTCCGAGTTCTTCGAATGGCTGGTCGGTGTTCGAGAGGAGGAGTCGATTCGCGATGATATCCACGTCCGGACTGAGTGTGGCTTCCCCGTCTTCTAAGCGGACGATTGTGTTCTCCACGCGAAGCCACTCGGGATGGTGGCCCAGCGCCTCGACGGCGTTCAAGATGGCCTTGACCTCTTTGCTGTTATGAAGGCACAAGACACCGACTCGGACCCGATGCTCACTCATCGGTGGGTCTCAGCGGGAGCGGTGATGTGCGACGCCGCGGTGCGAGGCTGTCATCGACACGTGTCGCCAGTGCCGAGACGTCGAGCGGGAGAAGCCTCGTCATCGCTGCCACCGCAGCGTGCGTTCGACCACGGGTGTCTCGTGCGTAGGAACGACACGCTTGGGTACGGTCTCGCCCGCCGAGGGGGTGTATTCCGCGGACGATTCGAGTCGCGCGCCTGTCGACGGGTCGATTACGTCCATTCCCATGTGAATTCGCTGTGGAAGAGGTTAACTCACAGGGGTCCCGCTAGCTCCGGTCTGTGGGCGCAGCGGACTGCACGGCAACCTTGATCTGAATTCGTGGGCGTCCGACCAGTTCACCAAGCTGCTCGAATGCAGGCCGAGGAATCGTAGTGATTCGGTCACCGAGAGTGACACCTCGAAGTTATGTACGTGTTGTGGGCGCGGAGGATGTCGAGTCAGGCTCCTCCTTCGACGTGCAACGCTGAGTTCAATGAGAGAATCCCGCTGTCGATGGCGCGGCGGAGATCGCGCGCTGGCGACGGAGCCGTTCATGAACGCGACCGCCGTCTGGTTCGCCGTGTTCAAGTCGCCGGATCAACGGTTGCGTGTATCACCGAGAGTAGCTGGCTGAGGCTACAGAACGAACGTCAGTAGCGCCGACAGCCGCTCAGAACGAAACGTCGGCTTCGTCTGTGGGCGCTACCGCCGCTGCGGAGGGGTTCGCGCCACGGTCATCGTAGAATTTGCGCCCGATATACTCGTCGCTCACGTTACCGATGATGGTCGTGTACAACTCGTCGGCCGAGGCGTACGTCTCCTGGCCGACGTGACCGAGGATCGTCGAAATCGCCTCGGTTTCCTGTGCGTCCGGTGCCTCGAGTTCGGTGTCTCCAATCTGCTCGATGACCGAGCCGTGATCGATCGGAAAGCTGAATTCGTCTTCGAGGGATTCGAGTACGGTGCGTATCTTCATCGGATGTCTGCACCATCGTTCCCCAGCTACCTAACGTGACACCAATTTCCAAACGAGACGGGTTGTGATTAACTGAGAGACTGTCCGTGCCACCGCGTTGGCGGTGACACGCTCCCCCTTGACTGCGCAAGCACCATTCGTCATTAGCTAACTCTCAGCAGTCGAGTAAGTGACGATGGTCGCCATCACCTCCGGAAGACTCGTCGTCTCCGGGAGGGAGCCATCGGCGTCAGGGATTCGGTATCGACACTCCGCCTGAGAGTGAGTCAAGTACTGTTTCGACCTGTTCGTCGGGACGGTACCGGACGGCCCCACTTTTGTGTTCGAATTCGACGACGCCGTGCTCTGCCAACTTCGGCAGGTGGACGTGATGTAGTTGGATGGCGAGTGCGTCTCGGTCCTGCGGTGGCCCGTCTTTGGAGTCAGAACCACTACTGTGGAACTGATCGACGAGTTCGTCAACCGTCGTGGTCCCGGTAGCCTCGTGGCGCAAGTGGTGGATGATCCGGCGTCGGTGCCGATCGGCGACGAGCCGGAGACATGCGTCGAGACTGTGGGTCGTCATACTGCGTTACTCTCTACCGAGGTACATCAACTGTATGGATTTTTACAACTGAGAAAATTTGATTATGTGAGTGACGCCAGAAGCCTGCACGTCCCTGCGTCACTGGTCAATCGGTTGCTGTACTCTCTCACTACGTCACCCGGTTAATCAGAACTCGTCTGCTTGGTAAAATGTCGTCACTTGATGCAGTCGAAGCGCGTTAGTCCCGGTGTCCGCTCACCGGCGGAGAGATCACACATGGTACGAAATCCGTTCCGATCACGTCGAGAAACGCGGCGCCGAGCACGAGAAGCGGTCGACTCCGAGAAGGCGAAATCCGTCCTTTCGGAAGCCGCTGATGAAGATGTCGAACCAGATGCTGAGGCTGCAGCGGCGCTACGAGAGGCAGCAGCCGAGGAAACAGCCGAAATCGCCGAATCGGCGGCTCGTCGTGCCCGCCGTCGCGGTCGAAAAACCATCACGTCCGAGGACGTCGCGCAGGCGAACGAACGACATCAGGACCGCGAAGAACGTGGGCGGCACCGATAAGGCTCGACTACAGAGACGTCCCTGCCAGGCCCTCCCAAGCCACTGAACGATGCCAGAATGCAACAAGTGCGGTGCGTTCGTAACGTCACGATTTGCCCGCGTCTTCGGGGACAACGAGGACGACACCTACGGCTGCCGCAGCTGTCTGTCAGTCACCGCACTGGTCGAAGGAGATGCGTCACGGGATACTTCGTGACGCCGACGACTGCGTCCGCTCCCGAGCGATGGCTGACGTGCGGTACGGCACCCACCAACAGATAATGACAACAACACGCAACTCCGGTTCAGAGGCAACACTCTACGTCTGCCGTGATTGTGGAGACGGCATCGAAGACCCCACCGACACGAACACCTGTCCTCACTGCGGCGGAACGCTCGTAAACAGTACTGTCCCGCACGATTAGCGGGGTAATCCGACGGAACCCTCCACACGCCTCGTCGACACCGTGAGCAAACCCCGCTCGGTGGAGATTCGTCCTGACTGGACGAACTCGACCCCTGCTCGTCTGTCTGTACAAGGGACAAGATGGGTAGGTAGCGCCACTCGGAACCGAATCTCATCACATTCGAATCAGCGAGTCCGACGCCGTCGCGGTGTGTCAAACGATTGACGTCGGCGGGTGAGATGGTACCGCGGCCACGGTCACGTGAGGACCGATGGCGGAACCGATACGCTATCGGCCGACGGTCGAGTCCGCTCGCTCCTGGGCAAACAGGTCAAGGACGACCTTCGAGCCGCCGAGTATGACAGGGCCGACGAACAGGCCGATGGCCCCGAACAGAACGATTCCCCCGAAGATACCCACGACGATGGTCGCCACGTTGATCGCCCCGCTCCGGTTGATGATCGCCGGTCGAAGATAGAGGTCCGAGGCGCTGACCACCGACCCGTAGACGAAAAACAGTACCGCTGTAGTGGGGCGACCGATCGCGAACAGGTACCCCGAAACCGGAAGCCAGACACCGAATGCCCCAACGAGTGGGAGCAACGTGAGAACAAATGTCGCCACGGTCAAGAACACAACCCCGGGGATGCCAACGAGCGCCAATCCGATGCCGAGTAGTACCGCCTGGACCACCGCGACGGCGACGTTCCCGATAACTGACGCCCACATGAGGGCGTCGAGTTCCCGAAGAAGTTCTCGTTCCACACGACCAGAGAGCGGGACGATCGACTGCAACCATGTGACGAACTGGTCACCGTCTCGCAACAACGCAAAGAGTACGAAGACCGTCACGGTGAGTCCGATGAGCACCCCAGGGAGACCGCCGATGACGGTTACCGCGCCGGTTGCGAAACGCTGCAATCCGCTCGCGATCGGCTCTTGATAGGTCGCGTACAACAGGTCGAAATCGATCACGTAGCCAATGGTTTCGAGTCGACCCTGAACGATGTCGAGACTGAGTTCCCCTTCCTGGAGGGCGGTTAGCAGCCCCAGTCCCTGCTGAATTGCGACTGTGAGGATATAGGCGATCGGGATGAAGAGGACAACTACCGAAAGCGAGATGAGGATGAGGGCGGCTGTAGCTGAGCTCGTGTGACGCTCGAGCGTCCGTTGTGCGGGTGTGAGGACGTATGCGAGGACGATTGCGAGCAGGATATACTGGAGCTGTGTGAAAACGAAAAGGAGGCCGAGAACCCCGCTCACGACCGCCAAGATCGACAGTACAACATGGTCCGAAAACCAATGCTGACGGTCTCCCTGTTCAGTCATATTCAGTATAGAGATTCCCCTCATCCTTGACTTGTGTGTACAGAATCGGGCCATCTGTCAGTGGTCGTCACCGGCTCCGAGTACTGCCACAATTGAAACGGACGCAATAACGCTAGATTACGAACTAGTGACGATCAAGCTGTAGTGCTAGATCCCTCGTGGTACTTCATTCGAATCCTCCGTGAATCGCACATAACGGCTCTACCAGGGCGCAGATGAGGCTGTGTCAATACCAGTTCTTTCGGCTTTGTTGAAATGCGTAGATGATTATGGATTCCCCCGCTGGTGTGACCGAATGCAGGCCTTCCCGAAGTCGCAGTTGCTCCGACTTGGCTCGGCGAGCTGTTGCTCGGTACTCTTCGAAGTCCTCGAAATGACGGTAGTACCTGATCTCGACCACGGGACTATCCGGCTGGAGAGCCTAATCAGAGGATGGCAGATAATAGGAGCGGTCGAGACAAGCAAGCGCGAGACGCTGAGAGACGCCAGCAAGAGCGTGATGTCGCCACGGAACTGGAGCGAGGAGACGAAAAAGAGCCACCGGTCGAGGCGGCGGAACTCGGCGATTTCGAAGTGGAACTCGAAGCAATGAACTTCCCGGCGACTGGGGCCGAGATCGTCGCGACGATCGGCGACCACACGATCGAATCGGTCAAGGGGAGCTACACGATCGAGGATCTCGTCCCGGAGACGGACGAGGAGACGTTCGACTCTCCGGCTGCCGTGCGAGTGCAGCTACTGCGGCCGACAGTTACCGCGGCGATGAAACGAGTCGTCGAATCCAGTGAGACCCTTCGAAATACGGAGTTCAGTTGGACACAGCGCAAAGCGTACGAGATGACCTTCCAGGAACTCGAATCGATCGACGCCGATGACGACGACGAAGGGATCACCGCCATCGGCGACTGGATCGTCGACCACATCGGTGAGAAAGAAAAACTCCCAACGTCCCGAGCTGTGCGCCGACAAGCGGCGAAGTTCTGTCGGGCGAACGGCTATCAGGTTCGGGTCGACGAGTGGCTCGGCATCTAGAGCGACGGTCACGGACGCCCGTGGAAACGACTGCTGGCACGCGCCAAGCGTGACCGATGTGTACACTTATCGAACGGCTGTTTCAGTAGGAACAGTGCCGGATCAACAGGATTTCAACACGGCCGTAAATCTCCACTCTCAACGACCGGGCAATAGCGAGCGAATGGGGGAGGGGCAGGCCATAGGCTTGCGGCATCGCAGTCACCTTCGACTCTTGGAAAATCTGACCGCAGAAGACCAGTGCGGTATCCTCCCCTTACAAGTGCCCATGCGTCCGTAATTGACTATGGTCGACCTGATTTCTCTCGGCGGACTGCTCCTTGCGTTCTTCCTCGTCATCATGAACGGGGTCTTCGTCGCTGCGGAGTTCGCATTCGTCAAAGTTCGGCCAACCCAGGTGACTGCACTTGTCGAACGGGGCAAACCGGGCGCAGCGCTCGTGCAAGACATCATCCAGGATCTGGATGGTTACTTGGCGGTCAGTCAGCTCGGCATCACGCTCTCCTCGCTGGGCCTCGGCTGGATCGGTGAACCCGCTGTGGCGGCGCTCATTGACCCCGTCCTCGGCCAGTTTCTTCCTGCGGGAGCGGTCCACCTCGTCGCGTTCGTCCTCGGGTTCGGCTTCATCACGTTCCTCCACGTGGTGTTCGGCGAACTCGCGCCGAAGACGTTCGCCATCCAGGAGGCCATGCGTGTCGCGCTCCTGCTCGCCCCGCTCATGAAGTTCTTCTACTACGTGTTCATGCCCGGTATCATCGTCTTCAACGGGACTGCCAACTACTTCACCAGTCTCGTCGGTGTCTCGCCGGCATCCGAGGGGGAGGAGACGCACTCGGAGGAGGAGATCC
>NZ_JCAMRW010000004.1:0-129406 GCF_059821265.1 Halorarum sp. SLYT50 | reverse complement strand
CAAACGGAACTACCGGACATCTACTCATTAAACCTTTCTACTGGACTCATCTCGCGTCCCATGGTATCCGCCGGGCCAGGATGTGTTGTGCCCACGTATGTAAAAATATAAACAGAATGAATTATTAGGGGTATCTCGGATGGGTAACGTGGAGTCTCAGAATGAGCATCGTAATCGTCGGCACGCTCGATACGAAAGGCGAGGAACTCTCCTTCGCCCGGGAGGTCATCGAAGCCCAGGGACTCGACGTCCACCTCGTCGACACGGGCGTCGTGGATGACCCGGAGGTAGACCCGGAGACCAGCGCCGCGGAGGTGGCCGAGGCCGCCGGAACGTCCCTCGAGCACCTGCGCGAGGAGGCCGACCGGGGGGAGGCCATGGACGCGATGGGTAGGGGCGCCGCCTCGATCGTCAGAGACCTCCACGAGGAGGGAACCCTCGAGGGAGTGCTCGGACTCGGCGGGTCCGGCAACACCTCCGTCGCCACGACCGCGATGCGAGCGCTCCCCTACGGGGTGCCCAAGCTGATGGTCTCGACGATGGCCTCCGGCGACGTGCGCCCGTACGTCGAGGCGCGCGACATCATGATGCTGTACTCGGTCGCCGACATCGAGGGGTTGAACCAGCTCACCCGGCGCATCATCTCGAACGCCGCGCTCGCGATGGTCGGCATGGTCGCCACCGACCCCGACATCGACGTCGAAGACAACCCCACCGTCGGCATCACCATGTTCGGCGTCACGACCCCGTGCGCCCAACGAGCGCGCGAGTGGCTCGAAGACAACGGCTACGAGGTGCTCGTCTTCCACGCGACGGGGACGGGCGGGCGCGCGATGGAGAACCTCGTCGAACAGGGCATCATCGACGGTGTCCTCGACATCACCACGACCGAGTGGGCGGACGAACTCGTGGGGGGCGTCCTGAGCGCGGGCCCCGACCGACTCGAGACGCCCGGCCGGATGGGGGTACCGCACGTGGTGTCGACGGGCGCGCTCGACATGGTGAACTTCGGGACGCCCGATTCGGTCCCCGACGAGTTCGAGGGGCGGCAGTTCCACCAGCACAACCCGCAGGTCACGCTCATGCGCACCACGCCCGAGGAGAACGCCGAACTCGGCCGCATCATCGCCGGGAAGCTGAACGAGGCGACGGGACCGACCGCGCTGTTCCTCCCGCTGCAGGGCGTCTCGATGATCGACGTGGAGGGAGAGGACTTCTACGACCCCGAGGCCGACCGGGAACTGTTCGACGCGCTCCGTGAGAACATCTCCGACAGCGTGGAACTCGTCGAGATGGACACCGACATCAACGACGAGGAGTTCGCGGTGGCGATGGCCCGCAAACTCGACGAGTACATGACCGAAACTACCTGAGCCGAGTCGGGTCGCGGCGAACACCGTTCCCGGCCGGGTTGCGAGGGGACTGCCCCGGCTCAGACCGGGCAGGTCAGAACTCGATGGATTTGAACTCGCGGGCCTGGTTCTCGATGGCCTCCTCGGTGGGGAGCCGTTCGAGACTGGACGCGCCGAAGAAGCCGACGACGCCCTCGGTGTTGTTGAGGACGTACTCGGCGTCGTCGGGCCACGCGATGGGGCCGCCGTGACAGATGACCAGCGCGTCGTCGTTCACGTCGGTGGCGGCGTCGTGGATCGCCTGCACCCGGTCGGCGGCCTCGTCGAGGTCGAAGGCGGTCTCGGCGCCGATGTCGCCGCTCGTGGTGAGGCCCATGTGGGCGACGACGACGTCGGCGCCGACCTCTGCCATCGCGCGAGCGTCGTCCTCGTCGAAGACGTACGGGCAGGTGAGCAGTCCCTTCTCGTTGGCGAGTTCGACCATGTCGACCTCCTGCTGGTAGCTCATGGCGGTCTCCTCGAGGTTCTGTCGGAACTGGCCGTCGATGAGTCCGACGGTGGGGAAGTTCTGGACGCCGGAGAAGCCGAGGCGCTTGAGTTCGTCGAGGAAGACGTCCATCTCGCGGAAGGGGTCGGTCCCGCAGACGCCGGCCAGCACGGGGGTGTCCTGGACGATGGGGAGGACCTCGCGGGACATGTCGAGGACGATTTCGTTGGCGTCGCCGTAGGGGAGGAGGCCGGCGAGCGAGCCGCGGCCGTTCATGCGGTAGCGGCCGGAGTTGTAGATGATGATGAGGTCGACGCCGCCTCGCTCGGCGAACTTCGCGGAGATACCGGTCCCGGCGCCGGCCCCGATGATGGGATCGCCCGCGTCGACGCTCTGCTCGAGTTTTCCGAGTGACTCTGATTTACTGAACTCCATTCACATCACCTGTCACTAGGTGGAGACAGCGATCTATTAACATTTTCGACAATTGAGAGCGGCTAGTCAAATGATCGTTGCGTCTCTCTCGTATTTCACTTCAGGTCAACGTCCGTCGGAGTCGTGATTCAGAGGGTCGGGATGTCATTGGCCACTGCGACGCGGTGATCAAGTGACGCTGGACCGGCTCCGGTGCGTTTCGGGCTGCGACGAAAAGGCGCCACGTGGTCGGAACCGAGCGTGACTGTGCTTTCGCGACGGGAGGTCCCCAAGCCGCTGGTCCGTAGTGTACCCCTTTCGGCTATTATCAGTCAAGCACGCTCTCGTCTCTCGGCAGGGTCCGCCGTCTACTTCTACAGACGAGGAGGAGCCCTCCGGTGAGGAGAACAGTTACCAGCGAGAGCGAAAACGCGAGAATGGTGGCAATGTACGAAGCTGTTCCCTGTTCGATGACAGGGAGGACAGCCAAGAGGGCGACGAGTATCAGGACGTGAACGGAAAACAGCATCAGCATTCCTCGTCTGTGCTGACACAACGTCCGCAGGAGTTTTCCTAACATCGGTCTCTCCCTGCGTCGCGAGAGACGTGTCTGCCTCGTGCTGCCGATGCGCGAGACGAAACCAGGCTCCCAGATGCGAGACAGTCCCGATCGAACGAAGTCAAGTTCTCCACCATGACTGATCTTGTTCGATGGGAAATACATAAAAACGATGTTGGTTACAGTTCGCTCAATCATCGGGAACTGTTACTCCGCTTTCCGAAACGGGTGGGGGTCAGTCGGCGGTCTTGAGGTATGGTGCGAGCACCCGAAGGAGCTGGAGGAATCCAAAGATGGCAAGAAGGGTGACCGGGACCAACACGGCGACCGATCCGACGATTCCCGCCATGATCGGCATCCCAATCCGGTCAAGCGCGACCCCGCCTCCGATGGAGATGGCCTCCACAAGGAGGAAACTCACCGCCAGCAAGTGGTCGCTGAGGAACTCCGTGGCTCGCTCCCCCACATTGCGCTCCGTCTGTGGGTTGACGACTGCGTCACTCATGTTACACGGACAATCCAGACGATAGATATATACTTTTCGCGGAAGCGTGGATCGTGGCTGGTCGGTCGTCAGCTTCCATACGGGAGAATGCTCGGCCCAGCCGATCCGCAGGCCGGAGTTAGCGTTCGGCGTCTGCGAGCGGTTCGCTCTCCCAGTACGGGTGGTCGTCGAACGCCCGATAACATGCAACCTGTTGCTTTGTCTCCCCGTCAGCCTCCCGGAGTTCTGGGTGCTCTTGGGTGCAAGTCTCCCGAGCTTTTGGACAGCGGGTATGGAACCGGCACCCGCTCGGTGGATCGACAGGGTCTGGAATATCAATGCTCCGCACCGGGAGGTCGTCAAATTCGCTGTGCTCGGCAGGATTGATATCTGGCGAGGCCCATCTGAGTGCCTTCGTATACGGGTGTTGGGGATTATGAATGATCTCGTCAGGAGTGCCGATCTCGACGATTTCTCCAAGATACATGATAGCGATTCGCCCGTTGGCTCGCCCTGCTAGGTACCGAGCGTTAGAGAGGTTGTGCGAAATATAGATGAACGAAGTTCCCCAGAGTTCCTGCAGTTCGAGCATGAGATCCATAATTTCAAGCCGAAGCGAGACGTCAAGCGCCGACACCGCTTCGTCTGCGAGGATGAGGTCGGGGTTCATCAGGAAAACCCGGATAAGAGCGACCCGCTGCTGTTCTCCACCGCTCAACTGGTGGGGATATCGACCGATGTAGTCTTCGGCAGGTGCCATGCCGACGTACTCCAAGAGCGTCAGGATGCGTTCCTGCCGCTCGGCGTTACTCATCTCGGGGCGGCTGTTCTTCAGTGGCTCCAACAGCGTCGACTTGATCGTCCGGTTCGGATTCAGTGAGCTACCCGGATCTTGATGAATGTGTTGGAGCGAACGACGAATCTCCGCATACGGTACTGTGACTTCGCCTTCCCTCCGCTTCGCGGCCCGGATATCCTGCCCTCGGAACTTTATGCTCCCAGCCGTCGGCTGCTGGAGACCGATCGCTACTTTGCCGAGCGTCGTCTTGCCGCACCCGCTCTCGCCGACGACCACGAGCACTTCACCCTCACGGATGTCGATTGAGACGCCGTCGACGGCCCGGACGGTGTTGGGCTCAGAGAAAGCATTCCGGAGCCCGCGTTCCTTGGTCTGGAAGTGCACCGCGACATCCTCCATACGAAGGACAGGTTCCTCAACGCTCATGACGAATCATCCCAGTCAAGGGGAATCGCTTCGGCGGACTGCTCCCAGTGGAAGCACGCGGCTTGGTGGTCGGCGTCCACTTCGAAGAATCCAGGGTCATTGTTTAGGCACTCTTCATCGGCGAGTGGACATCGAGGATGGTATGAGCACCCCGATGGAACGTTAACCGGGTCGGGGCTCGTTCCCTCTATCGGCGCCATGTCGTCGAATGGGGTATGGAGATTCGGGGTCGACTTCAGGAGCGCTCTCGTATACGGGTGGGCTGCGTTCTGGATGAGCTCCTCGACTGGTCCGCGCTCCACGAACTCGAACGCGTACAGCACTGCGATTCTGTCGGCGAGATCGGCGACGAGTTCGAGGTCGTGCGTGATGAAAATCACCGTCAGACCGTACTCGTCTTGAATTTCTTGGATTAGTGAAAGGATTGAACGCTGCATCAGCAGGTCAAGCGCGGCCGTCGGCTCATCCATCACGAGAACTTGCGGTTCGAGCACGAGACTTAGAGCGATAAACGCCCGTTGTTTCATTCCGCCGCTCAGCTCGTGAGCGTACGAGTCAAAAATACGCTGTGGATCCAAGTAGAGGTCCGAAAGAAGTTGCCGCGCCCGTTCCATCCCTTCGTTCACGTTCGCGTCGTGCTCCTCCAGCGTCTCCTCGAACTGTTTTCCGATTTTGATGACGGGATTGAACGAGTCGAGGGCCGCCTGTGACACCATCGCGACTTCCTCCCAGCGGAAGCGGCGAGTCTCTTCAGAGGAGAGACTGAGCACATCAGTCGGCGTGTTAGGCGTCTCGTGATATGTGATCTCGCCAGTGAGAACACCTGGGTTCGGAATAGCGTCTAGTAGAGCATCGGCGAACATCGACTTTCCACTCCCGCTCTCCCCGACCACAGCGAGGATCTCTTCTCGTTCGATGTCGATAGTAACGTCGTCGAGCACCTTTGACGTCCCCCGTTGCATGTCGAACCTGACGGACGCGTTCTTTACCTCCATGATCGGGTCACGGGCGGCCGTTCCCCTCCGTTGGAGTTCCCTTTGATCGTTCATCGTGCGCTCTCACACGAGAATTACCATCATCGTATATAAGGATTGGTGCCAGTAGCGAGGACCGACGCGTCGGCTCACTCGGTCGGTTATACCCACCAAAGTGTTAAGTCAGTGTGTGGGATTCACTCACTCATGGCGTCTAGAGACCAGACGAGCGTCGTACATAGACTATTAGCTGGGAGTGAGACAATCCTCGGCAACTACTACGTGAACCGCGTATTACAGATGCTGGTCACGCTCTACGCCGTCGTCACGATCTCCTTCGTCATCATTCGGTTTCTCCCGGGCGGACCGATGCAGGCACTGAAGACAAAGTTACTCCAGCGGAGCCGGCAGACAGGAGAGGCGTTCGACGAACAGCGGGTCGACAACCTCGTCGAAGCGTATGTGGCCGTCAATCCCGATAAGCCGATTCTGGAACAGTACGTCAACTATATCGCGAGTATCGCAACCGGGGACTTTGGCCAGTCGTTTGTCTACCAAGAGCCGGTGACGCAGATTATGGCTGAAGCCCTTCCGTGGACGCTCCTGTTGTTTGGTTTTGCAACGATTTTGACCTTTGTGGTCAATATCGCACTTGGGTCTTTGATGGCGTACGCCGAGCGAAGCAAGTTCGACTCAGCTATCAGCCTCTACTCTATCGTCAGCGCTTCCGTTCCCTTCTACATCCTAGCGGTCGTCCTGATTTTGTTCTTCGGTGATATCCTAGAGCTGTTCCCGACGTCCGGCAAGATGAACACGATGGTTCCGGCTGGGTTCAACATACCGTTCATCGCTGGCATCCTCCATCACATGACGCTGCCGATGCTCTCTATCGTCCTCACGAGCGGAGCGACCAGCCTTGCGATGCGAGCGAACAGCATCAGCGTTCTAGGCGAGAACTACGTCAGAGTTGCCCGTCTTAGGGGGCTCACCTCCTATACGGTCGCGACACAGTACGTCGGTCGGAACGCGATTCTACCGATGTACACAAGCATGATGATACGCCTCGGGACGCTCTTCGGCGGTTCGGTCGTACTCGAGACCGTCTTTGGGTACTCGGGACTCGGCTACGTCCTCTTCAGCGCGATCGAGAGCCGCGACTACTCGCTGATGATGGGAGGGTTTATCCTCATCACGGCGATGATCGTGCTCGGACTGTTTATCGCGGACCTCACGTACGGCTTCCTGGACCCGCGTATCAGAGCTTCTGATAGCGAATCATTCGGAACCGCACTCGGGTTCCAGGGAGCCGTCAACTGGCTTCGCTCGTTGATCTCATCCGGTTCTACCGCCTCGACGCCAGACGAACGAGTCGCTCGGAACGGCGGTAACAACACTGAGTCCGTCCTGAACTTCGATACCGGCTCCGAGTACAACTCGGACCTTTCGAACAGGGAGAGGCTCACCAAACTCTTCGATACATACGTCTACGCACCCCTCATGGTGCTGTGGAGCGACTGGCGTGGGAAGGTCGGACTGTCCATTGTCGCAGTGTACGTCTTCGCGGGAACGTTCGGGGTGGTCCTCTTCGACATCCCACGAGCCCACGAGCATCCGCGACTGGTACCGCCCCTCCAAGACTTGTCCTACCCCCTCGGAACGGGACAACTGGGGATGAACCTGCTCGAACAGATGATCCACGCCACGCCCGCGATGCTGCAGATGATCACGTCCGGCGCGCTATTCGCCACGAGCGTTGCCGTGTTCCTCGGTATTCTCGCCGGTTACCGCGGCGGCGCCGTCGACAGAATCCTCATGACGGTTGCTGACATCGCGATGTCAATTCCGGGGCTCCCCCTCATTATGGTCTTGGCGGTCGTGTTCTCGCCGGAGAACCCATGGCTGGTAGGAATTCTCCTGACTATCAACGCTTGGGGCGGGACGGCTCGCACCATCCGGTCGGAGGTGTTGTCGGTCCGTGAATCCGCGTACATCGAATCGGGACGGACTATGGGGACGTCGACCCTGAAGATCCTACTCCAAGACGTCCTCCCGAACGTTCTCCCCTACTCGCTCATCATGTTCGTTCAGAAGGCCCGGGTCGTCATCTTCGGTTCTGTCGCCCTGTACTTCCTCGGGGTTCTCCCGTTCAGTAAGCCCAATTGGGGGGTCGTATTGAACCAAGCATTCTACCAAGGGTCGATGGCGTCGCTCTCGGCCATCCATTGGGTTCTGGTCCCCATTCTGACTATCGTGGTGCTCTCGTCGGGACTCGTCCTCATCTCCCAAGCCGCAGACGCGCTGACGAACCCGCGTGTTCGCGCCCGTCACGCTAAGACTATCGACGAGAGCGAAACCGGCGCGACACCAGCTCCCCGCTAGACGTTCCCCCTTTCTGGTCAAGGCGCGTCGCCGTGTCCCAGTTGGCATTCGTGACCGCCTGCGAGTTGATTAGATATCATCTCCCGTTCAGCCGACTAGACGCCCTTGGAGTGGTAATGTACGTTACATAATGTTTATTACTACCTAAATCACTTCGTGATACGATGTCACAGGATGACACAGTGCGGTTTCTGGATAGACGCAGATTCCTCGGGATCGCTGGTGGGGCTTCGATGATCGCCATCGCCGGGTGTAGCAGCGAGTCGCAGGGCACTCCGACCAGTACCGAAGCCGGTGACGTAGGGGTCCAAACACCAACACCGAGCGACGACACCGACACGACAACGGAGTCGGCCGATACGGAGGCGAGTGGACAGTTGGTCGACGACGTCTACGTCTCGGCGATGGAACAAGCGAGTACCGGGCTGCACTGGAACCCCTATAACCTCCAGAACCAGTCACCAATCTGGACCGACTACGACCCCATCGTCTACTTCAACCAGTTCTCCCAGAATTTCGAGGGATTCACCGCAGAGGAGTGGAAGTTCGAGGGGGACTCGCTCCTGGTGACGCTCCGGGACGGCTACGAGTGGCTCAACGGAGACCCGCTCACCGCTCAAGATTACAAGATTAACCAGGAGCTCACAAACTACATCACGGGGATGGAAGCGAACGCGAAGGCCGACGAAGAACTGCTGGACGAGTGGATGGGCAAGATGGAAGTCGTCGACGACAAGTCCTTCCGGATTCCGCTCAAGCGGACCGAGGTGAGTGAGAACATCAACCTTCACATGACGATCGGTCGGCGTAACGCGTTCGCCGTTACCGGCGCCGGGACGTTCATGGGCGCGGCTCCGCGACACATCTTTCGTTCGAAACTCGAAGAGATCAGGAACGCGAGCGGGGACGCCCGACAGGAGGCGATACGGAACCTGATCACATCGAAGGTCGAAGAGCCGGAAGGATTCGGCCCCTACAAAATCGAGGAGGTACGGTCGGAAAACGAGATCCACACTGTGAAACGTGAGAGCGGTTGTCCCTTCCTAGACCGCTACCCGGTACCGACATGGGACTACCAGTGGGTGTCGAACGAGCAGACGATTCAAGCGATCGTCAACCACCGGATCGACCACTACGGTCAGCTCCGATTCCCCGATGAGGTCGATGTTCCGGACGACATCAAGTACGTCCCGAGCCCCCATCCAAACACGTTCGACTCCGGACAGATCCACTTCAACCCGAACCACGACGACTGGGGAAAACGAACGTCCGGAAAGCAGCCACCTACGCGATCAACATGATACAGGCGGCGCGCAGCGTTCCCCGGACCCCCATCTTCACGGCGCTCAGTGGTCTAGACCAGAGCCGGGCGATCGAGGAGAACTGGATCAGCGAGGTCATCGGTGACTTTACTCAGTACCACCAAGGCGGTGGCAAGGTCGCTCTCGGCCCGGATCTCATTTCTCAGGAGGAAGCCATTAGTCGGGCTACGACGCTACTTGAAGAGGAGGGGTACACCAAGGATGGTCGGTGGTGGAAGCGCCCCGACGGGTCAACGTTCTCGGTGACTATCGACTTCTTCTCAGGGTGGACCGCCTCCGCGGTTGAGACCCAGTCGGTGATCAGCGACCTACGGAGCTTTGGCATCCAGGCTGAGGGGAACGGGATGGAGTCGAACACGATGCTGCAGGACGTCGTCGAGAACTCTTCGCCCGACGCCTACGAGGTCGTCTGGACAGTCTGTCAATACATGCAGGGATCGACGTTCCCCCACCCACTGTCCGCGTACAACTGGTATTTCAACAGCGACCCCGCGCAG
Organism: Halorarum sp. SLYT50; assembly: GCF_059821265.1. Taxonomy (NCBI): domain Archaea; kingdom Methanobacteriati; phylum Methanobacteriota; class Halobacteria; order Halobacteriales; family Haloferacaceae; genus Halorarum; species Halorarum sp. SLYT50. The sequence continues at coordinate 119,713 of NZ_JCAMRW010000004.1, read as the reverse complement.
AACCACGTCTTCTGGCAGGACAGGGAGGTGGAAGTCCCAATGCCCATCGGCGACACGGAGGGAAGCCTCGAAACGGTGAACCCGACACAACTGAGCCGGGAACTCGCAACGACCACTGACGAGGCGCGTCAAAAAGAACTTGTCCAGCAACTCGCGTGGACATTCAACCAAGCCGCTATCTCGTTCCCTGTCGACCAAGCCGTCAAGCAGAACCAGTTCAACACCGACAACTGGCAAATTCCGGAACCCGGCGGAACCACCGAGAGCGGTGACGTCCGCATGACGAAATGGGCCATCGAGACGTACGGCGATCCGAAGATGGCGTTCCACAAGGGTTATCTTAAGCCGAAATACGAGTAAGAAACGCTGCATTGCCCCACCTCATCGTCACTGGTCCACCAGGCCGACGACCCAGCACCCATCCCCTATTCGAACAACACCCCCACCCACTACCCGACGGGTCGCCTCGGCGTCAAAAAGCGCTAACGGTAAAATCGCGGGTCATGTGAGTGAGTAGATGTAGTTGTCGTATTCCTCTCCTGCTGATTGCTTCAGACAGATCCCATGGTATACATTCGATGCAGCGACGGCTGGGGCGTAGTGACTATCGGAGTACGCAGAGACGTCGTGAGACCAGCGTAGTGAGCCGTCGGCCCTGTCGAGGGCGTAGAGGGAGACGCCGCCGACGTACACCGTCTCCCCACCGATGGAAAGGTCGATGCCTGAACTGTCTGTCGTCGTGTGCCACCGTGTCCGTCCTCTGTCGGAATCTAGCGCGTAACACTCGCCGCCTTCGTCCTTCACGTACAGCGTGTCGTCTGTGATGGCCGGTGAGGTCCGGATACCGGTTCCAAGGTTCCGAGTCCATCGCTCGTCGCCGGTGGCTGCGTCTACCGCGTAGACGGTTCCGCTGGCGTCGCCGAAGTAGATGATGCCGTTCCTGACGGCCGGAGCGGAGACGACGGGAGCATCTGCGGTCACCATCCACGACCGCCGTCCGGTTGAGACGTCCACCGCGAACAGACGTCCTCCCCGCTCCTCCGGACGAGCGTCGAGCCGAACCCCCGCCGTGCAGTACACGGTTCCGTTGACGACAGCGGGAACATCGCCGATCTGACTGCGGCCGTTACCGCCGACGCGGAACGTCCACATCAATTCGCCCGTCGTCCCATCGATCGCCCGGATGTACCCCCCGTCTCCCCTTCTACCACCGAAGAACACCGTTCCGTCTGCGACAACCGGTGACGTCGTCACCGGATTGTCAACTTCCCACGCGACGGCCCCGTCGGCGACCGCGAACGCAGAAAGTCGTCCGACCCCGTCCGCCCGACCAGCGACGTAGAGGATTTTCCCCTTTCCCCCGACTGCGGGGGAGAAGTTTCCAGTAACGACGTCGGTCTCGACGTACCACCGTTTTCGTCCCGTCGTGAGGTCAAGTGCATACACGTTTCGGCCGCCCCCCGTGAACAGCGTGCCGTGGGCGACGACGGGAGTCGACGTGATGTTCCCGACGCCCGAGCGCCAGTCGCTATCGGCGGACTCGCCAGCACCGCCAGCGCGTGGGTTCCACCCCGTATTCGCCGCGTCGTACCGCTTCAACCGCCAGCTGTCGCCGCCGTCGGTCATATCGACCGGGGTCCGTGGTTCCGTCATCGTTCCGGTATTGACGCTGGGGGCCACACACCCTCCCAGAGTCGCTGATCCGCAGAGCGCTAGGAACCGCCGTCGTCGAATAGGGGCGCTGTCGCCTCGTCCAGTATGTGACAGCGTGCCACTCATCATGGATGCCGAGAAGAAGTTCGAGAACATAAAGTTCCGGGCGCTCAAACGTAACTTAGTCACCAGCCGGATCCGTCGGACCCTTCTAGACCGTTTGCGATGGACGTCGGGAGACCCTCGTTCGGCCGTATTATCGGGGGCTGGTTTGACCGGCGGAGGGACTCTATCGACAAGAACTCAGCACGAACAGGCCTACCCGGACCAGTTAATACTGTGCATTAATGAACACTCTTTTCCGGTCAGGCCGGACATTGATGCGGAGTACATTCGGACATCTTATTGCGAGGAATTCGTAGCCGGAAGGACGAGGGTTAAAACCAGGTTCCCGGGAGATGATCCGGTGTACGCATCACCGACCTTCGGAAGGCACGCGGACGCCTTCTCGGATATCAACCGAGGAAACGAGTCTGGCGGGAAAGACAATACTCTGCTTCCTTCCCTGAATTTCCCACCGTCCAGCGACAGAACTCAGACGACGAAGAGACCTTCCGGCGATGACGAAGACACTCACTCGGTCGTTTCTCACTCGCCCTACCGAACGCCGACGACGGTTGATAAGTCCATTAAACAGGGGTGACCCAGCGATGACTCCCCGCCTGGCGCGGGTCCCTCACTGAATAGGTAGAGATGATTTATCTGTGCGTACCATTCCACATAGCTGACTCATCCCCATCGCCACCTCAGAGGAGTACCTGCGACCGGCTAATACCAAGAACGATGTATCCTGTGTTCATTGGTCACAATACTCAAAACCTCGACTATTGATGTAGTCCCCAACGGATATCCGCTCTCGACGGAAACACCACCGCCGGTAAATCACGGGAACACGCTCGTGTCGCCAATAACCACCCAGAGACTGGTCGCGCAATATACCGGTGTTTGCCAGCTGGATCGCCCGTCTCGCCACTGCTGGAGCCGGACGACTACATGGATGACAATGTAACCCTGCGACCCGGTACTTGTCGGAATGGCACCAGAAGTACAACGTTTCGGAGACGAAGACCGTGAGTGTTCCCCGGACTGGTGTCGCCGGTACTCGTGTCTGACCGCTTCTCCATCCTCGGAAGGGCCGCGGGTGGGCCGTTGCGGAGGTGTTCTATGCTCCTGGACTCGACGGCCGATGATTCGACGAGAATCGAGGCAGTCAACCCGGTACGGATCTTCTCACCCCCCTAGCATTAATTACTCTTCGTCAGTGCAGTACGCTATGGCTGAGGAGATGACACCGAGGGCCGATAACTCGTTCCAGGACTTGTTGAGCGATGTCCAAGAGTACCAAAACGACCTCGAGGAGGCTATCCCGGACATCGGTCTCGAGTGGAAAACCGAGAAGGCTCTGGGGTCGGACTTCGATGTGCGCGTGTTTCACGAGGCCCTGCTCGAGAACGGCCCCACCCCGCTGCCCATGCTCGAGGACCACATCAGTTCCTGGATAGCGAACCGCGGTGAGTCAGGCGATGCCACTCTCGACAACGACGGGGAGCCAGCAGGCAAATGACGATACGAGACGCGTACGAACGGGCCGAATCATTCCTGCCGAAGAACAGCGAGTCGCTCGTCCTGAACGACGACGTGGACGTCAACTGGGTCGGCGAGCGTGACCGGTTCTGGTTCCGCCACGAGCATCGTGACGGTTCGGAGTTCGTGGTGGTCGACGCGGCGACCGGTGAGACGTCGGCGGCGTTCAATCACGAACGAATAGCGAGCGTCCTCGCGGACGAAACCGGCGAGTCGTACGACGCTACGGACCTCCCGTTCGACGAGTTCGAGTTCGTCGACAACGAGTCTGCCGTCCGATTCGAGATAGCCGGGGGCCGCTACGAATGCGAGCTATCCTCGTACGACTGCCGAGAGGTAACTGTCGAGGAGCGTCCCGAAGAATCTCCGGACGGACGGTGGATCGCGTACGTCGAGGACTACGACCTCTACGTTCGCGACACCGAGTCACAGGAGGTAGTCCAACTGACCGGTGACGGAACAGAGGACTACGGGTACGCCACTCCACTCCCCTCTCCCGTCGACATGGTCGACGAGGGGACGCAATCGGTTGAGCAGACCGTCGAGGTCGAGTGGTCGCCTGACGGTCGACGACTGATGACCTACCGGTTGGACGAACGGTCCGCCGAACGGCTCGCACTCGTCCAGTCGTCACCCGATGACCGGATCCGCCCGAAACACTTCACATACACCTATGTCTTGCCTGGCGAGGTCGGAGCTCCGGTAGCGGAGCCGCTCGTCTTCGATATCGAGCGTCGAACGAGGATCCAACTGGACGTCGACCCCATCCCGCTATTGTACTTCGGTTCCGGCCCGCTGTTCGACTGGTATGATGACGGTGAGCGCCTCCACTACGTGCGTCGCTCCCGGGGCTTCGACTCCGCGTCGGTCCTCGAGATCGACGCGACGACCGGGGAGTCACGAGCACTGTGGGAGGAGGGAGCGGACACGCTCGTCGATCCGCGTATGTCGGGAGCACATCTCGTCGGGGACGGGGAGGAATTAGTGTGGACCTCCGAACGCTCCGGATGGCACCATCTGTACCTCCTCGACGGTGAGGTGGGAGGCGTGAAACACCAGATAACCGAGGGCGAGTGGGTGGTCAGGGAGGTCGTTCGAATCGACGAGGACGACCGACAGATCCTCTTCACCGCGAGCGGCCGAGAACCAGATCGGGATCCGTACCTCCGGCACCTCTATCGGGTCGGGTTCGACGGCTCCGACCTCACGCTGCTTACACCCGAACCGCTCGACCACGCTGTCGACATCTCCCCGTCCGGGGAGTACTTCGTCGATACCCGTTCGTCCGTCGACACGCCGCCGACCACGGCTGTCCGGGAAACGACTAACGGGGGTGAACTGCATACCGTCGTCGACGCCGACACGGAACGGTTACGCGATACCGGCTGGGAATCTCCCACGGTCTTCGAGGCGATCGCGGCCGACGGAGAGACGCCGATTCACGGCGTCTTCTGGCGCCCGAGTGACTTCGACTCCTCGGAGGAGTATCCCGTGGTCGAACAGGTGTACACCGGTCCGCACGACTTTCACGTCCCGAAGACGTTCGACGCCTACCTCTCGCCTGCTCAGTCGATCGCCGAGCTCGGCTTCATCGTCGTGATGGTCGACGGTCGGGGAACCGGCAGGCGGTCGAAGTCGTTCCGGGACGCGTCGTACAAGAACCTCGGTCGGACCGGTGTCGAGGACCACAAGGCTGCGATTCAACAGCTGGATGACCGCTACTCATACGTGGACGCATCGACTGTCGGAATCTACGGTCACTCGGCCGGTGGATACGATGCAGCCCACGCTCTCCTCCGGCATCCCGATTTTTACGACGTCGCCGTCGCATCCGGTGGTAATCACGATCACAGGCTTGACAAGGCGTCATGGAACGAGCTCTGGATGGGGCACCGCATCGACAGTCATTACCTCGAACAATCGAACGTTGCGAACGCCGACAAGCTGGAGGGCGAGCTGTTGTTGATGCACGGTGAGTTAGATCAAAACGTCCCTCCGTCCGCTACGTTGCAGTTCGCGAACGCACTCATGAAAGACAACAAGGATTTCAATATGTACCTCATCCCGAACGCACACCACAACCTCAGTGAACGTCCCTTCTTTCACCGGGCTCGCTGGGACTACTTCGTGACGCACCTCCGCGACGTCTCACCACCGACAGAATACGATATCGGTTCGTATCGATAGCGTCCCACCCAACGCGAAACGCACCGGTGCCCGAACCGAGACGATGCTCCTCGCGACGATGCTACCGTATGCTGGCGTCGGTACCTCCCCGTCAACCTAGCTCGCCTGGGTGAGAGTAGCTCCCGTTCCACTGCTCGCTGGGTACCCCTACTGCGATTCAGACAGTTCCGCCGCTATCGTCTTGCGCCGCGATTCGATCGTTTCCTCAATCTCGTTGATCGTCCGGTGGAGATTATCGACGTGTTCGTTCTCTAGCGTCTCTTTTGACAACCGGTACGCTGGCCCCCCCACGGTCAACGCTCCCAGGATGTCGTCGTTAAGATCCCTGACCACCGCGCCGATTCCGTGGTATCCCTTAAAGCATTCCCCGTTGTTGTACGCGTACCCCTCCTCACGGATGTGTTTCAACTCCTCAAATAGTTCCTCCCGACTGGTGATCGTATTCTCCGTCTTCCGAGGGAGGCCCCATCGGTCAAGTATCTCCGTCACTCGCTGACGTGGGAGTTCAGCTAATATTGCCTTTCCGGCGGCGGTGTTGTGCAGATAGAGGTAGACGGGGCCATCGGTGAGGTGTTCTGAGTGGTGTACCAGGTTCGCTCGGCCGTTCTCTTCGACGAGGAATTCCACCTCCCTATCCGTCTCCTCCGCGAGCGCTCTAACGTGCTTCTCCACTATCTGGTAGCTCGGGTTCCGGGTTCTGGCACTCATGCTGTACTGTCGGAGGCGGAGGCCGATCCAGTATCTCCCCCCCTCTCGAACGACGAACCCCTGCCGACGGAGCGTATTGAGGTGGGTGTACACCGTACTCTTCGGCAGATCCAGGTGAGTTCGTATCTCTGAGAAGGTGATTCCGTTCGACTCCGTAATCAGATCGAGGATTCGTATCGCCATTTCGGTCGTCTTGTGAACTGAATTCTTGGCTTGCCCTGTCATGGGTCGAACTAACAAATACCACGGTATAAATGTTCGTGTTTTCTGAACTCCACAGATCATCCGCACCCCGTGAATCCGGGAATCACCGGAGTTAACGGCTGCTGAGGGAGATGAATCCCAACGTATATGCGTTTCAGAACTAACAGAATCGTATGCAGGCGATAGTGGTCGGTGGAGGAATCATTGGGCTCTCGAGCGCATATTATCTCCAACAACGGGGAGTCGACGTGACAGTACTCGAGAAATCCAGTATCGGGTCCGGGAGTACTGATCGAGCGAACGGTGGAATCAGGGCGCAGTTCTCCTCCCCTATCAGTGCGGCTCTCTCGCAAGAGAGCATCGCCGTCTGGAAGCGATTCCAGGACGAGTTCGGCACTGAAATCGACTATCGCCGTCCTGGGTACCTATTCCTCGCACGGAAAGAGATGACCGCCGAACAGTTCCGAGAGAATGTTCGGAAGCAGAACGAGGTAGGGGTCGACAGCGAGTTCCTGACCGCCGAGGAGGCCGAGAAGAAGTGCCCTGGGATACGGAGCGATGAGTTCGTCGGTGCGACGTACTGCTCGACCGACGGCTTCGCGGACCCTCATCTCGGCTTGCAAGGATTTTCCCAAGGTGCACACAAAGCCGGTGCAGTCATCCGAACGAACGTTGAGGTGACGGACCTACTACGGAATCAGCGGGGCCACGTACTGGGAGTCGAAACGTCCGACAGGACGCTTCGTGCGGACTTCGTCGTTAACACCGCTGGCCCATGGGCGGGCCAGATCGCGGAGATGGGAGGAATCAACCTCCCCATCACTCCGAAACGACGACAATTGATGATTGTCAAGCCGGAGTGCCCCGTCGATGGTTCAGTCCCGTTCACGATTGACACGGACCGGGGTGTCCACTTCCGACCGGAGCGCGATGGAAACGCGGTCGTCGGTGGTCATTTCGACCAGAACGACCCGCCTGTGGACCCCGACCGGGTCAAGGAAAAGATGGATCTCGATTGGGCTATGCGCACGCTCAACGAGGCATCGACCTCCGCCGACTACTTCGGGCCAGATTCGGAGATCGTACGGGGGTGGGCGGGACTGTACGCCGTCACTCCCGACCATCACCCCATTATCGAGGAATCGAAACCCGGGTTCATCAACGCCGTGGGATTCTCGGGTCACGGATTCATGCAAGCTCCGGCGACCGGACAGCTCGTCGCGGAACTCGTAACCGAGGGACAGGCATCCCTCGTCGACATCTCAAAACTCACCGCCGACCGATTCAATCGGGATGTTCAGCTAGAGGAAGGTACGGTAATCAACTAGTGATCCCTTGTTCCCGCCGATGCCTTCCTTCTCTGATCACGGCTGGCCGGAGAGTCGTTGAGCACATACCATCCCGACAGGAGTCGTCGTGACCCATCTCTCCACGTGTCCCGACTACGCCACTTCTCGACACTGCCGCGACCTCCCGCCTCCTCGCTCCGTCCAGGGGTAAGTAAGGTCTCCCCTCTTCCCGCTATTGTTCGCGAGGGTCTCTGCGCCTCATCGTCATCCCTTTTGAGACGACGGTTTTTATTCTCGATTCGCTCATAAACGTCCCGAATCGCCGAACGGTGTTGTATTCCCTGAGAGTTCCGTCCGCCGGTCGAGAAGCGCACCTGAATGAGCTGGGCGGCCAGGAGATGCGCCGAACGTGTGGGAATCAACCCTCTCAGCTCACATGGAGTCACTCGGCTGCTCACCCAGGCAGTTGGATTACGATGGTACCGATGTAATGAGTATACCCTGCTCACTTCTGAAGCATCTCGTCGGAACGCTACTACCGAGTGACGAGGATCGGGCCAGCCCGGAATGGTGTCCTCAGATCACCTGGTGGGACTTCAAGATCCATATATTAGAACCCCATCCTCGCGAGTGTTCGCTTGCAGGTGGCGGATGCCCGTCGATCACCTTGTACATTAAGTCACGGCCCCCCCACTACCATCCATGGAGTTGTACGACGCTCCCAATTCGAACTACGAGGCGCTAGCTGCCGCAGTAGACCTCGGTGAGGTCGACGCTTACGTCCACGTCGGGCAGGGGACAGACGATCTCCTCCGGTATCTTACCCGGGTAGACGGAGAGGACAAATCCTACGTCTTCGTTCAGACTGACGAGGAGACGGTTCTCGGTGTCTCTGCTCGGTACCTCCGCGAGGCGGAGAACCGGTTTCCGGGCGACCGAATCGTCGAGATACCGTCCGATAAGTCCGTCACCGACCTCGTAGCAACCGTTCTCGACGAATCGCCAGATATCATAATTCCGAACACAACCCCGGTCGGAACCGCATCCGATTTAGAGTCGTTCGCCTCGGTGAAGGTGGTGGCGGAACCCGATACAATCTGGTGCGAAAAGACGAGTGACGAGCAGCGTCTCTTAGTGTATCTCGCCGACGGTGTCCAGTTCGGGATGGCCCGCGCGGAGTGGGTTCTGTCCGAGGCGGTCGTTGAGGGTGACGAACTAGTTTGGGAGAGTGAACCCCTTACAACGGAACGGCTTCGCCGCGAAATCCAGAAAGCGTTGGCCACGTGTGGACTTTCCGACTACGGGAACATCGTCATCGGAGCGGGCCCCTCTTGTGCAGACCTGCACTTCACAGGCCAAGACACCATCCGCCCCCACGAGACGGTCCTCATTGACCTCGGACCGCGTGGTCCGTTCGGCTACTACGGTGACATCTCTAGGACGTTCGTCCCGGGTTCTCCTTCCAAGTGGGCGCGTGAAACTTACAGCATCGTCGAAGAGACAATCGGAACTGCGTTCGACACTATCTCTGAGGGGGCGGGAGTCACGACCGGCGAACTGTACGGAGCAATGGCGGACGTTATCGAGTCACACGGATACGCGGTCGGGATACCTGAGAGAGGTGACGACCGGATTGGGCTGACGCACGGAACCGGTCACGGACTTGGCGTTCGGATTCACGAGAAGCCGTTCCAGACTCGTGACGGGGAGACGAGACTCGCGGTAGGCAACGTAATCACTATTGAACCAGGGATATATGATGCTGACCGTGGCGGCGTCAGATTGGAGGACGTAGTCGTCATTGAGGAGGACGGCTTCCGGAACCTAATGGACTACCCGACGGATATCTCTCCGATCGCTCGGAAGCGAGAGCCACCGTCACTAGATTGAGTGCCCGCGCTCCGCTACTCGGCGAGTAGCGTCGTCTCTAGGGCTCGGTCGACAGATTGGTCGTCGTGAACCACAACCGAGACCGCCTCAGTCATCGCTCCTGGCTGGTCGTGCTGAAAGATTGAACGACCCATAGAAACACCGACTGCCCCGGCGTCCATTGCGTCACGGACCTGCTTTAGCATCTCTCGGTCTGTGCCCGGACTTCCACCCGCTACGACTACGGGACACTGCGTTGCAGTGACGACGCGTCTGAAGCTCTCGGCACTACCGGAGTACGCTGTTTTCACCACGTCTGCGTTCAGTTCCTCCCCAATACGCGCTGCGTGAGCGAGATTCTCGGCGTCGTGTTCGTCAGTATCTGGACCTCGAGCATACGTCATCGCAACTACCGGAATGCCGAATCGATGAGCCTCTTCGGTGATTCCGGCGAGGTCCTCGATCTGCTCCGGTTCGTGGGTACTCCCGACGTTCATGTGGAACGACACCGCATCGGCTCCCAGTCGAATCGCCTCTTCGACCGTCCCAGTTAGTCGCTTGTCGTTTGCGTCAGGCCCGAGCGTCGTAGACGCGTTCAGGTGCATTACGTATCCAGCTGTGTTCTTGTGCGGATGGACGCGGTCGGCCAGCCCTTTTTGCGTTAGAACCGAGTCAGCGCCGGCGCTCGTTACTGCTTCAACTGTCGCCTCGATGTCCTTGAGTCCGGCTGTGGCTCCAATCGTTATCCCATGATCCATCGGAACGTTGAGAATTTTCCCATCCGTTCCGATGTTGTTCAAACGTGCTCTGATTCCGGTTTGCACGGCCTCAGTTTCCCGTCACACTCCAATGAACATTGTGTTATGCGCAATCAGAATACTCATCGACCTCGTCGCTTTCCTCCGGGAATTTTGTCATCTTTCGAATCAGTGGTTCTCCAGTGGAACTAGTCGCTGACGTTGATGTCGGCCGACAGCCCCTGCTCCATCTCGATGTCGTAGCTGTTGTTGAGCGTCCACGCCGTCCGCTCGGTCACCGCCTCGATGACCTCCCGCGCGCTCGGGTAGCCGTTCCCCGACGGAACGTGCCGAGCGACTCGCCGGTGGCGGGGTTCTGGCTCTCGAAGGTGTCGTCGCTCTCGCCGTCGGTCCACTCGCCGCCGATGTAGTGTTGGTACGCGTCGGTGTCAGCAGTCACATTTCGTTCTTCTTGATTACGCATGACGTCATGCGATTTCTCGTGGCAAGTCTGAGAATCTTCGGAATACGATTTAGGCGTCGACGATTGAGTCATAACGAGGGGCGAGTTACCCGAAGAGATAAGTCCTTATGCTAATATACAAGAGCTAACTATGGAGCGTGTCTTGTTCAGCGAGGCTGAGCGATACGAGCCCGACCAAGGCTGGCAGCGAGTCTCGCTCGCTGGCAGCGACCGATTCACCTTCGAGTGGTTCGAGAAACCACCCGGTCACTCCTCACCGATGCACAGTCACGAAAATGAGCAGGTCTGTATCGCCCTGAAGGGAGAATTAACGGTGTACACACCTGACGACGAGGCAACAATTCAACGGTTCGACTCGGTCAAAATTGACACAAACGAGGAACATCGCGTCGAGAATACGGGCTCGGAGCGAGCCGTCGCAATCGATGTTTTCGCGCCGGGACGGGGATTCGACTTCTGGACGGACCGAGACGAGTGACCTCACCAAGAACGACCACCGACACAAAGAGAGCGCGTCGATTCGCTCGCTACCAAACACTTATTACGCTTCCGAGTCGCGGGTCGGTCTATGGGTCTTACTAGCGTGCCACAAGCAGAGTTCGAGAACCGAATCGGGACGGTACGTGACCGAATCGCAGAACGAGGCGTCGACGTGCTGTGTCTCTTTTCCCCGACGGACATTGAGTGGGTGAGCGGCTTTCACCACCTCCAGACCGAGCGACCAGTATGTCTAGCCGTAACCGATGATACGGTCGCTATCACCGTCCCCCGTCTCGAACTTGACCGGGCTACGACCGACGAATTCCCTGCGCTAGACTCCGTCTCCTATTACTACGACTACCCGGGTGGGACGCGCGAGGGGTCCACATACCACCAACACACGTCGGCAACGCCTGAAGAGACGATACGAGAGATGCTTGACGAGCTCGGGGTTGACGACGTGGCCGCCGACATGAACGGCGCGCCTGGCTACTGGGGGTACAGCGGTCCTGCACTCGACGAGTTCGCGGACGTGTCTGTTAGAGAAATAGTCGATTGGATTCCCGATCTCCGAAAGGAGAAGTCGAACGTCGAAATCGAACTAATGGAGGAATCGGCAAAGTGGGGCAACCTCGCACACCGGAACCTAGCGGAGTACGCCGAACCGGGGAAACATGAACTCTGGGTCGCAAAACGAGCGAGTCTTGACGCCTCAATGGCGATGCTCGACGCACTGGGCGACCGGTACGACTCGCACCTTCGGGGGGGATTTCCCGCTTCGTGTGGTTTCCTTTCCGGCCCGAACACGGCTCTTCCGCACGGTCTGACCGAGAATCGTCGACTCGAACAAGGGGACGTACTTATCACGGGAGCGTCCGCGAATGTCGGAGGATATCGCACCGAACTTGAGCGGACGATGTTTGTTGGGGAGGTCCCCGACCACCACCGCGAGTACTTCGACCACATGGTCGAACTGCAGCGATTGGCGATCGAGACGATGGAATCTGGTATCGAGGCGTCGACCGTAGACCAGCAGGTCCATGACTACTGCAAGGAACAGGGACTACTGGAGTATACGCAACACCACACCGGTCATAATATCGGACTGGGCGTTCACGAGCGCGAGTTTCTTGACCGGGGTAGCGACGAGATCCTACGACCGGGCCAGTTCTATACGGTCGAACCCGCGCTGTTCGTGCCGGGCGTCGCCGGGTATAGGCACTCGGATACCATCCTCGTAACCGAGAACGGAACGAGGTCGCTGACCTACTATCCAAAGGACATCGAGAGCAACACCATCCCGACAGACTGACCGACGGAGTAGCTCGTCCCGCGAACCACCTCCCTGCGGGGTCCCGGACGATCGATCTACCAAGTTTCTCCTTAGGCAGTCGAAGAGCACCTCAACGATGGGGGCGCACTTACTGATGAGATGGAACTGTGAGCATAGGTTACTTCAAGAACTGACTTCCGCTCGTCGAATAGAAAGCCGATACTATTCAGGTCTCGACAGCGGGGCTAGCTATCGATGGAACGTTTTTGCGGTACCACGTCCACCCAGGTCGGTCGTTGTAGATGGCGGTAGTAGGGGAAGGTATCGGGCCAAATTGAGTTATGAATATAGTATACGGATTCCAGATACAGACTCAGTATACAGAAACACCTCACGCTAAGAGTGCTAATCAGAACAGCGGATGGGTTCATCATTACTTATCCGCTCCACTCCAATCGTCTCAGCGATTCTCTCTGCTGAAGAAGCAGACTGGAATTGGACAGAACACCCTTTTAGAGGCCGATGATCTCCTTCGATCAGCGGCGGCGCTGTCGTGACGAGTGACGAGAAGCGAGTCTGAACCAGGAGGTCGGCATGATTGCCGTTCAAAGTTGAGATCGGATCCCAGTCTGATCTTCAATTCGGTCGAAATCACGCATCACGCCCGCTCTATACGGACCGTAGTCTCATCTTGCACGGCTGGAAATTCGGTATCGCCATATAGAGTTTATATTATCGGATTTAGGCGATACACGTCTCGAAATACCTGCTATCGGCGGTTTCGGCGTTTTTACTATCCACTGTGGATTATCGTTGTACAAATTCGAAGCGTGACGAGCCAGCGCTCCCTCGCGATCTCTACGAGCCATCAGCGCTCTTTCGGAAGGCGAGAGCGTACTGCAATCGGCACCACGACACCTGGTATATCCTCTCTGCGAAGCACGGTCTTTTAGAACCTGATGCCCACGAGATCGCCCCTTACGATGAAACACTTACTACCGCAACGGTCGATGAACGACGAACATGGGCCGCACAGGTCGAAGAACAACTTGACGAAGCCGATCTGCTCACTGACGAAGCGGAACTTGTGATTCACACCGGCAAGGCCTACTACGAGTATCTGCTCCCGCTCGTCGAATCGCAAGTCGACAACGTTCAGATTCCGACAGCTGGCTTGGCTATCGGTGAAACACTCGCATGGTACAACGAAAGATAGAGCGTGAGAGTGACGATGATCGCCGTCTCGAACGGACATCCGCGAGACCGGAGCATACGACGCAGATAGCCGAGTGGTTTGGACGATAGAAGTTCACATTAGACCCTTTCCAGGGTCTGGGTTCACCGAGTGGCGTCCAAGGGTTCGCGGAGTTTCCAAGTATCGCTCTCTGGATCAAGTCGGGTCGGCTCTGCGCCGCGTTCGGTGAGAACCCCGGCATGGAATAATATCGCCTTCAGTTGAAAGACCGTCGGCGAATGGAAGACGTTCCCGTCGCTCAGTTCCTCGGTTCGGAGCTCTCCGTCTTCATCAAGCACCCGTGACCGAGCGTCGTCAGTTCCTCGGATAAACAACTCGACGGTGAACGTAGAGTGGTGGACATGGAGCCACGTGACGAGATCGACCAGTGACGGTGCGGTGAATCCGTCGTCGTGCATCGTCTGCAGTTCCTCGACGAGCAACTGTGTCGCTGGGTACGCCCAGACGACGCGCCTTGTCATGAATCCCCATGCAGGTGCCACCTCGCAGAACCGTCTTTGTGAACCCTTCCAGTCGTCGAACGCCGCCAGTGCACTATCAACCGTCTCGTAGCGAGCGAGTGCGAATCGGACGACTTCCTCGCCGAGTGGGGTGAGTGTAGCCCCGGCCGGACCTTCGTCAATTAAGTCAAGGAAGGCGGCCCCTTGTCGGGCACCCTTCACGGCGCCGACGACGTTGTCGGCAAGTAGTTCGTCGGTATCGGCAGCATGATACAGTGCGAGCGGGACGCCGAGGTAGTTCTTCGGATGGTTGAGTCCAAACGACTTGTCGGCAACGCCTTGTGCTGTCGCCTGAAAGCGGATAGCGGTCGCATCGTCGGATGTCCGGTTCCCGACGACGCGGGGGACTTCAAGTGGTTCGACAGTTCCCTCCATGTCGACCCCAAGGACGCCAACATTGAGTTCACGTGCGAGTGTACGGTCTGATGCCGAGATCGACGTCATCGGTGCGGCGAGATAGGCGGCGTTGGCCTCACTGAGCCGGTCGTACGCTTGGACGACACCACGCTGGACATCGACCGCCCCAGTCTCGGTGTAGCCCTTTGCTTCTACAGCGATCAGCGGCGGCTGGTCACCAAATCGTTCGACCGCGAGTAGCTCTGGGTCGAGTAGTCGGACACCGACGAGGTCCGGATACCCAGATCCCAGTCGAACATGGTTGAAGGGGGCGAGTCGTTCGCGTACGTCGGTCGTGATAGACTGGCCGGGGAGCCACTCCTCCATTGCGAACTGAGTATCACAGACAGCGTAGGTGTTCTCCTCATTCGAGTTCGGAAAGAGCCGACGCTTGGTGTGTACGAGGACCTGCGGTTCCGAAAGCGATGCCGCGCTGGCCATGGCTCGTCATCTGGAGCGATGGATATCAACCTTCGCTGAGACATGCCCTGTATCGGTGTACCCGTCAGGTTCGACTACCATTCTTAGTTCCCTACCGAGAGGCTGAACGACCACGAGACGGTCGAGATGGTCGCCGAGGTAGTTGACTTCCTATTCGGCCCACAATGCACTATTCGGGCCCACAGCGCCTCCACGGCGATACTAACGAATCAGTATACTTCAGCGTGGAGCGATCTGGAGGAAATGAGAATCGGATATTGCAGTCGGGAAGGGTGCTGAGAAGTCTATTTGTGGCTCGTTCGGCGCCGAACAGCCAGCACAACGGCGAGGAAGGCGAGAATGGCACTAAGCTCACCGAATCCAGGGCCGGTAGTCGATGTCGTCGTCGATTCATCGACTTGAGGTGGTGAGGAGGTTGTATCTCTCGTCACTGTCGGCGTAGCTGTAACGCCGCCTGAGTCCGTCTCGTTCTGTTCATCAACACGCTGGGTGTCACTACCATCGGCCTCGTCACCGGCAGTAGCAAGTGAATCTTGCCCTGCGATAGCGAACGTCGAGAGACCAGGTGAAACGGCCTCGAATCGGGCCGTCGTGCTGCTGGTGACGACGAGCCGAGTTTCGAGCGCTGTCCACTCACCATCGTGGTAGCGGTAGAGGACAACATCGTCGAGCGCGATCTCCTGTTCACGCAGTCGGTCGGTGCTGACAGCGAACTCGAACCGGACTTCAGAGACGTCCGCCTCCTCGAAATCGTCGGCAGTATCGACGGTCAGATAACCGACTGCGTGGTCGACAGCGGGCGTCCCATCAGTCGGAGCAGTCGACGAACTCGACACATCCGCGCTGAATCCGGTATCGCGCGCGAACGTCGTCGACATCGATTCGAGGGAGACTCCGTCGGCCGCCAGACGTGCTGTGACGTCTTCGCTCGGGAGCGCAACTCGCACCCTGTCCATCGACGTCGCGTCAGTGATCTCGATGCTGACGCCCGTGTCGGTGCGTTCGACGGTCGCACCCGCGTTGCCAGACACAGTCACCTCGGGCTTCGGTTCGACTGGCTCTGGAGTGGGCTCGGGCGTCGACGGTGGTGAGGACACGGCACTACCGCCAGTACTCGCACCACCGCTTCCGCCACTGCTGCCGCCTCCACCCACTCCAGCGGCCGGCGAGGAAGCAGCGGCTTTGACGGTCACATTGAGCGAGTCAGTTGCGGTGTTCCCCGCTATGTCGGTCACGGTCACCGTTGCGGTGTAGTCACCAGCCTCAGAGTAGGTGTGGGCCGGGGCAGTGCCAGACCCGGACGAGGAATCACCGAAGGTCCACACATACTCGCCGATCCCGGTCGCGTCGTGTGACCCCGACCCATCGAACGAGATAGACTCGTCGGCGGTGGCTGTCAGATCCGCTCCGGCGTCGGCCGTCGGTGCGGTCGTATCGAGCGTCACCGCCTCAGTCGTGCTCGTGTTCGTGTTGCCAAGGACGTCGAGTGCGGTGACGGTCACTCCGTGATCGCCATCCGCGCCCACACGCACGCCGTCGACGGTGAAGGTACTGCTGTAGGTGCCGTCGCCGTCGGCGTCGGTGAGCCTCACCGTCCCGGCCCCGAAGGCACTTGCCTCAACCGTCACCGTGTCGAGGTCGTTATCGACCACGTCCGCGGTTACGGTGAGCGTGTCGCCATCAGCGACCACTCCGTTCCCGTCCGTCTCATCAACGAGAGACGCGTTCGAGAGGAGCGGCGGCGTGTCCGGGCTCCGACTGGACGTGTTGATGGTGAAATCCGTCGTCGTCGTGTTCTCATTGCGCGTCGCGTCCAACGCGGTGAATTCGATTGCGTGCGATCCGTTCGGTGCGAGCGTCCCCTCGCTGCCGACGATGAACGTTCCGTCGTAGACGTCATCCCCATTTTCGTCAGTAAGGGAAACTGTCCCACTACCGAACGCTGAGACGTTCGCTTCGACGGCACCGACGAGCATGTCGTCGGTCACCGTGACCGCGAGTCGGACCTGGTTGTTCTCGCCCACTTCGCCGTCACCGTCGGTCAAGTCCGTCGCTTCTGGACTCAGGAGCACTGGCGCGACCGTATCGTCGGCTGCTCCAACCAAGAGTTCACTCGATTGCTCGGGGGCCTCGTTACCTGCGGTGTCGACGGCCGTAACGTCGACCCGAGCGCTCCCATTGAACGACGTAATCGTCGACGTAGTTTCGTAGACACCGTTTCCATCTTCGTCCGAAAGCAAGACCGATGAATGGCCACCGAACTTCGAGAGGTCCACCTTCACTGCGTCAAGGTGAGTATCGGCGGCCGTCGCACGTACCTTGGCGTCGTCGCCCTCAGTAAGGAGTGCAGTCCCGTCGGTCGCGTTGACGAAAGCGACGTCCGAGATCGTCGGGTCGGTGTGATCGATCGTAATCTGACCCGTGGTCGCGCTGTTCTGGTTGCCGGCCGCGTCGGTGACGGTCACGGAGAACGACATCGTCCCTTCAATGGTCGAGTGGTCGATCACTCTCGTAGCCGTGAACTCCTCATTCCCATCAGTATCGACGAGGGATTCGTTCGGCTCATCGCCAAGCGGAGTGAGGTCGACAGTCCCGGAGATGGCAGTCACATCGCTCACATTCGCACTGACAATGAGTGTTCGGTCAGTACCGACGAACGCCGGATCGATCGGATTGTCGCTCACAGCAGTCACGTCGGTCAGTGTCGGAGCTACCGTATCAAGTGTCAGCGTCGTCGACACCGAATTAGTATTGCCGGCCACATCAGTAGCCGTGACACCGAACGCGTATGTGCCATCAGCGGCACCGGCGCCAGTCGCATCCACGGTGAACGTACCGGTGTAGACGTCGTCGGAATCCTGGTCGGTCAGCGAAAGCGAGGAAGGTCCACCAAGCGGAGATACGTCGGTGGTTACCACCATCGGACTCGTGTCCGTGACCGTCGCGCTGACCTGAACCGTATCGCCGTCGGTAACGACACTCTCGATATCGCCGATCTCGGCATCCGGAGTCGCATCAACCGCAACGGCATTCGTGATCGACGGGGGTGCCCCGTCGCTGGCTGTGGCCGCTTTGAGCGCCGCACTCGCGTTTACGAGCCCGTAGCCGGCCGTGTTGTCCGGCTCCGTGCCGGTGATCTCATCGGTCGTCGACGTGAGTACGCTCCGAAGTTCGGCAGGGGTAGCGTCACTATCGACCTGCGAAATCAATGCGGCGACGCCGGCCACGTGCGGCGTGGCGGCGGAAGTCCCAGGGAAGCCGCCGTTCGAAGCGGAGCCGTAGACGCTCGAGGAGACGCCATCCGGCCCCATGAGTTCCGGCTTGCGGTCACCGTCGATCGTCGGCCCGCGCGAGGAGTATGAGCGAACAGAGAGATCGGAGTACCGAACTGCCCCGACCGTCAGGACAGTCTCTTCGGTCGCTGGACGCGTCACACTCCGTGTGTTGGTCCAGTATTCGAGTGTCGAATAGTCACCGACGAAGATATCGAAGTCGGATGTTGCGCTGGCGTCGTAACGGTGGACGACGAGATACATATTCGACGTTGTCTGGCTGGCCGCGAGGGTGATACCCTCTTCAGATTGGGCCCCAGACGACCCCGTCTGTGGATTCGTGGAGACGGCCAACTGTTCGTTGGTCGTAGCATCGTAGAGGGCGATATCGTAGTCTTGGTCGCGGTTCTCATAATCGTCCCAGCTCACGGTGACGGTCAACGGACCGCTCGTACCGTGCGTGATACCGAGCGTCTCGTCGGAGCCGGAGAACTCCAGATATTCGTCCGCATCGGCATCCGTCCACTCGACGTTGTAGTGGTGTCCCCCGCCGGCGTTGCCGGCCGCAACGAACCACGTCGTACCGCCGGCAACCGAGTCGGCGATCGCGTTATCGAGCGTCGAGGTGCCGTCGAATGGTCCATTGTTCAATCCGAGCGACATCGACACGACGTCAACCGAACCGCGTTCGCTGATGTCTTCAATGGCGTTGAGCAGGTCGAGTTCGTACTTAACGCGGTAGAGGTGCAGCGAGACGTTCGGCGCGGTGTCGACGACGATCTCCGCCGTGGCAGTACCGTGCTGCCCGCTCTCGTTACTCCACGCCTCTCCGTCGCCGTCGAAGGCCTGATAGCTGACGACGTTGTCCTGTATCTCCGGGTTCGACGCGTCGAAGCCACTGTCGATGACGGCCACCTCGACCCCCTCACCAGTAACCCCGTAGGTGTGAGCTGCTGGCGCCGATACGCTTCCGGCCCCCTCACTCGTTACGCTCCCTGCCGTCGCAAGTTCGGTCGGCGTATCGACGAAAGAGATCGCCGGCGACTTCGCGAATCCGCGGAGCGCATTCGTTGGGATCTGTGCGATAAATCGGGTCTCGGCTCGCGTCCGAACGGTTCCTCCATGGCTCCCGACCCGACGTATCGCCTCCTCAACGTGGGCAGGCGACGCTGCAACGCGTACGGTTACGAACGGATCATCAGTGCTCTGTGTAACCAGCGACGTATCTGACTCGACGGGCGTATCATCCGCCTTGTCGAGGAGACGGGTAACAGACGACGACAGTTTCGAGTCGGACTTATTCGACGAAGTGTTCCACGTCGACTGCGATATGGACTCTAATCCGTTTGCTTGTGTGGTATATTCTCCGTTGGTCAATCGGATTTGGTTTTCCCCGGTCTCAGTCGGCACCGTGATTGCGGCAACAGACATGGAGGGAACGGTAGCGGTGAGAAGAAGCAATGCAAGTACGGTAGCGAGTATTCGGTGTGAAGACATGAATTATGAAACCTCTCTCGGAGGGCGGACGAGCGAAACGTTGCGGTGAGAAGCGACGGACTCGAGGTCGTCGTATCCGACGTATGCGAAGACGCCTTCGTCAGTTCGTGAGGTGACGACTAGATCCGCATCAGAAGGAACATCACGATCTGATCGAAGTTCGATAACGACAAGCACGCGCCCATCACACGTCTGCATTCCTCGCGCTTCCGCGGTTGCCTCAGGATCGGACGAGCGAGCAACCTCTTGGATTGGGGCGGCGAGCTTCGATGATTTCGACGCCGTGCTGGGTGCGGTCCGGTTAGTCGTATTTGCTTGTCGGCTCGCCGTACTAAGACACCCAGCCACGAATCCCATCGGGACGAGCGAGAGAATCGTTCGTCTGGCGACCGTAAGCGGCTGTTCAGCTTCCTGACTGCTACTATTATCTCGATTCATCCGAGCCCAACCCAGGTAGTAGATGAACCGCTGTTACCTGTCAACACTATCAAGTGATGGGAGAAGGATCATCGTGATAACTTCTTGTCTCAAAAATTCACGGCTGATATTCATTTTTAAGTATACGACTATAGATAGATCTTCAAACTCGCCCGCTCAGTTCTCCAACCGGCAGAGGCCGGAAAACGGATCACTGACAGTGGAATCCGGCGAGAAACACCCGGGCTCTTGCAAGTGGGGCCGATGGACTTACTGAGTCTTCCCCGGTCTTCTAAGATCGATTATGCAGTTTGTCACCACACAGGGCGTCGAGGTACCAGCACTCGGCATTGGAACGGCACGATTTGACGAGACCAATCGGTGTCAGCAGGCGGTTGAGACTGCCCTCGAGGTTGGGTATCGGCACATCGATACCGCACAGACGTACGGGACTGAAGGCGCCGTTGGTAGCGCAATTACGGCGTCTAACGTCGATCGTAAAGAAGTGTTCGTCACGACGAAACTCGACGACGGCAACCGCGATCACGAGAGTGTCATTGACTCAACCCACGAGAGTCTCGATGCACTCCAAGTCGACACCATCGACCTGTTGTTAATCCACTCGCCGAACGATACTGTCCCACTTGGGGAGACGATCAGCGCGATGAACGAGCTGCAAGACGACGACGCCGTCGCTCATATTGGTGTGAGTAACTTCTCGATCGAACAGCTCCACGATGCGATGGATTACTCTGAGACTCCGATCATCACCAATCAGGTCGAGTATCATCCGCACAAAGACCAGTCGGAGTTGCTCGAGGTCTGTGTCGACGAGAATGTGATGTTGACAGCGTACAGCCCGTTCGACGTCGGGGAGGTTCTCGATGAGCCAGTGCTTGCCGAGATTGGGGAGAAGTACGACAAGACAGCCGCCCAAGTAACGCTTCGCTGGTTGCTTCAACAGGAGATGGTGTCGGCGATCCCGAAAGCTGCCGGCTCTGACCACATTCGGGCCAACTTCGACATCTTCGACTTCGAGTTGACTAATGAAGAGATGGACCGGGTTTTCGGGCTGCACTGATCAGACCGGGCTAATTGTAACTTTGGAGTCTGGCGTGTCGTAACCATGGGATGCGATTCCAATTGTTGGTCTTAACCAACGCGATCTACCGTATCCCCGCGGGGAACGTTGGTTAAGAGACTTTGTTGGGTAGTATTCAGAGCGAAGTTGACTGCAGTCCACTCTCTGTAGGATCAACCGACTGGAGAGAATAGCCTGAAACACTCACGCGTCTACGACCGACGCCAGTTTGGGGGGACAGTTAGCAGAAATTCTGCGTCGCGTATACTGCAGTCTGCCCATTGACTTCGGTCACAGCAACACCGATCGCTTCGGTTTGCCAGAACTCCTGGAGGATGTTTTCGCGGTGGCCGGGCGATTGCATCCACTGGTGGACGATCCCCTCGGCTAGTTCGTCGACATTGTCGTAGTAAACCGTTCCATTATCAGTGCGAACCGACTCCTCATACCACGTTTGAACGATATTCTCACCACCGGTCGCATATCTATTCCCATCCATCGAGACGCGACACTCGTAATTGAATCGCTCATAGCGGTCCTGTACCGTCTCGCCGGTGGGTGATTCGTGAGCGAAGTAGTCGTTCGTCGCCATGTCCTGTGAGTGGTATCGGGCAGGCGCACGGAGCTCCGAATCGAACCGAAGCCGCGTGAATCCGTGCCTCTCGCGTACGTCGTTGATCTGCTCGTGGATAGCATACTCGAGCCGGGATCGATTCAGCCCGCTCTGATTGTTGGGGTGAGTGTTGGGTGGCTCACTTACTGCCGGCTGTGGGGGGTTTGACGACGTGGGATTGGTCAGGTCTGCGAGCAGCCCTCCTACCGCGTCCTCTACCTCCGCTTGAGTCGGAGCCTCTGTGGGGTCAAGAATGCCTGTCGAGACGCCAGCGGCGACTACTCCACCGACCAGTACAAACCAGATAAGAAGTGTGAGTACTCCATGCGAGCGGCTAGATCCCATCTTATCGAGGTCACTCCCCGTACGTGAACTGTGTTTCGTCGGACGGCTCCTCTGCTGCTGATTCGACGGTCAAGATGATCGTCCGTGCCGGTGATTCTGCCCGAAGCGATTTCGGTATAGTCTCGTCTGCACACAAACACTCCGTCTGTATTATATACATGTGTGAAAACTAAGGTCTATGTCTCGGTCGACACTCGGTCAATCGCTTACCCCGGCTCTCAGGACATGGGGGGAGCTCGTTGCTGCTGGCCCAACAGGGCCTGGTATCGATTTCTCCGATACGAATCGGACACGTCGCTGTCAAGCTCGTGTCGATGCCTTTCTTGCTGATCCGTCGGATGAAACGTTTCGCCGCCTGTGGAGTCCCGAGACACTGGGTGGGTACTGGACGCCCAACGCAGCAATGCTGCTGCGCGCAGATGGTGCTCTCGAGTCGCTTCACACGCTTATCACCGAGATGGATTCAGCTGAGCAATTCAATTCGCAGTGGACAGAGCAGCTTGATGGGGCCGCCGACGGCTGGGGATTTTACGAACTGTTCGGTCGGCTGCAGGGCGGCCACGAGCCGATCCCATCGATTGAGGCGAAGCAGACTCTCGACACGCTTGGCTACAACGTCGGCACCGACCGACACTCGCTTGTTGAGGCGATTGAGACGTTCCGCGACGAGTACGACTCCATCGTCGGGCACACAACCGCCGGGACGTCGTATGCAATCCCCATCTACGCGGAGATCGACGAGTTCTTCCGTCTCATTGAGACGACGGACCGGGAGACGATCAGATCGCAGCTCACGGGGCCCTATGCACCACTGTTTCGCCCGCTTATCGGACACCGCGTTCATACTGACGGTGCCGACCCAATCGAGTGGACCGGTGTCAACGAGCTCATTCGAGAACATATCGATGCCCGCGAGGGCGGTGCGTACGACGACTTCGAGACCGAACACTGGGGTGGCACACACATCGAAGTCTGGAAGTGGCAGTTTGCGGCGTACTTCGAGGATGTCGTCCGCTCGGAGTTCGATCTGACTGCGCTTACTGCAGCAGAGATCCCCCGATTTTTCGACCGGATCGAAGAGCCGACTGACGAGTTCGATGCGGTCTCAAACGTCCCCGCGAAGATGATGGGTGGTCGATTCCACCGGCTCGCGTGGGCTGATATCGTCACTCACTGTCGTGAGAACCCGGCGGAGGCGGCGGTCGTCCTCTCGGATCTCTTCGACGAGGAGATCGACATCGTCGACCGGCTCAACGAGTTCTACGAATTCTGTTCGCATCTTACCACACGTGAGGAGAACGACCGCTCACCGGGATCGCTGTTACGTGCAGCGACGGCACTACTGATGTATGCTTATCCGGATCGGCACATCACCTTCCAGTATCAGCGGCTGAATAACTTCTTCGCGGCGTATTCGACCGCCGATGGTGTTGAGATGGGCTTTAACGCCCGGCAGTATCGGGAGGTAGTAATGGCCTGTCGAGCGCTGCTTGAGAAAATCGAGGCGCATGCGGGGGATGCATCGATGATCGATGTCCAGACGCTGATTTACATCCACGACGATGCCTGAAGTGGATACGGCCGACCGGTAATTTGGCGTGGAGGTGAGGAGGGGGTACTAGAGTTCACGAGTGGTGAAGTACTGCAAGCTAACCCGTTACTGGAGAATACTGTCAATCTACAGCTTGTTAGAGCGACGGCGGGTCAGGATAGCGGCACCGCTCACAGCGGCGGTACGGTGACTGCGGGATCTCTGAGTCGGAGATCGTCTCAATGTCGGGTTCGTCGATGGTGTCGAGCGCTGTACAGCCACGTAGGCATGATCGCTTGCCCTGATTCGAATCTACTGACACAGGCTCTCGGAGCAGGGGACTCGGTATTGCGATACAGAAGAGTGGGAGGGGAATACGCCTTTGACGGGAGATGTTAGTCGTCGGCGTATACGGCTATCACAGCGTCAGTTAGTTCGTCAGTCGTCTCCCACTGGTGGGCTCGGTCCTCCCGATTGAGTGACTGAATGTAGTGGGCGAACATGGCGTCGTAGGCTTCGCGCTGTTCGTCATCGCTCTCATATACGCGGTAGAATGATTGCGTATGCTCTCTGTATGCAGGCTGGTCGATGTATCCGGCTTCCCATGCATGACCACCCTTCGAGTGTTCGTAGACACCAACGATGTGATCGGCGTAGCTCACGAGCATCTTGAACTTCGATGTGAAGAACTCGGTGATATCGTGGATCTCGTCCATCAGAAACGCGTTGACGTCGGTATCGCTCCGCGCCACAGCCGCCTCGGCTGTGAGTTGGTCGCGCACGGTCTCTAGCTGGGGCCGTTCTTCGTCACCGTACGAGCCGAGGACAAAGTACGAGGTTGTATCGATGAATCGTCCGAGATCCTCGTGCATCGCCGTTTGAATCTCTTCGAGACGTTCCGGCGTGAGCTGCTCTCCCGGTTGCTCGCCTAACCGGTCGATCATCCCCTGCATCTCGGCGTCGTCAGTCATATTCCAGCCGAGACACGGTCAGCACCTAAGCGTGCGGAAAGAGCAGTGGAAGTGAACGAAACGAGTACTGATGATACCACTTCGATATTCGCCGAAATGGTTATCTAGTGTTCTCCCATTAGTACAGGTACAATGGCACAGCCCGATCCCTCGGCACTCGCTCCAAGCGGCGAGACGAGTGGCCTCGACCCGATCGTCGCGTTTAGCGCGCTCGACGATACGACCCGAGCGAACATCGTTGGGACGATCGTTGGCCATCCGAACGGTGCGCCCTCGAAGAAGGAACTCGAATACTATAATCCGAGCGTCGCCGCCTCGACGCTCACCGACCACCTGAATCGACTCCAAGAAGTCGGTCTCGTCGAAGTGATCGAGCGTGACCGAGCAGGACTGAGCCGAGGCCAACCGTATCGGTTCTTTCGGCTGACCGACGCAGCGCGGGAGCTATTCGACCGAAACAACCTCTTCGAGCCCGATACCTATCAGGCACTGTTCGCGGAAGTCGAAACACCCGACGAGATCGAGGCTGCGAAAGCTGTCGAGCGACCACACGAATAGACTGGGATCCGGTGATCGCCCGACGAGGCATGGGATACTAGGAGGGACAGGAGATAGACGGGGTCTGGAGGCGTGCCTGTGGATCAACGCTCACACTCAGCCTGTTCGCGTCATCGGTAGTTGCTTAGTTGATCGGGAAGCGGAGGAGCGCTCCGATCCCACCGAAGCCAGCGTCGAACTGCGCTCCGCGGTCAGTCTCGGTTGGCACGACGATGCACTCCCCTCCCTGCTCGGTGGTCGCTGTCTCTAATTCCCGAACCTCGTCCGCTGACAGCGCCTCGGAGACGAGCAGCACGTCAACTGCACCGTACTCAAGCGCCGTCTGTGTCTCTTCTGAGCCGTAGGCAACATCGTCACCCTGCCCGAGCGCAGTGAAGAAGCGCTCAAGCGTCTCTCGGGTCCGCTGTTGCTCGGCACTATCGAGTACCGAATCCGCTTGCTCGACCAGCTGGGAGAGTCCCTGTTCAGTCGCGTACTCGACGGGGTAGACGCCGAGGATGCGATTGTGGAGTTCGTGATGGAGGAACTCACCCGCTTGGAACTCGTCGACGGTGATCGTCGTCCCGCCAACGAGTAGCCCCTCCACAGGGGAGTCGGAGAGGAACGCACTCTCGGCAGCGTCGGCGACCTGGCCGAAGAACTCCCGCTTCTGCCGGTCGCGCTCGCGAGCGAACCGCTGGGCGCTCTGACCGCCGGCCCTCGTCTTGCCCATCACCTGACTCTCGAACGACTGGAGCGGGACGACACGCTCTCCAGCGAGTCGGCCGAGAGTCGCACGCCCGCGTTCGAGCACGAGCAGACCGTATGTTTCCGAGGGTGTGAGTACCCGCTCGACGGGGTCCAGCTCGAACTCGGCGGCACACCGATACAGCGAGATATCTATGGGCACGTCAAGATCGTCGAAGACGGAGTCGCGGAGTTCGCCGTCGACGACCCCGGCGTAGATGACGAGTCCGTTCGGTGGCATCTCCTCGTACACACGGAGGAGGCGACGGATACGTCCGAGTGCGTCTCTGACGCGGCTGCGTGTTCGGTCGGATTTGATGTTCTCTGCTTGCGCGTGTTCTTGCTTGATTCGCTGACGAACCGTCTGAAGCGATTTGTCTGGTGGAACGGCGAGGCTGATCAGTTCGGTGCCGTCGCCGCGGTAGTCGGCGAGGCGGTCGATTCGGTCGCGGAGTTCGTAGTCGTCGATCTGCATTGATGTCGGTCGAAACGGCACAGCTGCTCGGTGAGAAGGCGATCCACCCGCCGGCGCCGCGACCGACTATGAGAGAACGAAGCGAGCGCTCGTGGTCCGCGTGTTCCGCAGGTGCACCGGCGGTGTGAGGTGCATATCTACTAGTTCGTGGAATAGTCGGATAACGCTTCCGCCGAGCGTACTCACAAATGGGATTGCTTACGAGAGTCGGCGAATGCCACCACGGCCGTTCGCATAGAATGCTCCGCCAGTAACGTGCCGGTAGCGTGTAAGCTACCCTGGGAGCCACACCGGTAGGCGGCCAATTTAACCAACAAATACCGGGGCATCCTCTCGAGACCGTTGGTTAAATATATCCACCTATACCTGCGTAAACGAGGCGAAGAAGGTGTGTTCGAGTACTCGCTGGTACAGCCCGTTTCCCTTCTAGAGAGGATCGAGTCTTCAGAGTATCCGTCTAGTTTAGTCTCGAAGGATCAGCTAGATGCAGATCTCTGCCTAGTGTTATGTTCGCTAAGGTATACTTATTATCTTCCACTCGTCTGTCTCTCCTATGGGACTGGACGCTATGTTCCCGCTCAATACCTGTGAGAACCCTTATGAACAGATCGAGAAGCAAATTCGGACTGTGACTAATGGCAAGGTCGCTCTACAGTCATCGGGCGGTGGATACACCTACTATGTCGGTGATACTGTTCAGGGACGCGCATTCGTAACCGTACAACCGAACATCTGGCTCTATCTCAATCCTTCGGTTAGGACGGGTATCACTGCTTCTGAGCCGCCGAAGGCGATTGACCAAGACGCTACTTTCGAACGTGTGCCTGAGAATGAGAAATGGGGTGGTTCGTTTGGGCACCGTATCAAGATCGAGCGTCATGAAGCCTGTGAGCTACTACAGAGGATTCTACAAGCAGTAGCTCAATCATATGAGCAAGTTCGCCAGTCTATTCTCCTGGAGTGATCTAACCTTGTCTTCCTACCTCAGAGACAGCTCAGCTACGCAGAATTACACGGAGTACATTTCCACCTGTGACTAGTCTCTACTTCGCACCAGCGTCTAAACGGGATGGAGAGGGATATGCGTATCAGCATCTCAAGTCAACCGTTCTCTCCCCTGTGAAACTCACAGAGGTGATGGGACTCCCGTTTCAGTATGACGAAGAGGTACCCATATGGGGAATAACAACTGGAACAAGCAAGCGACATAAGCCCGAACCGGGTGACTACCTGCTTTTCTATACAGGCAGTAATCAGTTTCCCTACGCAGCACGAGTCGATCAGCTTGGCAATAGCGTCTCTCTTGCAACCGAGCTGTGGCCTGACTTTCAAGAAGCAGGAGACCAGGATACTGATACCCCCGGTACTCCATGGAGCGTAATCCTCTATCTCGACACGGTCTGGGAGGTGAACGTCCCTGGGAGAGCCGTGAGAAACTGGCGGAATGCAAGTGATATTCCGATTCGAAATTTCCAGCACTATCCAGAGTACCGAAGCCGAAGAATGAAGAAGCACTTCGGCTCTATTCCTGACTTCCTGTTTAACTGGGAGAAGAAGGTAGTTTCATCTGCACGGTAACGTGAACATCTCTTTACTCTGTTGTATCGGTGATATTCAATCTTTCTGGGAAGTCTCTACGAGATCCGTTCGTATCCTGCCGCGCTTAGTAGTGATACATATGACCGATCAATATCCCGCCCTGAGAGATGGACATACCGGCCCGGAACATTTGACCCGGGTGACCACCCAAACCACTCGCACATCTGTGCCTCCGTGAGATAGTTCGCCAGATGCGTCGCCCGACTATGCCTGAAGTGATGCGGGTTCACAGGCTTCTGGATCCCAGCCTCATCACGCGCTCGTTCAAGGATTCCCAAGCGGATATACTGATAGCTGATCTGGTCCTCGGGAGAGCCTTGGTCCAAATCGATCTTGCACCAAAGCGGCGCATCTGGCCGTGGGTTTGGATGCACAGCGTGCCAGGCGTCGATGAAGGGTCCAGACTCAAGCAGTAGGAGACGTCGTGCTCCCGTCTTACCAGAGACGACAGCGTGTTTTCCGAGTGGAGAGTCCTCAATATCTCCCAGACGGAGGTCAATGAGTTCCCCGATTCGGGCGCCGGTCTCCCAGAGGACAGCGATAAGAGCCCGATCGCGATCGTTCTTGCATACGGCGATCATCGCTCGAACGTCCTGCGGGGTCAAGAGGCTCTGCGGTAGAATCCGACGGTGTTGAGAGGGACCACGATGAATCCACTTCGTCTCGAGTGGCTCCTCACCGTCGTTCATCCACTTCCACAGTTGCTTGATCGCCTGTTTGTAGTCAGCGACGGTCGAGTTCGTCGTTCCGCGTGTATAGAGCCAAGAGACGAGTTCCTCTACATCCTCTTTGTCGAAATCCGCGAACGGAACACCGCCAACACGTTCAGCGAGTATCTTGTAGTGGGACATCAGATTCTGCTGTTGCGCGCCACTAATGTCCGAGACGACCATCTGCCGGTGATAGTCTTGAATTAGCTTCTTGTTCGCCGGATGGATCGTCTCTGACGCTTCGATATGCGCGAGCGACTGTGCGGCCTTCTTCTCGTAGTCCATTGTTGGTATGTCTCTTCTCTATACGCCCGCTGAGCAGATAACTAGGCTAGTAGCCTCTCTGAAATACAAGCACGGCACGCCCCGCTCGCCTCTCGCGGCCGGGTCCACGGCGCTCCTGCGTCGCGCCGTGCTCGCTCGTGCCTCCCCGGCACGCCAGCGGGCTGTGGCTCCCGATTCCTGTGCGCGCTGCGCGTGCTCGGAATACGGCACCCACGCTCCGCTGGCCGCTCGCCCCGACCGCTTCGGCGCGCGTGGCTGGTTGCCTGTCTGCCATCGGCGCGCTCTCGCTCGCGCCCAAGGGCGCTCGCGAAGGCGCGAACGAGAGCGCGCGAAGAGGTAGTCGGTG
The DNA here is from genome assembly GCF_059821265.1 of Halorarum sp. SLYT50. NCBI lineage: Archaea > Methanobacteriati > Methanobacteriota > Halobacteria > Halobacteriales > Haloferacaceae > Halorarum > Halorarum sp. SLYT50. The sequence goes on along the minus strand of NZ_JCAMRW010000004.1, from coordinate 90,167 downwards.
TGTGAGAACAGCCACGGCTGGAGAGTCGTGGTGTCGGAAGAAGACGCCGAGTGAGCGCCTTCAGGTTCTGGAAAACCCAATGTCTAGTAGCAACTTCATCACGTATGAAGGTTCGGTCGAACAGGTAGCAGAACACTCGGAAGCGGCGGCTGAGGCGCGTGGAGAGGCAGCAGTTGAGCGTGAGCGGACGGCGCGGTCGGTGTGCCCCGAATGTGAGGGACGGATCGTCGCGGCTCGGTACGACTCGTACTGTGAGACGTGTGGATTGGTCGTCTCGGAGTCACACATCGAACACGGACCGACGCTGGCCGATGTAGGGAAGGGGCGGAATCAGGATGGCGCACCGCGCGTGGAGACGGCGTCACCCTACCACGTGGATCCAGTGGGATCGACGTTCTCGTTCTCGTACTTCGACGGGAACGGAAACCCGCTGTCGTCGTCGCAAGTGAGGCGTGTGCGTCGGATGGAGAAGCGGCTGAGGTGGGAGAGCGATTCGGCGGACCAGTTGCGGACGGATGCGCTCCAAGACATCAAGTCGATGGGACGGAGTGCGAGTCTACCCCGGTTCGTTCGCGAGCGGGCGACTGATCTGTTCAGGGACGCGCTCGAGAGAGGAATCCCTCACGCGGATCTGTATCTGTAGTCTCCCCAAGCCAGTCGAAGAACTCATTCGGCGTCTTGATCACGAGATCTAAGCCCCGCTTTTCGACGCGGACTGTCATCGGCGGATCACGCTTGTACTCATGCAGCTCGAAGTTCATCGCCTCGGGGAACGTCACCTGGAGCGTGTCGCCGTCGTCGGTGATCTCGACGTCCTCGCGATCGACAAGATTCCGCCAGCGTTCGCGACCCGTGTCGTATACCTCCTCGGCTGGCTCGTTGGGAAAGTAGTCAGGGAGCGGCCGTCCAGCGAACTCGTAGAGGTCTCGCATCGCCCCTCGAACTTCACGGAGCGCGTCCGAGTCTTCGCCCAGCTCCAGATCACGATTCAGGTACTCGTGACCGAACCACTGGAAGACCGCGTTGTCGGTATCGATTAGTCGGTTGACCTCCGCTTCGCCTTGGTGTGAAGTCATGAAGTTGACGTCGAAGCGGAGGATCTTTGCCCGATTCCGGAACCACTCCCCAGGCCGCTTATCGTTCGAGACGAACGCAAACATCGGGTACGGAGTGTTACCCGTCCATCCGCTCCAGTAGTTCCGGAGTGTGTCCAACGAGTTCACCTTCTGTTTCGTAATGTCGTCGACGACAACAGGGAACGAGGTGTGAGCCGAGCGTAGGTTTCGAACCTTCCGCTTCCCGATCTCGTCCGCATCAACTGGGGCCTCAACTCGGTTCCCGCTGATCAACGAGAGGACGAACCGCGAGAACGTCCCTTTGCCGCCGTTCGACTCACCGAAGATGTAGAGATATGGAAGCGCCTTGTCGAGATTGATTCCGTGGCGTCGGTAAAAAGCCGCCTGTCGATTGGCAAACGGCGCCCAGAAGAACCAGAGGAGCGCCTCGTACATGTGCGCCTTGACGGCCGTCGGGTTGTTCGAATTCCCGTAGTCGTCGACGGTCGCGAAATACGCCTCTATCTCCGCGAGCGCTGCATCAACGGCATTCGGATCTGTCGGTGGCTGTGTAACCCGATAGACAGCGCCGTCGTAGTGAAACTTGAGTCGATCCTGTTCGTCGTCTAGGTGCATCGTCGGAACGTCGAACACCTGTTGTGCGTATCGCTGGAAGGCATCGGGCGTCGTGGTCAGTGTGTCGTTCGAGACGGTTGCATCGTAGTCCGTCATTTGTGAGACCGTGCTCACCGTTGACTCGTCGTATCCACGGAGCGAGAGGGTAATGCGGTCCTCCGGGGCGTCTCCTAATCCTGGCCCATCTGTATCATCTTCTGCGGTCACCTCTTCTGTCAATCCCTCGCCTGACGTGTCGACAGTAGTAGTGTCGTCTTCGACCGGCTCAGGATCGAACGCGAGATCGACGGCTTCGACTTCGGCATCGATATGATCCGCGAGTCGACCGTGAATTTCACCCAATTCGTCCTGCGTGCCGACCCGTCCCTCGGTGTAGAGTTTGATGACTTCCGCTCGCTCGTCGGTCGAGTGCTCGATCTGCTCGGTGAGATCCTCGAGGAATGGCCCGCCGTTATTGTAGGAGTCACGATGGTCCTGGTAGAGCGCTTCGAACTGCGCATACAGTTCGCTATCGGTGGTGGTTTCATAGACGATGCCTGCGTTCGTCTGGTTCGACCAAGCATTCCGTGAGAGGTTCGGCGAGCCGATGATTACCTTTGTCGGCGTAATCGGCTCATCGGGCCTTGGAGCTGCCTGTGCTGACGCCGTTCCGCCGAGGGTCATCTGATCGTCTCCCTCATCATCACTATCGGCAGGGTCAGTCTCGGGATACTCGATCAGATAGAGCTTCGAGTGGACTTCCTTGTTCTCACAGAGATAGATGATCAGCTTCTCTTCACGACGGAGCCGTTCAAGCTGGTCGGCGAGGTCCGGCTTATCGATTAGACGCTCTCGGTAGTCGTCAACGTCCCCGACAACGACTTCCAGCCGCTCTAGGTTCTCGAGATCCTCGAAGAGATGCAGAATAAACTTCGGCGAGTCACAGTACGTAACAACGCGCATCCGAACAGCCTCGGTGAACAGATCGGCAAATGAGCCCCAGCTCTTGAAGATCTCCGCATAGCTGTTATCCGCTGTCGCCGTCTGCAGTGGAATATCGAACCTCATCAGACTGTGTATTTGTCTGGTCAGACTAGCCACCCAAAATATGTTACTCGCCTGCTATCATTGCTGAGACGGGCCCCGACAGGGCGATAGCGTTCTGGATTTTATCCACTCGACTACGCGCCGAGCCCATGGTACAACCGCTCTCAACCAGGGTTACAGACTATTGGCGTCGCACACCAGCTCCTCAGTGTGGTGGTCGACGAATTCAATGGGAGTGAGTCCCTTGGCGATTGCTAATCCACTTTGCTGGACGTTTATCATACTGCCTGAGTGAGCATAAGCCAAGAATGCTATACATCGAATCCCCAGATGATCTACAGTGGTATCGAGACAACCTTGGCGACGTTTGGCAATCGGCCATACTCACATTCTCCAGTATCGAGGTTGACGGGGTTCAAATTCCGAATGGAGAGCTCTCCTTTTCTCGAGAACCTGGCGACGAGGCTGCTGAACTCCTGTATCAAGAGGGCTCCCTCTCTGTATATGAGGTTGTCTCGAACTCGCCGATAGACCTGCTGGAGCAGATACTCAACGGGAAGGTTCCTACAAACAACGGATCGGTTGAGATCGACAGCGAACTCGGTCGACGCACTACAGGTAACTACTTTCAAGCCGGCGGTCGAGAAAGCCGTGTCCGAGAAACCCGTCCTCAAATGGAGGTCAACGCCGCTGTCCACATCGGTATTCCAGAAATGGTTGAGGACAGGTACTCTGAAATCACCACCAAGTTGGATGACGAGCTGATGCGAGCGGAGGAACCGTACTACGATCTTGGACGTTGCGAGGGCTACTACTTCGATTATATTTCCAGCTCTTATCGAGGGAGTCCGGCGATTCTGTTGTTTGCTGAGTTGGGGATGGAGTTCAGCATTAACGCGTCTGATACGCTTAAGATAATCTCTCCTACGAGCCTGTTTGAGAACATGTTCGTTAGTGTCCTCCCCCAGAGGCCGTACGACGAGCACAAAGGGTGGCGAGTCGAGTTCGATAAAGGACAGCTAGAGTCCCTCAATGACGGTCGGACACGGTATACTGAAAATCTAGAACTGGACGGTATCGACGAGTTATACGCAGCCCTGTATCTCGAGGACCGGTCGGTCAAACTGATCGAACACAACAGGGCCGATATCATCCCGGAGAACCCCCGCTATGAAATCATGCAGGCGTTCGATCAAGCTGACCACTTAGAGGGGTACCTAGAGGGCCACAACGCGGATTGCTTCGAGGTAGCTGTAGTGAATGCCTTGAGTACGGCAGGTTGGCTCGTCCAGTGGTACGGGGACGATTCGTTCGTGATCCCCAGTTTCTCGGAGGACGTCCCTGGTGCTCAGTACCAGGAAATTGATATCATCGCCTATCACCCTGAGAATACGGTAGTACTCTTCATCGAGTGTACCAATCAAGACATCTCTGAAAAAGAGCAGATATTAGACCGAACAGGGGCAATCAGCTCTGTGCTCAGCGAATCCATCATACCCACAGCGACCGGCTTCTTCGACTCTCTTCAGCCAGTCCCATGTGTGGCTACACCACAGAATCCGGAGAATTTGAATGACGAGGTCGTTAGTGAGTTTGAGGAGAAGGGGATCAAGGTCCTCCATAGCGAACGGCTGGAAGCGATCTACGCTGTGAGCCAAGGGACGACGGGCACCGTGGATACCGACACTCCACTCATAGACGTGATGTAGAAGCTCTCAGAGTGCTATCCTCTGATAGAACTCAGTTCAATCACGACGACAACTAATTTATAATAGGGGATAGATACATCTTGAAAGACACGAGTGCGCAGTTCATTCATACTGGAGACCTCCACTTGGGAAGTCCGCTTCGAGCAATCTCCGGCGCATCCGATGATATGCGGGAACGGCTCACCCGGGCGACTCAAGAACCTCAAACCGATCGACTGTTCATCGATTAAACACTGAGAAAAATCAATTCGGGAACGCTAGCTACACGCCAAGTCTACTAGCCTCTATAGCGGGTGAGGACCGGGAGACAGCGCCTTCTTTGTGATCCTAATGAACCCGATGCCGACAGCAGAGAGAGACATCTGACAATTGTTGACGAGGACGTATAGTCAGCGATAACTAGGTCCGAATGACAGTCAGGTCAATGGCTGGCATTCCTCAACCAGTCGCTTTCTGAGCGATTTGAGAACATTACTGCATGTCGATCCCCTCTTCGATCACACAGTGGGGACACCAGTGTTCATCTTCCCTCGAAACCTTTGACCTGACGTAATAGCAATCCAGCTGATGGAATGACCCCCCACAGTTCTCGCAAGCCGATTGCTGCTTGCGCTGTTTGCGGTCCGCGAGAGATTCTCCTATCCACCCCCCGACGACGAGGGCGACGGACACCCAAAAAATCAGGATAGGTAGAGTAGGATTGAAGATGAATGCCTCAGCCAATAAATCGATCGTGGCGGCTAATTCATCGGGATCTCTCCGACGGAATGCTCTCGCTGCCCTGTTAAGAAACACGACAAGCAAAGCGATCAGAATGACGGCCTGTTCCCAGGCGGGTTTGTTGTCTGCCATAGCCAGTCGTATCTAATTTAGACTTGGTAGACGTGGGCCGTATCGTATTCGTCGGGGACGTCACCGATCGCCCAGCCCACACCGGTCGTCTCGATATAGTAGTATTTCCGTCCATCCAACTCCCAGTAGTACCCAGGTAGATTGTCACCACCGTATATTCCAGCGGCCATATGGCCGGGCGGCTGGATCAACACCATATCGTACTCGAAAGGCTCCGACTGGAGGACACCACAGAGCATAATCGATGAATCCTCACAGTCTCCGCCGAGCTCGACCAGTGTCTCGAGACTAAACTTCGTGTAGTCGTCGTATCCCTTCGAGACGTCATCCGGAACGTATGGAAGGTGCTGAACGAAGTCGATAACGAACTCGATCTGCTCCCGCTTTTCGGTGAAGCCATTCTCTGTGGCGCTTTTCTCGAGCAGTACGGCGAGTTCACCTGCGAATCCACTGGCCGATTCGTAGGCGACGAACTCCGATCGACTACGGGAGTGGCTTCGTCTAAGTGCCTCTAAGTAGCCAGATTTGAAGATACTGAAGTCGACCGTCCAGTCGTTCCCGTTCGTTTCCCCCCTGAATGTCAGCGCGAACGCACCGTCAACAATCGTTCGAGAATAATGGTCGCCCTCAGTTGACTCGATGTTCGAAAACTCATCCGGTTCAACACGTTCAGCTGTCTGTTTATTCCGGAGTTGAAACGGGTCTGTCTCCGAAACATACTCTACCGCCTCTGTCGCAGCCGAATCAAATGTCTCCCCGTCTGGAACGAGAAATGCCATCGCGTACAGCGATGTCTCATAAGCCGGCTCGTACTCCCACTCGAGATCGACAGTCGGCGTCGAGACGTTACCCTCATCCATCGTATCGGAGGACCCCTCTGCGTAGATGGATCCAGACGGAAACTCCGTCACGAAAACCTCGAGATGTTTAGAGCCGAGATCAGATAGATCCGGGTCCTCCGGGTCGACCTTAACCGTCACACTGCTCGGTCCATACGACTGAATATAGGACCAGGCCCGATCTTCGAGGCCGTACGCAGTCAGGTGGTTGCTAGGCCGTTCACCGATCTCGGGTTCTGGCGTCGGGGTCGGCGTCGGAGTGGGAGTAGGGGTTGGCGTAGCGGTGGGCGTCGGCGATGGAGTCGGTGTTGGCGTCGATGTGTCCTGAGTCGGCTTTGGGGTCGTGGTTCGTGTTTTCGCTGCGGATGCCTTCCCCTCGATATCGGATTTCTGTTGTACATCCGGGTCCTGGGGAGCGTAGTCTTTCGAGTCCACCATTCCATCTCCATCAGAATCCGATAGCTCTGCCCCACCAGAGCTGGTACAACCAGTGAGTGCGGCCAAGCCACTTCCTCCGATCGCGGCTATGAGCCGCCTACGGCTTTGCATTGTAGCCTGCTCGACACTACCTGGTAATAACTATTCAGTCCTCGATCTCAACCACGATATTTGATGTGCGACGGACAACATATCTATACAGATAATTTGGAGGCCAGATACATATGCTCGAATGGGGAGATTCGCTCGATGGGTTCCACACGACGGAGTCTCTTGGCGGCAGTAGGAATCGTTGGGACGACGGGCTGTACGAAACTCGCAGCGAAGGCTGCAAAGAAAGGGGCCGACGACGCTGCTGCGAAAGGAGCTGATGATGCCATTGCGAAAGGAGCTGACGACGCCGAAGGAATGGAAGGAGTGGACTTCGAAGATATAGAGCCGGTAGATTTCGGAGAGATGGACGAGGCGGACTCTAAACCAGTCAATTTTCCATCCAACGTCGGCGCTGTCGACGATCTGGGAAATGAACTCGCTCAACTGGCTGCCGCAGATGGATCATCGGTGTCAATGGGTGACACTCTACAACCCGAACTAATCTCGACGAAGCAGTACGATGACGAGTACCAGCTTGCTGCTGGTGAGTACACACGGCTTGGGATCACCTATACGTGGGTCGCAGAGTCAAACCACGAAGTTATTCAGCTTGAATACGAGATCACTTCGCAGACCGACACACCCGTCGATATCATCCTCTTCTCTCGTGAATCGTTTTCCAACTTCGAACGTGGAGATACAGCCGAGTACTACGTGAATGGCTCGCATCTCGGAAGTACGCAAGTGGCTGGAGTAGTCTTGCTGCCGCTTCGCAACTACGTACTCGTCGTCGATAACACACGTCGCGGACCGACGACCCCAGTCGGTACCGTTGACGTGAGTGTCTCCGTGAGTGGGGAGCTCTACTAATGCGGTCTAACTGGTGGCACCTCGTCGCTGCACTTCCGGTGTACTTCATCCTCGTAATTCCGTTTATCCTGTTGACGGGAGTGAATCCAACTATCGTTCAGATCGCTCTCCTGCTCGCATATCCCATCGGGTTGCTTCTGGATGCAAGGTATGTACGGACACACAGTGAGACCTGGCAGCCACGGAGTTCCGTATACGGAGGACTGAGTTTGTTAGTTGTCCTGTCGGTCGGTGTTCTATCGATCGTGGTCTCGCCGTACTATCTCTACAAGCGATCCAAGCACGTCGCGTAAACCCGCTCGCAGTAAGCTCGACGAATACGACGATCACTCGGCCGTCCCGGCCGACATTCACGATTGACTCCAGTTGTCGAGTGAGATTTCGCTGATGAGGCGACTGCCGAATATTTCTGTGAGTTCCGCTGGAAGAGCCTCGATGATCGAATGTTACTCCCAGACCGTTTCGTACTCCCCCACCTCGAGATAATACGCCTCATCGTCTACCACAGGACGAGGTAAGATTCCGCCGTCGAAATCATGCGCATGACCGAGGTGAATCGGGAGATAGCCATCGGCCGGATCGTCAGTCTGGCTTGTAGCAACCAATCGTCTATTGACTAGTCGGAGAGTCGTCGCATCGCCACGCTCTTCGGCGGCCTGCTTCCAGTCAGCGATTGCGGCTTTGACTTCAGCTCGCTTGTCCGCTAGTACATCGTCATGGGGGACATTCCCCCAAACATGGCCGTGCTCGGTCACGTAGAGGCGCCCCGGATTCGGTCGATATTCACTATACTTCGCGATCAACTCCGGATGGTCAAAGGCAGACTCGAATCGATAGTCTCGCCACTGCCAGACCAGCGTTCCCTTGTGGCTTACTGCCCATCGCTCGCCGTGGTTGAACGGGAGGCCAGTCCAGATTCTGACAGCCTGTCCAGGAGGCTCAGGATTGACGTCAACGGCGTCGAATCCAATTTTACCCGAAAGCGTTCCCACATATACCGGGATCCATCCATCCGAAGTTGGCGCCGCCTCGAGGTTCGAATAGTCATCAGCGTGGACCTTTGTGAGCACCTCGCCTCGGGCTGTAACACGGAAGCTCCCACGAGCACCGGACTTTCCGGCGAGGACCATGGCTCGTTGGAGTCCCTGGGGTGGGGTTGCGAAGATCGTGAGATCGCGCTGTTTCCATTTGAGGACGAGCCCCTCGGGGTAGTCTTCGTCGCTCACGAGGCTGTAGCGCGAGCCTCGATATGCCGACGGCCATGGCTGTCGTGGCTCAACCCTCACGGAGCGGCCACCGCTGATCGGAACATCCGTTGCTTCTTCGTCGAAAGTACATGTCATTCGTCGTCTCCAAATTCGGTTAACAGTCGGTCAAACGCACCGTAGTCACCGTCCTCAGCGGGATCAGCGTATAGCACGCCTGTTTCACCGGCGCTGGGTCGGCGTTCGGCAACAGGAATTGGTCGCGTAGCATTCGTCTCGACGTGTCGCCCATCGTCCGTCCCTGACCAGATCTCATCGGGATGATCAGCAAGTGGGTCTCGCTCGCTCACGGGTGCTGGAAGCGGTGGAAGCGTCTCGATGAGGGTCGTATGCTCATCTGGATCGAGATCGTCTCCATCGACGACCGCCCCCAAGATGGAAGGCGTGAGTTGCGTCTCAGTAAGCCACGTTGTGAGGGAGGCTGCATCGAAGATTCGGATCTCGTGGTCGGCAGCGTACTCCCGTGCGGCATCGGTAATGCCAGTGTTCGATACGAGACCGAGGGTCGATGGCGAACGGCCAATCGACGGTGTGGTATTCCCATTAACGATGGTCGCGATGTCATCTCTCTCGATCGGGACTGTGGCCGGACGCGGAACCGTCTTGAGACCGACAGTAGTGTGCTGACGGTTCCAGAGGAGATCGATCCCAATATCGTCGATGTCGGCAACGGTCCGGAACGTCCCGTCGTAGCGCGTGAGGACGAGCCCGAGGGTGGTCGCGAAGTCACGACACCGGAGGTACTCGATATCACCGATATCGATGAATCGCGACTCGAGAGGACGAGGGTCGTCGAATGCCTGCATCGAGACTGCATCGTCGGTAGTGACCCGGTTGCGAGCTGATTCGACCATCGCATAGATACGATCCCGTGATATCTCGAGCTCCAGTCTCCCGAGTACGTCCGCGATTTCTCGCGTTGAGATACCTGCTTGCTCTGCGTCACGAACTGTCGCGACGATATCACCGGGATGATACCAGTTCGGGTGCGTAGCTGCCATTATCGACTCGCCCCCCGGAACCGATAGCGACCACCCAGCGCATGGCGGGCGAGTTCCACCTTGCTCATCCGATCAAGGACGATTAGGTGGTCAGCTCGTAACCATCCCCGGTGTCCGTGGATGATTAGATATGCGGCGTTTGTGGCGGTTTCGAGGGTCTGATACTGCTCACCGATATCCGAGGGGACAGTACTCGTGAGTTCTCCAAGGGACCGGCACGTCTCACACACCTGATTCTCGAGCGCGTCCGGATGGTACTCCTGCCGGCATGACGCACATGAGTGAGTGTGATCCGAGCAGATGGGATCGCCTGTAATCGGATCGTCGGGGGCGTGGTCGGAACAGAATGAGTTCTCACCGACGGTACAGATGACTCGATGGCTCTCACAGAGTCCATCAGACGCCGATTCTGTGTCACATCCAGCGCACGGCTCGAGATGAGTGGCACAGTGCGGTTCACCGTCTTTGGCACAGCGGTGGACATGGGTATCACAGAGGGTCTCCCCGCAGTGAGCACAGGTTTCTCGATGCGTTTCACACAGCGTCGCTCCGCAGTCAGTGCACGGTGCTATATGGGAGGAACCGAACGAACGATCGCATTCGTCACATGCAACCACGTCGTCAGCGCAGATGGCCTCCGAACAGCCCGCACAGTCGATCGCGTGCTCTGTACAGAGGCGATCATCACACTCATGACACGTGGTCGTATGAGTCGGACAGGCAGTCTCGGCACAGGTGGCACAAGAGACCGTATCATCGGGGCACGTGATCGCTCCACAGCTGTGGCAATTAGTTGCGTGCGTCGAGCACGTGACCCCACCACAAGCCGTACATTCGTGAGCGTGGGTGCTGCAAAGACGGTCGTCACAGTGCTCACAGACAACGGTATGCTCGGAGCAGAGCGTCGTCTCGCAGGTCGAACACGTGACGGCATCCGTCAAGCAAAGGCGGGTGCCACACGCCGTACATGTGTCACTGTGAGTGGTGCAGACTACGTCCCCACAGTCATCACAGGTGATGGAGTGACCTTCACAGTAAGCGGTCTCACATTGGGAACACGTGACTGCATGAGCGGTGCAAAGTGGGTCACCACAGTCCGAGCATGCAGTGCCGTGTGACTCACAGACCCCTTCCCCGCACACGTGGCACTCGATGAGATCATCATCGCAGGTCCAGGTGTGGCAGGTAGCACAGTTCGTAACGTGGTCGTAGCAGAACCGCTCACCACAGTCGGTACATCGGGTCGTGTGTTTCGTACAGAAGCACTCCTCGCACCCAGCACATGAGACGTGATGAGCAGGGCAAAGTGCGTCATCACATCGACCACAGTGAGAGATATGATCGACGCCGACAGCGTCACCGCACACGGCACAGGAGGTCGTATCATCTTCACAGTGGACCCCCTCACAGTAGTCACACTCGGATGCGTGCTCAGTACAAACTGCATCGCCACAGGTGACGCACGTGTCGATATGGGTTTCACAGGCATGTACTCCGTCGACCGAACAAACCGCCGAGTGGTCGGTACAGACATCCGCGTCGCAGACGAGGCAGGTGACGAGACTCTCATCGGTATGATATTCACCACAGACCGGGCAGTACCCAGCGTGTGACGAGCAAAGAGTACCTTGCGCCGTCTCGACGGAGTCGTCAACACAGAACCCCCCGTCGCAGACGATACACGTATTCAGGTGATCAGAACAGACAGCCTCATCACAGTGGTCACATTCGCTGGTGTGGTCAAGGCAGTGATGGCGATCATCACTCGCACAGGTCACAAGATGATCGTCGCAATGGAACTCATCACAGGTTGCGCAGCTCGTACCACAGAGCGTGCAGGTAGTCACACCGTCATGCTCACACGTATGTCGGTGGGCATCACAGACGACACGCTCACAGCCGCTACACGTCTCCTGACACGCCGCACACTCGACTGTTCCACAGTACGTACACGTGACTGAGCCATCGGTTTCGACGCTACAGACAAGCCGCTCACAGGTCTCACACTCGTGTCGACACGCCTCACAGATAACATGACCATCATCACAGACGACCGGTGCCTGGTCAGGGGCAAATGCAGCCCCACAGTCGGCGCATTCGAATTCGTCAACTGTGTCTGTCGCCGGCGTGTACGAGACTTGAAGCTCGCCAGTTCGTCCATCATCGTCGAACTCAAGCGCTAGATTGCCGGTGTCGTAGGTAACAACGGTTGTCCCCACAGCTGCGACATCGATATCGATCGCATAGCGAGCGTTCGTTTCAGCGACGAGACTCGCTTCCTCTTCGACGAGATCATCTTGTTTGGCCTCAAGTTGACGACGTGACTGGCGGCTTTGCGGTTGAGCGATCTCTTCGGCTAGTTCTGCTCGTCGCTGTGCGTACAGCTCGCGGATTTCCTCTTCGCGGTCGGCTGCGGCAGACGCTGCTTCCGTCCGTAGCTCCTCAACGTCAGGCTGGAGACGTTCACAGAGACCGTCGACGGCGGATTCATAGAGTCGGTCGACAGTCCCATCCTCGAGTGCCACTGGGTCAGCAGGCCGAATCTCACGGGTGAGTGTGTCGAGGTGAGAGCTCAGTCGTGCCGTAAGTGTTGGAAGACGAGTTCCAGTCTCGACGGCGAGCGTCACTGTCTCAAACCGTTCACGGTCGTACGAGCGCATGCTCTCCATCCGAACGTAGAAATGAAATGATAACGCGACGTCGGCACCTGTCGGCTCGAACCCCGTCGGGCGGGCATTGGTATCGATTACTTCAAGTAATGGTGGCGCATGTATCTGCAGCTCATTAGCGCCTAATCGGATGTGCGCGACAGTGTCTCCGTCACGAGCAAGACGGAGCACCGAATTGAAAAACGGCGTTCCTGGTCGGACAACAATATCGCTCGCGTTCGGATCCTCGTCACGGGTGTCGAACACAAGTGTCGTCTGGTGGTCAGTCGACTCCTGAGATTGGGTGTCACTCAGACTCCCAGCAATAGCGTCGAGTGAATCGTTTCCCGTTCCCTGAGTTCCTGACCGAGGGCCGTCAACGGCTCGGGACTCGAGCTCACTCGGCAGTGTAACCTGCCATCGATCGGGCGAACGACGGTCGACCCTCCCTCCATTTGTCTCGATTACGGCCTCAGTGAGGCGCTTGATGCTTACTTGATTCAAAACACCCTGATCAATCGAACTCATCGTCCCTCAGCCCGGAACTCCATCCTGTCGAAAACACCCTTGTTGAAGGCGTTCATCTTCTTGGCGGCCTCCTGATTTCGCTCTAGATCGACCGCCATCTCTTCGAAGTTGTTCTCAAGTTCAACGCGGTTATCTGCTGTCCGAAGCCGGTCGAACACTTCCTGTTCGAAACCCGATCCGGACTGCTCGTCTTTTGAGAGAATCTCTTGTAGTTCCCCGATGGATTGTTTGAAGAGGTTGATCTTCGCATAGAGTTTCTCAAGAACATATTCTTCGATCGTGTCAGAAAGAGCGAGGTTAAACACGTGGACATCGCGTTCTTGCCCAATACGGTCAACACGGCCAATTCGCTGTTCAACCTTCATCGGGTTCCACGGTAGATCGTAATTTATGAGGACGTTGGAAAACTGCATATTCCGCCCCTCACTGATCGAATCAGTTGCGACTAGAAGTCCGCCCTCCGCTTCAAAATCCCGGACGATGGCGTCTTTCTCCTTACTGGAATTATCGCCATTAACCGGATGAACGGGAACGTTGAGTTCTTTGACACTCTCAACGATCTCTGACTGGGTAGGCCGGAACTGTGTGAAGACGACAGCACGGGTTGACTCAAGGTCATCCCGGATTGTTCGGATGATATCGTGAAGTCGTCGCTGCTTTGTCGTCGTTCCAATCTCGTTAGCGATAGCTTTGATGTCTTGTAGCTGCTGTCGTTCAGCAGGACTGAAGCTCGCTGCCCCTTCTCCGAGAATCCATTTATCGATCGTTCCCATTACTGCACTCGGACTGCTTACGACCTCCTTTTGAAGAAGTAGCATTACCAAGTGACGAGCATCCTCCTTCGCGTAGCTGGATCGGACAAACTCGGTGACAGTATTGTAGAGATGTCGTTCGGTTGGCCTTGGATCAAAGCTGTTCGTTCGCACCTCACGGTTCGTGAAGTCGATATCAGTGTCTTCACGGCGCGTTCGGAACATCACCTTCCTCAACTTCTTCTGAAACATATCCGCATTTTTGATATTAGTTGGATCGGTGTCGTCAACGTATCGAGCCTTGAATTCACGCTGCCCTCCGAACAGTCCCGGTCGGATCAGATGGACGAGATTATACAAATCCCAGATATCGTTTTGAATCGGCGTCGCCGTCGCAAAGAACGCCTCTGCATATTCGATTTTCGAGAGCAGATCGTATCGCTTCGTCCCCCGGTTGCGGGCGTAATGCGCTTCGTCAAGCACTAGCACATCCCACGTCCGACTCAGCACATCGGGCGCGAATCGATCGCTTTTCGCTGTGTCGATACTTGCGACGATTCTGTCGTGAGCGTCGAACCCGTCGAACTCATCATCGTAGTTACAGACAAACTCAAGATCGAATTTCTCCGCTAATTCGTGCTGCCACTGGGGAGCAAGCTGTGCCGGTGTGAGTATGAGAAAGGACTCGCGCGTATCTCGAAGGTCCATCTCCTTGAGAACCATACCGATCTCGATGGTTTTCCCAAGGCCGACCTCATCAGCAAAGAGTAGCCCATCACCCATCTTGTCGATTGCCTCATGGGCAGCCGACAGCTGATGATCGAGGAGCTTGACCTTGTCTTTGATCTCCTCAATCGCGAGGAGATCTTGACGACTCTGTTCGGCTCCGAAGCGATACGCCTGTACTGCTTGGAGGTGAGTTTCTGCGACCTTTTCCCCTGTTCGTCCAGTCTCAAGAGTCGATGGAGGATCGGCGATCGACCAGTTCACCCCCCGCCCTCCATCGGAGTCTGATGACATATCGATAAGAGACAATACGACAACCCACTAATGAATGTTTCCCCTAATATTGATTACCGACTACTATACTTATGTAGGGGGAGTCCTTGGATTCGGTAACAACTTCGAGGCGACTGAATGAGCAAGACTATCGAGTCGGGAGAAGAATGGCCCGACTACTATCGCGGGTACCGGTTACAAACGAATCCCGACGGCGATGTGTGGTGGCAAGTCTATCAAGGAACGGACCGCCTGTTTCTCGATCCGACTCCTGATGACCTGGTTGAGGATTTACTTTCGCTCAAACGACTCGGCGGGCGGGTACGAGTTACGGAGGATGGGGACGTTGTCACCCGAGTCGAAGCCGATGAGGGATACGATGCACTCTACGTTGGGGAGCTTACGCTTGAGGGGCAGTTCGTCCCGACGGAGGCACCAGAGCACAGTATCGATGTCCGCCCCACGGACCTTTCAACAGGAGATCTCTGGCCGAGCATCTACGATGGCGCAAAGTTCTCGTTTGGTGGAGACCGGGTCTGGTGGCAACATCCACAGACGCACAAACGCCATCCTGTTGAAACCGAACTCTCGAAAGATGTACTTGGAACTCTTCAGCAACTCAAGCCACGTGGCGGCTCGTTTCGCGTGACTCCCTGGAACGATGTCATCACTCTTGTAGAGGACCCTCCCAACCCCAACCAAGCCCGAACGCAACTTCAGGCTCTCCCACGCGTTATCAAGAATATCATCATCATGCGACGCGAACGCGGTGTCGAGATGCTGCCCGTCTACGTTGGGACCCTCGATACCACGCCGATCGCAGTGAGCGAGCCCCGGTCGCTTACGGATCGACTCTCCCCGGAGGAGCAGGCCCAACTCGACTCATGGGCCGGGTCACTCGGTCCAACCACGACGACAGACCCTGAACAACACCGGGCACGCGAGGCCGAATCAGATATTCCGACTGACGACCCGACAGACTGGTAAGCGATTGTGAGTCGACGGTTTCCAACACCGCTGTTCGGAATTGACGATGTAGAACAGCGGAGCGAGGTGTTCGTCGATCTCGCAGTCACGACTGACGGCCAGCTCGATAAGTCGGCGTTCGTAACTCAAGCGCGAGACCGGCTTCGGAAGCCGGAGGAGAACGACCGATACAGCGAGACGTACACCCGACGAATCGTCACGACATATATTCAGCTCGGCATATTACGCCAGCAATCAGACGGGACGATTACCGTCTGGCAGTTTGGACACGACTGGTACGGAGCGAAGATCGATTTCGAGACGTTCTGCTGGTACGGACTCAAGCGATCATGGGTACTCGACGGACGATTTCCGGAGGGAATCGATGGACTTCGTTCGCTTCATCGGCTCCTCGCCAATGCCGACGATCCGCTCAAGCGCGGACAGCTCAAGACAGAGCTGGAGACGGCTTATGACTACGAATTTAACGAAGAAGGAGTTCGTGGTTATCCGTCACTGCTTGTGTGTCTCGGTGCAGCCAAACGAACTGAGGAGGGGTACATCGCAGGCCCTAATGTAGACCGGTGGCGGGATCGGTTTCGGAACGTCGATCTCCTCTCGGCATTCGACCGCTGGCTCAAGCAGGAGGGTCCGTCAGTCGATCCCCCCTCGGATCAAGTAAAGCGAGATCTCTCGAAGTACTATGTCTATCGAGAATCGGGCGGGCTTGGAAAACACCGACACCTCTTCGACACATTTCGGCGAGACTACCTGAAGTCAGCCGCTTACGAACAGGACGTCTCGAAGCCGACAATCCGCCGTGCGGATGCATACATCGACGCGGAGAACCGCCGTCGCGAGCTTCGACTTCGAATCCGTAAGCGCTTTTCATCGATCGAACATGCCAACCTCAACGGACTGTCAACTGAAACACTCGATCGAATCGCCGAAGCAGCGACCGAATCCGAGGCGTCCCGTATCATTGCTGCCGCCGGGACGGGCCTCTCACGCACGGACATCGAACGCTGGGCTAGTCCAGATCACCCAGCATACGAATTTCCAGACGAGTTCGAACTGTATCAGTGGCAACAAAACGCAGTAACTGAGTGGTTCAGCGCCGGGGAGGGCATCCTCACAGCAAACGATCGGGCCCCCGAAACCGGCATTGCCCGGGTTGTTACTGGTGCTGGAAAGACGGTCATGGCGCTCGCCATCATTCAGCGATGGCTCCAGGCTCACCCGGAGGGGTGTATAACGATACTCGTCCCGACGAAGGTTCTCATGCGGCAGTGGCTCGAGGAACTCACCACGACACTTCGCGTCCCACCGGACGATATCGGGTGGGCCGGTGGCGGTCACAAGGATCGCTTCGAAGACGGCTGTCGGGTCCTCGTTAGTATCGTGAACACGGCGGTCAAAGATGACTATCTCGCAGAAACGTTGCAGACAGCCAGTGTCGAAGACCACCTCCTCATCGCTGACGAATGTCACCGATACACCGGCGACGCGTTTTCGACCGTCTTCGATTATCCTAGGACGGCGTCGCTTGGACTGTCGGCTACACCGCTTTCCGACCCGGGAAGTGACGAACGGGCTGCGAGTGATGACCTCCTCCTTCAGGAACTGGGGGACATCTACTACGATCTCACCTACGATGAGGCGATCGATCAGAATCTCATTCCGGAGTTCCGTGTCACGTACGTCGGCTTCGATCTAACCGACTCGGAGCGTCGGGCATACACCAAGATGACAGATGAAATTGTTGACGCAGTCTCTGATATCGAGACTCGATATGGGAATCGTCTCTATGAGCTTGAAGGGCATTTCGCTCATAAACTTCAGGTCATCGCCGAGGCAACCGATGGCCCAACGCCGTCGATTTCCGATTTCTTCCGATATACACAGCAGCGTCGTGAACTCATTGCTGATGCGATCGGCCGGCAGGCAATCACCCTCTCTCTCCTCAAGCAGTCGATCGACGCTGAACTGAAGAGCATCGTCTTCCAAGAGCGGATCGAGCAACTCGAGCAGATGGTCGCTCCGGCCGAGACCCGCGGTCGGAACTACCGAACAGGTGGTCTCGTCGACGGGGGTGAGAGCCGACAGGCACTATATGAACAGTATCCAGGCCTCGAGCAAGTGGATCAAGCCCTTGAGGAGCTCTTTTTCGACGCCGACTATCGACCCGTGATGTATCACTCAGGCCATCGGCACGCAAACTGGAACGACTTCGCGATCGAGTGGTTCGACGACGGGGGGTTCGCGAACGTTATGTTGAGCGTCAAGGCCCTCATCGAGGGTGTCGATGTTCCGAGCGCCGATGTCGGAATCGTCCGTGTCTCTTCCGGCAGCGTGAGACAACGTATCCAAACGCTTGGCCGTGTCCTCCGGACTGGAGAGGACCCGACCGCTACCTCCGAACTCTATGTGCTCTATGCCCGCGAGACGGTTGATGAGAACATCTTCCGCGATTATGATTGGGACGGACAGCTATCAATGGCGGACGTCACCCATCTCACGTGGGACCCCGATGGCGAGTGGACGAGTGGCGATTGGGATCCCGAAGCACCCTTCGACGAATGCGTTCGTGAGGCAACTATCGAGGAACGACCAACACCGAGATCTGAGCGGCCTATTCCGAACATTGAAGACCTCAATGTAGGCGATAGGTACGTCGGCCCACGAGAAGGCTATCGATTCAGTGTCGACTCAGATGGACGGCCGTTTGAGGGAGGCCCCGAGAGCCGTCGATATATTCGCAGTAAGGATGCAGCTGTTGTCGCCGAGTACGTTCATCGCCGGAACGGCGGGGGGACCGTTATCGTCAACGAGGCGAATCATGCGCTGATGATTGATCAAGGTGATGCACTGTTCCTCGGCGAGGTTACACCGGGCGAGTTCGAATACACCGACGAAACTACCTCGGTAGTCGACGACGTGGATAGCGACACACTGGACGACCTGATCTGACTGTATGTTTGTAGCCGTACCTAGTATCATCACCTCCATCAGGTACTCATCCGTTCGACATTCACTTGAGGAGGTTGCAGAACGCCACCGAAGTTGCCAAATCGTATCTGTTTCGTCCTGCTAACGAGGTTTTCGGTTTGAAGAACAGTCGACAGGTTTTCTCAAGGATGACTCGAAAGTCCCGCTTGTAGTGAGGGTCACCATCAGCGAGACGCTTTCTCGAAGCTGATCTCAGCCGACCGGATCGGTGCATCGTCAGGAACGTCACTCTTGTTCAACAACTGATTCGGGAACGCAGCTTGAGCCACACCAATCAGCTGTGGCTCTACTTCGGCGAGATACGAAGCGTGCCCGTACGGGCCCATGTGGCGCTCCTGATTCCACGCTCGAGTCCAGAGATACACCGGCTCCTTGAGTTGGTGGCTCCCCTGCTCGAATAACTCACTCGCCCAAGCGAGCTTCCGTGTGTCCGCCTCAAACAGTGCCTGAGATAACTCACCGACGTGCCAGTAGTCACCGTCGCCCCAGCGAGCGAAACTTCTCGTCGCAGAACTCTCGATCGCGATCTCCTTGAAATTGGCACTCAGCTCGTTCTTCTTCCCGTATGACTCTGCTTTCCCGATGTACCGAGGGACGATAGTCTGTGACTCCTCTTCGTCCGACTCGACGAGTTGATACATGAGATAGAGCAGTCCCTCGTAGCCGTCGCTCTTGACGCCAGTCGAGTGGACGCACTTCTTGCCCTCAGTCCGAATCCTCTCGTCGACAGTAGCCGTCCGCTTGAGTCGCCCGGAGTCGGTCAGCTCAACTTGGAGTTGATCATCGGTAGCAAAGAGGGGGATCGGATCGGCTGTCGATGGATCCGTGATGTCTGAATGAACGTGCGACTCGGCCCAGCGGTCCCATAAGTCCACTTTCGAGTACTCCGCTGTGTCTATTGGGTTTCTTGGAGTCAGATCTGCTGTACCGGGCGTCGAAAAGTCGGTCGTGAGCCAATCACTCCCCGCTTTCCCAATCTCATGGAGGACGCGATTGGGGACGAATTCCCGATTCGTCATCGTCGATCGATACTGGGGGTGAGCGTAGATGAGGCCGATCAGCTTCGCTTCGAGTTCCTGTCGGTAGGTCTCGACGCCGTACGGACAGCTGTCGAGTGTGTCGACGTCGAGAATCCAGATATACAGCCGTGAATCGGCAGCTTCACGGACGGCTGCGATGTGATCGTATTTCGAGAAACTACCCCACGAGCCGTCGTCCTCCCACTCATTGATCGGGAGTGCGTCGTCGATTTTCTTGTAGTGTTGGTAGATACGAGAGCCGATATTCCGAGACTCACCGACATAGACAGGTGTGATATCCGAGACATCATCGACAGGGGTGTTCACGAAGTAGATGAGATAGAGATAATCACCGTCGTTCTTTCCGTACCGGTATCGGTCGAGTTCGTCGGTAGTCGTGAGGTCCCCCTCAGTCGTCGTCAAAAACGGAACCGGATCGGGCCGATCGGAGTTGTGGATGTCGTCTAGGAGCGTCCTTTCTACCCACGTAGTCCATAGATCGGACTTCGATGCAGCCATCTATCTCATACTGGTTCCCTCGTTGATTTATCCATTTCGTTACCGGGGAGTCATCAGAGTGTTCTTTCAACTTGTGGGCAGCGTGTTTGGCGACTATATCTTAACCAACAACACGACAGGGAGAGTCCGGCAGTTGTTGGTTAAAATCGCTCGAATACGAAATCGGAGAGCGTTTGCCTCGGATCCCCCCAGTTCAGTACGAGTAGTCTATGAAGCAGATCGGCTTGGTGAGCTGTACGAAGTCGAAGCGGGACAAACCAGCACTTCCTCGTGATCTCTACGACCCGTCAGCACTCTTCCGGAAGGCGAGGTCGTACTGCGAGCAGCATCACGACACGTGGTATATTCTCTCAGCGAAGCACGGCCTTCTGGAACCCGAGACTAGCGAGATCGCTCCCTACGATAAGACACTTACCGACGCGACAGTCGACGAGCGTCGAACGTGGGCTGCGCAGGTCGAAGAACAACTCAGCGAGGCAGGCGTACTTAGCGATGAGACCGAGTTCGTCATTCACGCGGGCAAAGCCTACTACGAGTACCTCCTCCCGCTCGTCAAACCGAAAGTCCAGGCCATTCAGATCCCGACACAAGGCCTGGCTATCGGTGAGACGCTAGCGTGGTACAACGACCAGTAAAGACTGTCAAAGTTAGCTCCCTCGTGACTACCCTCTGGTAGAGTTCTGTCTGGTGATCCGTGGCGACGTACTCATCCTGAGGTAGGCGGCCATCGAAACCAGATCTCGAGCCAGTATACAGATACTGAATACAGATATAGTATATAGGTTCCAATTGATACTGTCGGTCGGAACAGGGATTCGAGAGAAGATTCGGGCGTGGAGAAGCCAACGTAACCAGCGGTTCGTTATTCCTCGCCAGTGCCGTCCTCGGTAGCTTCGTCGGCGGCGGAACCGTACGTCCCCGCCTCGGCGGTAAGATCGGCAACGAGCATATCCTCGTCATCGTCCCAGTCGACCTCGTACCGAGTCGTGACGTCCGGAACGAGATCGTATCGCTTCATGAAGGAACTCGGCGTGATCCCGGCGCTCGACTCGGTCAGATTCACCTTGTACGTGTTTTCGTCCTGTTCGTCAACCGGCTTGATACCGATCTTGCTGTCTTCTTCGTCGTAATAGATGTGAACGAACTCGACATCGGGGAGATACTCTTCTGTGGCTGCAGAGTTGATTCCGATCCCACCACTCTTTCGGAGGCTGATGAGTGGCTCGCTCGTGCTACCTCCTTGACCAGTCCTCTGAACTTTTTCGAATGGCATGTTTCAGATACAGACTCCCGTTGGTTTCGACTTGAACCTATTCATAGTTGATTCTACAGAATAGCGTTATAGGAGAATCAGAGACGTTATCTTAGTCCTCTGGAACCGTGCCGGCTAACAGGCATCGAGGCGTACGGTAGGTAATGGCGATCGGCTATGTCTGTATGAATCGTACTCTCCGTGAGCGCGATCCACCACTTCGGTGTAATCGAGGGATGCAACAGCAGACCTGGGAAGAGCGTGGTCTTCCCTACGCTTCTGAATTAACGCTGCAGAACTTTCGCGACCTTCGAGAGATCCTCGAGTGGAATCACGACCACGATATTCACTTCTACCGGTGTACCTCGGACCTCGTGCCGTGGCACTCTCAGTACGATTTGACGGACCTCCCCGACTACGATGCGGTTCGCAGCATCGCCGAGGAGTGCGGAAAGTACATCGAGGACCACGAGATGCGGCTGACGTTTCATCCGAGCCACTGGTGCAAACTCGCTAGCGAATCTGCCGAGACAGTCGAGAATTCTCTGCGCGATCTGGAGAATCACGGCGCGTGGCTCGACTTGATGGGACTTGACCGATCACCCTACTACAGCATCAACATCCACATCGGCGCCCACTACGGCGATAAGGAGGCGACAGCCAAGCGGTTTCAGACCGCTGTCGAGCGGTTGTCATCGGCCGTCCGAAATCGGCTCACTGTCGAGAACGACGACAAGGAGAGTCTGTGGTCCATCCCCGAACTCGTCGACGCCGTCCACGACCCGCTGAACGTTCCGGTCACCTTCGACTATCATCACCACAAATTCGCGAGTCGCGGACTGAGCTACCGCGAGGCGTTCGAGATAGCCGCCGAGACATGGCCCGTTCGGCCTGTCACGCACTACTCGGAGCCCCAGTGCCTCCACGGGGATGCGGACGCGAGACCACAGACGCACGCGGAGTACGCCGCCGTGATCCCGGAGTGGTTACTCGAGGGGTCCGACGTGATGCTCGAGGCGGGTGCGAAGGAGCAGGCTCTTCTCGAAATCCGAGCTAAAATGGACGGATCAAGAGCAACGGAAAGTTGAATCTGACAGCGGTAGTCCCAACGGGGCAGCCAGTTCGGACTGGTGTATATCGATCGATAGATCGGTTCCCGTACTCCCACCCCCGGGTGTGTCCGCAATCCCACCCAACGACTATCCAGTGGTTTTCACCCTTCTTGTCGGAATTGGGTCATCAGACTATTCTCGGGTACGCCAGTTCAAACTGATTGGTAGAAACGTCTCCTCCTCCCAACCCCCGCCCCCGGGTGTGTCCGCAATTCCACGAGTTGTTGGTAGGGAGGATCAAATCGGGACAGAGAGTAGAATCCACCAGAGGTACCGAATCATGGACTCAGAGCGGATGGAGAGCCGGATTTCGCCCTGGTCAGGAACGGAACCCCTCCCTGAGCGGTTTACCATCCTCACGCGCCTCGTGAGGTCAGGAGCAAGTGGGAGGAGCGAGTGTCCTCGCTCTGGAATATAAATGGTGAACAGCACGGATAAAACACTCTGGATATCGTCTTCTAAGTCGATCTACTGCTTCCCTTACTACTACTAGTAGAAACAGTTTTGTTAGTAGTTAGTACGGTGTCCACAATTCCTGGAACGGAAGCAAATTCAAGGGTTGACGGTAGACAGGGGCCGTCTCATCCCATCTCTCGTGAGGAGAATAATTGCGGACGACCCCGGGCCCCCGGGCGAACCCTACCAACTCAAGTTATGACTGACCAACGCGAATTGCGGACATCCCCGGGGGTGGAGCGGACGTACCGGACGCGTCGGACATTCCGGACACGGGGGTTTATGGGAGTGGGACTCGGGAGCATACCCAATGAGCTCGTCACCATATTCGACCACTTCCGAGGTCTTCGCTCCTGGGGGTGAGGGATACCTGAAAGAAGACCACACTCCGACGACCCTCCCGGAGCGACGTGAAGAAATCCTCAAACTCCGACGCTCACTCAAGCCGGCGGCACGTGGCGTCGGCGCGGAGAACGCCTTTCTCTCGGGGAAAGCTGGCCAGGGGAAGACCGCTGCGGCCAAAGCGGAACTCGGGGAATTGGAATCATTCGCGACTGCCGAAGACTTGGAACTCACGACAGTTCACTTCTCGTGTGAGGGGATCTCTTCGAGTTACACGCTAGCCTGTGGGCTGTGTGAGCGGCTGGGAGGGACTAATCCGAACGGCCACTCGATGCAGAAGGTACTCGACCACCTGTGGAGAGCGATGAACGAGGTTGGGGGGACGATCATCATCGTCCTCGACGAGATCGACAACCTCGGGACTGACGACAGGATTCTCTACTCCCTCCCACGGGCGCGTGACAAGAACTACGTCAACGAGGATGTCTACCCGTCTATCATCGGGATCAGTAACGACCTCCAGTGGCGGGACAATCTCGACCCGGCAGCCAAGGACAGCCTCTACGACGACTCGATCTTTTTCGCTCCATACGACGCCAACGATCTCCGAGATATTCTCTCGCGCCGTGCGAGCAAGGCGTTCCGCGATACGAATCTCGTATACGAAGACGCAGAGGGGGAAGAGTTCACGATCGAAGTCGATCTCGACGGCGACGAGGACGACTCACTCGACGCTGCGTTCGAAGCTCGCTCTGTCGACCGAACCACCTGCTCACTCGTCGGAATCGACTCCGCGGCTATCTCCGGTGACGTGATTCCGATGTGCGCCGCGTACGCAGCCCAGGACAAGGGAAGTGCGCGGCAGGCGATCAAGTACCTCCGGAAAGCCGCCGCGATCGCAGAGTCCGAGGACAGCTCTACCGTCGAAGGGGCACACGTCCGGCAGGCCAAAGACGAGTCCGAACGGGAGCTCATCATCGAAGGGATGGAACAGCTGACTACACAGGGGCATCTTGCGTTGGCCGCCGTCACGATTCTCGAGATGGCGAACGAGTCCGATCTGCGAACGCGGAAGGTCTACAACGTGTACAAGTCGCTCACGAACGATATCGACGCCGATCAACTCGCTCAGCGCCGGATGCGAGACCATCTCGTCGAACTAGACATGCTGAGCATCATTCGGGCACGCAAGTCCGCCTCTGGATCCGTCGGCGGAGAGGCGTACACGTTCGAACTCCGTGTCGAACCATCGATGGCCCTCGATGTCTTGGAGGCCGTCTCTCGGTTCGATAGCGTCGATTTCAATACGATGACGAAGAATTGGCTGCAAGAACAGTAGCCGCTCTCGGGTTGAGTGGAAATCCATTCCTTACGTCGAGTCGTGAGTTACTGAAGCTCAGCTCTGATTGACGGGACACTTGTACTTCGAGGTGACTTTGCCGTCGTCCGCACGCCACTGCCAGTACCAGTACTCGTTCTCGTTGATCGTCTTCTTCGTCAGCGTCGCTTTCGCGGGAACACCGTCAGGGAGAGGATCGCCGTGAACGTCCAGAGATTGCTGCTGAGTTTCCTCGGTTTCTTCGCTAAATTCCTTCTCCTTCCGGCGTTGCTCATCGGCTCGACGTTCTATGATCCGAGCTACATCGTCGAGTTGGGTGGCAGTCAACTCGTCTAACCATGCTTCAATCTCTCCGGGTATCGTCGCCATCGTTGGTTAATAGTTCGACTCGCTGTTGGTTAATAGTACTGACCGTCTGGCGACTCAACTGAATTCGATCGCGGAACAGAGTTCGAACCCACCCCCGGGTGCGTCCGCAATTTCTCTAGTTGGATGCTCCCATGATGTACTGTTGATTGAATGATTCTGGAAGGACCAATCACCGCTCTGCGCTGCCTACCAACACAACTTTGTCGACTAACAAGTTCGACCCCCTTACCACAATTAGTAGCTTGACCGAGAGGTTGATATGCACCGTAAGCAAGTGGTCGGCCGATGCGTATTGACAGGACAGACCCTGAACATCAACGGGTGGCGACGATCGATATCGAGACGACTCACTACGACCCGTCGAAGGGCGAGACAGTTTCTGTGGGAGTTGGCGTACACGACCGAGGTACTCCGGGTAGTGCAGTCACATACCAGCATTTCCATCGGAGGTCGGTAGACGACGAGGCTGAAATCATCCGCCGTAGTCTGCAGCATCTCGACGAGTGCGGTGCCGACGTCCTCGTTTCGTACAACGGCATCGGCTTTGACGTTGACTTTCTCTCCAAGCGACTCGACAGCCTCGGCGCCGACGTCGTATCGCCTGCGCTCCACCAATCGGGAGACCACATTGACCTATTCGCTGACCGAAAGGAGATGGCGAGTTCGCGAGGGGAATCGTGGCCGAATCTAGAGGCGTGTCTCGAATCGTACGGTCACACGCCTGCAACGACGATTTGGGACGGTCAGGCAGTAGAGAACTCCCGATTCGGTGAAGAGCTCGGACCGGCGTATCTAGAGGCGGTCAGAAACGGTAATAGCGACAACGCCGAGAAGCTGACAGAGGTTATCGATCACTATCTCGTGACCGACCTCGAGGCGAATCTCGCACTGTTCTACGCTGATCTGGGTGAGGAGTTCCAGACACACTACTTGGGGAGTCGACGCGAATTCTAACGGCTGGTTGCACGAGTCACGACTACCCTCTGGCGCTCACCTGATTGTGTGAATTCGACGTCTTCGCGAGTACAGTCTTCTGAGATCACAAATACCACCAATCTGGACTCGCCTCTGAATAGCCAATAACGATCGGCCACATCAAGCATAGTTAGTGCTGTCAATCACAGAGATAGACGCCTCCTTCCCGGATTTGACTCACAACAAATTCGTGGACAGCCACGGCAAGGTCGGTCATCGCGGCCGCTTGTTCCTCTGTGGGCCGTCCCCCCCCGTAGTAACTCTCGGTCCGG
Source organism: Halorarum sp. SLYT50 (assembly GCF_059821265.1). Taxonomy (NCBI): domain Archaea; kingdom Methanobacteriati; phylum Methanobacteriota; class Halobacteria; order Halobacteriales; family Haloferacaceae; genus Halorarum; species Halorarum sp. SLYT50. Next base: position 63,826 of record NZ_JCAMRW010000004.1, on the reverse strand, counting down.
TTCTCGCGGTAGAGCGCCTGCATCTCTGTTGCAGTCTCTGTCTCGAATAGGCCGTGATACGCCGCCCGGTCGTAGGCGTACTCGTGATCCTGGAAGTCCCGTAAGTCATCACCACCCATCACGAGTGCGTAGGCCTCGATCGAGCGCTCGATTGTCCCGAAGCAGACCTCGATTACAGCCGTATAGTACCCATCCGACGACTGGAGTGTCTGGGCGACTTCGATGAGCCGACAAGCCTTGGTGAGTTGGGTTTTCCAGTCTGCTTCGGCGGAGATTCCTTCCTCGAAGGTCACCTGTCCGCGTCCGGCCATCTCGAAGGCGTCCCCTGCACGGTCGAGGGCATCCAAGATCGGTGCTGGGTCCGAACTACTGGGCATGAGCCTCTTGAAGGAGTAACCGTTCGATGGTCTCGAAGTCCTCCGTCGTGTAGACGGGGATCCCCGAGACGACGATCTCTCGAATGTCCTCTGTGTACGTTGGGATCGCCTGAACAGCCTCAACGTCGATGTCGTAGCTGTAGCGATCTCCATCGAAAGGTTTCTCCTCTAAGGTACGCGCGATAGCGTTCGCTTCGCGCTGGTTTGCCGCTCGGTCCTCCCGGACGAGTACCCAGAGGTCGATATCGCTTCGCCGGTCGGTCTCTCCCCGGGCGACACTGCCGTACAGGACGATCCCGACTACGTCCTCCAAACGGTTTTCGAGTTCCTCGACGGCGGTCTCGACGGGTTCGTGGAACGTGACCTGAGGAATCCGAAGGATCGGGTCTTCGGGTATCGTCAGCCGGGTTCGGTCGATCTGGACGAGTCGTTTGTTGCCCTCCGGCGATTCAACAACTAGTCCGTTCGCGATGAGGACGTTCAGTGCCCGCCGTACGGTCTGTTGGGAACCACCCACCTGCCCGGCGACTTCTCGGAGCGAGAATTGACTGTACGGGTGATTTACTAAGAAGAGCAGTATGTCGTTCGTAGCCTTGTGCTTGAACAGGTCTGGGTCGCCGACCGGAATCGAGAGGGAAATCGAAGCACCATGATCTTCCTCTAATTCCGTCTGCTGGCTCATGTGCCATCATACGGCTCAAAGATTAAATACTTTATAACTTATCGGCTCTCCACTCAAACTGCCACCACGGGGTGATTACATATCACCTCGTTCCAAGGGCCGGCGACGGTCAGATTTATCATATAGCGTTATAGAGTACATGAGCTCGTCTAGGAGGCACATCTCTCGATATCGTGGCTTACACGGGGTCTACTGTACGGTGAGGAATTTGACCATCCCACTTTTGCTTAAGCTCCTAAGCACACGTGGCTATTTGGGGATCGACGCCGTCAGGTAAGTTCGATGGCTACGCCAGCCGACGAACAGGGGTTCACGGGCCGCGTCCGCTCTTCCACCTCACTCGAAGACGCTCTCGCCGCATTCGTCGACCACGTCGCCAAGGGGGAGTCCGGCCGCCACCGTGGTGAGGTCGCTCGAGTCGTTGGTACCTTCGTCGAACGAGCCGGCGATCGGGGGGTCGAGGCTGTCGATGATCTCGACGACCGACGACTCGAACAATACGCAGACTATCTCTCGCAGCGCGCGTGGGCCCGTGAGAGCGACCCGGGTTCGGGCATCACCGGTCGAACTGCACACCAATACTACGCACTCGTTCGGTCATTCTGTTCGTATCTCGTCGACAGAGATGCTCTCGAGGACAATCCTGCGAAGAGTCCCGTCGCGACCGACGCCCTTCCTGACCAGAGCGTCGGTGTTCGTGACGCCGCTTCTGGTCGTCAGCAGTTCTGGAGCCGAGAGACACGAGAAGGAATCATTCGGTGGATGGACTGGCGTGCCGAAGATGCTGCAGACGCTGAGTGGATGGACCCGACACGAGCGATGCGTGATCGAGCACTCGTTGCTGTCCTCGCTTACTCTGGCGCCCGTGGTGCCGAACTGTTCCGCGATCCACAGAACGAACGCCGACACGGCCTCCGATGGCGGGATGTCGATCTCGAGGAGGGTACACTCCGTGTATTCGGGAAAAATCAAGAGTGGCAGGAGACGCCACTTCTCCAGCCTGGTGTCGATCGCCTGCGAGCGCACCATCGACGGCAGGATCCACCCACCAACAACTGGCCGGTCTTTCCGACGAGCCACCTACCGAGCTTGTACGGTGCGCTCACGGAGACAGTGGCCGATGCCGACCCGACGAAGGACACCATTCACGAATTGCTTCGTGAACACGAGGTCACCCCACCAGCGCTCACGACTGCCGGTGCTCGTCGATTACTACAAGCTGTTTCTGCCGAGAGTGGGATTACCGAGGGGGGAGAGGCGCTGAAACCTCATGGCGCCCGCCGCGGTCTCGGCGACGAACTATATGATACTTCGGCCGAACTCGCCCAAGAGATTCTTCGACACGAGTCGGTCGAGACGACGCACAAGAGCTATCGTGATGAAGACATTGAGCGGCTACGGGATGCTGCTGAAGACGCACTATTGTAACGTAGACAGCTCAGCAGCGCGGTCACGTCGGCTCCTTCCGTAGTCATTTCGGCTAACTCGATACCTTAGTTATTTGTATCTTGTATCTGTATACAGGATTCGAATATGGGATCTGGAAGTGTAATCGCCGCAGCAACCTACGTCCAGAAGGGCGGCGTAGGGAAGACGACCTCAGCGGCGCATATCGCCGTCGCTGCCTCCCGAGAACACGAGCTGGATGTCCTCCTCGTGGATCTCGCGGGCACACAGAACGACCTCGCGACGCATTTCGGTATCGCTGACGAGGTCACCGATCTTGACGCACCAATCAGCGCGGTCTTCGGTGATCAGTGGGACTTCATCCGCGAGAATATCCCTGACGTCGTTGATCGGATGGTCTTCGAGACTGGAGAAGGGCCGGACTTGATTCCAGCCGATCAGGGGCTGTCGGGGGCCGACAACAACCTCGCGAACGTCGCAAAAGAGGAGCGATACAATATCTTCGAAGCGTTCCTCCAAGACGAACTGGCCGATCGATACGACTTCGTACTGTTGGACCTCCCCGGTAAGGAGGACAATATCGCGATCAACGGACTGTACGCCGTTGAGAACGTGATTACACCGCTCCGGCCTGGTGCGTTCGAGCGGACGCAGCTCGACAATCTCGACGAGGACCTCGATGCACTCGCGGAGGCGTATCCGATCCACCCACGACTAGCGCTTGTCTTGCCGACGATGGTCGACAGGCGGACGAAGCTCGCTGAAGAGTTCATCGAAGAGATCAGCGACTCGTACCCGGACGTAATCGGGCCATCGATTCCCTCAACCGCCAACATTAGCGCGCTCCAAGACGCGGGGAAAACGCTGTTCGGTGTCGACGACGACGAACTGTACACAAGTGGGCGTGAAGCACGCGAGGCGTACCGTGAGGCGGCGACCCAGTTCATCTCTCGCATCCAATGAGCAACGAAGACGACCAACAGAAAGCCGAAGAGCTTCTCCAGCAGTCCGGACAGCAGCGTCGTCACGAAACGGAGCCATCAGCGTCAGAGCGTGAGGGTGATCTCAAGGCGGCCATCAAGGATGCCCTCGAGGACATCGAAAACGGCGACCGCCACTCGAACGTAACCTTCCGTGACGATAGATACGCTGCACTGTTCGCAGCACTCAGCGAGACGGGCCATCTTGCTGGCCTTTCCGAACAGGCGCTTGATCGTCTGGATCAGGACGATGTCGACGGCGATCTCAATGCACGAGCTACAGCGATCAAACTCTTGGTCAAAATCGGACTTGAGGAGGTTGACGCTGGACTCATCAAGACGTTCGAGCAGGCCGCTCGCGAGCACGTTCAGGAATCGAGCGACTTTAGTCTCTGAATTCTGCAGTCAGATATTGTATTCAGAATCTGTATACAGATACAATATACGAGCCTTCTTCGCTGAACGGCTATTCGCTGAGCTGAGCCTAAATCTCCTCGAATACAGCGTTGTATTTCCGCTGGTAGTCCTCAATCTCCGATGGAGAGAGACGCTGTACGCGAGTATCGTCTACGTCGGTAAAGACGATCTGGAGGACGACCCGTTCTTTCGGCTCTGCCTGCTGGAGTGCGCAGGCATAGACGTGTAACTGCGGCCAGTAGTGGTCAGCCTTCTCATCGATATCACCACGGCTGAGCGAGTCCGTCTTGTAGTCGGTTACATAGTAACAGTCCTCCGTGACCGTTAGGTGGTCAATGTCGCCGACGATCTGGCCAGCATCCAACTCAAGCGTTACCTGCAGCTCGTCGACCGTTCGATGCACACCGAGGTCTCGTTCGAGTGTTTCGACGTGGCGTAGACCTGCCTGAACGTGAGTGCGGGCACGGTCGATATCGTCCGCACTCAACCGCGATGGATTATCGACGAGCTGTGGGGGATGGGTCTCCCAGTCGATCTCGACACCGGCGAGCCCGAGTTCACAGAGCCGATGGACGAGTGTCCCGAATTCCGGTGCAGTGAGGCCAGCTGTCGTCTCTGATCTGCTGACGAAGGGGGCTACATCTTCGGACGTGTGCGTACTTCGTTCAGAGTTCGTCTCTTCTCGTGATCGCCTCTCGGCAGCAACTTGTTCTCTGAATTCGGTGGCCGACATCCTCGGGTTCGGTCGTGCAGACGCGGGAGCTGGCACTTCGATCGAACAGTCCAAGCTCCCCTCAGTTGGATTCGACGGGCCAGGAACGTGCTCTGGCGGGCGACTGACGGTGAACGTACTCGTTGGGAGGTTACAGTGCACCGAGCCGTGGGTCTGAAGCGATTGGAGGAGATCACGGTTATCAAGCAGTACAGGCTGGACCCAGTCGCGCCACCGGTCAGCGTCCGGCCCATCCTGTGTAGGGCCAAACGATGACTCCGAATCCGCCGTGAGATCGTGGGTACTCGATAAGAGAAGGTGATCGCGAACTCGCGTGGCTGCAACATAGAGGAGGCGTTTCGCTTCCGCCCGCTCCTCTTGTGCTTGGACGGCTTCTGCCATGGACCAGTCAGGTGTCTTCGCCGTCTCTAACGGATCACTCGGATCGGGGCCTTTGATTCCGAGAATCGGGTCGTCGTCGACTGTCTCGAGATACGCTAAGTCGATCGGATACTGCCCGTCGTGTGTAACGGTGGCAAAACCGCCGGCAGTTCTGCCGAGTTCCGGCACGACGACGATCGGGAACTCGAGCCCCTTCGCGGAGTGAACCGTGCGAAGTTGAACGCCGTCGACGCCAGTCGGGATCTCTGCTTCGCGAGCGTCGGATCCGACCGACCACTCCCGTTCGATCCGGGCTCGGACTGCCGCGAGCGGAAGTGCACCGCCTTCCTCCCAGCTCCGGAGCGTCTCGCGGAACTGATTGACGTTCGCGACGGCCTGTTGGGTCCGTTCATCGGCGCCGATCCCGACGAGGTAGCCGGTTTCGTCGACGATCCGAGAGAGTAGTTCACCCCACTTCGAAGTTCGATTGCTGCCGTCCGCACCGCATGCTGCCCGCCACGCTTCGATTCGGGTTGCTGCCTGAGCGAGCGGTCCATCGACGATCTGAAGGCCTTCCCAGAGCGTCCCGTCAGGTTGGTAGAGCGCGGCGAGTTCGTCGTCGGTGAACCCGAAGAGGCCGGAGCGGAGGACACCGTATAGAGGGAGGTCCCGCTCGGGCGACTGGAGGACCGAAAGAAGATTCACGAGTGGTTTGATCTCCGGAGTATCGTAGAGTGATTGCCCGCCAACGCTCGTGTACGGAATATCGTGATCCTCGAGCGCACGCTCGAACAGACGGAGTCGGGTTGTCGTCCGGAAGAGAAGCGCGACGTCGCGAGGCTCCGCCGGGCGGTACTCCTCGGTATCCTCATCGTATATGGTCGGGGGGTCGTCGAACAGCCGTGTGAGCCGCGCGGCGACCGTTGCGGCCTCCCGTTCGGCGGTCGACTCGAACGTCTCTTCCGCGTACCATGAGTCCGTCAACCCGAGTGTTGCCACCCCTGCATCATTCTCGGGAGTGGCGAGATACTCGACTGTGCCTTCGATGTCGGTGCCAGTAGAGCGTTCGGCGGTGAGCGGCTGCGGGTGCGCCTCATACGGCTGGTAGCCAGCCTCTTCGTCCTCCGGTTCGAAAACGCGGTCGAACAGGTCGTTGATGAACGAAAGAGTCTCCGAGAGAGTTCGGAAGTTACCACTCAACTGCTTACTCGTCTCAAAGTCATCCGGGTTCGCTGTATCGAGCTGATTGCGAGCCCGCTGGAACATCGTTACGTCCGCACGTCGGAACCGGTAGATGCTCTGTTTCTCGTCGCCGACGAGGAAGACATTCTCACCATCGAACGTTGGGTTGTCGCTCCCCGTCAGCAGTCGGACCAACTCCCACTGTCGTGGGTCGGTATCCTGCACCTCGTCAACCATGATGTACTCGAATTGGTCGCGCAGCGCGTGGCGAGCGCGATCGTCGTCCTCGAGGAATCTAATCGTCCGCTCGACGAGGTCCGAGTAGTCAAGTCCGTTCTGCGTTGCTTTTCGTTCGTCGTACTCGTCACGAACGACCCGATAGAGTCGAGCGATCGCAAACACGTACGGTGTTGACTCGACAGCTGCGTCTAGGTCTACGTCGGTATCTCGCGACTCTGGGTCCAATGCCTCGATGAGCGGGTCGAACGCCGCGACGAGCATCTCGTTATCATCGCCCCGGTCATGTTTCTTCCAGCGGGTCTTTGATCCAGCATAGTAGTGCGACTGCGAGTAGACGGAGCCACTTCCGGACGTGACAATGTCGCATATTTCGGTGAAGAGCCGCTGTCGGTCAGTGGTGGTCTCCGCTGGAAGGAGAGCGTCGATTCGAGAGAGGCTCTCGCGCCCATCGTCTTCGTCGGTACTGAATTCGAATGACTCGCCTGCAAGCGTTTCAATGGTAGTGAGCGCCTCTTGAACGTCGGTACGCTCTGCCAGTGTGTCCGCCTCTATCTCACTGATCGGAGACGCACGGGCAATGACGTCGTCGAGATATGCCGCTTCTGACCCTTCGAGCAGGGATGTCGCCCACCGATCGCTATCGGGACGTTCAGAGAGCAGTCCGTCAAGGAGGCTACGTAGCTCATCGCGAGAGAACAGCGTTGCCAGCGTGTCCACATCGTCTGCGATTGCTTCGAGTCGATGATCTGAGAGAGAGAGACTCTCCAAGTCACCCTCATCCGACGTCGCCATGAGGATTTCTTGGATGACCTCGATGGCAAGCGTCTCCGCGTCAGTTTCATCGAGTGTCTCGAAGTCAGGGTGTAGGTTCGCCTCAACAGCGAACTCGCGAAGGATACGGCTACAGAAGCCGTGAATCGTGTGAATATACGCGTCGTCGACGCCGTCTTTCGCGCGTCGCCAGCGATCGTACCGATCCGGGTCGGCGTCGGCGAGATTCTCGTCGACGACCTCTCGGATCCGATCCCGCATCTCGGCAGCGGCGTTCCGCGTGAACGTGATGGTCACGATATTAGTCGGATCGATGGAGGGCTCGGATTCGAGGATCTTCCGGTAACGTTCGGTGAGAACCGTCGTTTTCCCCGTCCCCGCTCCCGCTGTGGCTGCAGTATTGTGGTCTAACTCGAGGAGTGCACGCTGTTCCTCTGTGAGCGAGAAGCCGTCCTCTTCGTCCCTTTCATTGGTATCAACTGCGGCGTGTTCGGTCGTGTCTGTCTGCTCGCTCACTGGCCGTCACCCCCGTCGGACTCGAGTGTGATGTGTTCAGCTAACGCACCGTGGCGTGCATCGTCTGGCACGTACGCCGGGTGGTCGGCTTGGTCAATCGCGTCGATCGTGTCGAATCGACGGTGATGGCGGACGTCACAGACATCCGTGAAATCACAGTGTGCACATTTCGCTGCGTCTTCACCGGCGACCGACGGGTGGAACGCTCCCGACTCGATGCTCGATACAATGGTCTCAATCCGAGTGGACCCGATTTCTGCGAGGAACGTTTCGAGGTCTATCTCGAGATCGGACGCGACGCGATCCTCGAGACTCGCGGGATGTTGCACCAACGCTGGGGGATTGAACACCCGATACGCGCCGTCGAGCGAGTCAGGCTCGCTCCCAAGTGTCTCTTCAATGTGGGTATGCGCCCCGAATAGATACGAGAGTATCTGGAAGTCAAGTCCCTTGACGGCGTCTTTGGCGTCCATTCTGTACGTTTTGTAATCGATGACCTGCGTGTGCAGACGACCGTCGTCGGTCTCGTCGAGATCGACGCGATCGATTCGACCATGGATGGGGAGAGGTGTTCCATCAGGCAGCGTAACTGGCCGATCATCTCCGAACTCTGTCTCAACGAATCGGGGTGACGCATCAGTGCCTATCTCTCGGTCGAGAATGCGCACGAAAAGTCCACGCTCGTCGGTGGAGTCAGCTGAGTCGGGACGGAGTGCGTGAAGTCCGTTCTCCGTAGGTGACGCGAGGCCAGCGAACAGCGTTCGCAGTTGGTACCGGTCGAACGCGCTTGTGAACTCATCATCCGCCTCTGCACGGACTTGCTGTGCCGCATGGAGCAACCGACGTTCTAACTCGGTGCGGCCGTACGCAGCTAAGTCTACAGTGCCCTCGGCTTCCTCCAGCAGTTCCTCGTAGAACCGTTCAAGCGTCTCGTGAACGATATCCCCGATCGCGAACCCGTCGGCATCGGGGGAAATCTCATCAGGACCAGAGACCTCCAATCCGTTCTTCAGGTAGTATTTGAATCCACACTGCGCATAGACGTTCAGGCGGGAGGGGCTATAGGGGGTTTTCGTGAGATCTGACCCGACCTCCTGGAGTGTCGCTTCAGCAAGTTGGCCGTCGTGGTCAGTCAGATCAGCCCTCGCTCTATTTGCACACGCCGTTGCGCCTGTCCGTATGGCAGCAACTTGTTGTGACGAGAAATCACCGGCTTCCTGTGTACTCTCAAGAGGGCCTGTGAGATCATCGGGTGCGAGGCCGGCGAGAGTTCGCTGAATGTCCTCACGAGAGCAGCGGAGTTCATCTCTGATCCCCTCGGTCCGATCAATCGTGGCGACTTGACGGAGTTCATCAAGCATCGGCGAGGGGAGCAGCTCCTCGCCGTCCATCGTCTCGGCTGGTGTCGTGATGTGGACAGTGTCGGCGTTGGCGAGCAGCAGTCCGAAGTGATACCGTGCGAGTTCTCGCTCTCGGTTCGCCGGGAAGAGGTCAAGTGCGTCGCCAATCTGCTGGAAGTACCGCGGTCGCGTCGGCCGACCGGGGAGATGCTCCCGAGTTGCACCAAGAACGTACAGATGTTCGAACTCAGCCATCGGCGTGTCTCTGAGCCCGATGATACGCACTCGGGCGTCAGTTGATTGCTTCGGCGGCGAGACCCGAACCCCTTGGAGCGCTTGGTCGATTTCGGCGAGTGGGTCATCAACACCGCGTTCGATAACGGGGCCGAGCGAGTCGAGAATACGACGGACCCGCTGAACTGCACGTGTTTCATAGCCGACCGCAACGGTCTGTGTATCGGCTCGAGTCGTCGTAACCGATGGAGCGTCAACGTCGGCCGCAATAGCGTCAATCAATTCATCGAGTTCGCCGTTCTCGAGTGCGTCGACGTTCGCCTGTATTTCGAGTCCGTCGAGGAGGTCACCGAACGTCTGGAGAGCAGTTAGCCCATCGGCGTGTCGGACTCTGTCGACACGGTCGAGGAAGTCGCCGAGTGGCCCCCGCAGCGTCTCGTCCGCATGTTCACGGAGGGTTTCAGGGTCGGTTGAGGGGGCGCGTTCGGCCAAAGTTGTCAAAGTGGCCGAGTCGATACCTGGCAGGGTCACGACTGGGTTCGTCGCCAGTCGAGTGAGGTGACTCGAATGGGGCGTCGTACAGAACGCCGCAGCGTCAAGTATTGCTCGGCCGGCGTACGTCCGCTCGAGGAGAATACTGATACTCGCGACGTGTGGGACACCGTATTCGGTGAACACGTCGCTGATCCGATCTCGGTACGAGAGCAACCCAGGGGCAAACACGAGAATGTCTTCCGGGGCTGTGTCGGTCGTCGCGAGCTGCTCACGAAGACGGCGTGCGAGATGGCGTGCCTCCCGGTCGGCGGTCGGCGCTTTGTGCCATGAGACCTTGTCAGCTGCGTCGATCGAATGCTCGTTCGCGGTTGCAGTGTACAGTCGGCTGGAGAGATCGTGAAGTGGTGCCTCGGCGGCGGGCGAGACGTACTCGCTGTCGTGCGTGATTGCCTCGAAATCTTCGAGAGCTGAGGCGAGCGCGCTATCGGTACCGGTTGGATCCGGGGCGGACCGCTCGCTCTCGTCGCTTCGGTTATGGAGCGCCGGGAGGATGATCGTGGTTGGGAATGTGGTCACAATACGCTCGAGAACGTCCATCTCGATAGACGACGGGTCGACGTATCCCGAGACGATCACGTGGGTGACCGCCGGGAACGCATCTGCGAGTGACCCCGGCGCAGTGGCCACCTCCCTGAATCGTTGACTCCGGGTTTGAGCCTCCGGGTGGGCCAGCTCGTTCCGGAGGTCGTCGTACCGTTCGAAGACGGCCACAACTGCATCGACCTGCTTCGCATCGAGATCGCTTTCAGTCAGGACTGCAGTGACGTCGGCGGGCGTGAGATGGCCGTCTGTCTCAAGTGCACGGAATAATTCTGAGAACGAATCGGCGTGCTGACGGGCGTCGTCGAACGGTTCGACATCTGCAAGCGCCTGTTCGATCGTTCGCTGTCGCGCCATCGCTCCGACCTCGGGGGTAGCATCCACGAGCCGATCATGTGCCTGCGAGACGAATGCGGCGAGCCCGTCGACGTTCAGCTGGAGGGTGGTTCGGTCCGGCTCATCAGCCCACAGGTCGATGTGGGTGTCTCGCTGTGTATCATTCGATTCGAAGAGGAGGACACTACCCGGATAATCGGTGGCATCCGTGGCTGCCCGTGAAAACGCTCGTTCGCGAAGGCATGAGAAGGAAGGCCCATAGAGTAGTTTCGGCGCTGTCATCTCGTTTGCAAGTTGTGACATAGCTGATGACTTGAATCTATGGGTGGCTGGTAGGATTGATACCAGATAGCACGGCGGGACGGTTGACACCGAGTAGCGGCCATTTATCTCGAGAAAGGGGAATGACAGCCAGATATTCTCGAATGAGAAGGGTCGCATCATCCTCTATCTACAGCTGCGCATTTCGGATGAAGAACAATCGGGCGCAGCAATCCTCATATAGCCATCCGTACACAACGCCGACAATGGGGGACGACCGTCGAATGACGGCCGATCGGTTCTATGGGGGAGTAGATGGCCGACTCGAGAATCTACGCGCGATGTTGGCGTATATTGCGAAGACAACGCCAGGTGAGGAAGCGTTACTCGAGTGGGTGACCTCGAACACGACTGCCGGCAGTACTGATGCCGTCGAACACCATCTCGCGTTTCTTGCGGCCATCGGCCTGATCGAGCATGCGGAGAGGGGATATCGGCTTGACAGCTACGGGCGGAAATACCACCAGACACCCGATGCAGTCGTGTTGTACAATGCGCTCACAGATGGTGTCAAGGGGTTTCGGACGCTGTTAAACGCGCTCGATGAGGAGCCAATGACTGACGAGGAGATCATGAACCTCCTCGTGGCGACCTACGAAGAGTGTGAAATGACCACGCCGGGTGTTGCGGCTCGGCATCGAGAGTGGCTACAGGCGATCGGATATGTCGGTCGAGATGGCGACATCAATCGAATTACTGCGGCCGGTCGAGCTGCACTCGATGCGACGGCCAATCACCAGCAAAGCGACGACCTGGCGTCACAGCTCCGGCAGTCGGAGTTTCGTTGCGTACCTGCCGGGACACAGCAGCTGGTCGATGACATCTATCCGGCTGTTCAACAGGCGTATCCAGACCTCTGTAAGGGAGAGACTCGAACTGCGGATGACGGTGAGCCACTGGCGTGGCAATGTACTGTGCGAGATACGCTGCCCGAGGTAGCAGACAAGGAGGGTAGTCGTGTCTATCGTGAGGACGACTCCGAGACGTGGGTGTTCGCACCACGATTCACGCAAGGGAAGCAGTACCGGCGACGCAAACTCCACGATCGGTATGGTGGGATGCGGCAGAGTGGGATCGCACCCTCTCGAGATGTACCGGTGGTGTTCATCTTCACTAGCGATACCGGCGAACTGTACGGATACGACGACGAGTTCCGTGAGGATGGGACGTTCATCTACACCGGTGAAGGGCAGGTCGGTGACATGACCTACACCCGGGGGAACAAGGCGCTCGGTGAGCATCGTAACCAGGGACGCGAGCTCCATGTTTTCCGATCCGATGGAGGAGGGGTGGTCACCTACTTTGGACAGTACCTTTGTGAGGACGACTTTGAGGAGACGCTCCCGGACAAGCACGGTGACGACCGAACGGCGATTCGCTTCAAGCTACGGCCGGTCGATGAGGACGAAGACGATAGCGGCGAGGAGGAGTCAGTCCAAGGGGATGGTGAGCGGACGCCTAGTCGTGTTACGGTGACGCGGCAGCGAATCCAGCGCAATGACCAGATCGTACGAGAACTGAAGCAACGATACGATGACACCTGCCAGCTCTGTGGCGATCGTCGTCAACAGGGTGACGATGTCGGATACTCGAACGTTCACCATATCAAGCCACTCGGCAGCCAACACGGTGGGCCAGACTCCAAAGCGAATATGCTTGTGCTCTGTCCGACTCATCACGATGATTTCGATAATGGAATGCTGACCGTCGACCCAGAGACGCTCACGATCACTCACGACTATGAGGAAACGTTGACCGGAGAGGCGATGACGGTGAAGCGAAGTCATTCACTCGATACGCAGTTTCTCGCATATCACAATCAGACGATCGCGAATGAATAACCAGCCTCTCTAGTTGAGGACACTGGAGAATAGTCTATTTGGGCAATGGCTAGCGTGAAGCAGTCATACGTAGCGTAGGGTTCAAACTTCACTGAGCTTAGCACACACTGTTCAGTTCACGATCTGAGGAACTAGTGATTGCTACTCGAGAGCTGACTCCGCAACTTCTCCGAGCAGTTGTGTCAGTGCCTCCTCAAACTCTCTAGTCAGATCAGCGTGGCCGCCGCTTCTTGGATGTGCGATTTCGTGTAGGAGCGTACTCGCGAAGGTACGAGTGTTTTGTAGTCTATCACGACGGAGTACGATTTGTCGTTCTGCTCTATTCCATACGCCTTTCGCCATCTCGCCTTGCTTGGTCATCCGGATCGTCTCAGATACACGAATCTCATCGACCATCGGAGGGTGTTCGGCGAGGTCAAGAATCTCATATCGAAGCTCCCAGATGCGATGTTCTTCGGGAGTCATCTCCGCTTCGCTGACCCATTCATACTTGAAGCTGTCATTAAACGCCTCCCGATACACGTCTACACCTTGAATTCGGTTGCCTTCCGTATCACGTCTGTTCTGGAGTTCACTGCGGATATTCTCGGGGACCGTTACTACTCGCCGTCCCTCTTGCTGTGCATGGTCGAGAAGGTCCGTCTTTTTCCGTTGCTCCTCCACAGTCGCAAACACGACATTATCTTGCGCATTGAGCAGCTTTACCGCGTGCAGTCGGATCGGCTTCCAGCCAACCTCATCGTGGGTTGATCCGTCAGTAAAGCGCTCAAAGTCGTCGACAAGACGCTGGGCGACTGTATGAGTCCTGCACGCTTGGAGGATATCCTTTACCCGTGCACTGTAGGCCGTTCGTCCAACGTTCGACCGCTCTCGGTTCAGCGCGTCTCGGACCTGTTTCGTCGTTTTCGTAATATTGTAGCTGAAAAGGAAGTTCTCCTCGGTAGCGACCTTAAGACCCGTTACATAGATTCGGGAGTCTTTATCGGGGGGCGAGGTATACACCTCACCGAAGGAAGTCTCTTCGAGCAGTTCGTCGTCAGTGAATTGGAGGAAGTTGCGCTTCGCCTGCTCAATATGTTCTCTAGTGATACCGTCGAGTACGACGTCTGTCCCTCTTTGGTCAGACTCCGGCGACGAAACGACGCCATGGAGGGTTTCGATATCCTCGAATTCGGCCTTCGGAGCTTTCTCGACGGTGATCGTCGCATGCGGTGAATGAATCGTGACGTCGACATCATTCCGGTAGAACGTCGCGAGTGCGTCCTTGAGGCCAACACCGAACTTCCCGATCACTACATCCGGGTTGGAGAGTTTTTCATCGTTCTCGTTCTGTGTGAGGTGCTCAACACGAAGTCCACGACCATAATCCTGGATATGCCAGCGGCCGTTGTCGTCTTCGTAAATCTCGACGTCGTCGGTATCGGTTAGCTCCTGTTCATCAAGCGCATTGGCGATTACCTCCCGGGCCGCATCAGCGACGCCCCACGCTTCTAACACCTCCTCCATGTTGAGGTCGAACCTTCGTGGTGCTGCTGCCGTCATTGCCGTTCCACCTGCCTCCCACACTCGGGGCATTCATACACACGTCCCCTCACTCCATGGATGCCTTCCTCGAAGGGGCCCCCCATCTCAGCAGCGTATTGTTCGGCGAGCTGGCCATCCGTCATCGTCTCAGGATCGGGCTCGAAGGTGCGGCACGTCTCTCCAACCTGTTGCATCTCGACAGCACACCCGGGACAGGTAACGTCGCTTGTCATGCAGACGACTGATGATGAGAGAGCGACTTAACACTTTCCCACACTCATCCATATAGTCTGTCTAAAACTCCGTGTTTATCGTATTTTTGGCCATCAAATTCTCCATCAGTTTTCCATGTTCGATTTTGGCTGAGATGGCTGGTAGGAGAATATACTGAGATTACCCGGCGTGAAATCGAAGCCGAACAAACGAAGTAAAAATTCGGCCCAGTTCGTTCTCAATCACCTAATCAGGAGAAAGGTATATTAGGTGGTATGTAAATATCTCTATCAAGGAACCATCTAATGGGAGCAACTCACAAAGAAGCTCATTCACCCGGACGACGCGTTTACGATCGAAATGAGGGTCCCGGTACTTCGCTAGTCATAGTCGAAACACGCGATACGCCCTGCGAGGAGTGGCGAATCCCGGGCACTGAACAGACGGTCGCGGATTTTAACGATACCTATCCTGCTGACGCCCCGGTTTGTGTCGCCGCTTTCGCCGCTAGCCTCTATGATCCGATCCCCAACTGGGAATCGATGGAGCCAGCTGTACTGGCGGCAGCCATCCATGATGCAGGTGTGAAGACCTACAGCTACCCTGTTCCACGACTCAGGCCCTACGAGACTGACGATAGTTCTCTTGTCCCATCCGAAGTTACAACGTATTTCGAGCTCATTTGCTATCAACACGCACGGCTCATCCAGCTGGCTGCGGGCGTCGAAGAGTTCGGATTTCTCTGGACGAAATATGAGGATCTCGTCAGCGGTGAGATCGAGATGGCCTCAATCACAAAGGAGAATATGTACCAGCTTCGGGCGGGGTTTGGGGTCTGCACGTACTGTGGTGAAGAGGATGAGACACAGTACGACCACGTCATCCCAATTAGCGACGGGGGGTCCGCTGAGATCAGCAATCAAGTACCAGCATGCGCGTCGTGTAATCACGATAAGCGAGATCAGGATCCGATCGATTGGCATCAAGACAAGGGAGAACCCGTTCCGCGGATCGTTTGGGGGAAGTACCTGAAGCTATATCGAGACCGGCTCGCAGCCGCCGGACGCCTTCATGACCAACTGCCGGAAGCGGAGCGAGAACGGTGGGATGGTATCGAGCTGACGCGGAACATTACGAAGCAAATCCGGTCAAGCCACCTCAAACGCGATGAAGCTTGACGAAACCCATCACTAGATGACTTCGATAGCGTGGCCACGAGTCCGAATAGCGGTAGCTCAGCGGACACCGGGCAGACCACTCTGAACCAATGGGAGTAGGTGTAGATGCATGCCATTAGAAGCCCGTGACGCCCCCGACAGCGAGCAGGTCGTGACACCGGCTGAAGTCGCACCTAAAACGGATGCGTATTGTCCGGCATGCCAGGGACGGCTCCGAGTCCGACGGAGCTACACGCGTGAAGACGGTGTTGTGGTTATCCGGCACTTCTTCCACGTTTCGACTGACCAGTCCGGCAGTGGTGGATGTGGCGCGAGTGGCGGTGAAGGCGACCCACATGCCCGCGCGAGAGCCATCGCCGTTGAGACGCTCTCGGAGTTTTACCCCAATGGTGAGGCAACGTCAGAACAGGCATTCACGCTTTCGGCTGGCTTCTCTCAGCAGACGCGGACCGCCGATGCGGTCGTCGAGTTTGCCAAGCCCCATCCGACACTTGGCGCCGGAGTCGTTGTCGAAGTACAGGACAAGCACAAAGACAAGAATGTACTCGATACGACTCGAGCGTACCTCTCGCAAGGGTTCAGTGTCTGTTGGCTCTCGATTGACGCGTTTGGAAAATACAGTCTGCAGTACAGCAAGAGCGAATTCGAGCAGCTGGTTCACAACCAGTTACCCGACGCCAACGGCGTGTTTGAAGCATCGCTGAACCCCGATGGGACCGTGCCACGGGCCGACTGCTATCCGCTCGTCGCGGCGGCATGGCCACACACGATCGAGGTCGTTCGTGAGACGACGCCACTCGTCGATACAGGTTGGCGTTATTCCGCGTTCGACTCACAGGCCGGGTGTGTACAGCTCAACGCCGAGGCAGGTGTTTCGAACAAGCCGATGGCGCCACGAACGGTCAGGCTTCCGACCGAATGGTACGGGAAGCAGGCGCGTCAGTGGTATCGGTCGACGCCGTGGACTGAGCTGTTCTCACCATACGTATGGGATCCTGCCACAGTGCGGAGGAAATGGGGCGATGCCGTTGCGATTGACAAACTGGAGGTACGGTTCCCCATGGCAGCGTGGCTCAACAACCGTGATACCGTATTGGTAATCGGGGAACCCGCTGATACGGGCAAGCCGGCCGACGTGACGCTAGCAGGCGCGTCAGAACTGGAAAGTGTTGAGTTAGCCAATGAGAAGATCGCTACGTTCGTCTCTGGAGCAGCGATTCGTAACTCGACAGAATGGGAGACAATGTCGACAGTCGCAGTTACAACGGATGTGGGGGAGATTCTGCTTCGGGAGGCTGAATACTACGTTCCCGACACGACGACATGGAACTATGCGCCATGGATGAGTCGGTTCCCGGGGTCTCTTTCGTATCCAATTGAGGCAGGCAATAATGAGGACTCGTCGATGCCGCGTGAAGATATTCCACTCATCGAGTGGTTGACGAGCGCCGATGATTCGGCACCGGTTCGGCAAATGCTCCATCGCGCCTGGAAGCACGGACGACGAGCGCAGCCCCAGCGGCCGGGTAATGCCACTGAAGTAAAAACGAGCGTAGCCCGAATTGTCGAGTACAATACTGGTGGTCCGCAGCCAGAGAGTATTCGTGAAGTACATATTCTCATAACAGGTTCGAATGCTGGGCTGGAATCAGACGCAATTCGGTGGGCGTTGCGTGAACTCGTATCTGAAGGTGTGTTGGAGCGAACGAAGAACGGCCGATATCGAACCGATGAGGAGTTGGACCGTGGAACCACCTGACCATCTCGTCTTCCAAGAGGGCGTTAATCCTAAATAGTGTAGACGTTATCATCGATTACACCCAATACACAGGGTGTATTGAGAACACCAATGGCCGAGAAAACAATAAAGACGGACGAAGTTGTCCACGAGGAGCTCGAGACTCTTAAACAGAAGTATAGAGTAGAGACCTTCAACGATGTCCTTAGGCTCGAACTGGACATCGATGCTGGTACCGATATTGACAAACTGTCTGCGTTTCTCGACGACGAACTTCAGGTGGCAGTAGAGAAGGTGATCGACGATATTAACGAAGTTGCGCAGTTCGAACAGCGCTACGAAAAGGAGTACAGCAAAGACATCTTGACGTTCCATGTGCCGGGCGAATATCAGAAGATCGCCGAAATACGGTTCAGTGATGGGAGGTTTGTAGTCCAATATCGAGATAACAGAGGGGAGATGCGGAAGTGTGGTGAGATGAAAGAGGATGATGAACGAGGAGCACGATATGGGACCACTAGTGGGCCCTTTGATCACACTGGCTTCTCTGACGTGCGCAACTCAGTCCGAGAGAAGGTTGAGAAGTCACATCGTCGGTGGAGCTAAGGAGACTTCGGATGCGAGTTCCAACAGCTCAGGTTGAGGACAGCAGGTTTCAGCGAATCTAGCATGGCGAATAGTCGGCTTCGGTGGAGCGTCGCCCGCGACGCAATCCGAAGACAGGAATCACACATCAGAGAAGAACATGGAATGACTCTTTCTGTTTACGGCACCGGTTCACAGGGCTACAAGCTCCTTGCTGAGTGTCTGAATCGCGGGGAGTACCTGAAAGGAGGGAGAACCTCTGCCGCGGATATCTGGGTTGAGAGTGGGCGACGATCCCACATACTCCACAAACAGGTTCACGAGTACTGGGTTTTTCTGGTGCTAGTTGAGCGCCTCCTCAACGGATATCGATACGAGGGCAACGAAACGATCTACTATCGTCCAGTCCAAGGAAGCGAGACGCAGGGGATGACGTTCTTTGCACCAGGTGGGTCTCTCTTCGTCGAACCGTGCCTCACCGGATACGATGAATCTCGGATCTTGAGCGCATGGGAACGTCGATTAACATATCTCACGGCGAAGCAGACGCGAAATGTTCGGCCGGATTTTCTCGTTGCTGGACCGGATCTCGAGAGACTTCCCTGGGGAGCGTGGCTATATGAGTCCGGCGGCTTGGCTGACGAACAGCAGCAAGAAGCTCAGTGGGAACGAGTACGTAGTGAAGTTTCCTGGTTACTCGAGTGCAAGCATACGGTGCCGACTGCAAAGGACTTGTCACAGACACTGTGGTATGCGCTTGCCTACAGGGTGCCTATCGTGCTGTTGGTACAGGAGCAGATTCCAGCGGCGACGCGTGAGACATTCGAGGCAGACGCTGCACAGTTGGATACGCCCGTGCAAGTGATTGACGGGGTCACAGTTGGGGAACGCGAACAGAGTCTCCAAGCGGTCCAATCTGTGATTTAGATCGGACGGCGACAGTCCGATTTCGGCAGGTGGTAATGAACAGGTTGGAGACGGCCAAGTGTGGATAGGCCAGCTTCCTCAGCTCGCGATCTTGGATTCCGGGGTTCTGACACTTCCAATCGTCTACGACACTCAGCGAGAACTACGCGGACTGCCGGCTCACTTGACCTTGTACCCGACCAGTCCGCGATTTTCAAAGCCCGTCTTGATGATGACCAGGGCGTGACGATTCCGTGCGCTGAAGCAGATGCACTTGGGTTTGAATCAGGCGATATTCTTCGAGTGATAGCCTACAAAATGGAAGACCGATCAAAGAGCAGAGTGAGAATTAGGCAATTGAAGTAGTCTAAGCACCGATGGCCAACTCGTCAGTCACCACCCATCAGTGAACTCAATCTCCAGTCCGAGCTTTGAGGAGAGCTCCGAGAAGTATCGAATCTTTGCCTCAGCGCTCAGTGCTGTGAATAGGTAGTAGTCCCCCGAGAGAGGCTCAAACATTCGCATCTCGGTACCATCGGTGTGTTCAGGACGGTCGTTAATCAGCGCCCGGCTTCCGCGCCCCGTACCTGGTATGTGTGGGAGGTCGAGTACGTCCATCAACCCTTCTTCCTCGATGAGATAGTCGGCGAGTCGAGCAACCGCTCCTGCCTGCCGCTCTCCAGCAACTTGGTGAACTTCGTCTCCATTTCGGAGTAGCCGGATCACATACTCACTGCCTCCATTGCTCGACTCTGTATCTAAAGACTGAGTCGCAGTATCAGGAGTGCTCTCGACGGTCTCGGTCCGGGTCGCCTGTGCTTCGAGTGTATCCGTCAGTTCGTCGATGAACGTCTTTGCCTCGTCTTCAACCTGCTGGGAGACCGCTTCCCCAACGACCGCCGTGATAACGCCCGTGACGTCCTCTGCGAGCTCTTCCTTGTTACCCTGAAGAGCATCGATTGCACGCTGGATGGCTTCGAGTCTCTCTGCTAGCCGGCGGGACTCGCCTGACCTGATAGACCCCTTCGAGAGCGCACGGAGTGGCTGGTCGTGGTCGGTAATTGCCTCGATCGGGAATCGGGCAAGCGAGATTTCATTTGGGCGATCACTAGTGAAGTCACGACGGAAGATCTCAAACGTGCGTCCGTTTGAGAGGAGACCCCAGTCGACCCCGACCTGTCGCATATAGCTTTTCAGCTGGTCTTCGTGACTCTGATTGAGCGAGGTATCACAGCCTTTCGCCTCAACGAACACGACCGGTGCATCTTCAAGTTTGAGTGCATAGTCGACCTTCTTAGTGCCTGAACCCATTTGCACCGAGTATTCGAGTTCTATCTCACTTTCCGGTGAGAGGACGTCCCATCCGAGAAGCTCAATGAGTGGCTCGATAACTTTTCGCTTGGTATTCTCTTCGTTCATCTGCGGCGACTGCTCAATGAGTGTCGCAGAACGGTTCTCGTAGGCAGCAAGCTCCTCCCGAAACCCCATTTGACACATCGGTTTCGCCGGTCAGCGGATAAAGTTCTGGGGTTACTGGCCAATAGCCGGCGGCTTACCGCGATCGCTGGCGCTTGGACTGTGTATTCAGACCGGAGCTCACGAATCTCGGTGGAGGTCGCTGATAGATTTTGACAATCCGGTCGATCAAGGCATGCTCAGCAGCTAGAGAGAGCGCATCGACAGCCGTTTCTCGAACTCCTGTTCGGTCTGGGAGTGAACCTGCTTCCGCACCTCTTTCGGATTTGCTTCCATCCCAAATTCGTCGCTGAGTTCGTCAAACTCAACGCTATCAAGAATGTCAAGTAGTAGGTCAACACGACGGTCTTTGAGCCCTTCGTACGTCCAGAGCGAATCGAAGTACTCGGTTAGTTCTGTATCGATAGTATCTCGATCTTCCCCTTGGAGCTCTTCCCATTGCTTGAGTAGTCGCTCAAGCTTTTCTCCGTCAACTGGCCCCTCATCAGGAGTGAAATAACGATTCGGATAGATACTAATGAAATCATCTTGGCTATCGAAATACTGAGGCATCTTCTCGGAGAGGGGTCGGTTGCTAGCACTGATATTATCACTATCGCGGAGTAGAACAAAATTACCAATGTCATTTACAAACCGTTGCATGATGAACTCCTCAATATTGTCACGCCGTTGTTTTTGATCCTCGTCGAGTTCCTCATCTGGCTGTTGGATGAGTCGGATATACTGGCCGATCGCATCAGCGATCTCGACATCCGTATCATCCAGCTGGAAGAAGTGGGTCAGCCACACCGGATCGTCGGCATCGTGAACCAGACTCTGTGGGAGGACGTGCTCAAGATGAATGCTCCCCATGTTTAGTCGCCGATCGACGATCGCTCCAATTTCGCGGAAATGCTGATTAGCAATCTTCCCGAAGAGCAGCTTCGCATGTTGTGGATTCCACGACTGGGCCTGCGTAACAGTGTCTAAGAAGCGATCGGAGAACAGGGAGGGGTTTGTAGAGCGCATCTCCCGGATGAGATACTGCCGTGACCGTTCATAGAGGTCGTCCTCGTCAGCTGCCTCAGGGGAAAGAGAGAAGCCGTGAACTGCCTCGAGGAAGACCTCCTGGAAGATGTTCGGATCTTCACCTACCAATAGCCGTCGGAAGTTGAGCTTCTCAACAGCATTCAATGCTTTGTAGAGCTGCTCTCCGTCCCCATTCGACGAGGTGTCCGTATGATGGTAGAGTGACAGTATGAATGGACGCCATTGGTCCATCTGTTGGTCGTTCAATCTAATGAGAACCTCTTGACATCGATCCCGGTGTTCTGTGAGTTCGAGAGTCGTCGATTCCAGCGCGGGATTCGTGATATCCGTATAATAGGAGACGAGTTCATGCGCATGGTCGATGAACGCCCGAGCGTCCTCTAACCGTCGCAGGCGGGGCCGGACATCAGACTCGAGGTTCCGAGTTGCGAACGCATTGGTGAGTTCGGCGCTCGCTTCACCTACTGTATCGACTTCGTTATCAACGATACTCAAGTAGACGGAGAGGTATTCATCAATCTGGTCATCATCTGTAGCGAACGCGACGACGATATCCTCCCACTTGTCGATATACTCTTGACGATCTTCTGCATCGAAGAATGCATTCACTACAGCAGCTCGGATACGATCGATCTTCGTAAGCTCAAGCCCCCGATCATTGAGAATCTCGAATATCTGCATCCGGAAATCCGGTGCTGCATTCGTGATGATGAACTCGCCAATATGGTACGACCGCTGAATATAGTGGCTGAGATTGATTAGTGCCAATGCTTTGCTGTCTGGGTCGTCTCTCCTCTGGACAACCTCCTCAATCCGATCTTTATAGAAGTTGTACGCTTCAAGAAGTCGCCAATTCGAATCGTAGATTGGAATGTATCTCTCAAGCGTTGCTTGGTCCGGATTTCGCTCTTCAAGGATCTGATCTTCGATGTTGAATGCTTCAACCAGATCCGAAATACGAGTCGCATCGCCGCGTCGCCCGTCGACGTACTCGCGATCATCTGAGCACAGGTAGGTGAGTTGCATTTCGGACCCAGAAATCAACGCTTCGAAGAATCCGATGTCGTCTTCAGCATCGTCATCATGCTTGTTCAACGTCAAGCGCGGGACCTCTCCCATCATCACGTCCTGATATTTGTAAAGAACTGACTTGATCTGACTAGCGCTATTCGACCGTAGCGTTTCGATCGTTTCCTCCTCAAATGGTTCGCCCCCGAGGTCGTGAAGTTCCTCAAGTATGGTCCGAAGTAGGATATGGATGGAAGTTAGACGTTGCTGCCCGTCGATTATCTCGTGGGTGTGAGTTTCGTTGTCGACGGCAAAGTACATCGAACTAAAGAAAACGTCAGAAACCTCAGTCTCTCCCGGTCGAAGATCTGCATCGATCAGTTGCTGGAGGTCCGCCCACAACTGGCGGTGGTGTTTCTCCTCCCACGAGAACAGTCGTTGGTACTCGGGGACGTTGAAAGTTCGATCAGAGAGGACTTCTCCGAGCTTTCTCTTTCGCATCTCGAAGTTCCCCTCTGCGATCTGTTGCATCGCCTGGTAGTCCCCAATCGAATTGATAGGCAGATCCATAGTTTGATCATAATCGATGAACAGATCGTAGATCGACGAGGATTGCTGTGTCATATTTCTATATCAGACAGTGTCCATTTAGTATTGTCGCCGACTAGTTCTATTGAACAAAGGAGTTCCGAGAAATAAGTCGGTTTAGTCCTTCGGTAGACTTGCGCAGACGACGTTTAACGCAGAGATATAGACTTAGAAGAGACGATGAGAGTGGTCCTAACCAGAGGAAGACATAAATACTAGTATTTATTCGGTAACTACTGAACAACAAATTCATTTCCCTCCAATGACCACGCTATACACTGACCTTGAAGAGCGGACTCGTCTCGACATTACGGTCGATTTCAACAGCCAACAGTCGATAGACGATATTGCTCGGCTGCTAGTTACCGACAACTCTGACAGGCAGTTTACGCTCCTCGTCGCTCCTGACGTTGACGAGCTCCCTAATTTAGAGTCGGGCGCTACGTACTCATTTGCGAATCTCTTGGGAGCGGCTCCCATCGATTCGGCAGATGAGAGTCTCGGTGAGTGCCCTCACTGTGAGGGTACGCTTCGACGAGGGAGGGCTGTCGACACGGCCAGTCCAGCCGTCGTAGAGGCAACCCAAGAGCTAGAACTTGACGGACTATTCGGGCTGGTAGATACAGAGACATCCGTCAGTCGGGTTCGAGACAACACCGGTATCGTCGACGATTGGACGCCAATGCAGAACGGTCGGGGGCCTCGAGTTCAGCCACCTGACTGCGTCTGTGAATCCTGCGGTCGACACGTCGATGCGCACGAACACTCACAGGATTCTGATCTCCGCCGTCAATTCACCAACCAGCAAGTACTACACGAGACGCCCGCCGCTCCGTCGACTAGCGGTGACCAGACGCTTGGGCTCGCAACGGGCGGGGCGAAGGACGTGGTCAACTTCCGAGAAAACATCCGAAACGGCTACACGCCTCAACCGGAGGCTATCGCGGACGAAGGGTTGTTCTACGACTACTATTTCGAGACGGGGAATCGAGAGGAGTCTGATGCGCTCTTCGCGCCCCGGTATGCCGCTGCCGTAAGTGAACACCCCCTCACCGGTGACACTGAACAGTACCTCTCCGTCGGACTGGATTCGACGCTCTCCGTCTCCGAGTTCGAGCGACCACGACTCAACCTCGTCGCCGTCCTTGACGTCTCGGGGTCGATGAGCAGTCCGTTCAACGCGTACTACTATGACGAACACGGTCGCAAGCGCGAGGTCAAAAACGACGCGACGACCAAGATGAAGGCGGCGACGCGGTCACTGTGCGCGCTCACCGAGCAGTTGCGCGACGACGACCGACTGGGTGTTGTCCTCTACAACAGCCGCGCACACGTCGCAAAACCGCTTCGGGACATCGAACGTACGGACATGAACGCGATCAGGCGTCACATCCGAGACATCGCTGCCGGCGGTGGAACGAATCTATCGAAGGGATTCGAGACAGCTATCGATCTGTTCGACGAGGACGGCTACTCGGCTGAGACTGAACGGCGCGTCGTCTTCATGACCGATATGATGCCGAACGTGGGAATGACCGATGAGAGCGGGCTCACGCAGTTGTTCGCCGATGCGGCCGCTGACGGAATTCATACGACGTTCATTGGAATGGGGCTAGACGCGAACGCCGAACTGGCTGACGCGTTGTCGGGCATCCGCGGAGCGAATCACTACTTCATCCACTCGGCGTCGGAATTCGAGCACCGACTTGGTGAGGAGTTCGAGTATATGGTCACGCCGCTCGTGTACGATCTGAACCTCGAACTCGATGCCGACGGTTACGAGATCGCCGCGGTCCATGGATCACCATCTGCGGACGCCGCGACGGATCGACTGATGCACGTCGGAACGTTGTTCCCGTCAGCTAAGCAGGACGGAGAAGCGCGCGGGGGTGTCGTTCTCGTCCGGCTCGAAGGAACAGCTCCTGACGGGAGCCTAGAGCTAGTCGCTTCGTGGACTGAGCGAGATGGTGGGGAGCATGCTGAGCGCGTTTCTGTGACTCTTCCCGACGAGTCTGAAACGTTTGCACACGACGGTGTTCGGAAGGCCATCGGGTTGGCCCGATACGCCTGTGAACTCCGCGCGTGGGCCAGAGACGTTCACGAACAGGATGAGGCGACCGGTGCCGATGACTGGCAGCTACCTTCGTGGGGCAGTAGTCAGAGAGGCGAGCACGAACGTGAGTCTGTCTCATTGCACCTCTCCAATCAATATGCAGAGCGATTCGCTCGCCTCTCCGAGTACCTCAGCGTAGAGAAAGACGTGGTCGAAGACGAGACGATTCAGCAGGAGATAGAGTTACTAATATGCTGTGTGAAGTGCGAGCCGATACTCAGTCCCCAATCAGTGATTGACCTCGCTCCAAAACGGTAGACAGGCCTATAGATAGGGGAGGATACTCTTCTTGGTTGTTCTGGAGACAACTGACCTCCCTTCTCATTAACCAACAGATAAGTGGTTCTGTTGGTTAATCAAAAGACTCCGATCCCCTCTCTGCCGTCAGACACTCCACAATTGCCAGTAAAATCGCCGTGCGTAGTCACTTCTAGTGGAACTGGCAACGGTGGTTAGAGCAATTCGTCACGAGGAATGGCGAGATGGGTTTACTGGCAGAAGTGGAGAGGGTACTGGATAAACTGGCACCCCCGGTTGCCCTATTACTGGCAGAAGTGGAGAGGGTACTGGCAGTACTGGTAGCATTGGTTCCATCAACTACTCAAGAACCCGACGCTGTTCGGCGGTTTCGCGAATATCACTCAGATCTCCAAACTCGTTTTCGAGTGCATCTAGCGCCGACGAGAGCGACACATCCAGTTCGTACTCGTTGTAGTTACCGCGACCCCCTGACGAATCGACGAGTCGGAGGATCCCATGGAGGCTCAAATCGGAGAGGTGATCGTGGACACGTCTCCGCTTCAGCGGTTCGCCCCCGTGACTTCGCAGTACCTCTTGGTATCGCTTGTAGATTAGTTTCGTCCGTTCGGGGGTGTCACCCTCGGCTGCGAGCTGGCAGACGGTCAATAGTACGTACTGTCCCTGCTGTGTCAGTGAGTGCATCCCCTCGACGACCTGTTGGCGCTGTATCTGATGTTCCGCCTCGCGAACGTGTTCTTCGGCTATCGTGCCCTCACCTTCAGCCATAGCCTCGTTTTCGGCGATATCGGCTGCCTTTCGGAGGAGTCGGAGTGCCTGCCGTGCCGACCCGGAATCTTGGGCTGAAAACGCTGCACAGAGTGGAATGACATCCGAGTCAAGGACATCGGTGTGAAGGGCGATGTCCGCTCGTTGCTGGAGGATGTTTTGGAGTTCGTCCGCGTCGTAGGGCGGAAAGAGGATTTCCTCCTCACAGAGTGTGTCTTTTACCTTCGGTGAAAGATTCTCGCGGAACTTGAAGTCGTTCGAGATGCCAATGACACCGAGCTTGACGCCCAGATCCAGTTGGGAGCGTGCTCGTGGAAGCTCGTATAGAATATCGTCATCCGAGCCGATGTTATCGATCTCGTCGAGAACGATGAGGATCGTCCCACCAATTGACTCGAGATCGTTGTAGAGTTCGTTGAAGATCCGCTTTTGCTGATACCCGGTCTCACTCATCGGTTCTCGTCTGGATGAGATCGTCGTGAGCGGGTGAGATGGTGAGCGAATCTCGTTGACAAGGTTAACGGCTACCTGATAGGAGGTCGTACAGCCGGTACAGTTGAGCTCGATAACGTTGAGGTCGACATCATCGTACTCTTCTGCGGATTCTTGGAGCTCTTCGAGTAGGTCGTGGGTGGCAGCGGTCTTCCCGACACCTGTCACTCCGTAGAGAAAGACGTTGTTCGGTTGCCACCCCTGGATAACCGGGCGGAGAGCGGTCGCGTACTCGTCTAATTCCTCGTCTCGTTCCTCGAGGGTCTCCGGCTGGTAGTCGTCCCGGAGGACGTCTTTGTCCTGGATGATGAACGATTCCCGGTTGAACCGACCCATGTGGAAGCCCCACACGAGGAGACTGCATAAAACCACGGGATCCAGTATCACCACTAACCCACCACTACTACCAGTATTGCCAATATCTCGGTTGTTTATAAAACACACACACTCCACTATTGCCAATAACTTGATCAGGTAGTGGAGGGGCAGGTGACGCTCTCCTTGTAGTTGGCGATGGTTTATTATATAGCGGATCTAATTAGTCCGTAGTACTCTCACAAATGGAAAGTAGCTAGAGCAGAGGTGGAGTTGCCTGCGCCCCACCCTACTAGTTACGTTGATTACTGGCAATTGTGGAGGGTGTGTGGAACTTAAAGAACGCCATTACTGGCAACACTGGTTAGGGTGGTCCCACTACTGTTTACTGTCAAATCAAGAACGCCAGTTCTAGTTGGGGGTGAGGTAGAACTCATTCAGTGCGAGGTGTGTCTCTCAGAAACGTTGACGAATTAACAAAGGCCATTTCTCAAGGCAAAGTACTGCACTACACTGACATTAGCGAGGGATCCGATAGGTTGTGAAGGATTTTCCGTGATTCAGTTCCCTTGGATCGCGTCGATCACCATCGCTGCGGCGATGATCGGCTCCTTTGGGACAGTACTCGCATCGTCGATCGTAATTTCGTAGCGATCTCGAATCGATATCTGTCCACTAATCGTCCCGACGTGATTGCCGTCGGCGTCAGTAATCTCGTACTTGTGGGGAATCCACGCACCGAAGGGGACGTATCGGCGTGCCAGTGTAGCCATCGCACCTCGGGAGGTGATCTGAGCCAGCTTTGAACGTGTGCTCGGATCACGAATCGTCCACGTGTCTTGGAGGACAGAAAAGTCGTTATCCAACATCACGATTGGCTCGTTGGTCTGAGCATCCGAGAGCAGGTAGTCTCCGGCAACGTCGATGATACCACTGGCCTTCACCGTGAACACCTCTGTCCCATCGGCGTCGACGAACGGGAACTCTTCCTTCATCCGGAACATCTTCTGTTTACCTCGAAGAACTGTGTTCCCGGCCGCATCGAGAGCTCTGTACTTGTTCCGGATCAGACTCTGTTCGACCGTGTACCGATCGTCTGAGAGATCGATTCCAGAAATATCGTAGTCGATTGGGGGGACCATCGCGACTTCGTATATTGGTGAGCCAGAACTTCAAACTACATATGCGACTTCGCACAGATAGTTGAGAGATACGAAAATATATTGCGCACAGGTGCGTAGCAACGTGTATGTCTGAGTTCGACCCGGCTCCACCGGAGGCGGCAGTCGACGACGTTCGTCAACGGTGGCGTGACGAGACCGACACGTTCGGACGGGTGTATGAAACCATCCTCGGGATTACCGAGCTGACCCCGTACGACGACATTGCGGAGATCGCGGGGTGTTCGCCGAATGCAGCCAAGAAACATCTCGACCGACTGTCGGAGATGGGGATCGTCCGTGCTGACCAGGAGAGTCGCCCGGCACGCTACGAACGCAACGACGGCTATCTCGAGTGGCAGGAAGCGAGTCGGATCGCGGAGGATCTCACGGTCGACGAGATCATCGAACGCGTACGCGACCTCGAGAGTCGTCGAGAGACATTCGAAGAACGGTTCGATGCGGTCGACCCAGCGACGGTCTCGGCTCTTGAGGGAGCCGACCACGACGCGATCCACGATCGGATGACGGCGCTCAGTGAGTGGCAGTCGATCGACCGCGATATCCGGCTCTACGAGTTCGCACGACAGTTGGCACAGAACGATGGTCGGCTTCTCTCGGCGTAGATGACGTCATCGGCCGACGACCACCCGTCGACAGGCCCCCCGGACCGGCAGACGCTCCGACTGCTCGAACGGCGATTTGCCGACGATCCAATCGTCGCGACGACCGAGTTCGAGCCTGATAGCTATGAGCCGCGACTACTCCGTGCGCTCTTGGATACTGAGCGATACCCACCCACTGTCGAGGCGGTGCGGGTCGACGTACGCTGGTTCGAGCATGATGACTTCTCGTTTCACTATATCGAGACGGCAGTCGAGAGTACGTGGGAGTGCCGATGGGATTCCCATCCGAACCCTCACAATGCCCGACTCCATTTCCATGAACCGCCGACCGGCGACTCGTGTCGTGATCTCACACTCGAATCGACACACCCGCTTGATGTCACAGCGACGGTGCTCGCCGCCCTCGATCAACGGATCGACGACCGTTGGGCAGAAACGGAGCCGGAGTAAACGGGAAGGAGCTTAACCAATCAAGCCTGCGCCGACGTAGTGATGGACGAAAATATGACAATAGTTGAGGTCGTCACAGTGCTCAAGGCGAGTTTGGAAGGAGAGAAGCCACGCGAGAAGAAGGCTGTTATTTAGCTCCCTGTTTCCGTCTCTACCCGTCACCGGGTTGAGCGAAGACATCGCTGGGATAGACAGTAGGCGCGAGAACGTTGCCGCTACCTCCTTTCGTCTCATCCATCACGACAGCTAACCGACCACGAATATAGATCGGTGGCATCTTCTCTTTCTTATGGTAGATTCTGTCCGGGTTCTTCGCGGTTTCGGTGATCTCGTTGCGTGCTAGACGTTCCAGCGAGTTGTTGACGTAGTCTGCGGGTTCATCGTACATCCTCCTCACGTATTGCTTGATCGCGTGATCTGGGATGATGAGATCTAGACTCCGAATTCGGTCCTGTTTTTCGATTGGGTAAGTCAAGGGCTCATTATCAGAGGGAATTGACTCCTCAACGAGCTTCAGACTCTCATCTTGGTCCCCGTGCTACGCTTTGTTACGATACTCTCTGGACGGTGAGATTCCTCTTCTTGTTCGACTGTCATCGCTCCCACCGATGTTGATCTTCACTGTCATTGCCACGCGTTGAGTCGTTCGATTTGTCACGCTCCACTGGGCAACTGTATCGCAGAGCATCTGTGGTGACAGTATCGGCGAGTTGCTCGGCCAGTTCCTGCGCATACCCCGAATCCGGTTCCGGTGTAAGGTAGGCACCTGTCTCAATCAATCCCCAGTCGGTCGACTGGACCACGACTGCACTCTCGTCTACTGGCCGCTCGACCGACGAGGAGAGGCCATCAAGGAGTAATCGAGGGCGGCGAACGTAGTACGTCGTTCGCTCGTGGTCGTGTGCGCTATGCTGCTTGAGTTCGGACGTGACCCAGTCAGAGTAGACAGGTTGGTCCGGCTCTCCATCGAACGTTGCGAAGACGGACTCTCGATGATGTGCTGCGATTCCATCTGGAGTTCGCTGCTCCGCGTCGACGAGGCTGATACGACAGGCGATATGGACCCCTTGGTCGCCGATCTCGCCCGAGGGAGTGTAGATAACTGCCGCTGCTTCCCTCATCAGTCGTTCCGCGTCGACATAGCGAGCACTCTGGCCAGTATGAGTCCAGTAGCGCATATCTGTCGGCTTGAATGGGTCTGGCGTGAGCTTCGCCGACGGAAAGAGTTCGTCCAGTCGAGGGTATTCGCTTGGGGGAGAGGCCGTCACAGAGAAGTCGGGTGAGCGGTGCGTCTTTGGGTCTCTCCCCACTCGGAGGTCTAACCCAGTAGTCCGTCCAGGGAGGGTGGGGTGGAACATCATTTATTTTTCGGCTCCCATCCTTGGCTAGTCGTGTGTGTATACTGGCTCCGCCTATTGTCGCTGCTCCAGGGCTTAGTCCGGATCCTAATTTGAGACCGTTCTTTCATCCGTACCCAGTACGACCAAATGGACATGGAGTGATAGATATTTACTAGATATAAATGATAATTAATTGAGTGATATAGCCATAGAACCGGTTAATTCAACATATCACAGCAAATTGTGGGCCGGGTGTGTCACAGTATGTCGGACCCGGTGAGAACAGATGGCTACAAGAGCAGCATCCATATGTCCGTACTCTCGGACGCGAAGTAGTTATCCTTATCCGGGTGAACGCCTGAGTTCCTCTATGCCGAGACCAGATATCGACGAAGACATCATAGCGACAATAAAGCAGATTCATCGACAGAAGCAGGGAAAGTCGGCCGGAAGCTTCCAAGAAGCACTGGACACTGTCGTCCAGCTCGCGATCCAGAGCCAAGACGACTTGGAGTACTCGCGTGAGGAATCGAACGACTGGTACCCGGGAAAATACGCAAGTATGATCGTCAACCAAGCCGTCCGTGACTTCGGATCAGACAGTTCTGATGGAGGCAGTAGTCGAACGAGTTCACTGAGTTCTAACGCGTTGACTCAGGGCGCTGTCGAACTCGCACCGGACCAGTCGGCAATTTTCAAAGTGCGGCTTGACGACGACCGGGTAGTCCCGATCCCTGCAGCCGAGGCGGATGCGCTCGGTTTTGATAGCGGTGACATTATCCAAGTGATTGCGTATAGGATGGAGGACCGCTCGGATGATCGATCTGACGGTAACTGAGTCCACGGAACTTGCCTCGTCACTCACACTGGGTCGATCATCTCTCACCGGTCGGTGAACTCGGACTTGCTTCGATGCTTGAAAATAGCCTGGGATAATCGAATCTACTCTAGTGGTTTTAGGGATATTACAATTGATAAATTTAGCATAGATATATCTCGGCTACATTCCTATAAGCTGCATGAAAGACGCAGACATAGAGTGTGCTCGTAAACTTGCCGAGCAGGCGAAACACGAGTCCGTAACGCCGGAACGGTTGACCGAGATTGATCTCGGAATCGGACGCAAGCGGCTGCACGATAACCCCATTTATCGCTATCTCTTACCAGAAGAGCAGCCGCACTTTCTGTTTCACGCGTCGAAGCAGACGCCAGAATTCAACGGACTTGGTGCCCCAGAACCGCTTGAGCGGTCTCGTGGATATCGGATCATGCACGTGATCACTGACGCACGTTGGTTGATGGTTAGCGGGACGAAAGCCGGCGATCAGTTGCGGGAGTTTCCGCTGTCTGCGATCCAAGCCTCAAACTTCGATGTAGCCGGAGGGATCCCGAACAATCTCTCGAACAACCAATTCGTGATCGAACTGGCGTCGTTACACTGTATGATCCCACTGGCGAACGATTACGACGAGGCCGACTTGGAAGCGTTGAGTCTCTATCTTCGCGACGAGTTCGGTGTTGCCCGGGGTGGTGTCAATGTCGACTCCGATGAGGCAGGCTACACGATCGCTGGCAAAGACGCCATCCAATACGAGGCCCGAGACGTCCGAACCCGCATCGATCGCCTTCCAGAGTCGGCACACGATGAGGCTGATGCGCTCGCATTGGAAGCCAACTCGGTTGAGGAATTGATAGACGCGGTAGCCCGTGGTACTACGTGCCGACCCATTATTCGTCTGAGCGGCGACAGCAGCAGTGGCGAACAGACAGAGTTTCTTCTGGGTGCTGATGCCACGAACCACCTCAAGAACGCGGTTCTTCTCGACTTTGTCCTGCGCTTTCCGAACGTGTTCCTCGCGAACGCGGTCGTCGCCCTCGCGTTCGGCGAGTTCGCCGGCAACACGCATGAGGTCGATTGCCTTCCGCGCGTCTCCATGTGTCTGTGCGGCAAATGCGGCTGCTAACGGGATCACCTCGCTATCGACGACATCCTCGAAGAAGGCGTCTTGCCGCCGCCTGAGTATCGATTGCAGCTGATTCGCGTCGTAGTCGTCGAAGTGAACGTCCTCGGGGGTGAACGAACTCAACGCTCGACTCCCTACTGCCTCCATCATTTTCGTGTCATTGGAGATCGCAACGACCGAGACGAAGGCAGTTAGATCGTCGTTCGCACCTGCTCGGGAGAGTTGATAGAGAAGCCGTGAGAAGGCAGGATCTTTCTTGTCGCGTCGACCGACGAGCATGTCCAGTTCATCCAGGACGAAGACCGCGGTTCGCCGCTGATACTGACGGCCCTCCCTCATCGGATTCGAACATCGATTTTCCGCGCGCTTCTCACACCGACTGAGACGCGTTTCTCCGAGTACCATCCACAGAAGGCATATACCAGCACTGTGACCACATGGAGCCATGCGCCGCCGGACAGCCCTCCACGCACTCGCCGGGAGCGTCACCCTCCTCAGCGGGTGTCTTTCCACGTCCGATCCAGCGGGGTCCACGTCCCCAGTTGAATCGAGCACTTCAGCCGACACAGGCTCACCAACTACTGACGGCCCAATGCTCTCGATCGACAGCGTCGACACCTCCACTCATGCCCTCCGCCTGAACGACCTCGGTACGTCGCCTGCTGGCCCCATTCGCGAGTTCTCCGACTACGCCGAGCGTGAACAGGAGGTACTCACACAGGCCATCGAGAGCGGCTACGAGACGTCGGACCCCGACCAATGGCTCCTCAAGTTCGTCTCGTCGACGCCCCACTTCCGACGGGACGGACAGTACTACGGGCTCACCAACCCCTTCCCGCTATACAGGATTACCGGCGAGACGGTCGAGAAGGAGTCCGTCGAGGGCGAGATCGCGTCTCCCGACGAATACGAGGAGGCGGTCACACACGATGGGCTGGTCATGACGGGATTGGTCCGCATCGCACTCCAGGAGGGCTACGAGTCGACCTACCTCTGGGATGGGATACGCGAGTTCCTCAAGACGTACGAGGCAGTCGACTTCCGGGGCGATATTGTGAAACTTAGCCTCCAGCAGGAGGAGGCCGATCCGCCGTACACGGTTACCGCGACACGAATCCCCCCGACCAACCTGACTGACGACGCGGTCTGGGATGCGACCACCGCCTCGTCGGAGATCCAATCGATCGTCGAGGCGGCCG
This sequence comes from Halorarum sp. SLYT50, assembly GCF_059821265.1. Lineage (NCBI taxonomy): Archaea > Methanobacteriati > Methanobacteriota > Halobacteria > Halobacteriales > Haloferacaceae > Halorarum > Halorarum sp. SLYT50. The sequence continues at coordinate 30,064 of NZ_JCAMRW010000004.1, read as the reverse complement.
GCACCACCGAAGGTGTGTACCGTGTCGACGACCCGCCGGAAGAGCTTCTCGCCCAGCTTGACGCCCACCAGTACGTCTACCTTGATGGGACGTTCTACACGACGTATATCGAGAAGCGAACCGACCTCCCCGTCTCGGTTAATGCGTCGGTGACGGATGCAAGCCTCTCGGACGGTGCGGGGATCGAACTCTCGTTGACGAACGAGTCCGAGGCGACGGTCGGGATCATGACCGGCGCTCCGAAGCCCTTCGGTGTACTCTGGTTCCATCCGCATGGCTCCCCCGACGAGCGATTCATCCTGTGGACCGATGCGTACAAGGAGAGTTCACACGTCCAGACGGACGGGCACTCGGTCACGTTGATCAACAGCATTGGACTGACGATGGACTTGGAGCCGGACGAGACGGTCACCCGTGAATTCCGCATCGATCAGACGAACCTTGACCCCGACCAGTACGTGATTGAGAACAACGTGAGCGTCTCGCTAGAGGAGACTGAAGGTGGGACGCTCCCCTACCGAGTCGTGTTCTCGGTTTCCAAGTAGACTCGGGTCATATTCCGTCTGCTCCTGTGTCAGAGGTAGCTACACCACGCCGACCGAGAGCAGTAACCCAAACAGCATCAGCAGCGTCGTCACGATTCCGCCGCCGACGAGCGGCTTGTTCTCCATCGCCTTTCCGTACACCGGCATCTCGGCGTACTCCTCACGGAACGACTCGCGGTTCGTCTCGTCGTAGAAGTACTTCGTCTTCAGCGCGAACCGCTCGGTCACCGCACAGCCCGTACAGACCGGCTCACCCTCCAGTCGCTCGGTCTTGATGTGACTCGGACAGTTGATGCTCCCGCAGTTGGTACAGTACGTGTAGTGCTCATCCGTGCCGGCCGTTTCGCAGTGGACGCACTCGTGAATCCCGTCTTCGAGTGTAACCCGTGACGGTCCTGCCGCGTAGTACTCGTACGGGTACGAGTACTCCTCCAAGCGCGTCAGCTGGCGCACCTCGGGAAGATAGACGGGATCAATGGAGCGTACGGAGATGTCCGAGAGATTCGGCTCACACGTCTTGTCATAGGTGACGTTGTTGTCGCCCGTGTACGTCACCGTCGTCGTGTGATGTGACCGGAGCCGGTCGACCGCCCAGTCTTTGTACTCCGTTTCAGTCTGCCCGAATCGACCTTCATCCACCGTATCGAACGTCTCGGTGAACCGACCGTCGTCGAGCCTGATCGTCGTGTGCCGGTTTTGAGTCACCAACTGTTCAATTCCTGCATCGGCCACGGTCGGTTGACCCCGATCGGCGTGAACGACGAACCGCGACTGCTCGTCGATCTGGTGGATGACGCCGACGGAGGTTTCGAAGACCGCGTTCGTGTCGGCGGTGACCGTGACCATCGGTCGGAACGAGACGTGCGCGTGGGCGGCAGGGAGGTCAGCCGTGTCGATGTTGTCGATATCGCGGAACGCTTCGTCGACGGGGACTTGGATGGACGCCGCCGGGTCGTACGGACGGAGCGTCTCGTCACACAGGATTTCGATCCGACCGTTGTAGAGGTCGAGACCGATCTCGTCGGCGATCTCGCGGAGGTCCGTCCCGTCGACGAGTTCGATCGGGAACTGGTCGCCGTTCTGCCGGAGGCGATCGGCGTACTCGATAGCCGGATTCGTGAACCGACCCGTCGTCACGACCATCCCGCGCTTCGGGCCGCTGTAGTCGAAGGTGGCGACGGCGGAGTGGAGTTTCTGGACGACAGGCCGGCCGACCGATCCAGTGTGCTTACACTCGACGACGACCGCACGTCGGGTGCCGTCGATTACCTCCTCCATGAGAATGTCACGGCCTTCGTCGGCGGTTTTCCGAGCTTGTCTGACTTGCTCGTACCCGAGGTTGCGAAATACGTCCTCCATGAGGTCCTCGAATTCGAACCCGGAGAGGTCGTCCAAGACTGCCATCGTGATGTAGCTACGGTAACTGTTCTATGCTATAAGTGTAGTAGTTGATTGGCATGTAAGATGCGAGGTTGAGACACGGCTCGCCCTCAGATACTCACTGATTCGACGTGGCCGAGCCACGCATCAGCCAGTACGACACTCGGGTCTACTTGGTTACGAGCGAGCGTTTGATCCCGACGAGGCGGAGCGAGCAGACCGTTCTCAGGGAGATGCCTCTGATCGGTGTGATAAGATGGTGGGCAACACACCGAGTACCCCTACCCGGTGCCCACCGCTGTACTTGTTCGGTGGATACTGACGGGAATATGCTTTGTGTCGTCGGTTCAGTTGAGACGTCGACTCGCCCTCCGCACACCGCTCCCGACGAGATACGCGACAACGCCGACGGTGACGTACCCAGCGGCCCAGATGATGAAGATGAGCCACGTCGGGGAGTCAGTACTCGGTGGCAAGATGAGGTGGTACCCGAATAGGTACAGCGCGAGCCCCGTGATCGGACCGAACGCGACGAGGATCGCGGTCGCGACGGTGTAACCCTGATATGACGCAGCGAGTGCGCTCACGCCCACGGCAAGAACCGTCCCCGAAAGCACGTACCGGAGCGGCCAGCCCACCGTGGCGCCGGTCGTCTCGTACAGAAGCCGGTCACCACCGAACGCAACGAGAACCACCACCGCGAGGACAGTGGCGAGTAGATGATACGGGGTCCAGGGAGGCACGTCATCGGTTTGAGCGCCACCGAAGCGATTCATCGTCTGAACATGATGCTGAGATTAATATAGGTCTTCGGGACAGCCAGCTGTCTCTTTCATACGACTGGCATCTTCGCGTGACCCGTGGAGATAAGCCGTCGACCATCGAGACGGGGGAATACCAATGGTCGATCTCCCTGAGTCGCTCCAGGCTGTCTATACCGCGATCCTCCGCGAGCGCGATGGATCGTACGTCATCGAGGTGCCGAAGCGTGAGGTTGAACACAACGCTGTCTCGCCCGGTCAGGTCTGTCGCGTCGCATTGATCGACCGCGTTTCAGACGCGAGCGACGACGCCGACAGCGCCTCGCAAGAGTCGTCGGAGCGCACGGACTCGGAATCCGACGGCCCGCCGGTCTCGGAGGGGGAGGTTCGGCAGGTGGCAGTCGAATCGCTCGGTGACCAGGGCGACGGCATCGCGAAGGTTGGGGAGGGGTACGTCGTGATCGTGCCCGACGCACATCCGGGCGACGAGCCGACGGTCAGGATCGAGCGCACGCAGGACAACGTCGCGTTCGCGAGTGTCGTCGACCGCGATGACCGGACGCTGTGACCTCTGCCTACCTCACTATCCCCAACATCCAAGCCCTATCCGACGAAAGCCGTCGACGAGATGCCCTCCCTGCTCGAGAGACTACTCGGCAATGATACGCCCGACGAACAGGTTGACCTCGAATCACGGCAGCACGACGCCGACGAAACGCTCCGTGATGCCGTCGAGGACTGTGGTGTGACCGGCGTCGCGGTCGTCAACGAAGGGCCTGACGAGGAGCCGGTTGTGGTCCCCATCGCGCGCTTCTCGCTGGGCGAGGACGTCGAGACGCCCGACACAGACCTCGTGTGGGAGTTGGGGGGTGAGGCAGCCAGTGCAATGCAAGCGCCGTTCGACGACGTGTTCGTGCGTCACTACGACATCCAGTTCACGTTCGACGGCGACGAACTGTTCGAGGCCGAGGAGTACCGGCGCGTCCTGCTGACCGACGAGTTGGTCGATCGCTTCGCGACCGACGCCGGCTTCTCGCTCGCGGACCTTCGTGAGGCGGTCTTCGAGGCGGACGATATCGACGACGCGATCGCGCAGCAGAGTTGCGGGAGATGTTCAGCCCTCTCAAACGACAGATCGTCGACTTGGTTGAGCAGGAGTTCCGGACGGCTCATCGGAGAGGCTGGCGACTAACGCCTGCGGGTTCTCACCGTCGTCCGCAACTTCAAGGGTCATCTCACTATTCGTGCCGTACTCGATCGGAGGTACGACCAAAAGGTCGGTGTTCGCGAGCAGTGCGCGAAACTGACGTGTGCATGGTGGCGGACCCGGAGACCGTACGGCGGATCCTGTTCAATAATCACGCCGCCTACGGGAAGGGCGATGTCTTTACCGGCACTGTTAGTTTAGCACCTCCTCAACCGGCGTTTTTCCATCGAGAGATTGATGCGGCCTCTGATGGTTGCAGTAATGCACAAACTGTTCAATCCATTTGCGCGCGCTCGACCGACTGCCTACCCACAAATTCTGGAAACGGTCGATGCGCATTTTGAGCGTGTGGAACCATTTTTCGATGAGGTTCCGGTCGGTATAGTCAACCCGACCGTTCAACCCTAATCAAGCAGGGGAAGAGTCCGATAACCAAATTGATCGACGAGAACACAGCGTCCGGGAGATCGTGTTTCTCTCGGATCCCATGCAGAAACGCACCTCCGGATCGGTGCCATGATGTTCGAACAACTGGACGTCGAGAATCAATTTCGTGTCGAGGTCGATTGAAGCATACAACCAAGACCACCCACCGTTGATCTTGATAGCGGTCTCGTCAACAGCGACGCTTGACGGCTGCGCCGTCGCCGGGTCGCCAATGTTATCAGATACGCGATGTACCCACTGAAAGATCGCTTGATACGAACGATTTACGTCGAAGAGGCGAACAATCTCTTGTGTCTTCTGAGTAAACAACCGGCCGCTCACGCTTCCAACATTCTTCAAAATCCGGTGCAAACGACTCACTGAGTCGGTCTGCGAGAATTCTAGTTAAATCACTCACTGACCTGTTCACTTCTCAAACTGGCTTAACTAGACAGTGCCGACATTGATTTGGGTTCGAATATCTGACAGTAGCCAACAATGCATTTCCCCTCTTGACATCCTTGCGGAAATCCTTGGTAGAGTTGATGTGTAGATTCGGACCTTTGGGATCGTCCTCTCCAGTGACTACGGGTTCGTATCGCGATAGACTTTGCTAAATGTAGTGACCTCCATTCGTGGCATCGAGCGTAAGATTCCACCGATAAACTGACTACCTCATAGACTGGTCCCTTGTTATGGTCATCGAACGGCTAGAAACATTCACGGGGGATGAGGGAACCATCGTACGATTAACGACTAATGATGGGGATCGCGGGATCGGCCAGTTAGCGACAGGCGGAGAAAATATTTCGACCCAAGTATTCCACGATTACGTCGCGCCACACGCCCTTGAAGCCGATCCCACCGATGTCGAGGGACTAATAAACGGAATCATGGAGTCCTCCCACCAACCACGCCCATACAAGTATCCAGGAACGTTCTTCCTCCGAGCGCTCTGTGGGTTGGACACGGCGCTCTGGGATCTCCGAGGTAAACGTCAGGGTAAATCTGTATGCAAACTACTCGGCGGTTCGAATGATCCTGATCCGGTCAGGGCCTATGGGTCACGACTGAGCAGAGAGACGACTGCTGAAGAGGAGATCGAGATCTGTACACGGTATCTTGAGGAGAGTGGACTCAAAGCTTTCAAGCTCAAGATTGGAAAGCGTCTTGCGTTCAGGACTGATGAGGATGTCTGGCCGGATCGGACCGAAGAAGTCGTGAGCGCCGTGCGTGATGCAGTCGGACCAGATATTGACCTCATGGTCGACGCCAACAGCGCCTATTCTAAGGAGAAAGCTATCGAAGTGGGAAAAGAAGTACTCGAACCAAACGACGTCGTTCACTACGAGGAGCCCTGCCCTTACTGGGAACTCGACTGGACTACCGACGTTCGCAAAGCACTCTCTATACCTATCGCCGGGGGTGAACAAAATAATATGGTGGGCCAGTGGGGGAAAACTTGGGAACGGATCGTTAAGACACCGGTCGTGGATATCACTCAACCCGATGTGGGATATATCGGTGGAGTGACTCGCACGAAACGCGTTGCGGAGATGGCCGCGGACACCGGCCTGATCTGCGTCCCGCACGGTCCAAACCATTCGCTCCAGAAGGTATTTACAATTCACACAATGGCTGCCATTGAAAATGCAGGTCCGTACCCCTTCGAATACCGAATTCCCGAAGGCAACAAACCTGGAACTATGTACTCACCCGAACCACTCGTACAACGAGGATCAGTGCCTGTTCCTGATGGGCCTGGATGGGGCGTTGAAGTCAATCAGGATTGGCTCGCAAGAGCCGAGTACAAGCGAAGTGCGGTCTAAACCGGGGGAGAAAATATTACCGGACGCCCACATGCAATTCGTCGAATGGAGTCGACGAATTATGAGACTTCGGGAAGGAGACTACTCCCTAATATCGCGAACAGTTCCCTAAGTTCCGTTGTCCTTGATCGATATACAGCTGGCTGGCCCTTCTAGAGAGATATCTAATGAGCGGTACATATTGATGCAAACCGGCTCGTCGGTCATGGGCGCGTAAAGAAAATCGAGCATAGGAAAGAGGTCGAAGTCTGCGTAACTAGCCTCGGTGAACTCCGATGAGGCTTCTTTACTATTCGAGATCAGACCCTAACTCGGTGAAGCGGCCATCTCCTCTATGATTGGTTCACTATCACTTTGTTCTCGAATTTCTTCTTCAGTAATAGCGACATGTTTGATCCCAGCACGTCGATATTCATACATAATATGGATAGTCCCGTCATTTGCTTGAGTGATGGAGCCGTAGGTAAAGTCGGGCTTTCCAATAGGATCATAGTCGGCGAGTTTACCCTCAATTTCCTCGTACTCAAGATAAAACTGATATGGCCATGTCTCCCCATCGTCTTCGGAGAGGAATAGTGCCAATTCGTTCCGCCCTTCAGGGAAATCAGCAACCACAGGGTTGTTGACTAGGAGAAGATTCCCATCATGGGTTCGATGAATATCAAACCCCGCATTTGGGTTCGGTATAGTCGTTTCCTCCGCCTCTGTCCAAGTGATCCCACCATTATCTGAGTGAGTAGTCCAGAGATACCCACCTCCGACCGGACGCATATAGGCGCGCAATTGACCATCAGACAACTCAACAGGGGTAGCGTAGCGTAGCCCTTGGTGACCACTCATGAATTCCTTATTGTCTGGAACAATCTGATCGCCACCAACAAGAGCAGGAAAGTCTCCCGGACGATCAGTAAAGTCGTCCGGGATGATTAAGAAGGCAGGTCTATTTGCATAGCCGTGGTCCAGATCGACACCTAACACCCACCAGTTTTCACCATCGATATGGATGGGGGGATTTTTAAGGTAGATTCCTGGTCTTTCGTGCAACAACTCTAGGTCGGTCCACGACTCCCCGTTATCGGACGAACGCTTGAGGAATGGTTTGCTTGTATGGATACCTCCATAGAATTCGGTTACGATTAACCAAAGACGATCATCCGGTCCCATGAACATAACGGGGGGTTGGACCGCTCGGTCGGGGACATCAACTAGTACGCGAGAATCTTCCCACTCATTACCATCAGCAGGGAGACGACTGCCGTAAACATTTGTGTCCCGATGAAACTCGCCCGCGACATCCTGCGAATTAGCGAACCATGCTCCGAACAGATCTCCATTCGGTAATTCAATGATCTCCGCATTTTTATGAAAGCCGTTGCCACAAGCGCATGTGTCTGCATGACACACCATTTGCTCGCGCATAGCGCGCAATTAGTTCCCAATGATAAATGCTTTTCGGAGCTTATAAATCTTAACTAGTATTTCCCCTATGTGGACGATTCAGGCCTCAGCGAGCCAATGGCGAACGAAAGTCACCGCCCACTTCCCTCCGTTAATGCCAAGATCTCAGTGAGATTCGCTTGCTCGGAGAGAATCCCATTCACCTGTGTATGATTGAGCCTGACTACCTATGCATACGTGATGCTGAGTTCGATAATATTGGCGGCATTATTTATGAGCTCAATGTACTCCTCCCGTGTCTCGGACTTATCTAAACGGCTCTTAGGGGCTGATAAGCTGATCGAACCTTCCACAGTTCCATCTTCGGTGAGGATCGGAGTACCGATGCACTGCAGACCACGCCACTTCTCCTCGTCGTCAATTGCGTATCCCTGTTCTCTGATCTCTTCTAGTTCGTCGTAGAGCGTTCTTTTTTCGGTAATAGTATTTGGTGTAACCGCCGCTAAGCCGCGCATATCGATGATTTCATCGGTCTCCTCACGAGGAAGGTGAGCAAGGATTGCCTTACCAAGTCCTGAGTTGTGGAGCGTTACTTGGCTTCCAACCCGTGTATCGATTTCAACTCCTTTGGGTCCTTTTGCGCGGTAGAGTACGACTGCTAACCCCCGCTCATGGGAAGCAAGCGTCACGAGTTCTCCCGTTTGTCCGACGAGTTCGTCGACTTTGGGTTTAGCTGCTTTGTATAGCTCTATTTCATTCCGTAAGCTCCCGCCAATATGAAGAAACCGCAAACTCAACTGATACCCCTCTTCGTTTCGAATGACATATTCGTGTTCTCGGAGGGTACTGAGATGATTGTGAACCGTACTCTTATTCATCTGAAGTTCGGTTGCGATCTCGTGGAGTTTTGCAGTTTTGCGACGTCTGAGGACGTCAATGATCTCAATGGCCTTTTCCAGTGATTTGACAGGGTGGTTTGCCTTTTTGTTCATATTCCTCCCTAGAGACTGACCCCACTTAATATTATTCACTATTAAAGAATTGTGTTGCGGCCCTCCCGTCGAATTCCACCTAAGTATTCGGACCGCCTGAGGCGAGATATATCGGCTACCGCTTCTCGTCCCCTGTCTCTCTACCATTATCTATTGGAAAATATTCAAATGGTGCCAAGCGTATAGTCAGCTAGTAACGAACCAAATACCGACAAGGGCCGGGTACATGCACTACAAACAGCCAAGCCAGCGTTTGTTTGCCGTCCCGATTTACAATGGGTCGTCGTAATCGTAATCGTAGTTATCGCTCGAGCATCATTACATTGGTACTATTGTAATCGATGTTATCGCTCGGATATCATTACATCGGTACCATTGTAATCGAGACGATAAAATTTCAAACCATAAACCGGAACGATCGTATCTTCGGGCTAAGCTGCGGAAGTTCAGGATCTGATGCATTTTCACATAGATAATGATGAGAGCACCGTCTACTTCACTTTCCTAAGACGCTACATTGATGTCTGGAAAGGAGTCGTTAGTTTAGCCGTTTGAACTCTCGATCAGTGAAGCAAGAGCTCTTGAATCGGAGTATCAAGCTGTGTATTTCAAATAATCCAATCTAGAATACTCCTACCCAACGACACATTTAATATCCTCGGAAAACCGCTATACACGTTGTATGGGTAGCAAGCGACACTACAATCGTGAGTTTGTCCGTACCTTCTTTACCACGCCAACAGCGGTAGAGGGGGAAGAGAACTCAGCCAGCATGCTAGAGAGCGCGATCCAATTGCGGGGGATGCGTGCTCCGGATGTTTGGGTCCCGGACAACGAAGACGCGATCGCCCCTTCAATGCGTAGTATAGGGGTTGAAAACATTATCACGGTGATTTCTCAGTCCGGGAATGACTTCCCAGGCGAGATCCACCCTCGTGTAGTTTGGCACCGTGATAACCCTACGACTCGGTATCGAGGGTTCCAGCAAATGCTTAAAATAGCGGACCCGGCTAATGACGCTATTCAGTACATCGACGGGTTCGTTATTCCAGAGGTAGGTGATGTTGATGACTGGAAGAAGGCCGATGAGTTCATCACGATTGTTGAAGATGTAAATGGACTCGAAGTGGGCAGTCTCTCTATGTCCGTGATCATAGAGAGTGGTGAGGCTGAATTGGCTGTCGGGAGGCTTCGAGAACAGATTGGCAACCCCTCCAATTCCCTTGAGCGTCTCTTCATGCTCGTCGATGGTGAAGTCGATTATACCAAAGACATGCGAGCTATGACGCCTACCGGTGAACTACCAGTCTGGTCCGAGCTCCGTCACAACACTTCTCGAGGCGCTAGCGCAGCTGGACTTATCGCGGTTGATGGTCCGTATGATGATATCCGGAATGTGGATGGATATAAACACCGGATGTTAGATAACCGGTCGAAGGGGATGACAGGGATCTGGTCCCTGACCCCAGGTCAGGTTGTCGAAGCGAATCGAGATCCGCTACCCCCGAAGACCGGTAGCTGGCTATTGGAGGTAGATGGTTCCGAGGTCAAGCTAGAAATCAAGGACGAAGGTCAGATATACCAAGGTGAAGAATTGAACTTAGAGGAGACCGATGAACAGAGCTATCTCCTGCATGTCGGGAAAAGCGAACTCGTCTTCGATTCTGAAAGAATAGATGAGGAGATATCTAAAAGGACATCATATATCCCCAGTATGGACGATATCGTCAATTCCATGGAAGAATTCGAGGCGGCCAAGGAAGCAGGTAAAGGAGCCATTGCCATGTCCCAGACTGCAACATTCGTTCTCTCAGGGACTGAAATCGAGATTAATAAGGATAGAATGTGGGATGAGGCCACTTATCAAGCTGCTCAAATCCCTATAAATCTATTTCAGGATGTCTACGAGAATCGACCAGACCAGCGTGAGGAATTAGAGGAGATATATGGCGGGAATGTCGTCAGCCGTGCAATGAACATCGGAATTTAACCCCTAATGTTCATCCATTTCTTCTAAGTATTCAGGCATTTCTTCCGGGTTAACGCCGATGATCATCGTATCGACCAGCGCGTATAGAGTCATCGTAGTTGGCTTAATTCGCATTCTAATAATATGAATTATTATATTTAATAGAATGAATAAATTCCCTCGCTGAGATGATTCTTTAAAGTCATCCGGGTCCCAAGGATACCATAGATGTATATACAGGGCGGGAAAAAGGGGTAGCGAGGTCTAATCCAATGGAAGACCAGATGATTTGCCACGCGCGCAATTGCCCACACGGAAACACGTTCCACAAGAATTCAGCCATTGCCGAACTCCCAAATGGAGATTTGTTCGCTGCGTGGTTCGCTAGCCCCTATGAGGATGGTCACCGTACTCAGACTGTCTATGGAAGTCGACTCCCGGAAGGAGAAAATGAGTGGACCAGAACAGAACAACTTGTTGACGTAGAGAATATCCCAGTCGCTTCTCCGGTAGTATTCAATGGACCAGATGGCGCACTCTGGCTGATCGTCCCCCAGCTATATGTTCACATGAGCGAGGGGTGGCTGCTACTAAAGCGATCATGGGACAACGGCCGTACCTGGTCTGACTTTGAAATCTTCTACCCTGACGACGGACTCTATCTCAAGAATAAACCGCTCTATCTCGAAGAGTACGACCGATACGTGATGGGGGTCGATATCGGTCATTCACGTGGCAATCGACCAGGCTTCCTACTTATTCCCGATGACTATGCCGATCGACCGGCTGACTTCCCGCTGTTAACCGGCGGGGACGAGATCGTCCCACCCAAAAACGGATATGTTGTTTTTTCCCGTCAGGGTCTTATTTATCCCACGCCCACGATTCTCTCAGATGGCTCAGTCTTGGCGTATTTGCGTCCTCGACCCAGTGGTAGTATCTGGCAAACTCGCTCGACTGATGGAGGCGTGACGTGGACGGAAGCGAAGGAAACTGATATTCCGAATCCTGACGCAGGCTTTGATCTCCACAGGACTGAATCTGGGAATCACATCCTCGTCAGTAATCCTCACGCCTCTGAACTCGGGGCTGGCCGGCACGAACTCGTATTGTTCATGTCTGAAGATGATTGCGAGACGTGGCCGTACCAGTTTTATTTGGAAAAGCACGACCCGGACGAGTGGACAGCACCCTCGATTCCCCAGCCGAACCAAGGTGAAGAATTCCCCGGACGTGGCCCTCGCCCTCAGTATACGTATGCCTCTATCATCCAAGCCAACGACGGGACCATCCACATCATGTACGAGTATGAGCGGAGCGGTGTTAAGCATCTCACCGTTACCGAAGAGGAGATCCGCGAGCGAGGAGACGGCGAGCCAATCTTGACTGAGATTACGAGATAACGCCGTTCAGGTTCATCAGCCTGAAGGCTTCAGCTGTCCTATATTCTGGGCATAACTTGGGCCGAGAGAATCTTATTGCAACTCCGCTGGGAGTAGTAAGTCATCAGCTCAGTCTCTCAGCCGTACTCTCATTAGTGCGTAGTCCAAGCACTTGAGCGCGTATCTCCTATCGGAGTCTCTTAGGGTTCTCCATACATATTTGCACGACCGACGTAATCACAATATTCCCAACAGAAGAACAGATAATTATTCACTTGGATGAGCGAAAATATGATCGTATTACCTGAGAACCTGTTCTGGGAGACAGGGAAAGTATAAACACACCACCGAAAGCTTAAGTGATCTCAGATGAACACGAGTGCTATGTGTCCAAGTGACACACCAAAAAGCAAGAAGTCGAGAGTTACTCGACGAAGAGCGCTAGGATATTCAGCAGGGTTCCTATCCATGGGACTTGCTGGGTGTTCAGAACAAGAGGGAGGTCAGGGCACTGTCTCTGTGGACGCCTTTGGAACGGACACCTCTAGTGACGAGACGTCTAGTGAGGGGATGTCCAACGAGGACACCTCCAGTAGTAACGGGGCTAGTTCCGACGTCATCGAACAGGAGTTAGTGTCGACCAATTGGACCGACCCAACTACCGCACAATATAACACGTACAATCCGACAAACCACGACTTTGATTCTACACGCATCATATATACGTATCTCATCCAAGTTAATGATGCAAACGGGAACTTCCTCCCATCTTTGCTCTCAGAGTGGTCGAGCCAATCAGGTGGAAGCGAATTCCAGCTCACTGTCAACACGGACTACAAATGGCACAACGGGGATACCGTCACCGCCGAGGACGTTGCTATGAAGCTCTGGATCGAGAACTATATGGGCTTCGCGATATCAGACATCATTGACGATATCACTGTCCCTGACGATCAGACGCTAAATCTTGTCTTTGGCGGAAATACCAATCCGAATATCTTCCTGCAGTTGTTGGCGCGACTTCAGCTGGATACACACCCAGATAAGTATGGTCAATTCTACGAGGCATTCCAGCAGGCAGAAGGCGATGAAGATGCCATGGAATCAGCGCGAGCTGATTTACTCAACTTCTCTGATGAGGATCCGATCGGTAACGGCCCGTTCCAATTCTCTGAGCGGTCCGAGCAAGGAATCATACTAAACCGCTTCCCTGATCATCCAAACTCAGGGAACATCAACTACCATCGGATGAGGAAAGTCCCAATCAGTAGCAATCAGGAACGAATTCAGGGGGCAATCAGTGGTGATTACGACAATACGTTCGTCGATATCCCTACCGAGAGTCTTCGGAATCAGTTCCCAGAGGAGTCCGTTCTTTACGAAGAGAGAGCGGGTAGCCCTGCTGTCGGGTTCCAGATTGACCATGAGATATTTGGCCAAACAGAGGTACGTCAGGCGCTGGCGTATGCTGTGGAGAACGCTCCAATCGCCAACGCCATATACAGCCCGAGCCAGACAAGGATAGTAGAAATTCCGTGCGGAATTCAGATCGGCTCGGTCGATAGATGGCTCGGGGATCGGAAAAGCGAGTATCTCACCTACGAACAGGACACAGAGCAGGCGACCACGCTTCTTGAAGAGGTTGGGTTCCAACGGGATGACGGGACATGGTATGACTCATCAGGCGAAGAATTGACATTCGAATACAAAACTTACGCAGGATTCGACAATCACATTCGACAGGCGCAGGTATTCCGGGATCAGCTCAACAACTTCGGGATTACTGTTGAAGTTACTACTATTGAACAGACCACGTATACAGGACAGACTCTCCCACAGGGTGATTATGAGATTGCTGGACTAGGCTGGAGCAGCCGATGGCCCCACCCATATTTCTCTCTGAATGATATGTTACGGCAGCAGCCGGGACAAAACATACCCAACGAGGTATCAGCCCCACCCATCGGTGAGCCAGACGGTCAGGAAGAGACAGTGAACCTACAGGAGAAATTTGCACAGCTTTTCCAAACGACCGATGAAAATCAGGAGCAACAACTGGTACAAGAAATTGCTTGGGCTCAGAACTATAATCTATTCGTGATCCCATATGCTGAACAGATCTCGCTCGTATATCAAAAGGGCGAAGGTTGGGAGATTCCGGCCAAAGATTCCACAAGTGCAAGCGTTGTCTCCCCTCGATGGGCACCTATTCACAACGGTGATATTCAAGCTACCCGTTAAGGCCAACAGAAACTCATAGGATAAATTATCATTATCTGCCCGGACTGAATAGCGTTGCCAAATCGGGATCTCGAGTACTGTACTACAATTTCACGCTGCGGGATGAAGAAGGGGATGTATCCTCTGAACCCTAGTTTCAACCACGTGCGCACAGTCTACGCACCTGAGTGGTATTCTTCGCACTAGTGGCGCGATGGGTTCCATGGAACCTTTTCGAGTCACTTGGTTTGCTGCACCGGCTTTAATATACTACCCCTATCTACTGTGTGATAATCTCATTGAGTTGTAGTGAAGTAGAGAAGGAGTTCCCGACTACCGGTACATATATCCTCCACCGTCGTATTTTTAATTATCATATAATCTGATCTTGTATGGGTCAAACAAGTGCAAAGGGTCGTCTTACAATAGACGACCTAACCATCGCGGATATCGACTCGCATGTAAGCGTTGGACTTGAAGAGCTGCTGCCCTATATCGATGACCGTTTCGACGGTGTGAAGCGACTTATCGAGTACGCTGACAACCCCGGATCACAGATCTACTCAGGGTTTCGTGCAACACCACAGTGGTACCAAACGAAGGGGCAGGATAATTATGGCGATATGGACGTCCAGATGGGAGAAACAACCACCGCTGAAGGAAAACAAGAACTGATGGAGGAGTACAGCATTGACTACTCAATTCTCTCAACGGGTCCAAACGGCCTTGCGAGCGTAAATCATGAAGAGACTGCGGTTGCTATTGCAAACGCATACAACAACTATCTCGTTGATAATTTCACGGGATTCGATAATCTCAAGGCGACACTCATCGTCGCTCCACAGCGTCCAGAAGCGGCGGTTGAGGAAATCCGTCGTCACGGTGACAACGATGACATCGTTGGCGTCCAGATTCCAGGTGTAAGTCTTATTCCGCCACCGGGCCACGAGATGTATAACCCCATCTATGAGATCGCCCAAGAAAAAAACTTATCAATTCTGATGCATAGTGGTAATTCAGCTTCTTGGGCAGAATTCCCAGTTCAGCGGTATTGGGCCAAGACATTTGTCGAAGACCATGCATTCACGTTCCCGATTATCACTATCTGGCATGCTATCTCACTAATTTTCCGTGGTGTCCCAGAGCGATTCCCTGATCTAAACTTCATTATGCAGGAGGCGGGTGCCGAATGGGTCGGATGGCTTACGGGGCGGCTTGATGATCACTTCCTCCAATGTTCGGAGGATGTTCCGTATCTGTCGAAACTCCCGAGCGAGTATATCCAGGATCAATTCTACATAGGCACCCAACCAGTCGGTACGCGCAGGAACCCGAGACACACAGCCATGTTGTTTGAACTTGCAGGCGGCGCAGATACTGTCGTATTCGGAACCGATGTCCCCCACCCAGATTTCGATCCGCCCGAGGATGTGTTCAATATCGTTCGGTCTCACTTCGACGAAGAAGAGGTGCGTGGCATTATGGGTGAGACGCTACTTGAGGCATTAGATATTAAGTAGGTGAACTCTGGAGGGTTCGGTTCTGGATCAGAAAGTGCTCGCCCTGCCTGGTTAAAAATTAATATGGGGAAAAGTACTGGCGAATGTTAAAAACAAACCTAGAAAAAGTTTTAAATACTTTGAAAATAATCTTTAGCCACACAATGGTAGAGAGACATGAGATAGCGAAGGTAGACGAATTTTCGACAGACGGCGATTGTGTTATCGGGAATGTTGGAGAGATAGAGGTGGCGGTTTATCAGATCAGCGGCGAGTACTACGCTATTGGAAACTACTGTATTCATCAGGGTGGACCGCTCTGCGAGGGTGACGTTAGTGGTCGGATGGTAACAGAAGAGAATGAGTTTGGCTGGGATCTCAGCTACGACTCCAAAAAGTGTTATGTTCGATGTCCGTGGCATGGTTGGATGTTCGATATTGAGACTGGGGGGCACGCCAATACTGACCGATATCAGGCGCCGACATTTGATGTAGAGGTGGAGAACGGGACTGTCTTCGTTATTCGATGACGATATGGCTCCTGAATGTGAGTTAGGAATACTTCTGTCTTCTATCGGTAGGGTATGAGCTGTTCAAGAGGATATACGAGCAGATTTCTGGATATTCTGTGTTCTTATAATCACCATGACCTGGGGGACGACAACATTTAACATGGTAGACCCCATTCTCGAATCTATGCTTAGATACTTGACCAAACGGGTCGCGCAGGCAGTATTTACGATCTACGTCGTGGTCACATTGTCATTCGCTATGATACGGCTCCTACCCGGAGGGCCTATGGATTACCTGAGAGCTACATTACAACAACAAGAAGTAGATTACACTCAGGCCGAAATAAACCAGATTGTCGAAATATACACGGACGTCAATCCGAGTGAGCCAATATGGCTTCAGTATATCGACTATGTGTCGTCTGTGTTCCGCGGTAATTTTGGTCGATCGGTGTGGTATGACCAGCCAGTTGCAGATATAATAACAAGTGCACTTCCATGGACAATATTCGTCATGTCTATCGCGACAGTTATTACATTTGGAATAGCTATATTACTTGGAGCTATAATGGCATACTCGGAAGGGAGTAGGTTCGATTCTTCGATGTCACTAGCTGCGACGTTCTTGAATTCTATCCCCTACTACATCGCAGCTGTATTATTCCTATACTTCTTAGGGTTCATTCTAGGGTGGTTCCCAACTGGAGGAAGGCTGAGTGAGAATACTCAGATTGCTCTGAGTATCCCGTTTGTTCTCGACGCGTTGTACCATGCTACGCTTCCGATAGCATCCTTCGTGATTACTGGCTTTGGGATCCAGGCGCTTGCTATGCGGGGCAATTCTATCAGTGTACTCGGCGAAGATTATCTTCGTGTAGCGGAACTCCGAGGATTACGTACGCGCACGATCGCTGTTCACTACGTTGGCCGGAACGCAATCTTACCAATGTATACGACTCTGATGATCTCAATTGGATTTATGTTTGGTGGTTCAGTCATTTTAGAACAGATATTTTCCTATCCAGGGATTGGGTACTACATGATACAAGCAATAGATGCACGAGATTACCCCCTTATGATGGGCGCATTCATTGTAATTACGGTAGCAGTGGTGTTTGCGGTGTTGGTCGCAGACCTCACTTATGGGCTAATTGATCCCCGTGTAAAGGTAGGTGATTCAAATGGAGCAAACTGATGCTGAAACAGGCGCATCGATATTCGGCGACCGAGAATTTGAAGAGGAGTCCCTATCACGATCACAGCGATCTAGGCGAGCGCTGTTCAGGTATATCTACGTTCCTTTCCGCATTATCTGGGAAGACTGGCGAGCGAGAGTGTCTGTACTCATCATGTTAATTTATGGACTGATGGGCACCCTCGGTGTGTGGCTGGTCGAACGACCAGAATCGTATCAGGGCCAACCTTTCCAGAGTGCTTTGGTGACCTGGGAACATCCGCTTGGGACTGACCCGACTGGTCAAGACCTAGTGAGTTTGGTTGTCCATGCGACTCCTGCAATGATGGAAATGATACTTGCTGGTGCTGTGTTTTCGACGTTTTTAGCGACGGTTATCGGAGTCTATTCGGGATATAAGGGTGGACGGATTGATAGCATATTGATGTCGTTCACGGATATTATGCTAACACTCCCTGGCCTCCCGCTGGTGATAGTAGTCGCAGCTATTCTCGAACCAAGAAGTCCCTGGGTGATCGGTGTTATCCTGACGGTCAATGCATGGGCGGGGTTAGCTCGTTCCATTCGTTCAGAGATTCTCACACTTAAAACGACAGAATACATCGAGGCATCTCGTACATTGGGAATCTCTACACATAATATTCTATCCAAGGATATATTACCGAATATAATGCCATACGTGATGGTCAATTTCGTAAATTCGGCCAGAGGAGT
Organism: Halorarum sp. SLYT50; assembly: GCF_059821265.1. Lineage (NCBI taxonomy): Archaea > Methanobacteriati > Methanobacteriota > Halobacteria > Halobacteriales > Haloferacaceae > Halorarum > Halorarum sp. SLYT50. The sequence continues at coordinate 12,035 of NZ_JCAMRW010000004.1, read as the reverse complement.
GATATTCGGGTCAGTCGCGCTCTATTTCCTTGGAGTATTGCCATTCACTAATCTCAACTGGGGGGTGGTCCTCAACCTTGGATATAGGTCGGGAGCGATGTACGGACTCGGTGCAATACACTTAGTTCTCGTTCCAATGGTAGTCATTGTTGTCCTGTCATTCGGATTGATCCTCTTTTCGCAATCGACTGATCGATTGTTTAATCCCCGTGTGAGAGCCAGACACATCGACAACACCAAGACGGCTTCAGAGGAAACGACGGAAGAAGACAACACCTCGTACATCGGAGGACAAATATAAATGAGTTTCAACAAACAGACCAACGATACAATACTAGATGTCCAGAATGCAAATGTAACATTCGATATGGAGCGGGGGACTTCAAACGTCCTCAATAACGTTTCGATTACTATCGAACGTGAAGAAGTGCTCGGCATCGTCGGTGAAAGTGGAAGCGGAAAATCGATGTTCGCGGATTCGCTGCTCGACGCCGTTGTGAAACCAGGTATACTCACAGGAGATATTATTTATTCATCGAAGGAAAACAATCAAATTGACGTTACTGAACTAAGTAGTGAGGAACTCCGAAGACTGCGCTGGGAAGAAATATCAATGGTTTTCCAGGGCGCACAGAGTTCATTCAATCCGACGAGAAGCATCAGAAAACACTTTGAAGAAACCCTCAAAGCACATAATTTCGATAAAAGGGAAGGCATGGAACGCGCACGTACGCTGTGTCAGGACCTCTACCTAGATCCAGACCGGGTACTCAGTTCATACCCTCATGAACTCAGTGGTGGAATGAAACAACGAGCTCTAATCGCGCTCAGTTTGGTTTTAGAACCGAATGTACTCGTTATGGATGAACCTACTGCTGCACTAGATCTGCTAATGCAGCAATCAATAATACAGTTGCTAAGAGACTTGAAAGAGAAATATGATTTAACTCTAGTATTTATTACCCACGACCTTCCGCTCGTTATGGGTCTTGCTGATCGAATCGCAGTCATATATGCATTTGAGTTCGTGGAGATAGGTCAAACTAAGGATATAATGACGAATTCAGCACATCCATACACTCGGGCGTTGCTTAAATCGACCCCAGATATTGATGCGCCACTTACGGAAATGCGCCCCATTCCAGGATCAAGCCCTGATCCGGTTGAAGTCCCGAACGGTTGTTCGTATCACCCCCGCTGTCCATTAGCGGACGATATCTGCGAGACTGATGATCCGGAATATCATACTGTATCGGAAAATCACAAAGCAGCTTGTTTCCACTGGGAACAAGCTTCCGCTGAGGTACCGCTTGACTTTGAATCCTCAAATATGGAGGAAAGACGATGAACTCCGAACAACCCTTAGTCTCACTGGAAGATGTTAATGTCCATTTCGAGAAAGAATCGGATCTGTTTGACTTATTCTCTGATCCCGGACTGGTTCGTGCGGTTGATGGAGTATCGCTTGATATCCAAGAAAATGAGATCGTTGCACTTGTTGGTGAAAGTGGATGTGGGAAAACTACCTTGGGCAAAACAGCGATCGGCATTCAATCACCATCTTCTGGGAAAGTTAAGTACAGGGGGCAAGATATCTGGGCGGCGAAGCAAAATAGCGACAATGCCCAGATACCTTTTGGTGATATACGTCGTTCGTTACAAATTATCCACCAAGACCCAGGTAGCTCTCTGAATCCAAATCGGACTGTCTTAGCGACCCTCGCGGAACCTATTAAAAAGTGGGAGCCAGATATGGGGGAAAATACTCGGTATAAAACTATCCTAGCGATGCTCAATCAGGTTGGCCTTTCTCCACCAAATGATTATGCAGATAGATACCCTCATCAACTAAGTGGTGGAGAAAAACAGCGGGTCGCATTAGTTCGAGCACTGTCGATGAATCCAGATTTGATTCTTGCAGACGAAGCAGTGAGTGCTCTTGATGTATCACTGCGTGTGGATATGATGGACTTAATGCTTGAACTTCAAGATCGATTTAATACATCCTATTTGTTCATATCTCACGACCTATCGAACGCAAGATACTTAACCGAAAAATCAGGTGGACGGATTGGAATCATGTATCTTGGAAACCTCGTCGAGATTGGTTCTGCAGATCAGATAATAAACAATCCAAGGCACCCGTATACCAAAGTTTTACGATGGGCTACACCAAAGTTGAGTGAATGGAATACAATCCCAGAAAGCATGCCAATTCGTGATATTGACATTCCAGATCCAGTCAACCCACCAAGTGGATGTCGCTTCCACACGCGCTGTCCCGAAGCTAGAAAGGCATGCAAAGAAGAAATACCCGGATTGATCGGGGGTGAGTCGCAAAAAGTCGCCTGCTTCCGTGAGTACGATGATCATAGATACTGGAATAGTAGAGAACTTGAGGATACATCAAGCGGAAGTCCATAGGATAGAACTCATGATTTAAGCAGGAACCTCGGATTGGATAACAGAACCACGTGGAAACAGTTATCGAACTTCAGGAGTGAATATGTCCGAGTAGGAGAGTGTTCACAGGCGAGACGGGATGGCTCGGGAGCCACTTTGGTGGCTTGTCAAACTATCTGGACGGCCGTCTTTGTCTTCTGGTTCGATTCGTAGATAGAGGTGAAACAGTTGCCGTACTCATTATGTAGAGCAGAGACTAATCGAAATCAAGAAATTCCATCAATCCGGATTGGCAACTACAAAGTAGTATGAAGAGAGGCAATCGAACGGCGTGTCAGTCATTAATTAAAGAATCCAAGCGGTGATCGAGCTCAGTCGCGGTCCACTCGGTGCGAAGAAAAGCGTCAATGGTCATCAGTATGCGGCAACAAGCGGCGACCGCACGAGCGTAGCGAGACTTGCCGCTAGCGTCGGTGAGCGAACGGTTAGTGTCGATCCGACTGTTCGTTGCTCCGCGCTGAAGCAACCGAACTGCCCGGATTAGGTCTTCGTCGGAGTCGTACTCATCGGGTGAGATGAGATCCCTAGGTTTATCGGCAGAGGCGAATGTTTTGCCATAGTCGACGAGGCGCCGCTCGTTCCACTCACACCACTCGAAAGCGTGTTCCATCCAAGGCTCGATAGCGTTGGTATCCGGGATAAGCGTGTGCCAACGTTGTCGCGCGCGGGGAATCATTCCTTTGAACAGTTCGGTGACGGCTGCTGCGTTGACCGCGGGAGTACTCGGGTCTGTGATGTCGGACGATCGGTCGATGAGGACGGCGACATCGTATCGCGTTGACTCTTTGTTCGGTCCACCGACTGGGTCGGCTGTACAGTAACACAGCGCTCCACAGACGACAGCGGCTCGTTCCGTGGCCTCGTCTGTACGGTTCGTTCGGTAGTCAGCCAAGACGGGAACGAGGTCCGGGTATTCGATCAGGTCGGTCGCCTCGACAGCCCCCCCGATGTGGGGAGGAATACCGGCATTCAATACCTTCGACAGCGGCGCTTCTTTGTCGAGAGATGTTCGGGCCAAGCGGAGGCTATCATCGACCGCCGCAACGGTAACTAACGGACGGTGGACAAGAGGGTGACCAGTCCCAGATCCGGGTTGGTAGTTAGACGGAGTCACACTTCGATCTATGTCGGCGTTGTACTGTAATGCATCGTCCAATTCATGGTCATACAACGGTGTATCGAACCGGTCGCACATCTCCTCCGCCGACGTGTTTCCAGTGAAGTATTCGCTGGCGGTGATGAGGAACCCAACCGCGTCAGAAATTGCATTGGCGTACTGGCTTCCTTCGGATGCAGCGTTCAACGCAGACCAGACGTCGATATCGTCCTCACCACTCGAATCAGAATCGCCGTGAAGCAGATAAAGAAGTGGGTCCAAGGAGTCATAGAAATTCGGGTGATTGATGAACTGTTGAACGTGATCCGGCGGCGGGTCATAGTACGCCTCCTCGTACCAAGCGGTCCGGTATGAGTCCCCCTGATATCGACTTAGCACCTCAGTGAGCCACTCGTCGACGTCACCACACCTAGTTAGGGACGGGTGACCGGCGAGCAGTTCCTGCCGCCACTGTTCAACAAACAGGCGTTCGACAGCCCCCACGTCGACGGCGGCGGCAGCCGGATGGGATTGCATCGCGGCATCAAACGTCCCCGGGACGAATGGATCTCTCTGGCCGTTGTTGTAGGAGGCTCTGAACAAGACGGCGTCGTGATAGAGCTTCGCGTAGTTTCGGCGGTCGTCCTCACCGTATCGTGGGTCTACCCACCGAAAACGGGGCTTGAAGTACATATCTGTTGCTCGGTGTGTGATCCACCCGAGAACGTAGGCCAAGTGTCGCTTGAACACCGGTCTCTCTTCTTGTTCCTCCCACAGCTCGCGATACTTGTGGAGTAATGGCAGGAGATTCGTGTGATTCCCTCTCGACAGGCTACCGAGCCGAGCCATCTGATGATGGTCATTCAAACTTTGCTCGAATGCGTCACACACCAATCCGTCCTCCATCCGGACGAGGCGTCGACAGTCATCGAGTATCCCGAGGTGGACGATCTGTTCAGACATGGTGGATCTCCCTCGGAGAGATTAATAAAGTATCGTGTCGAGGTCTATTGTAGCGTACAGCCAAGACCACTCGCCATTAATTCTGACAGCGGTCTCGTCGACCGCGAACCGCCTCGGCTGCACCGTCGGCAGGTTAGGAACGCTGTCAGCCAGCCGATGCACCCACTGAAAATAGCTTGGTAAGAATGTTCAACACCTAATTCAGCGAGAGTTGAAGCTATCTCTCTGAGAGAATATCCAGTCGTGTGAAAATGGACGGCGAACACCCTGACGGGTGTCGCCATCCGCTCACGTTCTCAATAGACTTCTCAGAAGTCGAGACGAGACCTCTCACTGCATGTTATCAATCGACCGCATGGTTCGCCACCCTATATAATATCACGATCATCTAGCTTCAAACTTGAGTCCTCACGCGATCAGACGCCACACTGCCATACTCATCCCTCGCACCTACGTAACCTCTCGGTTGACGAGATTCGGGCAATGTATTGAGAGGCTGGAAGTCGGCCCATCGGTTGAATCGCTGAAACAGAGCAGTTCTACTGGGCAGGAGTCGTCGCCATCGACACGACTGAGGATGATCCGTTTACTGGGGATCGAACGGGTCACGAGAGCGAGATCATCGGGACGAAAGGGAAATCGGACGAATTCGCCTATCAGTGGGGTACCAGCCAGCTGGTGGGGAATGCCGTGCCATTAGCTCTCGACACTCGACAATTCGGAAGGAAGCCAGTCGATATAGATTGTCAATATCCTGCTCGGTTCGGCGCGAGAGCTCGTTCACGTCGACGAAGTGCTGATGGATCGTAGATTCGACAGCCAACACGTGCCTAAGCCGTCTCCGACCGGCGACTGACGTATATCGTTCCGAAGCGGATAGACACGAGCGAGAAGGTGCAAGCGAAGCGTTTGCTCAAACGCAATGAGGATCGGTTTACTACTTACAGACAGTTCCATCTCGGAAACGACGAGTGGCTACCGACCACGCTGGTCTACAAGCGGGAGGAAGATTCTGAGCGAACGGATTACGGGCAGTACACGGTGTTCATGACGAACAAGCCGGCTGGATAGATTCGCGAGTACAGCTCGCGCTGGGAGATCGAGAGCGGCTACCAGAGTATCAAGCGGTTCATGGCGGCGATGACGTCGAAGAACTGCGTCCTGCGGTTCATCGCATTCGCGTGCCTCCTGTACTCGGTGTGGCGTGTGGTCAACCGATAGTGGGTCGGACCCTTTAGGTGCGAGGTGGAGCCACGACGCCGTCTCTCAAAGAATCGAGGTCTAGGTACGACATATATCTGAATATACGGATCATTAAGTAGAGATAGTCACTCGAGATCGATTTTCGGTGTTCCACATGGTCCTCCAAGAGTAGGGGGAGCGTGAAACCAACATCGATTTACAAAGGTACGCCCGTAATCCATTATGTTCATCAACCATCACAATAGTTTCAGGTACCTCCTGTACTTTCTGATAAACTCCACCAAGCATTCTAGCCCTCTAGCTATTCCGTAATAGTTGATAATTTAAGTATGCTCGGTCGCATCTACCGCGTATCGGGTCAAGAGCAGCGGACGAGCGAGAAAGAGATCATCAGGTATGACAAAAGCCTCGTCTTCCGCCGTGATTAGTTAGATTTAGGAAGCCAGTTGCCTCCAGAGCGCGAATGGGTTTGGTGGTCATCCAGTGTCAATTTGTCCGACAATGCCGAACATGTATATGTCCGGCGTTATCAGTGGCGCACTCAGCCGCGTGTCGTACTCAATTGGGAAGCCATCTGATAGACGAACGGTTCGTTTTCACCAACAGTGGGAAGCGCGTTTTTACACCCGTTCATACCAATCATAAGACTATTTTTCCTCAGATCTCACGGATCCGTTGGCAGAAATACGGATTCGACTGTTCTCCTTGACTTGGTCGAACTTGAGCTCGGTCCCATCCGGGTAGACAATACGGACGCGTTCGACGGTGGCGTCCTGTCCCAGTCCAAAGTGGAGCCACCTCGACGACTGAGAGAAGAAGTCCGACTCGCTGCGCTGTATCTGTCGCATAGTGCCGCGCTCCGTTTCGACGTACACTTCGGTTCCGAGCGCAGTCCCGCGTTTGGTGTCGGAGACGTGTAGCTGGAGCCAGTCTCCACACTCATCCTCAACCTCGTTCTCGTAGAGTTTGAACGTCTCTGACGTATCCGCGACCACGATGTCTTGATCCCCGTCGCGGTCGAAATCCAGCGTCGCGAGACCACGCCCGTTCGACGGTTCGAACCCTGCCGCGCTCGCATTGTGCCGCTGGAACGTCCCGTTCTCTAACCCCGTCCAGACCGACGGTGGCGGGGTAACACCCACCCAGTCGCCAGTACTCGACTTCTCAACGTACGCCTTCGTGGCATGGAGTAGGTCCAGACGGCCGTCGTTGTTGAGGTCGGTGAGTTCGGCGGCCCACCCCCAGCCGCCGCGCTTGACGTTGTACGCGGTCGCTCTGTCCTTAAGCGTCCCGTTCTCCCGATTTATTAGCAGTTGGTTCCCCCGGTTCGTCACGGATAGGCCGCTCTGAAGTTCCCAGATGCGGCCGGGATCGCGGAACTCGATGTTAGTCACGAATACGTCTGGGAACCCGTCCCCGTTGACGTCAGCTATCTCGGAAGCCATTCCGTGTCTGTTCGAAGTGGGGACCGTTGAGTGTCGGAACGTGCCGTCTCCTTGGTTCATGTAGACGACGTCGTATCCATAGTCGTTCGCTACATGAATGTCCTGACGACTATCGTCGTTCAGGTCAACAAAACTCGTCGCTAAGCTCCAGCGCGTCCCCCGAATACCGGCGTCTTCGACGCGTTCAAACCCGGTTCCGTTCCCAGCGAACAGGTAGTTCGGATTCCCGTTAAGCGCGTCCCCGCGTGCGTTCCGACGCGGGACTCTGTCGTTCCAGTTGCCATTCTGGAGGATGAAGAGGTCAAGGTGTCCATCTCCATTGTAATCCCCCACCGTGGCGCCGGCCCCGCCGTCCAGCGTGACGTCAATTCCGACGTTACGCCGCTCAAATCCTTCCTCGGTATTGGCCAAAAACACGACCTCCCCGCTCCACGGGACCAGTAGCAGGTCCTCGAACCCGTTACTGTCGTAATCGAATGAAAGACCCGTTTTGAACGAGGTATGTCCGAGCGGTGGAAGGACGTTCGCCCGCTGGAACGACCCGCCGACGTTCTTGAACAGTGCTGGCTGGTCGCCGCCGATCGCGAGCAGATCGGGAGCGCCGTCGCGGTTGTAGTCGGTTACCACGATCGCTCCATCGGCACTACCGACCTGGCTCCCACTGGTCCGGTAGTTCAAGCCACTCTCGGCCGCCGTCTCGTCGAATTGGAGGTCGCAATTCGTTCCCGTCATCCCGATGCTCCCGATGCCCGCGCATCCAGCGGAGACGGCGAGCACGAGAGCAAGCAGCAGTGCAAGTGAGTTTCGAAGCATACCGGGATCAGAGTCGTCCGGCGAGAGCGCACGATAGCCGGAGCACGGTGAATCGGAGCGACTCGGTGAAGCGATTTCGACGGGAGGCGAAAGACCGAATGGACCCGTACCAGTACGCCATATGGTCACAAGGCGAATTCTCGACTTATAGATACCGGAAGAATATTAATGGAGTTCAGTGGAACCGCCTGACTGCTGGGTCCTGACACGAAATCGGCGAAATATTCATATATTTCTGATTTAGACGACTGGTATGGACTTTTCACGAGAATCGATCCCGCGGCGTCAGTTCGTGAGGACCGCCGTTGCCATCGGCGGGACGTCCGCGCTCGCGGCGTGTCAACAGCGGGAAGCGGACTCCCGAACGACCACAGACGCGGAGGCCGGCGCGACGCATCCGACGGGTACTGCCGATCCCACTTCACGTCCGGAGCGACAGTTTGCGTGGAACGACTACTTAGTCCGGGACAACAGCGGGAACACAGTCCTCCCACAGCACCAAGTTCTCCTGTTTTTGAACTACGCCGGCCCGTCGATTCCGACGGCGAGCGAGCGGTCTACCGTGGAGGACGCGTTTCGGACGCTCGAGCGGGCATTTCAGTGGGGGACTGGTGATAACCAAGGGGCGGTCATCAACCAGGGGCTGTTGTTCACCGTGGGGTACTCCTCGTCGTACTTCGATCGGTTTGAGGAACGCCTGCCCGACGAAGCTACCATCCCCCCCGCGGAAGAGGTGTCTCGCGCGGTCGGAGAAGACCCTGCGAACGCGGAGGACTACGACGCACTCGTACTGCTCACCAGCGACTCCGGGTCAGCCGTACTCGCCGCCGAAGAGGCCTTGACAGGGGAACTCGGTCGAGTCAACGGTGTGGCTGTAGAGGGGTCGCTTCGGGACGTTTTCCAGGTGACGGAGCGCCGTTCGGGATTCATCGGGAGGGGACTCCCCGCGGAGAGAATCAACGACGACCGAATCCCCGATGAGGCGCCGCAGGCGATGGGATTCAAATCTGGGTTCAAAGCCAACCAGGCCACCGAGGACCGGGTGAGTATCGGCGAGGGTCCCTTTGCGGACGGAACAACCCAGGCCGTCTCGCGCATCCAGATCGACATCGATTCCTGGTACAACAACAACAAATCCGAGCGCGTACACAAGATGTTCAGCCCCGTTCACGACCCGGATGACATCGGCGCAGTCGGCGAGAGTCTCGCCGCCGACAGCAACGTCACCCGCAAGGTGGCGGACAGCGTAGCAGAACATGCCGAGAAGTACAGAACCATTGGTCACACACAGAAGGTCGCGCGGGCCCGCGACGAGAACTTCGAACCGCGCATCCTCCGCCGTTCTGAGAGTAACGCTACCGACACTGGCAAAGAGGGAGTCGTCGCGTTGAACTTCACCTCGGTCCAGCAGGATATCGACGCGTTCATCGAGACCAGGAAAGCGATGAACACGGACGACCTCGATGTTGCCGAGGAACGAAACGGGATTCTGGGAGTGATTGAGACGGTGAGCAGGGCGGTATTCCTGATGCCGCCGCGGCGCGCTCGGGCCCTCCCGTCACCTCGTCCCTCGTGAAGACTCTATCATACAAAATGCTTAATAAATAGAGGTCGGATTGGCTTCGTAGGTTAATGAGCTACAGAACTATACAGGTGGGAACCGGCGGCCAGGGTGCGAGATGGTGTTCGACCTTTCTGCCGCCGAACATCGACAACGGGTTGATCGACGTCGTCGCCGCTGTCGACGTCAGCGAGGAGCAGCACGCAAACGCGAAGCAACATCTTGGATTGAGTGACGAAGAGTGCTACACGGACGTGGAGCAGGCATTCGAGGAACACGACGCCGACATCTGTAACGTGGTCGTCCCCTCCAGCGTTCACGAGGACGTGGTTGATGTCGCACTTGCACACGACGCGCACGTTCTCTCCGAGAAGCCGATCGCCGACACGTTAGAAGGGTCGGTTCGCATCGCCGAGAAGGTCAGACAGGCCGGGAAGAAGATGGGGGTGACGATGAGTCACCGCTTCGACCAGGACAAGACGACGCTCCGGCGAGAGATTCGTTCCGGCGAGCACGGGCCGCTCGACTACCTCGTCAACCGGTTCACCTGCAACTGTCGAACGTACGGGAGCTGGGGGGCCGAGTGGAAGTACACGATGGACAACCCTCTCCTCATCGGAGGCGCGATTCACCACCTCGATATCCTAGCAGACATGGCCGGCTCGAAGTGCGAGACGCTGTGGGCCAAGACGTGGAACCCAGCGTGGAGCGATTTCGAGGGGAACTCACAGGCGCTGGTCATGATGTCGTTCGAAAACGGGCGGCACGCGTTCTACGAGGGAACAAAGGCGAACGCGGCCGGGCTGAACGGCTGGGGAACGGAGTACGTTCGCGCCGAGTGCCGCGACTCGACACTCATCCTCGACGACCGGGAACTCGAATGCCTCCCGTACGACCCAGACAACGAAGCGGACTACTCAGGTGGGAAAGAGGGAACGGGAGAGCGAATCCCGCTGGCAGAGCAGGACAAGTGGAGCAACACGTGGCTGATCGAGCAGTTTGTCGAGTGGCTCGACGGGGGGGAGCCGATGCCGACGAACGTCGAGGACAACCTCCAGTCCGTGGCGCTAGTCTTCGCCGCGATCGAGAGCAGTGAGACGAACCGTCCCGTCCAGGTTCAGGAATTCCTCGAAGATGCGCGCGAACAGGTACGCGTTTGACGGCGTCGGGTGACCTCGCCTCCCCAACAGTAGCTTTATGCGGAGCGATGTCGAGTTTTGGTCGTATGTCGGTTCACGTGACCGTTTGGAACGAGTATCGGGTAGAAAACCAACTAGAGGCAGCGGAGGAGACGTACCCGGACGGCATCCACAACGCTATCGCCGAGTTCGTCGAGGAGGCCGGATACGAGACGGGGACGGCGACGCTTGACGAACCCGAACACGGGCTGACGGAAGAAATCCTGAAGAGGACGGACGTACTTATTTGGTGGGACCACATTGCCCGCGACGAAGTCGACGACGAGGTCGCCCAACGCGTCCGCGAGTACGTACGGGATGGGATGGGACTGATCGTCCTCCACGGCTCCGGGGGGAAGGTATTCAGTGGACTGATGGGTACCTCCTGTAGTCTCAAGTGGCGCGAAGCGGAGGAAAAAGAACGCATCTGGGTCGTCGATCCGGGCCACCCCATCGTCGAGGGGGTTGACGAGTACGTCGAGGTTCCGACGGCCGAGATGTACGGAGAGTTTCACGATATCCCCGCGCCGGAAACTCTCGTCTTCGTCAGCTGGTTCGAGGGCGGCGAGGTCTTCCGAAGCGGGTGCTGTTACAGCCGCGGCGAAGGGAAGATATTCTACTTCCGGCCTGGTCACGAAACCTACCCGGTCTTTCACCAAGACGAGATCCAACAGATCATCACCAACGCGGTCGGCTGGGCCACACCGACGCCCGCCAACGAAATTACCCAAGGAAACCACGAACCGCTTGAGCCGCTTGACTGACAGGGCATCGTATATCGGGCGGGTATCCTTGGTCCTGGGAAGGATCATCAGTCACCGGGGTTATGATTCTCCTCGCCTGCGTCCGGGAGACATAATGCGGCAGAGACTCACCGTACGACGACTACGAGAACGGCTCTAAGATGTCCCAACGGCGCCGCGCCGTCACTCCGTTTCGGCGTCCTCGTCGACGAGCGTGAACTCCCGTGAACCGGTGTCATAGCAGATGACCGCGACCGCGTCCTCGTCGCCTTCGTTGATACCCTGGTGGGGTTCCCCCTGTGGGATATGGATAAGGTCGCCCTCCTCTAGGACGATCTCCTCATCGCCGAGCGTATGAGTCAGTTCGCCCGAGAGCATGTACAGTGCCTCGTCGCAGTTGGGGTGGTAATGCTCGCTGTTCCGCTCTCCGGCCTCTATCGTTACCTTCCCGACGGTCAATGTGTCCTCCCCAGTCAGTTCTCGGCTGTCGGTCCATACAATGGTTCCCCAGTCGAACTCAACGGTCTCCTGCTCCTCACCGGTCGTAACGAGTTGATCGATAGCCATCAG
>NZ_JCAMRW010000003.1:0-162120 GCF_059821265.1 Halorarum sp. SLYT50 | reverse complement strand
CGACGCGATCGACCTCAATTTTGAGGTCGGGAAGCCGTTCGAGAGTCTCATAGAGCGCGAATTCCTCGGTAGGTATTTCAAACTCCGCGATTGTTGTCACGTGAGTAGTCTAAGTAATCCTGTAGGGTTAAACACCGCTATCAATCTGCTAAGCGACTCACTCAATCACTATTCTCTATAACGCTGATAATATCTTCGACATCAACTACAGCGTCGCGAACTCGATCTCATCCAAGCCCCTGTTGACGATGCTTCGCGCCTAGGAAACGAGCAAGTTGATAACACGCCAGTCCGGTCGTGAGACTCTACTGCTGCTGTTTGTAGAGTTCAATCAGCAGTCGCGCAACTGCTCCTACGAGGCCAGATTGGTACGTGAGACCGCAGTCACCAACTGTATCATAGCGACCTTCGGGTGCTCCTCATAGAACGAGAGCCCGGCCTCAACTACGAGTGCGGTGATGCTCCAGAGCTTTGACGGCGACGAATCGAAGCATTAGTATCGATCACAAAGATGCTCTCTCAATATACAAAAGGGGCTTCTGTTCGTAGACCGCGTCTCCAGAGGTTCACTCTTGCTCGAAAATGGTGGTTTCTACGCTAACATCGCGCTATTCCGTCGTCTTACCGCTGTGAATCACGCAGGATCGAGGGTTCGATCGATAGCGTCCGTTTTGCCACCGTGACGATCCGGAGCACATACGATGTGAACAGGAGGAATGGCAGGAGTGTGAACGCAAACGCGGCGCCGACAACCACAGTCATGTGGCTAATCCCGTACGTGGCCCCCGGAAGCGTGGCCCCCTCGACGACGGTAAGCATCACGCCAGCGACGACGAGCGCTGGGATCGCCGCATACAGGATCATCTGCGAGAGACTCACCAGTTCCCACTCGAAATAGAGCGTCTTGATGTGTTCACGTGCCGGCCCAAACAGCGATAGCGCCGTCTTGAGGTCGTTGAGGAGGTCGTTCTCCGGTTGGCCGAGATCTTCCTCGTGTTCGTGCAAGAGACGCTCGACTTGGTAGATCTTCCAGCTGTAATTGTAGTTGAGCGCCGCGAACAGTACGTCGAACGACCCGAATTCAGCGCCATCGAGTTGGTCTTGAACTGTCTCAGAATTGCCGATGACGCTGTCAGTGAACTGTTCGGTCTCCCACTGGAGCTGGTCGCTGTCGATCTCTCTGAGTCCCTCGCGGACGGCCTCTGTTCGCTGTCGAGCGACGTCAACAAGTTCCCGGAGGAGTGCTGACGGGTCCGCAGGGCTGGGGGCCCCGATTAGCTCCTCGGCGTAATCACGGAAGTCCATCGAATTCTCCATCCGTTCGCGCTGCTCACCGAGCGGGCCGTTCTCCTGGGAGATCACGAGTTGACCGATCGTGACGACGAGCGTCGTCCCCGTGATGACAGCGCCGACCATCGTCGAGAACATGGTCTCGATCGTGTCACCCGACCGGAGTTGCGGAAGGAGTGCTGGAGGAATGACCGCCACGAGACCGACGAACAGCACGAACACGACGAGCGCCAGTATACCGGTGACGGCGAGTCGATTCGCGGAGAGCAACAGCCAAATGCGGAGCCGACTCTCGCCGGCACGCTCGCGCATGGTGTTTTTCGTGCTAACGTCAACGTCGGTGTCGACGTTTGGATTCGCCTCGCCGTCGATCTCCTCAGTCACGGAGAGGTCCCCTTCGAATCAGGCGCCGATTCGACCGGACGCTCAAAGACGAGATACTTGGTGCCGCCACCAGTGTAGTCGATAGTCTCGACGAGACGCCATCCCTCCTCGGCGAGTTCGTTTATCGCTGGTTTGGGGTTCTCGGCTTCCTTCTTCGTCTCTCCACGCGGAGGACGAACGGTCTCGTACTCCCACTCACTCTTCGCAGTATCGGGTCGGCTCATTGAGCGGGTTTGTGGCGTGAGTCGGATAACGCTGGTCGCTCCATCCGTGCTGAAGTAGACGGATCGCTCTGCCATCCGATTCAAGAGTGAGATATGAGTGTCCTCTACTCCCCGTAGCTGGTATCCCTCACGGAATTCTGTCCTCCCGAACGGGCGAGAGGGAATGGAGTGCGATTAGGGGATTCGGTCTCCCCCCGTGACGACTGACTGTCTCTCTACGATCGTTCCGTTGATGGTGTTGACTGCGAGGAGGGTCGCGTTCTGGTTGGGTGGAACGTAGACGGTGGCGCTCGTCTGTCCGGCATCGAGTGGGACCGAGTCGAACGATGTCCCGTCGGCAGCGATGACGATCAACTTGCCGACGCCCTGTTCGGTCGTAGCTGTCTCGTTGAGTGTGGCAGTGGTTGAGAGGCTCCGGGTAGTCCACGGTTCGCTCGCCGAGACGTCTTCGAATACCGTCGAAGCACTCGTGTCTACCGCGATCGTCGGATTCGTCGTCACACAGCCGCTTCCGGCGACGAGACAGAGGAGCGCTAGTGTCGCGATGATCTGCCGGCGAGAGGATGTCACAGTCATGGGGTGTATTCTCCAACTAGCCTCTTGAGAGTTCCAATCTGCCCTCGTCGACGGATTCGTTCAGATTGTCGAGAATTCGATAAGCGAGTAGGTAAGACCCCTACCGCGGTACATCGAACCGATGGACGATTCAACCCCGGATCGATGGGAGTACGAGACGGTGCGACCGGAACGCAACGAGACGCGGAAAGAAGCGGTCGATCCAAAGGAGACGCTCAACGAACTCGGAGCAGACGGGTGGGAACTCATCGAGACGATCACGTACGAAAACGGCGGCACGAAGTATCTCGTGTTCAAACGTCCCCTCCCCGCTACATCGGATGAGTGATGAGAACGACGTTAGCACGGCCGATACGATGCGCGAACGGAGTAGTGAGAGCCGACTCCGGATCTGGTTCTTGTTGCGTGCGAACCGAGTTCATATCGCGGCGCTCCTGACGGGGCTGGTGTTCATCGTGTTTCTCGTCGCCGTGACAGTCCTGTATCCGCCGTTCGTCCGACAGATCGAATCCGGGGACACGATCGAAACCCTGTTCTCGACGATGCTCTCGATAATCGTCACTGGAACGACCCTCGTGGTCACGATCAGTCAACTCGTGATCTCTCAGGAGAACGGTCCACTCGGCGACCAACGCGAACGCATGAGTAACGCCATGGACTTCCGGGACTTCACCGAGGAGTTGATCGGGTCTCCGAGCCCGCCGGATCCCTCCGAATTCCTGAGTCAGATCGTCGAGATTACCAGCGATCGGGCGGAGACGCTCGGCGAGGAGATCGACGACAACGAGAACGAGCAACTTCGCGATGAGGTGAGTGAGTTCGTCGACAGCGTCACTGGCAACGCCGACGAGGTCCGTGATCGTCTCGACGGGGCGTCGTTCGGGTCGTTTGATGTCGTCTTCGCCGCTCTGAACTTTAACTATAGTTGGAAGATCTTCCAAGTAGAACGGTTTGCGAACAACTACGAGGGGAGCCTAACTGACGCAGAAATCCAATTACTCGACCAACTCAAGAGTGCATTGTCGCTGTTCGGACCCGCCCGTGAGCACATCAAGACGCTGTACTTCCAGTGGGCGTTGATCGACCTCTCGCGACTGATCCTGTACGCGGCGATTCCGGCACTCGCCGTCGGTGGGATCATGCTCTCGGTCGTCGATGCAGGCACGTTCCCGGGTAGTACGCTCGGAGTTGATCACATCGCGCTGGTCGTCGGGGGAGCGTTCGTGGTGACGCTGCTCCCGTTCATGCTGTTCGCGTCGTACATCTTCCGGATCATCACCGTGGCGAAGCGGACGCTCGCGATCGAGCCGCTGATCCTCCGCGAATCGCAGCGATAATCGGAGCGTTCCTCTCGCCGACTTCCCTTTCGATGTCATTGAGCGGTATATCTGTGAGTCAGGGCGAGAAAGTGGACAGTGCGTGCTCGATTTGAATCCTTATTTTGATTCTCCCGACGGTAGATTTTATATACGAATGAAATTAGTGCGAATGCGGTTACACAACCGCTAACCAGCCAGACTGAATCACCCAGATGGTCGCACGAGCATTTCCACCTCTCCGACTCCGTCGTTCGGGTGAAACATCTGGCTAGAACTCGAACATTGAACTCGTCCTGACGGAGTGACCTTCTCGGTCACTCCGTTTCAAATCCAAATAGTCGTCCTCTGTGGGTATGGAAGAATCCGACAGCTACCACTCCTCAGATACTATACCGCCCAGCCGCTCATTCTCGGGGGTCGTAGTAGTAGCGGACGCTCTCACGAATCACCACGTACATCTCCGTTTCTGTATCGTAGATCACTCGTTCACCCGCGTCGATGGCTACGTCTACGAGGTCCTCGAGTGTCTCGATATTGACCATCGGGACAGAGCCATACTTGGGAACTACCCCGCGTGAGATCCACTCCTCGTACCGCTGGTGGTGGATGTCCGTTTCCAGATCCTCTATCGAAGCTTGTCTTGGATTCCTCCGATGGATGCCCAGAACGGCGAACCCAGCTAGAAGCGAAATGATTCCTGTGATTGCAGGGACGAAGAAGACTGGTTTGTCGGTGACCTTCAGCTGCCGCGTATGCGTCTCCGGTGTCCCGTGAGTCTTCGACAGAGGCTCCGTCGAAAGCGAATACCACCCTGATCCAGATTCCAGTGGGTATCTCTGTGAGAGGGTTCCACTATACTGGTCTAGAGTATAATCGATCGAAACACGGACGCCAACTGAGACGGTCGCTGCATCACCAAACTCCTGCTGGTACTGATTCTGCTGGGCCAGTATCGTAAGAGCAGAGATCGTTCCCCGTGTGTTGACTCTCTGATCCTCTCGAATCGTGTCTGTCTCAACTGATTCAGTTTGCTTCCAGAACACCTCTCCATCGCGAGTCGCGGTGTATACGATTTCGAGTTCTGGATCGACACGGCTCGTCTCCGTCGGCAGAGACGTGTTGAGCAACAGTGTAGCATTCGGAGCCGCGCTCACGAGGTACGCCGGCTGGTTCTCGAGGAGCGTTCCCTGTTGGTAGAGGTTGGTTTCACCCGAGACGACTGCCTGCGTCTCGACAGCGCTCTCGATGGTCTTCTGATTCGTCTGGTCTGTGATCTCAGTCGTCGGTGGGTGAGTGTACGCCCACCCAGCAGTACCGACACCGAGTGCTCCCACAAGCAGAAGTACGGCCGCTATCGTACGGCCTCGTTCGAGCAACAGGTAGTAGAGGTAGGTGGTTCTCATGATGATTCTGTTCTGATTGTCACGTAACGGTCCGGAGCTGAAACTTGAATCCCGTTCGCCGATGCGCGGACATCGAAGTAGACATCTGTCCCGACGAGCGACTCGTCGTTTGGAATCGAGACGTCGACGGTTGTCGTCTCGGCTCGCGCGAGTGACAGCGACACTCGGTCACCGTGATTTACGCCATCGACGACTAGGTCACCCCGGTCGGCCGTTTCGGACCGAAGCGCGATCGTGAGGGAAATTGGTTGTCCGAGGCGATTCGTCGTACTCACGAGGAGGGAGGTCGAGTTGATTCGAACCTCGTCTGCAGTATCTATCTGAAGTGCTCCGGAGCCATCTGAGACGACGTCCACCGCGGACCCTCGATCGACGGAGCCGGTGGTGAATGCAGTCGCTTCGAGGCCACCTCCGAACGTCAACGCGAGGATGGCGACTACGAGACACAGACCGGTTAGCGTCGACCGAGTGGACCCACGTCGCGAGCGGCGTCTCACTTGAGACTCCTCCGGAGCACTCTCTTCCACCGCGAGGGGCGGTCACGGAGGACAGCTTGGGGGTCCAGCCAGAGGCGATACAGTACCCAGAGTGGGGTCAGCATGGCTAGGGCGCAAACGCCGCTCGCCAGCAGTGGATGAATCGCTTGGAGCCGTGCAATCATCGACTGAGGGACGACTGCCGGATACTGGTTGATCGTCGCACTCACCTCGACCGGACCGGTCTCCGTCGGGGGAGTTACGGACCCGCTCACCTGGATCGCCGTCGAGTTTCGAACCTCGTCCGTGATCGTCATCCCTCTCGTCTCGACTACCCGGTGCATCAGCGGCCACGCCGGTTGTGTAATCGTGAATTCGAGGGGCTTCGAGGAGCCGACTAACACTGCGTTCGGTGCTTCACTGAGCCCCGACGACGAGACCGCTACGAGCGTCTCGGTGTGACCGCCTCCACCGTACGCGAGCAGACACGTGATCGAGACGAAACAGATCCCGAACAACGGCCCGAAGATATCCCGTACGCGCGAAACCTCGCGGCGCTGGGAGCTAGAATTCCGAGTGGTGTACACCCCTATCAACACGGTGAGTCCAGCCAGAACGACGAACAGATTTCGCCGGAGGGCCGAGACGCCTGCACCGAGATGAGGGATGAGGAGGGGAGTCCCGTCAATCGTGAGTACCTTCCCGACGATCTGATCTCTCGAAACGGCCGGGTAGCCGGCTTGTTGGTCGGGCGAGGGGTTGTTATCGCCCTGCGTGACGAATCCAGCCTCGGATTCGCCAATAACCCGGTGGGTGACGTACGCGTCCCGCTGTGGGCTCCAAAACGTCACGATATCACCAGACGACACCGTTCCTGCTGGAACGACGAAGTAGCCGTCGTTGGTGCCGATCGTCGGCTCCATGCTATCGGAGTAGACGTACGAGAGTTGAACCGGTGCTCCCGCTGGAGCTACCGAGAGTAGCGCGACCGCGAGCACCAGAGCGAGTCCAACTCTACGAAACATTACGAAGAGTTGTAGTAGGGAGTTAGGCCGACACCGTGAGCGTGCCCGACAGATCGTCCGCGCTGCTGAGACCGTTGGTATCGATGACCATCACAACGTAGAGCGTCTCACCCGAGGCTACGTCGCTGATCGTTGCCGAGGTGGACTCCTCGCTGACCGTCGCAACCTCACTGCCAGTGTCATCGTAGATCTGGTACTCGATGTTTGCCGTGCCATCGAGCGCGTCACCGGTGACACCCGTGTACTCAACCGTCAGACTGTGTGTTTCGGCGTCGAGGTTCGAGATATTGAACGCAGTCTTGTTCATCGCGTCGGACGGGTCACCCAGTTCGTACTGAGCGTCGCCGTTGACGCCGCCGGCACCGCCGGCCGTGAAGTCAATCGTGAGCTGGTCACCCGACTGAGAGACCAAGTCACCAGAGGTCCCATCGGTTAGTGCGATCAGACCTTGGTCGTCGGAGACCACGTCGATCGAGGCAGTCCGCGAAACGTTACCTGTCGTGTATGCGCTTGCGCCCAACGTGGCCGAGATCGCGATCACGGCCATCGCCAGCACTGCAATTTTAGTTCGCATCCAACTGGAAGAATCCGAGTTAGGTATTTGTACATTCGGCCCAAAATACCGAAGTAGATAACCCGATCAAATTATATAGTAATAGATGTGACCCCAACGTGGGATCACCAATTACACTACTTCTTGACCTGCACGCCCGCGTAGACCCGGTTAACAAAACGGGCTTACCTAATAACTCTCGGTGCAGAATACTGGATAGAGCATCAGATTATCTCAGATGAGATTCTCGGCGATTAGATTATACCGAAGCTCCTGTCAACGAGTATTGAGTATACAATGATCACGTCAACCTCACCTATTGCCACGACGTCCAGAGTTCGCTTTGCAGAGGAAGGAATTTCGGCTGACCACCGCCGCCATTCAGATTCCGTATTAACGCAAGAAGACGTGCTACTCCAAGAGAGGGAGTTGCCAGAGACTCGACTGGCTCAAATCCTCGCGACGGCAAGCAAACAGTATCCTGTGTGCCAGGGTGTGAGGCGACAAATGGAGGGAGAGGTGTTATTCGTTCCATGAACGCGACCGACTTGGTTTCCCGATTTAATATCCTCCTCCTCGAAGACGACCCAACGCGCGCAGCGCGACTTCAGAGATGGCTTTCGGGCGTCTCGATGGACGTGGCGACTCAGTCAGACGACCTCCTTCGGATGCTTGATCCTCGGACCGTCGTCGTCTGTGTGTCTCAATCACTCGTTGAGGAAGAAGAGGCGGTACTCCGACGACAGATTCTGGATAGAAACCCATACCGTCAGCTCGTGTTGCTTGCGTTTGA
Organism: Halorarum sp. SLYT50; assembly: GCF_059821265.1. NCBI lineage: Archaea > Methanobacteriati > Methanobacteriota > Halobacteria > Halobacteriales > Haloferacaceae > Halorarum > Halorarum sp. SLYT50. The sequence continues at coordinate 154,077 of NZ_JCAMRW010000003.1, read as the reverse complement.
GGAGTCTCCTGATACAGAATACGTTCAGCACTACGATGGTACCCTCTCATGGCCGATTTCGAAGGTAGAATTCCAAGAGACGATTGAAACACGGCTAAAATACGGGATGTACAGTTTCCTACTTCAGGAGTTCTATGCGCTGAATACGAGACTTATTACTCTTCAACGAACAGATGGTACCCCCGATCTACAGAAGGAAGAACGTATCAAACGACAGCTCCAGCAGATACAGAATCCCTTAGAGCAGCTCAAAGCAACGATCGATCACGCGGATATGATTGAACTGATGAAGAGTGCCACCCATCATCAGCAGACGCTGAGTGAACCTCTCTCAGCTTCAGAGACGACTACATCGTCGAAATATCGGCCAGATTCCTGCTCACACTGCGGGCTATCGTGGGAAGTGGATCATGGTGGCGAGTTGGGCAAGGGATTCCCGTCGAGAAACGGGAGAAGGCGTTTGAACACGGCTACACCTCCTCGGAGGAGGGAACCGGATTCGGACTGAGTATCGTCAGGACCATCGCCACTGCTCACGGGTGGCAGATCAGGGTGATCGAAGGACGGGATGGCGGCGCCCGGTTCGAGATCACTGGGGTCCAGTTTGCTCGGTAAGGAAGACGATCGGTGTCGGGCAGGGGAAAGTAAGGGTTGCTCAGGAGACGAACCCATTAGACCGTTCTTTTGGCGAAAATCTGATTTCCCTACATGATTATATCTATATGATAGGTTACTGATGAGCGGTCCTCTTTGTTGCCGTCCCATAATATATCACGAGGAGACCCCAGTCGCGTAGAATTCATTCATAATCGGGTGAGATAATGAGAGTAATTACTTTGGGAGTTGTCTCCAAACACGGTGACATGAGAGCCTTAGTCATTGACTCAGAGGCTGCTCTAGAGAGTGTAAGCGTGACCGTCGTCACGGCAGTTGCTGAAGTACTCGATCGTGACCCGACGACGATCGGGCCGCTACACGACGCCATCGATCCAGATGCATTAGACAGGCTTTTTGCACCGACTCCCCCGACAGCCCAGGAGGGCGGTGGTCAAGTAACCTTCTCGATAGAAGGGTGTGAAGTGACCATCTACGCAAACGGCCGGCTTGAGGTGGTAGATCCTGAAATGGTCGAGCGAGCAGGCGCGAGTGACTGAGAGCCACACGTAGAGGCCCCGATCGTTGTCTGCCCCTCGATTAGCGTTCTCCGCCCGCAAGTTGGATCTCCGATACTTCGAAGCGAGCCCCACCTGCGGATCCATCGACTGCCTCGATAGACCAGCCGTGAGCGGTAGCAATCTGTTTACAGATCGCCAGTCCGAAGCCCGACCCGTCAGGCGTGTTCGAATACCCCATCTCAAAGACGTGATCTCGCTCGGCCATCGGGATGCCGGACCCGTCGTCTTCAACGTAGAAGCCTCCCTCATCAAGCGTCCCGACGTTGACGGTCACGCCGCCGCCGGCGTACTCAACGGCATTCGCGAATAGATTTTCGAGTAACTGCTGGAGTCGCCGCCGGTCCGCAACGAACTCAGTGGTTCCGTCGATAGTCAGCTCGGCCCCGTCCGTCTGAACGGCGCGCCACGCTGCCTCGGCTACCTCCGCGAGGGTTACTCCTTCGGGGTCCATAATTCGTTTCCCCTCTTTCGCGAGCGTCCCGAGATGGTCGAGGAGTTCGTTCGCCCGGTCGTGCGCCTGCGTGGCCGTCTCGAGATACGAGAGGTCGCCGGTTTCGCGCGCCAGTTCGACGTTCCCCCCGGCGACTTGGAGCGGGTTTCGCAGATCGTGAGAGATCGCCGTGATCAGCTCTTTCAACTGCTCGTTCTGTTCGAGTAAGAGCTGTTTTTGATGCTGTTCGGTGTTGTCGTGAGTCACCTTCGCGTACCCGACGAGCTCGTCGTTTTCGTAGAGCGGCATGAGGATCACGTCCGCCCAGAACTCCGAGCCGTCGCTACGCACGCGCCACCCCTCGTCTCGGAGGCGTCCCTTGGCGGTCGCCTCATGGAGATTGCGCTCGGGGATGTCAGCTTCCACATCTTCGTCACGATAGAAGGCCGAAAAGTGTTCACCGATAATTTCGTCGCTCGAATATCCCTTGATCTTCTCGGCTCCCGCATTCCACGTCTGGACGCGGCCGTCTTCGTCGAGGAAGAAAATCGCGTAGTCTTCGACGGTTTCGATCAGTAACTGGAACTGCGTCTCGATTCGCTGGGACAGCGGGTCACGCTCAGGTTTGTCACGAGACCACGTGACCAGATTGCGGATACGGTTCGCCAACAGCGGATAGTGACTCGTGCCAGGCCGGTCTTGGAGGTAGTCGGTCGCACCGGCGTTGAGCGCTTTTAAGATCAGTTCGTCGCTTCCGTCGCTCGTGAAGAGAATAAACGGCAGTTCAGGCCATCGGCTTCGGATAATTCGGAGTAATTCCAACCCGTTCAACCCCGGCACTGGGTAGTCGCTGACGACACAATCAATCTCATCGGATGCTTCAAGAACGGTGAGCGCATTGTTGCCGTTTGGCGCTGTTCGGACGGTGATCCCGTTATCGTGATGATGGATGTAATCCTGCATTAAATCCGTGAATGTTCCATTAGCATCCACGTGGAGGACTGTAATATCTATATCATTCATAGGAACAGTTGCTAACCCTTCAGTTGACTGCCTAATATCAGCTATTCACTTGTGTAAAGGTTCGGGCTGCGTTTGAGGGATACTTACCAAATCTCGATCGTGGGGTGAGAAGTGGTATACTCCCCCTATATCTAGAGTTAACTCTGGGATGGTGACTGCACGGAGCGGCGTGACACCGATGGGGAAGGTATCAATATCGTACTAGATTCATCAGTATTGGGTCGAGACCGATACGGTAATTAGTCTTTATTTCCTTTCGATCACAATGCGAAATTCCCTCTGGGGGCTTTCGGCAGCAGATGGAAGGCAGTTCATCGGTATACTTGGGGGAATATACTGCAGCTGCTGTGATTTTACCCTTCATCCCGATTATAGGAGAAATGTCCGTCGAGATCCGGTTGGTCGTCTCCTTACTAACGGGTGTTCCTGGTTTGATACTCTTATACGGCGGATATCGGCTACCGGACATGGATATCCATCCTGTACTTTATAATCGGATTGCGGGCTGGTGTTTCGCTGGCATCGGCGTGATGAGCGGAATCCTCATACTCAACGCTGCCGTCAGCGGACTCTCCGATATCGCCCCTAATGTCCTCATTCTTACAGCACTCAGTAGCGGGGCTGGCTTCGAGATCGGCCTTTATGATGCGAAGGCGAGAACGCGAGCGCGTGAAGCCGAACAACGGAGCCGCGAACTCGCCTATCGCAACAACCAACTAGAGAATTTTGCGAAATCACTCGCTCACGAGCTTCGCAACCCATTGACGATCGCTCAAGGGTACCACCAGCAGTGCCAACCTCGAGACACTGAGGCCGCCCAGAAGGTAACAGTCGCCCACAAGCGCATTGAGGTGATGATCAAAGAATTACTTGATAACGTTAAACTATCGAACTTAGATATAAAGGATACACGAATTCAACTCGCAGAGCTCGCTCCGAGAGTGTGGGACGAGCTACCGATGAAAACGGAGTCGGCAACACTTCACGTTGATACGAACCTAACTGTCCAAGGAAATCCGATTCACATGGAACAGTTACTGAAACAGCTCTTCGAAAATAGTATTGAACATAGTGAGGGGACGGTGATCGTTCGGATTGGTGATCTCGAAGATGGATTCTATGTGGCAGACAACGGGCCTGGAATCCCGGATAGTATCCAGGAGAACGGGATCAAGGGAGGCCTCACGACGAGAGAACACGGGATGGGATTAGGTCTCACTGTCGTCAGCCAGATCGTCGATTTGTACGACTGGAACTGGTCACTCACTACCAGCGAAGACGGCGGAGTACGCTTCGAATTCACCGATCTCTAGAACGTTATAACAGAGTGAGGATCACAATTCCTTCTCGATCTCGGGAAGCGTACTCGGCTCTTCTACTGTTTAGAGAATCTATCTCTATCGAGTTGCAAAGTTCTAGTCGAACAGCTACCGACTGCACCGATCACTGAGCAGAGCTGAAAGGGCCGTCCTCGATTGCCCACTCAGAAGATATACTCGTCGTCGGGCTCCGGAAGCGCGCCGTGTTCGACATCACGCGTCCACGCTCCCTCTGTCCCGTCGATAAGTCCCCGACTCCGGAGGTCGTACAGTTGTTCGAGGACGACCGTCGTATCGAGGTGCAATCGAGCGGCGAGCTCGTCTTCGCTGAAGACTTCGAACCCGGACACTTCCTCGAGGATCGTGTTGCTGATCGACGGACCGTGGCTCTCTGATCCACTAGCGTCGCTGATCTCGTCTCCGAACCCGCCTTCGCCATCCCAGTAGTCGTTCATCATAGCTGCTGGTCTGTGATGGGGACGATAATCCTTCGTACTAGAATCTCGCCTCTGAAAGTCGCGTTCTCCCAATCGGGGTAGTAGAATGGTCGATATCGGTATGTTCAGCTGGTAACCCCGTAGGTGATGAATACGGTCGGATGACGACCCAGAACGTCGAGATAGGAAAGAGAACAGAGAAGAGTGACAGTGGGATTTAATTAACCCGACTGTCCACTGGCGACCGCAGTCCATGTCAGAGGCCGCGCGGCTTTCCCTGCCGTGCGGGGGGTCACCCTTCAGGATCGATTACTCAGCGAGCGTCGGCACAGTGTCGTACTGGCACCTATCGCACCGCCGGAGCACGTAGTCGTCGTCCACCTCTGCAGTCGTGAGCGTCTCGACGACCGTCGCATGAGTGAGCGCCGAACAGTCGCGACTCCGGTGGGCCGTCTGGCCGTTCTCGGTCACGTGCCACGTCTCGGTCGGCCTGTCCGATCTACGCTGGCTCTCCGACGAGCCGTTCAGACACGGCTCACAGAGCCGCCGGCCACCGATGTAGTGTCGCCCTCGGTGCTCTCCACAGCCGTCACACGCGAACGCCTGCCGCATCAGGCCGTCCCTCCAAAGGTCCGCGTCGCGAGTTGCGCATTGATGTTCTCCTGAATCACCCACGAAGGAATCTCGCGGTCGCCCGCGAGGAACCGTGCGGCGTGCTGGTGCTTGCAGCCACCGTCGGGATCGTTGAACTCGACGTCCGGACACGTACACGCGCCGCCGTCCTGAATATCAACCGTATACTCCGTTCCCTCCTCGGAGAACACCGTGAACAGACCGGGCGCGTCCCGGTTGAGGACGACAAGTCGTTCAGTGAGCGCTCGGATCTCTCGGTCGGTCAGCGTCTCTTCGATGTCGACCGAACTGCCGGCGCCGGTAATGGCGCTCATCGGCTGTCCTCCCGCCCATCGAGGAAGCACGCAAAACACAGTAGATCATCACTCTCGGGCCCGTCACACCACGCCTCGCCGTTCGGACACGTCTCCTCGTCCGCCTCAGTGGGAGTGGTCGTTGAGTCGGTCTCGTCGGGACGCTGCGCTGACTTGTCGGTCGTCTCTGATCCACTCATGGCTAGTACGACGCACGCTCGAAACGCGCGCCTCGCCCCCTCGGACGCGAATAAACTCCTCTGCGGTCGCTCCAAGCCGCTCTTACTGTGTCCCCGTAGTCGCACTGTCTCCTGTATCGCTGCCGTCGGCTCGCGGCATCGGGAAGACGGTACACGACAGCGGCGCGGTTTCGCGAGCCTCCGGCGCGCACTCGTGGCAGGTGAACATCGGCCACAGGTCGACTCGAAGCCGCATGTCACCCGTGAACTGCGCGCCACAGTCCTCACACGGCGGATCGGAGACCACCCGCGTCGCGCCATCGCCGGCGGGCATTACTGTCCCTCCCGGCTGACGAGTGCTTTGAGTTGATTGAGACGGTACGTCGACTCGTCGAATATACGTAGAACACTCATTCCTGACCACGAGACGCGAGTGCAGTCGCGCCTCGCCCGTACCGGCGCCGAGAAACTCTCATGCTTAACCAACGTCCCAGACAGGCAACGCCGGCGCTTGTTGGTTAATACTCGCTACTCACTGATGATGTGATCGCTGAGATCTCGCGTCCAATACGTCGCAGGCCCACTAGGACTGCACCGGTTGCAGAACCGAAGCGTGCCCTCGAGGTGGCCGAGTTCGACGCGGAAGCGTGTGAGCGCCGTGCCGGTGTCGACGACGAGCCCACAGCTGTCGCAGGCGCGCTGCCCACGCTCGTCGGGATCAGCGACCGTCTGAGTCGCACACTCGACACAGATCGGATGGGTGACGAGATCATGGTGGCCCCATGTTCGGGCCCCACCGAGTTCTCCACTTGGCGCTGCCTCGCAGAACCGACAGCCGGTCAGTGTCTGTTGCACCGACGTTACGCCTCCTCCTCGCGAGCAGCGATCCACCCCCGATGGAAGATGGCGAGTTGCGTGATCGAGTCGAACGCCTCGCCACTCGGGTCGTGAACCAACACTCGGCGTTCCGCAACCGGTGTCACTACGCCGTCGTCGACAAGGTCGTTCACGAGGTGCCGCGCCGTCCCGTCGGTGAGGTCCGCCGTCGACTGCTCGGCGTCTCGATCTTGAGCGAGTTGCTTAGCCTCGAATCGGTCGTGGTCGGTGCTCGTATCGTCGAACGCAGTCGGACCAGTCATAGGGAGTCACGAGGCGCTCTCTCAGCGCCTCGGCTGCTTCGGCGCCGATAAACTCGCCCGCTAACCAACACCCGAGCGTCAGACTTCGAGAGCGTTGGTTACTGTAGATTTTGATCGAGAGGGCATCGACGCAGCAGGAGGAGCGCCTGAAACACCCCAATAGCCTAGTGTAAGCGGCTCATAGCCACAATTCATGCCGAACTCGCGGACGTCGCTCAGTCCGACCAATCGAACGGTACTCCACCGACTCGAGGAGTACGTCGAGACATTCGACGAGGAGGCGGTGCTCACCCGGAAGCTGGCGATCGAGTGTCTCACCGATGGCGAGTTTGAACAGGCGGAGGCTCACCAGCAGATCGAGCAACTCCTCCTGAAGGGATATCTTTATGAAGTGGAGGAAGAGATCCGGATTCCGCCGCGACCCTACGACACATAATTCGACGGCTATCTATCGGATTTTTCTCTCACCTGAGAGCCGTGGAGTACCACTCCAAGAGAGGAGTCAGTGGAAGAGGTAGCCTCGATACCAAGTAGATTACAACCAGTCGGGCGTCGGTCGGTGATCGAACGCCTCGATCCGGTCAATGTCTGCGGTTCGCTCCATCTGTTCGTACATCTGGTAGAGCACCGAGATGCCTTCGTACGCGCCGAGTTCTTTCAGGAGTTCGATCGCATACTCGGTCACCGCATAGTACGTCCACGGGACGTTCTGTTCACGCGTCTCCGCTTCGAGTTTCGCGACGAGCGGTCGGTCTCGTGTCGCCATCTCTCGAAGGTGATCGCGCACCGTACTCTCAGTGATCTCCGGGTTTCGGTAGGCGAGTTCGCGTGCACTCAATGAACCCCACTCGGTCGCGAGGATCTGCTGGAGCAGTCGAAGCTTCTGTGGTTCCAGTATCTCTCGCATATCCGTCAGCCGCTCTTCGTCGTATGAGACAGCCGGAACCTCACCCGTATCAGCGTCCGTCTCCGTGAGGATCGAGCCGCCGGCAGCAGCGATCGCCTCACTATCGGATGTCTGCGAGCGATTGTTGTCCGGCTGGTTGCTCATCACTGTGTAGTGTGGGGAGATAGGTCAATAAGGTTTGCGACGGCCGTCGCAAACCGCTGTCACCACTCGAATACGGCCGCTTTATCACGGGTCAGCGGCACCCCACTGTATGGGATCCGGGAGCCACCTCCCTGACCACCTCGCCGACGGCCCCGCCATCGAAGAGGCCGACTTCATCTTTGATGGGTTCACCCCTGAAGAGACATCTGCGATCCACGCTGCGGTCACGAACCTCACGACGGAGTTCGAAATTCGGTCGGCACCCGGTACGACACGATACCTCCTCCTCGGCAACTACGACGAGCGGCCGAAAGAACGTCTCCGACTGGCACAAGATCTCCTCGTCGAGTACCACGACAACGCGGTTGCGATCCTTCTCAAGGATCTGGATCCGGAGAACGACGACTGGGAAAACTTCTATCTCAAGTTCAGATACACGCTGACGTTCATCGACTACCCGGTCCTCGTCGCCGAGGACAACGATGGTGGCCACGAACTCGAACTCGGGGAAGTGCCACTCGCGGAGACGTATGTAGTGAAGCGGAACTACGAGTCGCTCTCGATTGATCACGACCTCGAATACGAGAAGTACGATGCGATGATTGCGAAGCTGTTCGAGGTGTTCGAGCGGAACGATCACCTGTTCACATGGACTGATCTCGACTCATTTGAGCAGGCCATCCACGCCGTCGTTGAGGAGACGACCGCTGAGTAAGCGAGTGTATGATTTCCGCTGAGAAGTCTTTTCGACGGAGCTGAGGTTCGGTTCTCTGTCTACGCATAGATACGCCCAAGGCTAGAGTGTATGAGCCTTTCTTGGATAGGCATCAGGCTGATAAAAAGGCCGATATGAGAAATCTTGCCGGGGAGGTCGGAGTCATCTCCAGACTTCAGAGATACGCGGGTCCGTCGATGACACTCCCTGGGTCAGCGAATCCGTCACGGACGTACGACGCCGCCTTGTCAGCGTAACTAATAGGTACGGGTAGTCGGGTGGAGCGCGATGGACTGCCGTAGTGGATCTCTGAGAGCCAGTAGGCCTGCTCGGTCAGTGTCTCAATATTCGTTGGCCCCGAGTCCTTCCAGAGTCCGATCGTTCGAGGTGTTCCATTCGTATTGTCTGGTTTACAGTCGGGGACGCCCCATGAGTGAATAACTGACCGCTCGCGTTCGGAGTCGATGAACGCTACCCCCTTGTCCGCAATTCTCCACCCGTCTCGATCAAAGTGGCCGATACGTGGCTGCCCGGATTTCCGAACTCCTACCAGATCGAACGTCACGTCCACATCGGATAGCCCGGCTCTGATGGCCTCAACGTCCTCGTATACTTTGCCATCACGGAGAGTGGTTATGTGGTCAATGCTGTAATCTGCAGCCCCATCGAAATCATATGCCAAGTCACGGACGATCTGTTCAACGTCTTTTGCTCGGAACTCTTCACCGTCTTGGAACGTCGTGAACTCCGCTGCAAACGTAGCCCCGTCAGGGAGAACAACAGAAGCGGAAGCACCTGCGTGCTGACCGTTCTTACGGGTGACGTCCAACGCAAGGAAAGCATCAGTCTGTCCAGGTAGGCCGGCCACCTTCCATGGCGTACCACCTGCTTTCGTCACGATCGCGCATAGAATGTTTGCGAACGTACTATTCGCCGGAGAGGAAGTGGTCGTCACCAACTGGCGTGCCGTGTCGGTGGTCATCATCTGCGTGGGAATCCCTTGCCGCATTAAGCGGCGTTTCAACTCGTTGAAGGGGTCCTCTATCATACCCAACGAGGCAACCTCGTCTTCATCAGGCACTACTACGACTGCCACGTCGGTGTCCTCAGGGACGCGATTGGCCGTCTCAGTATAGTTCGAAATCGGGCCGGGGTCGTATTCTATACCGCCGGTAACACCTGCTGGTGCGTCAATGGCAGCCAACCCGCGAGCAATCGCTTCTGATAGACCATCACGTATTTCGTCGAACGCGTTGGTCGACGGTGCAACGATACGAACACGATACTGACCGGGTGGCTGGTAGACCCCATGTGTGAGAACATCTTCGCGAGGAGAATCACCCCGGTTACCTGCCCCGAATACTAATCGTGGCTCGCTCCGATCTCGGTAGGCTACTCGGTCATACCCACGTGTCGACAGCGTCGGGGTGAACTCAGCATCTACTGTCGGTAGCCGACCTAATGACTGGACAAACGAACGAGCAATCTGATATCGCTCTTCAGGAAGAAGACTCTTCTCAGTAGTAAATCGGCTGTGGAACTCGTAGTCCTCGTCTTTGACTTGGCTTAGCGAGGTGACTGGTGAGAGAACGTGCGGTAGTTGATAGCGCTGCTGATTTCCATACAATACTTCCAGCAATCGAGGATTGTCGTCTCGGAGCTGCTCACCCAACTCTTCGTCGATGGTTCCTCTGTGATAGTTGGCGATTGAGTCGCCTACCTCGGGAATTCGGTCGGTGTAGTGATAGTCGGCCCACCCAATCACCGTAGCTGTTCCCTCGGTGTCGTACTTGCTTAGGTCGTGTTCCGCCTCCAGTTGAGGAGGATCTTCGCCAGGTGTTAGAATATTATCAAGCGTGGTGAGGGCGCGTTGTTCGTGGCCAACCTCAACGTGAAGGAGTGGGACTCCATCAGTGGTTATCTCAATCGAGCAATCATAGGTATGGTGAGCAGCGAAATTACCAGAGTCGCTGGTCCACACTGGCTCTCTGCTGCTGATCTCGTCAACGAACTGGAATTCGAACTTGGAATCGGGAATCGCTCGACGGAGGTCGGACTGGACGATGTCACCCAGATCATCTCGATTGGCTGGACCCGCTGGGGTGAGTGTCCTACGGTCCACTTCAACGGGGGTCACAGTCCGGTTTCTAATTGAGACCGACTGGGAAAGAGGTCGTGGGGCGAGCACACGTAGTGGTCCGGCCTGTGCTAACGGTGTCCCATGATGTCTGTCGAGTGCCCACCGTGCCTTCGCCGTGAATCGTTGGACGTCGATATCATCAGGGACGCCACCGTCAACATCAAGCCGGTATTCAGTCACATCGACTGGTGAGAAGCTCTCCGTTGCCTCAAACAGCAGCAGGGTGGGACCAGGCCTGTCAACTGGTTCGTCGGTAAGCCAGCTGGTTTCTGCTGACCCCTGAGATGAGGGCATACTCCTACTTTGAATATGATAATAAAACTCCTTTGCCGATCGATGAAATACAACCTGCCCACACTCCAACCGGGGTAGGACGAAGACAGTTCTATTCGACCCCGTTCTATGCTTCAGTTCTCCCGGTGAATCTCTTTACTTGGCTCCATACTGAGCCATCGTCGTCATTCGGTTCGGCTTGTCCACTGGATTCATCGGGGTCCGATTCCTCTGAGTCGGACGACGGCTGAAGCATTGTGAGTTTTGCTTTGAGCGTCCCGATACGTTTGCGTTGTTCGTCGACGGTCTGCTCTCGCTTCTCGAGTTTGCTCGTGAGCAACTAGTTTCGTTCCTGCAGGTAGGCCGTACGTCCCACTCTGTGGCGCCGCTGTTGGCTCTGTGGCTGGCTGTGACGACGTCGTTTCGCCGGTCGATGGAGAATCGGACGGTTCGTAGAAGTCGGAGGTGTTGTTGATCGCACGCTTGACCGTTCGCTCGCCGTAGGTGTCACCGTTCGAGTAATGGACGTCGTTCCACTTCTCTCGATAGAGATGCGACCGGCGAAACAACTGGTCGACGCGCATCGCATCGCCACCTGTCCAGAACGCGAGTAGACAACACAGCGCCATGTCCGCCTCCGACTGACTCGGGTAGCCACTCGTCCCGCCTCGCCACAGTCGGTCGAATTTCTCGCCGTTCCCAGCGTTCCGCGCTTTCTCTAGCAACTCATCATCAGAGAGATCGACCTCCGTCACCGCCTCGTTCGGCAGACCGACTGCTTCCGTATCCACCGAATGGATTGACTCCTCAGAGGAGTCGTTCCCACTATCTATCGACGGCTCCTGGACGTATTCACGATAGACCGCGTCAAGCGCTTCCTGCCGCTCGTTCACCGTCTGTGGCTTGACGTCGACTCGGTCGCCGGTCATCGTGAAAAAGCGCGCCGAGTCGTACATCTCCACGCTCCCGTGGCGATTCCTCCCCTCTGGCAACTCCCCTTCGATCAGCACGTGGAACCCAGTCCCCGACGGTGAGATTTCGGTATAGGAATCGAGTCGATTCACGATATCGCGAGCGTCGTCGTCGATGCTCGATGTCTCCGGGTCGCGGCAGTCGTCGAGGTCGATCCCGACGAATGGGTCGTCCGCATTAAACACGAAGCCGAGTCCATCCGCCTCGTCACTTCGACTGTATTCCAGTGCCGTCTCGAAGTCAGTCCACGTCTCCGAGTCGGTCGACGATGCGAACCCACCCGTCCCTGGCGTCGCCGGAATCTTAGTTGGCCTACCGCCGCGCTCCGCTTTGCGCCAGCAGATCCACTGGTCGATGTCGACGAGTCTGGTCGGGAGGTTCGCCCACCTCTGAGTGTGCTGATGTACTGGTATCATTCTGAGTTCGGTCTCTTGCAGCTCACCAACAAACTCGCCTCTGCGGACGCTCACCGCTGTCCATCAGTCGTGGTGGCGCTCGACCACAAGGAATAGGAGTGCGTCTCGGTAGCTATCGATCGCCTCGGAACGGCTGTAAGCTACCGGGAGAGAATCGCCTTCGGTGCCTGCTCAAGACGATACGAGGGGCGCTGAAGGATGAGTTCGGTAACGTCGGCTGCAATTGACGACCATGGGTGGTCCTCCCGGTGGAAGAGGTCAGCGACAAATTCTGTGCCAAAGTGGTCCTTTCCGGCGAGGATGAGCGCCCCACCGACGTTGTAGTCGTAGTCAACGAGGTCGATCCCCCAGCGGACCGACGGAAGGATCGACCCGATGACTCGGCCGATCCCATCCGACTGGAAACGGTCGATCTCGTCGTCAGTTAGCCCAAGTTCGGTGAGATCGGCCGTAGTGAGGCCGGAGTGTCGGCATTTGATCGTGGCGTATCCGGCGAGTTGGAGATAGAGTCGGTAGTCGCTGGCGATGTTGTGCCAGTCTGAGTAGCCGCATGTGTCTGCGAGGTGATCGAACGCGAGTGTTCGAATGCTGGCGTCTGCGCCTTCCCTGAAGAGTGGGTGGTTGAACGTGGGGCTGTCGAACACGTCTTGGTAGGCGTGGAGCAGTTCACTGGCCAGCGCAAGCGCGGCGTTCGGTTTGCTGAGTGACGTCCGAGAGACGCCGATCACACCGGTATAGGGGTTGTATCCGCCGTTGAAGCTGAGCCAGGTGCGGATCGGATGTCGCAGATCGAGACGGAAGTCGGCGAGCAGCTGACCGACTGAGAAGTCGTATCGGAGATTCCGTTGCCAGTACTCCCGATACGGTGTCGAGTTGACCCCAAGCAGGTCGTCATAGAAATCGAGTAGAGTATTGAACCAGTTGATGATATCAGCTTGCTCCGCCCTCAGAGGAGAATCGGCCTCATCATCGTCGATGGCGTTAGAAGGAGAGGCGTCGTCCTGTGTGACCGGGACACTAGTAGTCCGCCGAGAACGGTACGTCGTGATGCGAGACTGGAGCTGGTCACGGAGTACCGCTAGAACGCGGTCAACATCGCCCTCAGTCATTTAAATCACTACAGATGTATTCTGACGTGGTCGTATGGATATTTCGGTACAGGGCGTCGCTATAGCCCAATGACGGCCACTACCACTGTCAGGACTAGGAGTGCAATCCACGGCTTCATGTTCCAGAGATGGTGGGCAGTCGTCCTACACAGTTGCTTCACCTGTTTCCGAAGGACTGCATGCCGCTCTGCCGCCAACGCCTCCACCTCGTCGTAGTAGTCGTGCTGGTCTGCAGGGAGTGTCCGAAGGACTGTCTCGCACTCCCCACATGTGAACTCGAATTCTGCGCGAACGTGCTGCCGGCGGAATTCTTGTTCGCCCCCCTCATCGTAGCTGGTCACCTCGTACACGAGGAGCTTCGAGACGAACCGACGTGCGCCACACTCCGGACACTGGTTCATCTCGAGCGTTGGGGCTCTGTCTGAGATGGCCTCAGTATCTGTCCGTCCCGACCGCGATGGCTCACTCTGATCTCGGGAACCGATCTGGGCGTCTGAAGACGATGCCTCTGTGGACTCGGAGTTGCTGAACGATGTCATTGGATCACCTGACGGTACTCAGTTCATCCACCCCCTCCATCTCCACCCGGGGTTCCACAGCAGAGTACTGATACTGAGCGCCGTCACCCTTACTGGCGCGATAAACAGAACCAGCATGTGCCCCAGCCTTTAGCTGATAGATGCTATCTGATACGACTCTATAAGCGACTACTACCTAGGAGGGTGAGAGCTGCCACCAGCACCGAGAGTAATCAAACGAACTTTCTCCACCCGTCTCGGCTCAACCACCGGCTTCTCCATCCATATATATCGGGTTTCTAGTACAACGTTGAGAGCGCAGTTCCATGCTATGCCGCTCGGGAGGATCCCGAAGGATATCTGTCCGGGTGCAGTTCGACCTGCCGTTTCGACTGCCCCGTGATACTGTATACCGAGTCGTATTCCGGCTATCTCTATCTTGATATATCCCGGATTCCTGTTCTGGTGTGTCTCTGTACATGGTCCCTGTTGCATTCGCCAGCCTTCTGTCCCCTGTACCCCCCTTTCTCTTTGGACGATATCGAGGGTGCAGATCAGAATATGACGACCTAATAATCGTGTATAGGCCCTTAGAGCTTCTTTCCGGGCGTCAAATCGTGTTTGCAAATAGTTCCACGCTCTCAGGCTAGTATATGCAACGTGTTCAGCGCTCTTACGACGGAATACGCGTCTTGAAGGGGATGATCCGAATTGAGGGCTCAATCGTGTTTGAAACGAGTTACTCATCCTATATGAAATCAGAGAGTAGGAAACGTCTCATACGCCTATTATTGCCGAGTATAGCGTCTAAATCGTGTTTGCAAAACGGGTTTAGACGGGTGAGAAAGTCTCCGACGAGATAGACCTCTATATTGTGATAAGATGAGGATCTACTTGGATCGCCGCGAGGCGTGGCTCGGCTGGTCGCTGATCTGGTCGTACATCTCATCAGGGAAGGGAAGGCTCCCGTAGATTGAGTAGGGGCACTGGTCACGCCCGATGCAGTATCGTTGCATATCATCATTTGAACAATTCATTGGCAGGGGGATTTCACCGCCGATGGTGTTGTCAAGTTCGTACCGGATCTGGTACTCGGTCGTCTCCTCGTCGTACCAAGGCCACCGGGAGAAGAACTCTTTCATATCGCTGATGAATTCCTCTGTTGTGGCGTCCCGGTACTGGGGAAGCCACCACGCCATTCGGACGAGATTGAAGAGGTCCTTTCGGACGGGCTTCTTCTCGTGAAGCCGTTCGTCCATCGCGGCCATGCACGGCAACTCAAGGAGATCCTCAAGGTCGTCGACGTGGATGGGCTGTGCCCCGTCGCTGTATTCAGTGAGTATGTAGCGATTCTCCCAGTCGTGTTCGACAGTCACGCTGGCGTGGGTCTGCATCGCGGTCAGTGTGTTCGCGACACTCCGGGGCGTCGAAAGCGAGTCGGCGGCTCGTTGCTCCCACGTTCGGTCGGGATCATATGCCTCAAGCGCGTTGTGAATCTCCCGAGCTTTTTGAGGTTCATCAAGCTGTGCGGTATCCTCGTCGGCGGCTTTGACCGCGTTGATGATAGTGCGGATATCGCGCTTCTGTCGGCTCCAGTTCTCCCAGATGCGGTGGGTCTGTCCGGCTTCGAAGAATCGGTCGATCCGGTCGGTGATCGCTGACTCGTTCGCGGTGAGCCAGCTCCGTTGCTTCGGAGTCAGCTCTTTCTCCTGGATGGCGAGTAGGCGTCCAAACGCGTCCTCGGCATACTCACGGTACTTCGCCATGAAATCCGATACAGGAACGTAGAGGTGATTGTCCTCAATGTGGGCTTGAATCTCGCCCTGCTGCGTCCCGTCGCTGTCTGCCCGAGCAAGGCATTTGCGTGAGGCGGCGACGAGCGGGATTTCGAGGTAATACCCCTCGCCGAACTCGGGGTGTGTCGTCACGTCAGTACAGACGCGACCGGGATGAACACCATCCTCACCAGGATCTTTCGCGTAGAGGATTTCGGAAATCGCCTGATGGAGCGACCAGTCGTCGTACTCGCGGACGAGCGAGGCGATGTTGTTGACGTAGAGTTCACGTAGATCGCCGAGGAGGGCGAGACGACGGGGTGGAGTGTCCTCAAGCTTCGGGTGATCCATGATACAGACCGCGCCGAGAGTCGTAAGCAGGGCAAGCGCTCCAGGATCGTCGACATAAGGATGCTCCGCGGCTTGCTCACGTGTGCTTGGCGCGAACGCCTCAGTGGTGAACCGCTCAATATCCGCGAGCATCTGTTCAGGCTGTTGCTCGCCATCGACCGTCCACCGTTGATATCCTCGCTCGAACAGTTGGGTCAGTTGGAGTTCGCTCTCGTCTCGGGGGAGTGCAGCGACTCGATACGCCGTATACTCGTCGTTTGCTGGGGTGTCTCGGCTCATGCGTCGAGGAAGTCAGGGGTGGCCTCAGCTCGGAAGTCGAACTCTGGACTGTCGATTGGCTGGACGATACGAGAGACGTCGGCGTGAAGTGAGTAGGGCAGGCGCATCACGCGCCGCCGGTCGGCGGTCACAACCGGGTCGATGGGAATTTCGTACTTGTCGAGCAGCAGGTCGTTGATGACCTCGCGACTTTGCTCGTCGTAGCGGTGTTCGCGATCCGTATCCAGTAGGTAGACGTGACAGCCTTGTCCCGAGTAGAGGACCATCGTCTCATCAGCCGCGAAGTCGTCTTCAAAGATCTCCTGGACAGTAAACCCGTAGTCGAGCGCTTGCTCAATGTCATCGAACGCGTAGGGGAATCCCTCCGGTGGGCTGTCGAGAATCCCGGTGGATCGGAGCTGTTCGGTTTCAATTTCGTCAGCTTCCCCATCGGTCGTTTCAGTTGAAGCGCGCTGTGCGGCGATGTCCTTCGCGTCGATATCGACTGCGAGTACCCACGGCCGCTCCCAGTGATCGAGTGCATAGTAGACTGCGTCCGGTCGGGGGTCCGGGCGGTCAACTATGTCTGGGTCGGCGAGCGCGTATCTGCTTCCCCCTGCGGGGTCGTGCCGGGCAGGGTACTGGATGAACTCGACCAGTTCCTTGCTCGACTCGAACTGCTGAGCGGTGCGATCGCCGGACTCAGCGGTCTGCCATGTGTCGCGGCGAATGAACGAGCGGTCGGGAGTGTTCTGCTGACGAACCGGGTACGGCTCCCGGAAGGCGATAGCGTACTGCTTGGGTCCTCCAGCTGTGAGGAACGATGGGAGCGAATCGAGTTGCTCGGGGAATGTCTGCGTGTAGTAGGTGCGGAGTTCGTCGCGAGTTGTCTCACGCCATGATGGAGGCACTGTTAGTCGGACACCTCCGTTTCGAGACTGCGGAACGTATGTAGTGCCTCCATTCCCGAATCGGCGTGTTCGCCGACCGCTGCGCGAAGCGAGCTAATGGTTCGTCGTTGAGTCGCACTCAACGAGAAGTCGATCTTCCCGGCGTCGGTGAGCGTCTCGATGATCTCGAGGATGAGGTCTTTGTCTTCACACGCCCAGACAGCAGTGGCGTCAGCGGTCGCCAACTTCTCGTAATCCGCGAGTAGCGCCTCAGGATTGTTGCTCGGGGTTTCTACTTCGCCGACCCACGTAAGGTCGTCTTCGGAGTCGAATCCAGCGACATCAAACACGGTATCCTCACTGTGCTGGTAGTAGGCTTCTGTTCGAGCTACGTCCTCTTGGTCAGCAAGCCACGCGTCCAAGAAGACGACACCCGCCTTGTGTGGAGTTTTCTCGCCGAGGTCGCCGACGCCCGGACTCGCTTCTAGCGACCGGTCCAAGAACTCCCGGCCGGCTGGAAGCACCGTGTAGTACTTTTTGCGGAACGACCGATGCTCCTCAAGGAACTCCCTCTCAACGAGCGTCTCCACATCGAGATCAGAGAATGGCTCTTTGAGTGCGGTCATGCTCTCTGTGAGCGAATACTCCTCGACGTGGTGATTCATCGCGTCTAGTACGAGGCCGAGGAAGGCGGCCTCGTCGCGCGTGACGCCTTCCTCGCGGAGGGTGTCATCCGGGATGCTCGTTGTAGCCTCTTTGAAGCGGGCGGAGTTCGGCTCCTCCTCGTTCGAACTCTGCTCTGATTTGGGTGGCTCCTCTGTCTCGTCGGGAGGAGTCGCACCGTGCTCACCAGTAGACCCATTGAGGGATGCAAAGTCTTGGAGCGTCACCTCAATCCCGTACTCCTCAGCGCGTTCGGTGATGCTCCCGAGTCGCGTAAACAGCTCACCAGAGGTCTCAGCGGTCGACCGAGCGCGCTTGGCAGCCACGAACACCTCATCCTTCGACGCGAACTGGCAGCACGCGCTCGCTTTCCGCTCCTCGGACAGAGCATACTCAGACCCACAGAGATCGCAGACGTAGCAGTCCGAGTCTGTGTCATAGCTCACGTGGTCGGGCATTGAATCCGCATTCGGAGGAGCCGCCGTCTCCGCCGAGGCTGATGCCGAATCAACAGCGTCAGTCTGGTTCTCTTGAACTGTCGTCTCCTGTTCGGCAGGCGAAGGCTCTAGGGCCTCCTGTGGCTCTTGGGGCTTGTCGCCAGCGCTACCGAACATCGGCGCACTCCCGATATCTCGTGGCTCACTCGACTCGGTGTCAGCTGGAGAGTCCGTCGGTGGGGAAGCTGCCTCGTTGTTCGGAGAGGCGCCTGTGTCGTCGCTCGTGCCGTTCGCACCGAAGAACAGGGCATCCGACGAACCACTATCGTCAGTCGCCTCAGCGGCCGCTGTGCCCTCGCTCGACGCGGGTGACTCAGTCACGTCGTCCCCAACTTCCTCAAGCGTGTCGCGGACCTCCTCGCGAGCAAATTCGTTCGTCTGTCCCGGGAGACTACACTCCTCCTGAGTCCGCCGCATCACACGCGGGACCGCCTGCTCCTCGAAGAGATGCCGATCATCACCCGAGAGCGGCGCATCACTCTCCGGGTGACCCTCGGGGATCGGGAGCGATGCAAGTGAGAATGGCGCCGGGCCCGTCTCTCCAAAACGTGGACTCGGCAACTGAGCGATCCACTCGCCGGCCGGCAACCGACTGACCCGGTTTCGGAACTCGGTCGTACTGAGGTTCTCGTGAGCCATCGACTCGGCGAGCTTCGCGTCGGTCGCGATATTCCCCACCAGTTTCGTCTTGACGTTGTTCAGGATCTCCGTGTACGCCCTGTCGGAGGTGCTGTACTGTGCCACCTGCTCGGGGTACTGGAGAATCAATCCGAGGCTCACGCCGAACGCTCGCCCCTGTGGGATGAACTGCTCGTAGACCAGCGACGAGGTGGCGATCGCCGCCGCCTCCTCAATCACCATATTCACGATCTGTTCGTCGTCACTGGTCTCGGCGTCGCGATGGTTTCCAGTCAACGACTGGCCGCCTCCCCGACGGCCCTGAACGGCGTCCCAAAGGTTACTCAGCAGGATCATCGTCAGCGCGTGCTGAGATTCCGCCCGGAACTCGCCGAGGTCGAAGAGGACGACTGCATCGCCCTCGACGAACTCACGGAAGTCGAACGTGTTGCCGACGTAGCTCGCGGTTTCTTCGTCCCAGTCGGGGACGTGCGTGAACATCTGGTAGAGGTGTTCATGTTCGACGAGCTTGTCGAGCCGATTCGCCGCCGCCCCCATCGTCTGCTGGAACTGGCGATCGTCGACCTGGCACTTCTGAACCAGTGACCGTTCGATGTGCGAGTTTGCCTCACAGAGTTCGGGCAGTTCCTTGTCCCGGCTCATCCGGAACACTGCCTCGATCAGGTCCTCGAGACTGAACGCGTCGTGGCCATACTCGCGGTCGAACAGCGCCTTGATCAGGAACGTGAGGATCTCGTTGGCGACGTACGCCGCTTCATGACGCTCCTCGCCGAGGATGAGTCGCATGATCTCGTGGAAGTGCTCAACCTTGTCTTGGACGGCATCCTCGCGGGACCGACCCGTCGCGAGCGCCGGGCGGATGTCGAAAAACGAGACGGCAGGCAGCGTCTCTGGTGCGTTGAAGTAGTAGATGTCGTCCAAGTTCCCGTACTTCGCGTAGTGGGCGTGGAGGTACTCTCCGGCCATACCGTCACCCTTCCCTTCTAAGAGGACTGTCGGCCCGTCGACGTGCTCGTCGATGGAGAGGATCTCGTGTTGAGTGGCGGTTGACTTCCCACTGCCCGTCGATGCTGCGCGAATGTAGCTTGTCGTTAGAAGACCCGGCGGAATGGAGATCGGCTGGTCGAGCGTGTCGTTGCGATTCCGGAGCGGCTTCCCGACTTCCATCCCCGGCCCGGAGAACTCCTCTAAGAGGTCGGGGTCCGGGAGCGGAAGCGGCTGGCGGAGTCGTTCCTTTCCCCGGGCACCGCGAGACCCCTCTGTGGTCAATGTCTGCGCGCTCGGAACAGCAATGAAGTTCGCGAGTTCGTCCGCGTTCAAGATGAGCTGAGGGCGGCGCTTCCCCATCGAGGACTGGTTGAACGAGCAGTTCACCAGCCGCTTCAACTCCTTCCACGCCGGGTTCCGAACGTTGGTCAGGCTCTTCGAGACGGGGCTCCCGTCGATATGATAGAAGTAGCCGTCAAGGTGATTGAACGCGTTCGCGAGCGTCTCGATGTTGTTCGCTGCCTGCGCTCGCGCTGCTTCGTCGGGATCCTCGGGAAGAGCAGCAACGGTGCGGAGATTGACCAAGAACGTCTGGGAGGGCCCTTTCTGGTCGATGAGCGCCTGTCGAGACGCCACCTCGCCACTGGCTGCATTGGAGGTCTGTTGGGTGCTCTCGCCAACGTTGGCCGGGTCACGACCACGCCGACGGTCTCGGACGCGCTCTTCGTCGGCGCCGTAGACCATGTCTTTGAAGCTGGTTTTCGCGGACTGGAGCGCACCGTCGTGCTTCGTTTCGATCTGCTCCTTCCGGCCCTCAGCGGCTCGCTGCCAGCTCCCGTACCGGGTGAACAGTACTTGTAACGCGGTGGGGGCTGTAGCTTCGGTCAGCCGTTCAACCGCTGTTGCGAGCGGTGCTCGCGCCGGGCTCTCTGAGTTGGTGCCTTCCTCTTGGACCTGTGAGTACTGCTTGAGCGGAGTCATCCAGTCGCGACTGCGCTCGCCGACGCCGCTCCACCGAGCGGCGACCGGCGTCCGGTCGGAGAGGGACACGTCAGTATCCTCGTCTCCGTCTCCCTGACCGCGCAGTTCTGCTCGCAGGTTGACCTCCTCTTCGTTAATCTCGTAGCTCGCTGGGTAGGCGGTCTGAAGTTCTGACTCGACGACCGACAGCATCTCCTCGTCGTCGACGCCGAGATAGAAGCGCACTGGCGCGTCGCTACCCTGCGTGAGTGCGAGGAACTCGAACGTCGGCGGGCTCTTTCGTGGGTCGTATTTGACTTTCCAGCCGGTTCGGAGCTTTCGCAACCCGGCCAGCCGAGAGACCAGATCCGCTGGGTCGACGCGTTCCCGCGCCGGTTCGATGCGGATGTACCGACGAGTCTCAGTCATCGGCCTCCTGGGATGCCGTCTGAACGCCCGCATCGGTTAGTAGCGATCGGGGGATGTCGTAGTCGTCGACGCGTCCCTCCTCGGCGAGATACTCGACGTCGTCAGCGTCGATGTAGCGTTGGTCGACGAGATACTCCCAGGGGTCTAAGTCGTCGTCCAGTACGTACGCCTCGTAGTCGTTGACGTGGAGGGCAAGCGATTTCGTCCAATCGTTGACTGCGAGCAGACACTCCGAGTAGCCAGCGTCCTCGCCCGTCTGAGCGGTCGAGATGAAGTTCTGCTCAGAGGGGGTGAGGCTGTGGAAGTTGACCATCGCGTCGCTGACCGACTCGTGGTGGAAGATCTGCTTGATGTCACAGAGGGTGTAGACGTTGCGTGACTTCTCCAGCGTCTCGTCGGACCGTTTGTCGGACTTCGCGATGAATTCATCGACCGTCTGTGAGATGAGCGTTATCGCCGTGTTGAAGTGGCGACTATGCCGGATAAGCAGGTCGATCATGTCGACCGTCGCCTCCCGGCGGAGCAGGTAGTGCGCCTCGTCGATGGTGACCTGCGTGCGGCGGTCGCTGCTCTGTGCCCGCTGGTAGATCCAGTCGAACATGACGTGCATGAACAGCGGTGCCTGCCCAGTGTCGGCGAACATCGACATGTCGATAACGACGAGCCGGTTGTCGAGTTCGACGTTCGTCTCGCCGGTCAGATTGTCGTTCTCGCCGCCCTGCTGGAACGCTTCGAGGCCGAGCAGAAGCTGATACGCGTACTGTTCGTCGACTTCCTTGAATCGGAGCTCCAACTGCTCGATCTCCGGGCGTACTCGCTCTTCGTTCGCGTCCTCGTGGAGTTCGATGAAGTCGGTCGGCTGCTCGCCGTCAGTGAGCGCGTGCAGGATATCGAGGACGTCCTGCATGGTCGGACTCGTGTTCCCGTGGGTCGCCGGGTCAGTGGTAATTCCGTACTTGAGATACGCGAGCCGAACAGACCGCCGGAGGATGCCCTCCTGCTCTTTGCTCAGTGACTGGTCGGCGACCGCCGAAAAGTGGGTGCGGAATAGCTCCATCACCGAGCGGAACTTGTTCTTGAAGGGGTCCTCGTCGACGTCGTCGACTCCTGGCTGGATTTCGAGCGGGTTGACCGTGTTCTGGCCGCCGAAGCGGATGACCTGCCCGCCGAGGTCGTTCGCGAAGTCGACAAAGTCGCCAACAGGATCGAGAACGAGCATCTCGATCTCGGGGTCCATCATCAGCCGATGGTACATCTCGTGTTTCTCGGCGAACGTCTTCCCCGACCCCATCTTCCCGGCGATGGCTTTCGAATACGACGAGAGCTGGAATCGGTCAAGGAGAACCGGTGTGTTCGTCCCGTCGAAGCCATAGAAGATCCCCTCCGGGTCAGCGACCGCCGGCTCGATGAACGGAAACATCGTCCCAACGGCGGTCTCCTGCATGAGCTGGGTCGCCTTGATCGGGTCGTCCCCCAACGGCGCGAGCGCGTTCTGTGATTCGACTTGGCGCTTTTCGAGCGTGACCGCATCCGCGTTGGTCCTCCCGAGCGACTCAAGGACTCGTTCAGTAGCGTCGTCAAGTTCCTGCTCAGTATCGGCGATCACCTCAATGTAGATCGCGAAGTCGAAGAGCTTGGTCTCGCCGAGGATGATGTCCCAGATGAGGTCTTTGACCATGTCGCGGTCGGCCTCGGCCTCGTGGGTGTTGGTCTGGTTCTTCTGATTCTTCTTGTGGAGGCGAGCCCGCAACTGCGTGAGGCGTTTCTGGAGTTTTCTGAGGACCGAACCGGTGTCGCGTGGTTCGATGTGTTGGGTGACGCGAACGTAGTCGTTCGTGGTATAGAGGTCCTCAAGCCAGCCGAGTGGTACGCGCTCGGGATAGCCGTGGATGGTCAGCGTGCGCACGAACTTGTCATTGCGGACCATGTACCCCGACTCGAAGAGATCCGAGACTTCCTGCAACTGCCGAGGGGCGATGATATCCCGGTCGGCAAGCGCCTGTTCAGTCTCGTCTTGGACGACGCCAAGTCGGAGTTGCCCCTCGTCGATGTCCTCGACTTCTAGTAGATGCTCCGCCTGTTCGCGAATGTTCTCCTTGGTAAGGTCGTCACCGTTGGCTTCGAGGATCTCGGCGGCTCGGTCGAACGTCTCATCATCAATGTCGTCGATGGTCCGTTCGCTACTCCCGACGGGAAGTTTCGACCGAAGCTGGTCAAGTCGGTCGCCCATCAATACTCACCCTCCGTCTTCGTCGCGTGGGAGAACTTCTCGAACTGCGGGTCAACGTGATTGTAGTAGTGGTAGAGGATCTCCATTGTCTCCTGACGGTCAGTAATGCGTTCGATGGATACGTCGGTCCGACCGAGGTTGTTCGTAATCCGACGTTGACGCTGTTGGATTTCTCGGACACACAGTTCCGTCCGGGCGCCCTCGTCGGAGTCGCCGACTGGCGTCCGTTCGATGAGTCGTGAGCAAGCTGTCCCAATGAGGGGGAGCGAGCTGAGCTGGCTTAACGCGCTTCCGGAGTCGAGGTCCTTGTTGACCTGGTCGGAATCGACGCGCGTGACGATGTAGAAATCGCGTTGCTTGAGGTCCTCGTCTTCGATGTTGGTGCTCGCCCACTGGATGTAGAACTTCCGTCCGTACTGGAGGATCGGGGACTGTCCC
Source organism: Halorarum sp. SLYT50 (assembly GCF_059821265.1). Classification (NCBI taxonomy): domain Archaea; kingdom Methanobacteriati; phylum Methanobacteriota; class Halobacteria; order Halobacteriales; family Haloferacaceae; genus Halorarum; species Halorarum sp. SLYT50. The sequence continues at coordinate 130,138 of NZ_JCAMRW010000003.1, read as the reverse complement.
CGTGAGGCCATGCTCGCACCGGCGTTGTAGAAGTGTTCGAGGTGGCCAGTGAGGTCGAACGTTTTCGGATAGCAGGGGACGGCAACGCTGAATTCGAGCGACATGAGAAACGACATGTACGCGCTCATCGTCTCGCGTTTCTTCTCCTCGCTCAGCGAGAGCCACCCCTGTGGGTGGACCTTTAACAGGCCGATGTAGCTGTCGCCATCGACCGCGATGCCGTCGTCGCGGACGTAATCGAAGCCGAGCTTCTCTTGAGTGGTCGTGGCTTCGCCGAGCCGATTCTCCAAGTCGAAGTGGTCGCGTGCTCGTGCCCGTTCACGGGCCGTCGGGAGGTCCTGATCGATGTCGTCGAGGAAGCGATCGAGGGCACGGAGAATCTCTAAGTCCGAGTCGGGTGTATCCTCGGCGGTCTCTGTTTGAGTAGGGCCGACGTAGACGCCCTCAGGCGGGTCTGTTCCCGAACGGGTCGGGTCAGTGGGCGTGGTGTCTTCGTGCTCAACCTGCGTTGCATCTGCCGCCTCGTCCGTGTCGGGGGTAGTCTCGTCAGTCGTGTCGGTAGAGGATGTTGATCCCATCTACGATCACTCCGAGTCGGGGTCGTGGTCGGTTTCAATCGTCTCAACGTCGACGCCTTCCTGCCGGACGCCGACGACGTCTTGGACGGCGGGGGTCTCCGCTTCGGGCCGCGTACGCCGATTGTAGTAGGAGTTCGACGAGAGGTAGTACTCTGCGGCGGCCCGAGCGTAGCTGATCGGTCGCTGCCCAGCGGGGGCAACGAGCAAAATCAGAACGCCAACAGAGAGCCCAATCCCACCGGCGATCAAAAACAGCGTGCCGGTGAATCCGAGACTCTGGGCGATGCCGAGGGCGAGGAACGGGATGATGAGGACCTCGCCTACCTCCCGGGCGGTGAGGCCGAATATCAACTTCGTGTTGATGATTCGACCCGCAATAGGGAAGGTCTCCATACCCGAATTGTTCTAGAAGAAGGATAGTTAATAGTTTCCGTCTGCCGCCGTTTCTAACTAGATAGTATCTACGAGTAATGTATTTGAGTTGGAGGTAGAACCGAGCGTAGAAGGGAAGCTCGTGTTATCTCTTATCAATAGAAGCTCATTCTTCCCAGATCTCTCCAAGCCGACTGTCGACCCACGGAAGGACCACCGTCTCAAGCAATGCGGTCACCTCAGGGGGAAACTCGCGATCTTTGGCGTCAGCCGTCGCTGCAACCGGCAGCGGATGAAAATGGTCTCGTGTATTGTGGTCTTGCTCGTGTCGATCCCATCGGCACCGCCGGAGATCACCTCCATAATCCTCGAGATAGGAGACGTGAAACTCGCCGTTGGTGTAGACCCGGAGTTCGAGCCAGACCTCGTCGACGAGCTCAGGATAGTACGCGCTGTTGAGCGAGACGAGAAGGGTCTCCTGTTTGTTCGCGGGGAAGAGCGTCGTGCCACTCACCTCTTGCTGCCTGCCAAGGACTCGGCCGAGATAGCGGAGGAGTGCTTCGTCAACTGTCCGAGTTGGGTCGGGGCCGTCGGCCACAGTTAGGCGGTCTCCGACTCAGAGTCAGCGGCTCGCTGTCGACGCACATCTTCGAAGCGGCGAATCCGGCGCCGGATCGTTTCCCACTCGCTGAGGTCCATCCAGATGGTCTCAATATCGTCGTAGTCGGCGTGTTCAAGCGCGTCGACAGCGTCCGGACGGTCGGCCTCATACTGCTCTCGAAGTTCGCGCTCCCGCTCGGTGAGTTCTGTAAGTTGATCTCGAAGTTGGCCGGCCGAGAGCTGTTCGAGACGGCTTCGCTTTCGCCACTCGAAGTACGACTCGTTCCGCTGGTACGTGGCTGGGGAATCAGCGACCTGTTCAAGGACGCCGATCTCGTGGAGGCGTTCGAGATGGCGGCGGGCCGTGTCGGGAGCACAGTCAGCACGCTCCGCGATGACCGCCACCTTGGCCGGCTCGTACAGTTGGAGCGCAACGCGATAGACGCGTTCGTCGGCGGGTTCTCCCTCCAACTCGGTCGCAAAGTTACCGCTGAGGTCGAACTCGGCGGGGGGTTCGGAACCGGGGGTGGGCATACGGTGTGATTGAGCGGGTAGACTAATATAATTTCCTCGTGCCGATCTATTTCGTCTATCTGCGAGAGCAGCGGTGCCGCTCCGCTGGGTGGTGGCAGTGAGTACTCTCATTCGGACGTTCGGTCAGGGAAGGATTCGAGTAGCTCACGACGCGTGATTGCCTCTGCGTCACGCTCGGCCGCGTGCATGGCGGCGTCGTCGACGATCCCGACAATGTCGGCACTACTGAGACCCTCTGCCTGTTCGGCTAGTTCACTGTACGCGGCATCATCGAGACTGGTCGGCATGTCGCGGAGTCGGACACGGAAGATAGCCTCTCGTGCTTCCTGGTCGGGAAGACCGATCTCGTACTGTTGGTCGAAGCGACCACGGCGAGTGGCGGCCTCGTCGAGGAGGTCGGCGCGGTTGGTAGCTGCGATAACGAGGAAGTTCGGATCCTCGTCGTCGAGATGGGCGAGGAATTCGTTGACGACTTGGGCGTGTTCGCGATGGAGGTTGTCGTCACGTCCAGCGAGTAGCGCGTCGATCTCGTCGATGAAGATGACGCAGCGGGCGAACTGGTCGGCCTCGTCAAAGAGTTGGTTGACCTGCTCGGTCGATTCGTTGATCCAGCGGGATTTGATGTCCCCGGCAGAGAGTTCGAGGTAGGGGTGGCCGAGTTCGCCGGCGATAGCACGAGCGAACAGGGTCTTACCAGTTCCAGGCGGACCGTGGAGGAGAATACCATTTGGCGGTGAGACGTTGAACCGTTCGTAGGCCTCGTCAATTCGGGTGAGCGGGCGGATTACGGTCCGTTCAACTTCTGTCTTCAGCGTCTCCATGCCGCCGATGTCTGCGAATCGTGTATCTGGGGCGGTATCCCAATCATGAGTGTAGTTCGTGTTTGAGGACGAATCGTCCCTCCCACGTCTCGTTTCTTCGGTGGATTCAGTTGACTTCTCAGAGGTACCGGATTTGGTACGGCGTTTCTCTTGTGAGGCCGAAGAGTTGGTGTCCCCCGGATCTGCAGCTCGAAGATTGGCGTACATCATCATTGGAACGCATAGGAGCCAACTGAGCCCCATCAGCCAAGGGTTATCAAACAAAGCAGGTACTCGAAGCGAACGCAATCTCTCTGCGAGAACGGGCCAACCTTGCCCCCAAAGAGGGAGGAACCAGACAAGGGTGAGTAGAACTCCCCCGATGATGATCCCCAGAGACCACCCTTTATCGATCTCTTTGTGGCCTTCGCCAAATAGAGCGTCAACAGCTGTGAATGTCGAAATGGCGGCTATTAGTGGAAATAGAGGTACAGCAACTATACTGAGAAGTGCGGGAACAAGAGCGCCAATATGAGTTACCAGCCCATCTGCCGTTAGAACCACCCCTAACGGAACAAGCAGATAACAGATTGAAGAGATCGCTGTAGAGACGGCCAGAATGATTCCTGCTCGGAAGATATCTCTACTTCGTTCAGCGGTGGTAGGCATAGTGTGTTTCTGATTGCCCATGGATGTCTCGGTCTAAGACGTTCCGGTGTAGATCCGCCTGATCGGGTAGATGCTCATTTGGAGCGTTCCTTGGCCTCTGAACCACCTGTAAAGTCACTCAAGTTCTGTTGTTGTGAGGAAGCTTCTTCCCCCGTATCGACGACTGGGTCCTCTCGGTAGCGTTCCAAACCGGCTTCAGCCCAATCTACTGGCGATTGGTGGAGATTGCGTGTAGCGTAGTCTGTACCGGACTTCACGTCCTTGGCTGCTCGCATTCCGCCTTTCTTCAGAGCCTGACCGCCTTTCTTCGCGTCGTTGACTCTTTTCTCTGAGAGGTAATTCGTGGCTGCGCCTCCAACCGCCCCCTTCGTCCGTGCTGCAGTAGATCCGATCTTCTCGGCAGCAGCGTTCCCTCTTCCGCCAGTCGCCCAGTTATCCACCCCTGCTGCCCCGTGCCTCGCCTGTTCAACCAGGCTCGTTCGGGTTGACTGCTCGCTGGACCCACTCGTTGTCGAACTCTGTGAACTCGAGCTGCTTTTCGCCCTCTGTCGACCGGAGAGCCGACCCGGAGAGAGCCCAGCCATCGCCGCGGATTTGATGCCCACGAACGCGGGCGCCACGAGCCCGATCAGCCAGAAGAGGTATGCTTCGAGTATCTCACCGAACCCAGGGTCACTGGCCTGCGCTTGAGCGGCCGCCGTCTGCCCAGCCATGTCCGCGTAGGCACCCGCCGCCGCGGCGCCTGTCTGGAGGAGGCCGGCCATGATGATCCCCGCCAGCAACATATACGCCGTCGCACGGAGGGCCGTCTTCGCGATCTCCGAGGCGTATCGGAGCGGGCCGAAGTCCAAGAACAACATCGAACCGAGGACGGGAAGCAGGATGAACGTCGCACTGAACAGGAACTCTCGGAGGACGAAAATCCCGAGCGCCAGCAAAATCCCGGCGACCGAGACGAGACTCAAAATCAGCGCGCCGATGACGACACCAGCCCCCGACGCCGCCGCCCCGTCGAGACTCGACTTCAGTACTTCCGGGCCGAATGAGGTTCCGTAGTCGGTCGTGAAGATGTATCGGATGATCGCGTTCGTCAACACCAACCCGAAGTGCATGATCTGACGGCCGACAGCGACGAAGATGATCACCTTCAGCGCCTTCCAGACCAGCATGAAGTTCGTCACCTCGCGCTGGTCGGCGAACGGTTTGGTCGCGACGCCTGCCATCACCATGATGATGAGCAATTGGGGGAAGATGTCCAGATTGTGCTGGAACGCAGACTGGATCGCCGGGTCGGAGTAGGGGCTGTCGAAGAGGATGAACGTCCGCATCCCGTTGGCGACGAGATCGCCGATGAACCCGAGAATCCCGGTGAGGATGTAGGTGAAGAAATTGGCTATCCAGTCCGTGAACACGGCAGCGAGTGGAACCATCGTCGTGTCCACTGCCGGTGCTGAAAGGCCGTTCTGAATGGATGCCGGTGGAACGGGGCCGATACTCTCTCGGACGACGTCAACTGGAACGCGGAATCGTGATCCTATCATCAGATATTCTCCATGGGCTGGTAAGCGATTGCTGTGCGAGCGTCAGCGCCGAGAGGCGGGATCATCTGCCGCCTCCCCGTCGCATGTACGCGAACGGAACGAAGAAGATCAGAAACGCCGCCACCGAGAGCAGCGCTCCGGCGAAGCTACTGAGCATCTGGTAGATGTTGAACGGCTTCGGTTGGAACGCCACCTGTGTCTCCGTCGGGCCGTAGTATGCACTCTGGGAGGCATTGGCCACCCCAGGGAACGATACTGAGACGTAGAGGTCACGCCGCTCGACGACGACACTCCCGTCACCGTCCGTCGTCACGCGCCCTTCTGCAGCACCGCTCAACCAGAGGGGTCGGCCAGCAAGCGGCTGACCGTTGGCATCCGTGAGCTGGATTCGGACGTGCGTCTCGTTGAGGACTGTCGTCGATAAGCTCGTGTTCCGTTCACGAACCGTCTGGGTCGTCAGTGGAATCGAGTCGTTGTGGATATCCCGAACCTCTGTGATCGGATGGTCGACGTTGCTGATGACGACCGTCGTGACTCCTCGAGGCGGGACGGACGTGAGGTTCACATGCTGACCGAGAGGGGCTGCGCTATCTGAGAGGTTGAATCCGGTTACCTGGCTAATTTCCGGGGATCCCGTCACGCTCACGTTTCCAGTTTGCTGGAACGCAGGCTGGCGGCGTTGTGCGACGAGCCGCAACTCAAGCACGTTCGGGAACAGAACCGTCTGGCCGGACCGGGTCACGTTCGTGACAGGGGGAGCCGTCGTATCCGACTCAGCCGCCGAACGACGGACGCGTGTCGCATTGAGATACTGGCGCTGGGAGTAGACGCCCCAGACGTTTCGCACCCGCCCACCTTCGTCATCGAACTGCGCGTGACTCCAGAGCCGACGGTCAGAGAGTGCCCGTGATCCATTGAATCGGAGGATTACGTGCTTGACCTCGCCCGCTGAACGAACGAGCGTTTGGCTCACCGTGAGATTCTGGTTCGTTGTGACGACTGCAGGAGTACGGTCGCCCACCGTGTGGGAAACCGACATCATCTCGTTGGCGGTGAGGTTCGACAGCCGCCATCCACTCCGCTCACGGACGTACGTCGCCGTCTGGACGGCCAAGGTCGTATTGATGGTCGCGTTGACCTGCAGTGTCGTCGGCTCGGATGCGTTCGCCCCGGAGTAGGTGAGGAAACGCGGCGACGAGGAATTAGCCGCCCATATCTGGGTGCCGATCTGGACCGTGCGATTGACGCTCTGATTGATGAGAGTGTAGCTGCGGCACGTCCTCGTCTCATTAGTGATGGTACACGTGCGGTTCGGCACGCGCGTCGAATAATCGAGATAGGTCAAGACCGTCCCATTCCGCGGGATCAGCCAGCGGTCACTCTGGTTCGTCTCTCCCGTTCCGAGTTGAGTACGCGCTCCCTCAACCGTGCCGAGAAGCGTGATATGAGCGTTTGTAACGACCGTTCCGTTCGACAACTGCGAATCAGGCAGCCACAGCGTCGTCGATTCGTTGCGCTCAATTGCGCGTACCTGAGCACGACGATACTCACTCAGTGTCTGCTGGTCGTCCCCCACGTGATACGACGGCTGCGTCGTCCTGTAGGCGATGTCACGCATCCGACTGAGATTCGCTACGGAGATGTTCTCGGCCCGAACGAGATCGGTGATCCCCGTGAAGATGAACGGCGGGAGCGTTCCGGCCGCCGGGTCGCGATCATCCGAGATGAAAAGTCGAACTGCTTCATCTGAAGCGGTCGTAGCAGGCGGTGTGACAGCACTTCCAATCGGGACTGCAACGAGAGCGACGAGGAAAAGCCCGGTAAGCAGTCGACGGGGGATCATAGATTGCTGAGGGAGGAAATTTGAACGGAGAACCCGCGGTTGCGTAGGTTGGTACTAGTTAGTAAGGGAGGATCGGAATGATCACTCCAGGAGCGAGATTCTCGAAGAGCCCCACGAAGACGTTGTAGCTCACCGAGAGGACGATCATTCCAGCGCCGCCCCACATCCCCCGCCATCCCCACTGAGCGCGGTCAGCACTCCGGCGAGAGACGAACCACGCCGCCGCCCCGAGCAAGAAGACAATCACCCCCACCTGCCCGAGCGTGGTCGCGACGAACTCCTCGATCTGCGTGAGCGAGTCCGTGATTTGACTTTGCTGTGCAGCAGCGACGCCACTGCTCGCAATAACTGTCAGGAGGGCCAATACCGACCGTACGGCACCATTACGATGGCGCATAGATGCGTCATGAGAGGTATCCCACTAAAATCCTTAGATAATCTATCTAGTAGAGTATTTTTGGCAACAGGCATTGGGATTATCAACATTAGATTGGTAACTAGAACTGTGAACCCGGTATATTAGACCGTCGATTGTGTCAATTGAACTAATTTCGGTATTACATTTGCTCAACGCTTGTCGGCAATATCTATACGGCAGGCCGTCGTTCGCATATCCAATCCTATCGATAGCCCAGCACTCTAACTACTGCGTCCGCTATTTTCTCAAAGATAAATCCCTAACATCGCTCAATAAGTTCCGCGTGTGAACGGCTATGATGAGTCAGAGAAGGGATATAGAGTTTTAAGCACAGATACAGGCGTGGCAAGCATGAGCAATTCAGATCCACCAGAGGAAAACGAATCACCCGACGGCGACGCTACTGATGGAGATGAGGTTGATTTTTCAGAGTATAATCTGCCGACGGATCTGACCGCGTTTCAGGTTCACCTGTTGTATCTCATCTATCGACTCGGCCCTGCACAGGGTGTCACGCTCCAGAGTGCACTCGAAGAACTCTATCCGGAGAATATCAACCAGGGCCGTTTCTATCCGAGTCTCGACCGACTGGTCGAGGCTGGGTTGATAAACAAACAGACGATGGAGAGCGACAAGCGGCGAAAGGAGTACAGCATGACGGGCCGTGGAGAGTGGGTGGCTGAAGAGTCGCTCCGGTTCGCCCGCGAGATGGTTCAATAAGGTGCGAACCCGATTCGGATTCACTCGCTTCTGCCGCGCCTCCGTGAGTTGTCCTGAATCCTTCGTAGTATCCACTAGGCGGCTTGGCAAAGCAGGAGGTTTAATTTCGGCTGACGTATCATCGGAGAGTGATGTATGATCTGACTGGGTTTCAACGTGATCTCCTGTACGTTATCGCTGGACTTGACGGTCCACATGGACTCGCACTCAAGGACCAGCTCGAAGACTACTACGAAAAGGAGATCCACCACGGCCGCCTCTACCCAAATCTCGATACGCTCGTCGACAAGGGGCTCGTCGAGAAAGGCCAGAAGGATCGTCGGACAAACGTGTACTCAATCACCCGGCGCGGAACACGGGAGATCGAAGCCCGACGAGAGTGGGAACACCAGTACTGGGATGATCCAAAATAAACCTAAATGTCGGAACCGAAACGGAGACTGGCATCTCCAACAGCATTGAGGTTCCGGTACTCTAGATATTGAAAATCGTATTTTCGTCCCAAGCGCTATGATGTTCGGAAGAGTCGACTAAGAAGATGTCTGGCTCACGTGCCGATCAAAAGTACCAGATGCTCGTTGGACTCCAAGAACGATTTGAGGCGGAGGGGGCAGACGGAGAGGCAGAATTCTGTGAGCGGATGATCGATAGCCTCGAGTCCACTCGCGACTGATTCAACGGATTCAGCGTATCCTCGTCCTATCTTCGGTTCCGACTCGACGGAAATCCCTAATCTCTTACTCCACTAGCGGCTATTGTGATACTCTACTGATTCATTCTTTATAGCTAATACTCGTTTTACGGTATGACCATACAATGTCCATCGCTCGGACGAGTCACTACCTGAAGTATAGGAGAGATCAACTGCTTAGTTTCTATTAGTGTAGCAAGTGATCAACTGACCCGCTAATGGAATGCTTTTCCGGCACGGCGATAAGGTCAACTATGGAGTTCGACTTCACACGCTCAGTAGGTCCACTCGTCGTGATCGTAGTCGTCGCTACGGTAGCGCTCACCACCGTGATGACGCCATCGACTATATTCATGATGGTACTTCCGTCGATGATCGTCTTCTCGATCGTGGCCTTCGCATTTGGTATGAAATACGGCGAGTTCCGCACGACCCACTAGAAATTCTTCAAGGTAACGATCACGAATTGCTTGATCGATGAGTACGAAGCCTAGGAGAGAGCCGACTGCGAGACTGTCGATGTGACCACCATCGAAGGCGAGAAAGCTATACGAGTATAGGAATCACCACGTCAGTGAGCATGACGAAAGCGGACCTCCTCCAGATAGACGGTATCGGGGAGCCGACAGCGGCCAAACTCATCGCCGACGGGATCACCACCAAGTCCGAACTCAAAAATGCCCTCCAAGAGGTTGCCCCACCCGCACGGCACATCTATTCGAGCGCGCAAGCAACTGTTCTCGCTGCACTCGATCTCCCCACGATCGGCGCACCCACCGTCGCACAGTACACTTGCCAGCCCGAAACCGATCGAGAGCTACAGTATCGGTGGGAGCGCGAGCCGGAATCACTCATCCTCCAGCTCAGGAAGAAGCCACACGGCTATCGGGCAGAGTGGTCGACGGAGACGGGGAAACCACTCCGTGGAAAGCGGTATGACACGCGCGAAAGCGCCGAAAACGCGCTCACACGGTGGGCATACCGTCCCCCGGAATCAGCCTAACACCTGGTCACAGCGTTGAAGTAGTCATCCGACAAGCGGGAGATATGGCTGATTTTGTGGTCAAGGAGTACCTCGACGACCAGAACGTGGCGAGTGACTTTTACGATGCGCTCGATGAGGAAGTCGAGGAATTCCTCGACGACGCTGCCCAGCGAGCGACAGATAACGACCGGAAAACGGTCCAGCTAAAGGGCCTGTAGGTGGGCAGGGAGCCCCGCCACTCGTGGAGGGAGTGGGTTCTGGAGGCTCGGTTGAAACTCTATTGGTCAGACACTATTCTCGGCACGATTGCTGTTACGTAGAGCTGCAAACTGAGCAACCGCTGCACAACGATTTTGCCCCTAGGTCAGAGTTCCACGGATTATGGAACTGAAGGATTACGTGATTCTGTTCGCACTGGACGTGATTGCAACCGTCGTTGGAATCTTCGCATACGTTGGTGTTGGCGGAGCGTTCTGATTAGTGGCTTACCTATACTTACCAACCCATATGAAAATCTATTAGCTGTTGAGGATTTCAACAGAGCCGATCTTTGAGATACTGTTCAATGTCCGGAATCGTCTTCAAGGTGGTGAGCTTCATTGTCTGCCCCTCCATGAGAGGATAGAGGCTATGCATCGAAAGTTGTAGTCTCAACTTCTACAGCGCATCCACTGCTGAGCGGAAGCAGGCTCGCCATCGAATCAGAGTTCTAAATAATGGACTGCTTTAGCGGTAGATATATTTATCTATACTGAGCATTTACGGTGGTTACTTGAGATTGAACTTCACCGACGTAGTTGTAGAATCGCCTTGCAGCGCACTAGAAGTGACTGCGGGTAGCTCTCAACGACACCCTTAGCGACGGACGCAAAGGCCGCGAAGGCGAGAACGCTCGCGCTGGCGAAGGCAGATAGAAAAGTCACATGCGCTGTTCAGAGGAGTGTAGACGAGTTACGAGCTCGCCAAACCGGTTTCACCGCTCCCCGTACTCTCTACGATCTCCGGGCGCAGTTCCTCAACCGTAGCGATAACTTGCTCCCGGTCCTCGTCGGAGACTTCGTTTTTCAGCTAGTGCAGTATCTAAGTGTTTTGCCACGACGTCAAACTCCTCGTCCGTGATACCCATCCCCCTATGAACTTCACGCATATCATTTCCGGAGTACTCAACCGGTCCACCGGTTACCGCCGAGATGAACTGTACCTGATGAGCTCGGAGTTCCGCCGTGTCGCTGTCCTCAAAGTGATGGATTACACGCTCGTCGTTCAGAACACGATCGTAGAAGTCGTCAACGACGCTCTCTACCGCCTCGTGACCACCAAGCCGGTCGAACACTGTTTCGTCGTTACTCATACCAATGTACTTCCGGATGTAATAGGGAAGTCGGTTGTGAATCCAGAATAAGACTATGATTAAAGATGAAGGTGAGTTAAAGCTCGGCCTATGTTCAGATATTTCTCCCGACTCTTTGTATCATCTGCTGACAATCCGAGCCTCCGCTCTAGGGACGGTCGCGACGAATCGGTCAGTAGCCAGTGATCGGCTTGTGTTCCGACGTGTCTGCTCGCGCTCGTTTACCCGAAGAGCCGTTTGACGAGTCCTCGCTTACGCGTCTGTCCGGCGAGTAGTGCAGAGTAATCGACGTCGGCAGCGACATCCATGATGAGCGATCCACTAACCGTGACAGAAGCCCCTGTTCGGTCGCCCCGATGATCACCATACTGCTCTCGACGGCCGTCCGCCGGGCAGGGAACGGGACGAACGGCCCCGGTGGGAACGGGACTGGCCCCACACCCTCACGTCGTGGTTCGACCGTTCAGGTCGAACGTCCGCTCGAACTCCTCGCGGATGCTCTCGATGGTCCCGGCCTCGGCCGGGTCGGCGTCCGCCTGGGACTCGGAGAGCGCCGAGATCACCTCCTTGGCCTCCATCCGGGAGAACTGGACCTCGTGGCTGTCACTGGTGTCGAAGACCTCCGCGAATGATTCGACGAGACCCTGGTCGTTCTCGAAGTGACGGTCCTCGAACCCGAACTCCCGCTGGAGCAGTTCGCGGATGTTGAGCGCGAGGTCGTCGTCGCACCCCGACGCGCTGTGCCGGTACGCCGACAACGCATTGATCGTTTCTCTGGCTTCGCTCTTGGTGAGTTCGACCGTCGCCGTATCCGTCTCGTCCATCGGGAATCCCTCCACGTCCCGATCGGACTGTCAGGGATAAACGTGTGGTGCCCGCCGCCTGGCCATCGGGATCCTGTCACGAGTCCGGCGGTCCGCCCCGAATCGACGGCCGGTCAGAGGGCCGCCAGCGACCGGACCCCCGCCGGGACCGTTCCCCGGTCGGTCCACATCCCGTCGTCCGCCCGTCCGACGATCCGTCCGCGGTTCGTCCCCGCCAGCACCCCGCCGTCGGCGACGGTCCACGCGAGGACGACCTCCGCCGGGACGCCGGGAGACGGAACCGTCTGGAACGTCCCGCCGCCGTCGATCGACTAAATGTGACATTCTGGTACTGTGACCTTGAGCGGGCGGAAGACGACGCCGACGGCGTCCCGTTTGCGACGGTGCGTACCGGCGGTGTACTCGGGGAGTCCGCCAACGGTTCGTGTGCATGGTCACACGTCAGCGCCAGAGGCGACGGCCGGGATTGGGTACCTCGGCGATGTGGTCCGGGCTGTCATCGATGAGAGCGAAGTGAGCAAGACGTGAGTGATGCCGAGCCGGAGAAGGGCGTCGAACGGGTGTGGGAAGATCTGGAGATGGAGACCGAAGGCGAGCCTCAGATAGTGGAGGACGTCGAAATACTCGACGTCCCGGGCGGGATAGTCAAGGTTTACGTCGGCGCCGACGAGAACGATGACGCCTACTGGATCGTCAAGGGGGGCAGCTCATGAACCTCTATAGCTTTGACCGCCACCCCACCCCCGAGAGCGTCGTTCGGGTGCACGCCGATATGATGCGGGGGATGTTGAATTGTGAGGATGACCCGAATGAATAACCCGACCACCTGCTATTCGGGGTGTCCGACTCGGGGGAAAGCGGGACAGATTCCACCCGATCCACCCGCCCACACACCACCTGCCGAGTGAAAACGCGGCCCGTTCTGACCGGAAAGCGAGCAAACCAGACGCCAGGAAGTACTGAAAATGGTAGTGTGTCTTAGTGTATCGGCTCTCCCACGATGAGCACGACGGGATGAAGGTGTGGCTCGCCGACGGGGTCGAGGAGCTCCTCGCACTCGTCGACGATACTACCCCGGATCGCCTTCTCACTCGGGTTCTGATGTGGTCTCCGGAGCGTCGAGATCATGAAAGCGATGCCCAAGAACGAACGTGGACTGAACAAGGAATTAGATCTTTGATACGAAGAGAAACGGTGATTCAGAAACTGAACTCCGAGAACTGTAAAACGGTAACTGTCCCCGTCTACAAGTGGTTCACCACTCGTGGACCGTGACGCGGAGGACGTGACCGCCCCACCCACACTGCTCGATATACGACCAGTCGACGGTCTCGCCGAACTCCTCGTCAAGCACCGGCCCAAGATACGAATCCGGCCGACCGTGAGCACCGTGAGTGACGAGGTTCACGTGATACCCCGGAGCGGTGTGTTCGACTGCCTCGAGGGCGCCGACGACGATCGCAGAGAGTCGCTCGCCGTGAGCTGGCTGTTCTAGGTTCGCGGACCAAGAGTTGTGGTGGACGCGGTCAGTGACGGTGAGGGCGTGTTCGCTCATCTCACTCCTCCGGAGCGAACAGGTCGTCGTTCTCCGGCCCCTCGGCGTGGAGGACGGCGAGCGCACCCTTCCGGGCGACCCGCGAGAGCGCGTGGTCGACCAGCTTGTAGTCGCCCGGGACGGGGAACTGCGCGGTGACCACGGCCGCGCTCCCCGGGAGGACGGGCGTGGTCTGGACGTACCGCTGTGGAGCGGACGCGAACGACCCCTGCGGGTACACCTCGTCCCAGACACCCCCGATCGCGTGGAAACTACTGAGTAGATTCGGTCCGCCGACCGCGTAGTAGATGCGGACCGTCTCGTCGGTCTTCACGCGCATCTCGTCGTAGCCCTGCGGGCCGATGGCGTACTTCTCGCCGTTGATCAGGACGTACGTGGGATCCTCGGCGGCCAATCGCGCGAAGTCGAACTCGTGGTGGCCCTCGTCGCCGGCGGTACCGTTCGTGTACACCTCCATCTGGCCGAGGTAGAACTCGTGGTCGACCGGCGGAAGTCCCTCCTCGGGTTCGACGAGGATGATACCGAACATCCCACTAGAGATGTGGTAGTCGACATTGGCGACTGCACAGTGGTAGACGAATGCGCCGGGGTAGGTCACCTTGAACCGGAGGTTCTTCTCCTCGCCGGGGTTGACGGTCGTCGCCTCCGCGCCGCCACCCGGCCCGCGGCACGCGTGGAAGTCGACGTTGTGCGCCATCGTACTGGTCTCGGGGTTCCGGATCGTGAGTTCGACCGTATCGCCGACGCGAGTGCGGACGAACGGTCCCGGAATCTGACCGTCGAACGTCATGTAGGCGAAGGTGACGCCGGGTTCGAGCTCGGCGACGACCTCTCGCGTCTCGAGTTCGACCGGGACGGTGGCCGGCTCTGACCGAGTAATCGGCTCTGGAATGTCTCGGGGGTCGGCGGCAACGCGATCGACGTCGACGGGGTTCGCTTCGGCGAGCGTCGACTCGTCGAGTCCGACGTCGAGCGGTCCCGTCACCTGTACGTCATTAGTGGGGGATCCGACGGTGCACCCGGCGAATGCCCCGGCGCTTCCGACCGCCATTCCTTGCAATACACGGCGTCGAGTGGTAGTGTACGTCATCTGTTTCCCTCAGTAGTTCAAGCTTCGACCTCGGTATCGATATAAAGAGAAGATGATACTCGTGATATGAGAATCATGTTTCGCACTTAATCTGATCCGGCCAGTATCTCCGACCATGGCGACGAGTACAACAAATTCGGCCATGACCTGTAGCCGACGAACCGCTCTCCGGGCGGGCGCGGGAACGATGCTCGGAACGGCCGCTCTCGGTGCAGTTCCGCGTCGGGCGACCGCAGCGTCCGACTCAACGGGGTTTGAGACGTGGCTCGAAGACGTTGGGAACTACGACGAGATCGTCGACGAACGCGGGAACGAGACCGTCACGGTCGACGTTGGCGCTCGGGGTAACGGCGGCGATTTCGCGTTCGAACCGGCGGCGGTTCGTGTCGACCCCGGGACGACGGTCGTCTGGAAGTGGACGGGGGGAGGGGGCGTACACAACGTGGCCGCTACGGACGGTGGCTACGAGAGCGACTTGCTCTCGGACGCGGGCGAAACGTTCGAGCACACGTTCGACGGCGACGGGGAGAGCCTGTACTCGTGCGTTCCCCATGAGGCGATGGGGATGAAGGGTGCCGTCCTCGTCGGCACCGCTGGCAGCACGCTGTCGGAGGTGGACTACGGCGACTGGTTCGACGGGGTCGAGAACTTCCAAGGAACAGTTGATAGAACCGGACAGAAACTCGTCCGGATCGCAGTCGGGGCGTCGGGGAACGGCGGGAACTTCGCGTTCGAACCGGCGGCGGTTCGTGTCGATTCCGGGACGACGGTCGTCTGGGAGTGGACGGGAAAGGGGGACGCACACAGCCTCGCAGCAGCCGATGGGAGCTTCAAGGCCGATCTGATCGAGACGGCCGGCGCGACCTACGCGCTTCAGTTCGACGGGACGGGCGTCAGCAAGTATACCTGTCCGTCGCACGCGGCCGAGGTGATGCGGGGTGCGGTCGTCGTCGGCGACCCAATGGCGGGTGTCCTTGACGTCCCGATGTCGGCGGCGATCGTCGGCGGGGGCCTCATCGGTGCCGCACTCTCCCCGATCGGATTCGCCGCCTTCCTCGCATTACACGGAACTGAGGACGAGGCTCCAGCTACTATCGAATCCGATCGCTAATCGTCGGCCTCTTCCCCCGATTTCGTGCTCGTGGCGTTTTAACCCATAGCGGACGAGAGGTTCGTGCGGGCCGGGGGTGATCGACGACAGATGTACCGAAACAAATGAATGAGTACCGCTGGCACCAGAAATATAATTGAAATTAACTCAAGGAAGCCTGAACGATTCTCGCATGAGAAGAATGATCGGTATCAGCATATATCGAGCAAGACAATGAGTAGTGATGCCGACAGGGAAGACACGACGAGATGTACTTCACCTCGGGGGGGCGGTGGGCGGGATGAGTCTCGCCGGTTGCCTGAATGTAACCACAAACGACCGGCAGAATTCCGGGGAGATGGTCGCCATCGGGACTGCCCACCAGTACAGTGCACCGGACTGTAGCTGCTGTGAACGGTACGCCTCTTACTTCCGCCAACAGACGGATGGTGACTTCACGAACACTGTATCACCTGATATCGATTCTATCAAGGAGAAATACGGTGTTCCAGCGGATCTTCGGAGTTGCCATACAGTCGTCGTCAACGGATACGTCGTCGAAGGACACGTTCCCATTGACGTGGTCGCAACCCTTCTCAACGATCGACCGGCTATCGACGGCATCGCGCTTCCGGGGATGCCATCAGGATCACCGGGAATGCCAGGGGAACAGTCGACCCCCTTCGTGATCTACGCGATCGGAGGAGGACGGACAGGCGACACGTATGTCGAGCGATGAGGAGTAGCGTACAGTTGCCGAGAAACTTAGCCCAATCTATCACCCCTCAATACGGGCTATAACGAGACGCACGTTCTGCCTCACGGGGTGACTATCGCTCGCTCGTACGTCGGAGGTCGCGATACTCCTGCTTCGTGTTGACGTTCTCAACCGACCTCGTGAGAGGTACCTTGGAGGGTGCACTCGAAATTGGAACTGTCGTAGCTTCCGATAGCGAATCGAGCAGCGTTCTGAGACTCGCGTCTGGCCGGAGTTGACCACGAACGTCCGCCACCGCCTCCCGCCGATAAAACGCGTGTAACGGTTCGCGCTCTCCGTCGGGGTGGACCGGGACGACTGCCTCCGATGGCGGATCGGCCGTTCGGAGATGACCTGCGAGCCAAGCGACTGCCTTTGGAGAGAGCCGCGGCATGTCGCATCCGGTCAGGAAGAACCAGTCGGTGTCGATGAACGAGAGCGCGCCGTATAGACCGGATAATGGTCCCTCCAACGAAGGCGCGTCGAACGCAAAGCGAGGGGCTATGTTCGCCTTCGAGTTAGACAGGAGCATAGCACGCTGGCTTTCGTCGTTGAGCGCAACTATCGGCCGGTTGTCCGTCGCGTCGCGAACGGTCCCAAGGACACGTTCGAGGAAGGTAGAGCCGGCCAAGGTTGCGATTGCCTTGTTCTCGTCGCCGAAGCGTCGACTCTGACCGCCCGCGAGGACGATACCCGATACAGGGGGAGGACTGGATCTTGTAACGCTCGGATTCACGGCCGAACAGCCTTGAGTGCCCACTTCTCTAGTCCTCGCCGCTCGACGGTGAATACGGGAAACACCTCCGTCGGCTCGCCATCTATTCCGATGAGGTCGGTCAAGAATTGACCTACGGGAGTCGGATCACGGTCGCTCAGGAGGTAGAAGGGTTCACCCGGGTCGAGACTCTCAAACGCATCGCGTACGCGTTTCACCCGCTGTTGTGATTCGAGGTCGCGTATATCGACCGGATCGTCGGGTAACTCCAGTCGATCTGTGTCTTGAAGTCGGTCTACGACGGTTTCCACCAGCGTCTCGAACGGGTCAAGGACGACTCCGGGCTCCGGTTGGGTCTGTAGATCGGGGGAGAACGGCAGGCAGTCTAACACGGGCATGTCGAGTCGTTCTGTCGGCATCTGCTCGGAGAACATCTCGTGGTCCCTGCCACAGTCCTCACAGACGAAATGATCCATGTTGACCACACAACCGAGGACCGGCACACCGTTCTCCTCGAACAGCCGACGGCTCCGGCGCGTGTCCTCAACGCTGGTGTGGAACGGCGTTGTGACGAAGACCACGCCGTCGACGGGGACCTCCTGAAGCGTCGTCAACAGGACGTCGCTCGTTCCCGGCGGGAGGTCGATGACGAGCGTGTCGGGAGCGTCCCACGCCGTGTCAGCGAACAGGTCGGAGAGCGCGTCGTGAGCCATCGCACCACGCCACGCCAGCGGGCCGCCCTCGGTCATCAATCCGACGCTCATCACCTCCATCCCGTCGATGGTGACCGGGATGGGATTGTCGTCGTCGTCGGCCATGATCGGTCCTTCGACGTCGAGAAGCGAGGGCACGTTGGGACCGAAGATGTCGGCGTCGAACAACCCCACGTCGCGGTCGGCAGCGAGCGCGCAGGCCAATTGGGTCGCGACCGTAGACTTGCCGACGCCACCTTTCGTCGACGCGACGGCGATCACGGTGTCGATTTCGGCGATCGATACTCGGTCGTCGGTGTCCACACTAGCGGGTTCGACGTGGGCGCTCTCGACACCCGACACGTCGCGGATCGCGGTCAGCATCGTCTCCATGACCTCGTTGCTCGTCCGCGGGTCGAACTGGTTGAGGTCGGCCTCGACGGTAACCGTGGCGTCGTCGATGTCGATGTTCTCGACCAGACCGGCCTCGAACACGTCCATGCCGGTCCGGGAGTCCTCGACCGACCGCAGGGTCGATTCCACGTCTTCCTGAAGTTGTTGGTCGTACTGAGTCATCGGTCAGAGGTTGGGCTGTCGATTCAGCAGGTCCTCGCCCGGAAGGAGGGTGTCCCCCTCCGCCATCGCGCCGGTGAAGCGTCGTCGGAAACGGGCGGAATCGACCGACCGTGCGTGTCTTGCGGTCAACGCGACGATGTCGCTGTCATCGGAGGTCGCGAGTCCCTCCAGCGTGCGGCGGGCGCGGTCGTCGTCGATCCCCGCGAGGATGTGGGCGGCCCACTCTCGAACTCGCTCGCTTGGGTCGGTCGCCAGATCGATGGCGTCATCCAGTACGTCCTCCCCTCGAAGCTTGAATAGCGAGATCAGGGCGTTCCGACGACTGGCGTGGTGGTCGTCGTCCAATGCGGTGTCCAATCTATCGGCGTAGCGTTCCCGGTCGATACGGTCGAGAGCGACCAGCGCTTCGGCCCGGACCCAGGGGTCGTCGTCGTCCTGTGAGACGGCGAGCGCCACGTCCCCGGCGTCGTCGGCCCGGAGTTTGGCGAGCGATTCGACGGCGAACTGGCGGACGTCGGGGTCGTCGTCGCCGAGCGCGACCGTCGACAGCGCGGCGACGACCGGTTCCGACCCGTCCGTCTCCGAGAGCGCCAACGTGGCACGCCGCCGTTCCGTCTTAGAGCCGTCCTCGAGGTCGGCGAGGAGTTCCCGAGCCGAGGCATCTGCGACCGGGTCAGTATCGCTCGCGGTCAACTCGTCGGGGTCCATCTCGCCGATCGTCACGTCCCGACTCACCTCGATGTCGGCGAGGCTGTCGAGGGAGTGGCCGAATCCCGGGCTCTTCGTCGGGTCGAGTTGCGGGTCTGGTTCCTCTTCGACCTCCTCGTACTCGGGATCGTCCGAGTACGGGTCGCTCTCACAACCACACTCGCTCCCGCATCCGCAGTCGTGGTCGTGTGCGCGGTCGTTCTCGCTTCCTCCGTGATCGTGTCCGTGTTCGTGTTCATGACTCATGTCGTATCACCAACCGTATCGTTGAGGGTAGCCGCGACGAATGCCACCGCGAGGACTGTCCCCAGTGCTCGGGGGATAGAGGATGGGACACCGACCGAGAGGAGTAGTAGCCCCATCGCCGTCGGGGCGACCTGCCGATTCACCACCCCCGTCGAGACCGTCGTCGCTAGTCCACCGACTGCCGCCGCCAAGAGGAGGGTCGACGCGCCAACGACGCTTCCGGCGACCAGAATCACCGCCCCGGAGACGAACGGGGCCGCCCCGGCGAGATGAGCGGTCACGGCCGCGGCGATACCACCGACGACGAACGAGTTCGTCCGCGGCCGGAACGCGAACGGCGTCGTCGCCATCCCGACGAGCGTGACTGTCGTTCCGACGGGTCGAACGGTCGCCGAGCGGACGCCGACGGCTCCGAGCAGCGAGAGGGTCAGCCCCGCGAGGAGTAGAGTCAAGACGATACCGATTCGGGCACGCGGGCGGGACGACGACCGCTCCGTCGTCGCCGTCCCGACCAGCGTCAGCCAGCCGCCGAGGAGGAGCGCGCCGACGGCCGTCACGGCGACAGTATCAGTCACTGCGGAGACGAGCCCGAACGCGCCGGCCAGCGAGAGCCCGATCCGTGTCCAGTTGTCGCGTGCAGTCAGCCCGAGGAGGAGTCCCCCGATCGCCGGAGCGACGGTCGCCGCAGTCGTCGCCGTGTCGAACCAGACGCCGGATACGACGCCGGGCAAGGGTATCGGAGCGTTCAGGAGGATCCGGGTGGCTGTCAACACCCCGAGGCCAAGGACGGCCACGAGGCCGGCCGCGAGGCGGACGGACGCCGTCGAGCTCCCGGACACGTTCTCACTCGCCGTACCGACGACCGAGCGCACGCGCTCTCGCACCGTCGCAGCGCGTTCGCGGACCGCATCGGTAGGATAACTCACGCTAGTTCCCCTCCAGTCGGTCGGCGAGGTCGCGTCGGTCCGCGGCGGTGAACTCGTCGAGGAACTCAGCGAACCCGCTGTAGGCGCCGGTGTTCGGTTCGGTCTCGATGCGTTCGACGACACCTTCGACGAGGATCCGGAGGTGACGGTCGAGGAGGTCGAGTCTGGCTCGCCTGGCGTCGGGACCGTCGTCGATAGCTTCCCGCCGAGCGAGGTAGCCCGCGAACTCGAGTTGGAGCCCGAGGTAATCATGGTGTTCTCGGTCGGACGAGGCAGGTCGCATTCCGTAGTAGTCGTACGCCCGGGCGAGGTCAAGGTTCACGTCGGTCCACGACGCGTCGGGCCGGTAGGCCGACTCGTACAGCGGGACGGGCGGTTCGTCGGTCGAGAGGGTGCCGTCGGTCCGGTCCTCGTACTCCGAGTACCCGATCACAAAGAGGTCGTTGTACCGCGCACAGAGGGTGTCGTAGTCGTCGTCGGTATCGACCCCTGTCGTCGCCACGTCGAGCGGCGTCCGGTCGAACAGCGTCGAGAGCTGACTCCGGAGCGACCCGTCGTCCAACACGTCGTAGAGTTCCTCGTCGGGGTGGTCGAAGGCGCTCGCGAGGACGGCGTAGACGGTCCCGCGAGCCGCCGGATCCGGGTCGACGTCGCCCACGTCGAGCGGCGGGCCGTCACGGTCGTGAGCGGTCCCCTCGGCGGCGCCAGTGTCGGGGTTATCGGACGACATCACGAGTCACCTCGCTGGATCGCCGTGCCGGTGACGACGACCACGACGGCGATCGCCAGTCCGGCGATCGCCCAGAGGACGGTCTGATACGGCGGCCCCGGCGGCTCCGGACCGAACGGGATCGAGTACCACTCACTGACGGACTTCCTCCCCGCGCGCTCGGCGTTCGACCCGTTCCAGACCGCGAAGGAGACGGGGACGTCCTGCTCGACTGCGAGGGAGACTCGATTCGGGTCGTCGACGGTTAGCTGGCGGGAGAACACGACGTGCCACCGGCCGTCCCGGTACGTCGCGTTGGTCGAGATGGACGTTCGCTCGAACTCCGTCGCAGATCCCGGCCCCGCGGCCAACAGTTCCTGCCGACCCATGTCGCCGTTCCACCACCAGACGTTCACGTTCGACTCGGGGCTCCCCATAGCGATCCCGGGCTGTTGGCTGACGTTAGCGGGGAACTGAATGGCGACGGCGTCACCGTAGGAGTTCAGCCGCGGCGCGTCGTACTGTGAGGGAGTGACGTTCCCGTCTTCGGTACCGTCGTCCCACGACAGTCGAACGTAGAGACGCTGTTGAGTGTACGCTGCCTTGACGTTCACTCGATCGATCGAGGTTTCGTTGGCGTTCGGAGCCTGACTCGGCGCACTCGACAACGGGAGGGTAGCAGTCGAGGCGTCGTTCCACGCCGGAGCCGTCGGGTTCGAGATCGTCTCTGCCTGCGACTGCGTGGCCGCCATTACCGGGATCTGGTCCGCGGGGCGACCGGCGACGAGCGCTGGGCCGGCCGCCGCAGCGAGGACGATCGCACCGGCGACGAGGAGTTTCCGCGCCGTCGCGGAGAACTCGTCGGTCACCCCTCGAACACCCCGGAAACAGAGCGCGGTGGGACCGGAATATCTCCCTCGCGTCGCTCACGACTCCCCGTTCGAGCGGTCGTGAACCCGCGATCTGGGAGCTCCGGTTCGAGTCGTCGTGGCCGCATTAGTCGAACGCCTCCAGTCGGTACTGCTGGGCCGGATTGTTGGTCGTGAGGATGTCCATGAGTTCGCTGTCGTCGCCCCGACGGACTCGATCGCGGTGGCGCTCGATGGTATCGAGCGCCTCGTGAACCTGCTCACCGAACAGTTCTTCGAGCAGGGGGCGAGGGATCCGCTCGACGTCGATACTCTCGCCGTCCTCGGAGTGTTGAGGCGGAGCGAACGGCGGAATGTAGTAGACGTTCGGCTGGGTGTGGTAGTCGGGGTGGAGTCGGAGCGCCACCCCGTACTCGTTGACCAGTTTGTGTATCGGTCCCTGCTCGTCGTCGAGGAAGCCGACCATCCGGAGTTGCGGCGGACACTCGGTCGCGCAGGCGGGCGGGACGGCGTCGCCGTCGTTGAGGTTGAAATTACCCTCGTCGCTGTTCTCGCCCTCGATGCGAGGATAACAAAAGATGCACTTCTCCGAGCGCTTACGCATCACGTTGTAGTAGACTTTGTTGTACGGACACCCCTCGACGCAGTAGCGGTACCCCCGACACCGCTCCTGGTCGACGAGGACGATACCGTCTTCCTCGCGCTTGTAGATCGCCTTCCGCGGACACGCCTCGGCACACGACGGATGCGTGCAGTGGTTACAGATCCGCGGGAGGTAGAAGTAGTACGAGTTGGGGTACTCGCCGCCGCCCCGATCCTCGTCCCAGTTCGGTCCCCACTCGGGGTCCTCCCCTTCGGGGCGGAGAGGTGCGTCACTTCCGTCGTACATCACTTCGGTGTGATTGAACTCCCACGCTCGGCCGTAGTCCTCCTGCGACGGGAGCGTACCGTCCCCCTCCTGGTATTCGAGGTGACTATCGTCCTCAGCCTGTTCGGCCGACGCGTAGCCACCGCCGTCGTCCTCCCAGCCGCGAGGATAGCCCGCCCCCGGTTGGGTCTCGACGTTGTTCCAGTACATGTACTCGCGGCCGCCCGAGTCCGTCCAGAGTTTCTTGCAGGCGATGGTACACGTCTGACATCCCACGCACTTGTTGAGGTCCATCACCATCGCCACTTGGTGGTCGATACCCTCCGCGACGTCGATCTGTTGCCCGGTCTCCGTCGTGGCCGTCTCGTTCTGTTGGTTCTGTGAACTCATTAGGAATCGTCCCCGTTGGTCGCGTCGCTCCGAACGCCGTCGAAGTCGGTCGCGTCCTCGCTCGTGGTGTTCGTCGTCTCGGTACTGGCGACGGTCTGGTCCGACGCGGGCGTCTCGGGGACGACGGTCTCCGTCCCCGCTGGGGTCGTGGTGTCGGTCCCTTCGTCGCCGGACGCGTCCTCGACCAGTTCGACGTCGACGCGGACGTCGCTGTTGACGCCTGTCGGCCCCCAGTAGTTCGGGATGAACTCAAGGTGTTCGCCGCTGTCAGCCGGATACTGTACCAACTGCGTCGGCTTCATGTACATCCCGACGAGCGTGTTGAAGTTGCTCCGACTCGGGAACTGGAACCGTTCCCACGCGAAGTAGAGTTTCGCCACGCCGGGCTGGGCGCTGGGGTATATCTTCACCCCGACCTCGATGTCGTCGAGGTCGTTGTACACTCGAACCGTATCCCCGTCTTCGATGCCCCGCTCCTCGGCGTCGTCGGGATGCAGGTAGACGACGGGCCTGCCCCGCTGGAGGCGGAGCATGTGGGTGTTGTCCCGCCACGTCGAGTGGATCGACCACCGACCGTGCGGGGTGTTGTACCGGAGCGGGTACTCCTGTTCGGTCTGAAGGACTTCCGGGTCCTTGTAGGTCGGTACCTCCTCGCCGAGGTCGAGGAACCAGTCGTGGTCGATGTAGTACTGCTGTCGCCCCGTGAACGTCGGCCACGGGTTCTTCTGTTGGACGTATCGCTTCCACGGGGTGTACGGTTCGCCGTCTTCAAGCGGGGACGTCCAGTGGTCGCCGGCGGCCTCGAACCGGCGCGGCTGTTCGACCGTGTCGTCGAACGTAATGCGGCCGTCGCCCTCCTCGGGGTTGGACTCCTCGGAGTGGTCGAGGATGAACTCCGCGGCCGCCTTGTCCTCTACCAAGGCGTCCGGTTCGTCGTCGAGCCAGTTCCGGACGTAGTCGTCGTGGATCGACGCGAGGTCGATATTGCGGTCGAACTTACGATCCGAAATCGGATCCAGATCGCGTTCCGTGGCTATCTCCTGCACCTTCTCCGCGAGCAGCCGGAATATCTCCCAGTCGGTCTTCGACTCCCCGAGCGGCTCGATGGCGGGTGTGAACGGGTGGACGTACGAGTGCATGTCCGTCATGTTCAGGTCGTGCTTCTCGTAGTGGCTCGCCGCCGGAAGCACGATGTCGCTGTACAGCGCCGTTGAGTCCATCCGGAAGTTGATGTCGACGATCAGGTCGAGCTTCGGCCAGAGGACGTTCTCGATGGCGATGCCGCCCTTCGACTGGTTGAAGTAGTTGCCGCGCCAGCAGAAGAAGACGCTCGGGTCGGGACGGTACCCGTCCTCCCGTTCTTCGGGGTACACCGGCATCCAGTCCCTGTCGATCGACTCCTGAATCCGCCTACGGGTCTCGGGTTCGATGTTGCCGAGGATATCGCCATGGTAGTAGGTCCACAGCGTCGTCGGCACCGATCGAACGTTTTTGGTCGGGAACGAGAGTTCCCGCCACCCGTGGTATGTCCAGATCTTCTCCTGTCCGACGTAGTGGTCGAACCCCGTCCCCTGCCGGCCGATGTGGCCGGTGAGGGTCACGAGCAGTTGGATCGCCCTGTTCCCGAGGTCGTTGTGGTACCAGTCGTTGACTCCCTTCCCGTGGATGATCTTCCCCCTGTCCGCGTTGGCGAACTCGCGGGCGATCTCCTGGTGTGTCTCCTCGCCGACCTGCGTGAGTTCGTTGACCCGCTCCGGCGTGTAGTTCGACAGTTCGTCGGTGACGTGCGCCCAGACGCTCCGAACCTCAACGGTGTCGTCACCGCGAAGTGGGACCGTTCGGTCCACGTCGAGTCGCGGGTCGAAATCGAGGGCGATGCTCGCGTTCTCGTCGTGTTTGCCATCCCTGCTACCCAGCGACCCCGGTGCGGTCCGGAGGGTGCCCTGCTGGTCAACCATCACGAACACCTTCTCAGCGTCACCGTCCGTCGAGAGACCGGCGACGTCGGCGACGCGGAGGAACTTCCCGTCGTCCTCCCGGACGAGCAGCGGCATGTCGGACTGCTCTTTGAGGTGTGCCTCGTCGTAGAGCTCCTCGTCCACGATGGTCCGGGCCATCCCGAGCGCGAGCGCGGCGTCGGTGCCCGCCTGCGGCGAGAGCCAATCGTCACAGTGGATCGCCGTCTGGGAGTAGTCGGTGAAGATCCCGACCCGCTTCGTCCCTTTGTAGGCAGCTTCGAGGAAGAACTTGGCGTCCGGGATCCGGGTGACGTTGACGTTCGACCCCCACGCGATGATGTAGTCGGCGTCGTACCAGTCGGCGCTCTCGGCGTTGTCGGTCTGGGTCCCCCACGTGATGGGTTCGCCGGGCGGGAGGTCGGAGTACCAGTCGTAGAAACTGTGACTCACCCCGCCGAGAAGGCTGATGAGTCGTGACCCAGAGGCGAACGACACCGGACTCATGGCCGGGATCGGAGTGAACCCGGAGATGGCGTCGTAGTTCCCCTCCTGGACCTCTTCGATGACCTTCTCGGCGATCTCGGTGAGGGCCTCGTCCCACGAGATCCGTTTCCACTTCCCCTCGCCGCGTTGTCCGACTCGTTTGAGCGGGTGTTTGATCCGCTGTTCGGCGTTGATGTAGTCGGTGTAACACGCCCCCTTCTGACACCCGCGTGGGTTCGACGACGGGAGGTCGTCGTTGATCTCGGGGTAGTCCGCGGCCTGCTCCTCCCGCCAGACTTGGCCATTCTTGACGTAGACGTTCCACGAGCAACTCCCCGTACAGTTGACGCCGTGAGTGCTCCGGGCGACCGAGTCCCAGTCCCACTTCTCCCGGTAGAAGTCCTCCCAGTCGCGGTAGGGGTAGTCACCGATGTAGTCGCTCCCGCTGACTCGTTCGATGCCGGTCATCTGCGTCAGCGAATCGGCGACGCCGGTGCCTGAGAGGCCGAGCGCGGCCGACAGGCCGACTCCCTTGAGGAAGCCACGCCGACCGAGGCGGCTGTTCGATTCGCCCGAGTCGTTCGTCTCTCCGTTCGATTGATGATCACTCATTAGGTATCGTTTGGTCCGTTGATGAACACGGTCGCTAGTCCGAGCGCCGTTCCACAGACGCCGAGCACCAGCCCCGTCGTCGTCGCACCGCCGGCCTCCAGTCCCGCAGCAACGAGTGCGAGGCCGCCGAGCTTCGTCGTCACATCGAGGACTCGGTAGGTCCGACTGGTACCCGCCGTGCTGCGTTCACTCATCGGGGCGTCCCCCTCGCGGCGACAGATCGTTCGACACGCTATCCACCTCTTCCTCCGACCCAGCCGTCTCCGTCGTCCCAGTACCGCCGTCGGTAGCGGACGTTCCCGGGTCCGCGGTCTCGGTGTCGCTCTCTCGGAGGACGTAGTACGTTATCGCGCCGGCGGCGACCGGATAGACCAGCGTTCCCACCAGAAGTATCGTGTTGATGGTGTCGGTCGATACCGCGATGATGTCCGCGAGGATGTTGTTCATCCCCGCGATGGAGGCGATCATGACGAACGTCACCGCCGCGACACCGACGGCCGTCTGCCAGGGGCGGCGCAGCGGATCGACCGTGAAGTGAGTCGGCTCTTCCCGGTAGTCGATGAACGGCCACAGGAACAGGAGGCCGAACACGAGCCCGGGCAGGGCGACGCCGCTGAGGAACTCCGTCGAGACGTGGATGTCGGTGAAGGGAACGGTGAAACTCGTCCACGACGGCATCAGTTTCAGGAACCCGAACACCCACATGAGGAACCAGTCGGGCATGATCAGCGCGGGCGTCGACGCTGGGTCGTTCGGACCGTACTCCGCGACGTTGTGGACTGGCAGGAAACCCGCGAGCAGCGAGATGAACGCCAGTGTGAGGAAGAACACGACGACGCTCACCGCCGCTTGGTTCGGGAACGCCGGCAGTCCGACGACGTACGTGTCGTCGTCGCGGTCGACGGGTGGGCCGCCCGACACGGCGCCGCTCCGCGGTCCTTCCGTGTGTTTCTGCCTGATCAGGATCGTCATGTGGACGCCGATCAGCGCCATGATGGCGACCGGGATGAGGAACACGTGGAGGAAGTAGAACCGGGGGACGGTCGCGCTCGACGGATACTGACCCCCGAAGACGATCTTCGCGAGGACGTCCCCGACCACCGGTACGGAGGTGGCGATGCTGTACCCGATACCGGTCGCGGTACTGGCGAACTCGTCGAACGGGAGGGAGTAGCCGGTGTACGCCGCGAAGATGGCGAGGACGGCGAGCAGTCCGCCCACCACCCAGTTGGGCTCGCGCGGGTTGCGGTAGGCGCCAGTGAAGAACACCCGGAGCAGGTGGAGGCCGATCGAGGCGACGAAGAAGTGCGCGGCCCAGTGGTGCATCCGCCGGAGGAACATCCCGTAGGGGATGTCGTACGTGATGTTGAGAACGCTCGCGAACGCCGCGGGTAACTCCTCGCCTTGGTACTGAGCGACACTCCCCTCGTACGTGATCTCGGTGGTGCTGGGTTCGAAGAAGAACCCCAGAAACACGCCCGTGATGACCAGTACGAAGAACGTGAACAGGGCCACCTCGCCGAGGAGGAACGAGTCCTCCGCCGGGAACGCCTTGCCGAGGAACCCGCTGGCGTCGTCGAGGTCGAACCGACCGTCGAACCAGCCGTAGATGCGGTCTTTCATCCGATCTCACTCCTGTACACCGACGGGCCCCTCGAAATCCCCGGCAGCAACGAGGTAGCCGTCGTTCGACAGCGTTATCGGAACCTGTGGGAGCGGTCGCGGCGGCGGTCCGCCGACGACTGTGGCGCCCCGGATCGGGTTGAACTTCCCAAAGTGACACGGGCACACCATCGTCTGTCCCTCCTGGCTCGCTACCATGCACCCCGCATGCGTACAGACCTTCGAGTAGGCGGCGTACCCGGAGACGGTCGACTCCAGATTCGTCGGCTCGGCGTATTCCTCTTCGGGGAAACGGACCAACAGCGTCGGCGCGTCTTCGAGTCCAGGTCGGGTTTCGGGGAAGACGGTCGTGAACTCCCCCATCGAAAGGTAACCTTCGTCGATCCGGTCTCCCTCGGCGTCCACTAGCGGCACGCCGTCGCTGTAGATCGGTCCGGTGTACTCGCGCTCAAACACCCGGGTGAGCCCCGCGAGCGGGGCTGCGAGGCTCCCGACCGCGGCCAGTCCGCCCATTGTAGCGAGTACCTTGGCCACGTTTCGCCGACCCAGCCGTCCGTCGCCGTCCTCGGGCGTCGTCGGTTTCGTCCCCCCGTCCGCTCGAGTACAGGGGTAGCACTCGCAGGGGTCGGTCGACGGTTCGACAGTTCGTGACCGTTGCGTTTCGTCGGGTCGGTTCGTATCCTCCATGGCTTAGTGCTCCCGTTTCTCCATGACCTCGATGTGTGGCATGAACCACGCGTAGTACGCGACGGTGAGCCCCGCGAGCGAGAAGAACAACCCCGCCGCGTAGAGGCCGAAGTACTGCGTTCGTGCCAGCGTCAGGTACTCGCCGGTGAACAGCGCAGAGAACGCGATCGCGAGTACCGTCAGCGCGGCCATCACGATCAGCCCCTCGTTCGACCCCGTCGCACCGTGATACTCGACGAGCCATCGTCGCTCCGTACTCAGCCACGAGGAACTACCCATTTCGTCGGACGGACTCGGGGGACTCTCGGTGTCGGAGCGACCGGAGTAGCCCCCATCCGAGACGGCTCTGTCGGCGTCGGCTGGTCGAACGGCACTGTTCATGAACCGATGAGCACCGACGAGAACGCCATAGAGACCGAACAACGCCACCCAGACGATCACGCCGACCTGACTCGGGGAGAGCTTGTTCGGCGCGTCTATCGGACCGCTGAGCGGTTGAATGTCGCTGACGCTCTGATCGATCGCTATCTCCTCGCTCGCCGGTTCCCCGTGGAGTGCGACGTACCACATCGGGAGCAAGACGAGCGTGACGAGGACTCCGATGACGAGCGTCTCCCGCCGTAGTATCGTCCCTCCCTCTGGCTTCGCTGTCATCCGTTTTGCGCTCCAGTTCTCTCTCCCAGATCGGGGAAAGAGCCAGACAGAAGCTAGCTGTGAGGGAGATTATGCACTCTCCCTCAATATAGGGGGGCTTTAAGTCTACCCCAGTACCTGATGGAAGGAATTAATTAATAGGATCACGAGAAGGAGTATAATATGGCACAGGAAAGTGTCCTCGCGGAGGTGAAGATCCGAGACCCGGGTGTGTGCCAAGTGGCGTCCGCGGCCGAGCCAGCGGCGACGATAACGGAGGTGTCACGGACCGTACTCACGAGCGACGAGGGGTTCGTGACGGAAGAGTTCGAAACGGGAGACACGGGCCCCGATACTCGGTCGGCAGTCAAGTCGATCGACGAGGCGAACGGCGTGTATCGTCTCCGTCGTCCGAAGGGACAGGAGTGTGCCTGCGAACTCGTCGAACGCCACGAGTGCCCAGTCAGGAGGATTCACGTCGACGGAGGACGTCTCTCGGTGACGTTCTACGCCGAAGACCTCCGAACGGTCCGACAGGTCGTCTCCGACCTTCGAGAGAACTCCGACGGGGTTCACCTTCGCCGCCTCCATCAGCCCAGTGATGGGTTCTCGACCGACCTCGTGGACATCGACCGTGGCCAGTTCACCGAACGACAACGTGAGGCCCTGCAGACGGCCCACGAAATGGGATACTTCGATCATCCGAAGGAGGCGAACGCAGGAGAGGTAGCAACCGCACTAAATATTTCCACGACGACGTTCGTCGAGCATCTCTCGACCGCACAGGCGAAACTACTCGAGCGCTTATTCGACAGATAGCTGACCGAGATCGCGCCAGAAGGCGACATCGCGTCGAAGGAGAATAGCCGAGGGACGACGTATTCGCGTTCGAGAAGCCTTAATGACCCAAAATACGGAGGGGTATCGATTTAGGATCTTCCGGGCGCACTGAGTTTAGATGGTCCGGAGGTATCGGTTCTCTTGCCCGTCCTGTGGGGAGCGAATCGTCGTGGACGAGTACGTCCGCGACGAACTCCTCGAACAGGGCTGTGTCCTCTGTTCGGCGAGCGTTCGAACGGACTGTTTCGACCCCGTCTAAGTCGACTTACCACCGCCTCACCCACGCCGAGTCGGGGACACGACCGAAGCAACCGAAACGTCGCTGGCTCACTCACTTGGGCGCTGCGCCGAACGGCACATCGCCGGGACAGAACGGCACCCCTCAGTCGTCGCCGAGGTCGGTCCCTGCATCCTCGTCTTCACCGAAGATCCGGCGTGAGATGATGGTTCCGCCGGTGGTCGGAGCTGTCTCTTCGCGGCGGACGAACCGTTTCTTCACGACGTCGTACGAGAACAGCCCAGCACCGAGGATGAGGAGTACGTCTCCCGGAAGCCGTGCCCAAAAGAGGTTCTGTACGAGCGATTGATTGTAGAACGCGAGCGAGCGTGCAGCGTCGTAGGTCTGCGTGAAGGCGACTTCGAGTTGGAGGAACCCAACAGGAATATCACCGATCACGACCATCCACGCCAGTCCGGCGTTCAACACCCAGAACGCGCGCTTCAGGTTCGTCGGGTCCCACTCCCCAGGCTTCGTCGTGAATCGGAGGACGTACGTCGCCAACCCGAGCGCGAGGAAGCCGAACGCGCCGAACATCGCGCCGTGGGCGTGCCCGACCGTCAGGAACGTGCCGTGTTCGTAGTAGTTGACGATTGGGAGGTTGATGAAGAACCCGAGTACGCCCGCCCCGACGAAGTTCCACAACCCCGAGGCGACGATAAACATGAACGGAAGACGGTAGGGGAACTCCTCGCCCGCGGCAGTCATCGCCCGATACTCGTTGAGCGCCTCGTAGAGAATGAACACCAGCGGGATGAACTCCAGCGTGGAGAAGACGCTCCCGATGGGCACCCAGTATTCAGGGAGGCCGATCCACCAGTAGTGGTGGGAGACGCCGATGACGCCCGCCCCCATCACGAACAGCGCCTCGAACATCACAGCCTTCTCGGCGCTCCGCCGGGTGAGCAGGTTCATCGAGACCAACGAAACGCTGACGATAGCCACCACGAAGAACTCGAATACTCCCTCAACCCACATGTGGACGACCCACCACCGCCAGAACTCCGTCACCACCATCGACGTCTTGGGCGTGTACAGCATGCTCGCCGAGAACAGCAGACCGATCGACCCACCCGCGTAGACGATCAAATGCGCAAGTCCATACGGCTCCTCACGGTCGAGCAGTGGCTTGAACCCACGAGCGATGAGTCCAGTCCAGAGGACGAACCCCACGAGCAGGCCGACCTGCCAGAGTCGGCCGACCTCGAGGTACTCCAGCCCCTCGTTGCCGAGGATCCACCAGAGCGCACCGTCGATGTAGCCCTGCGAACCTAGCCAGATCCCGACGAGCCCACCGACAACCACAACGAGCAGTGCGCCGAGTAAGACGTGGATGTACGACTTCTGATTGGCCGGTTCACTGCCCGTGAGTAGCGGTGGCAGGAAGAGACCGACACCGAGCCACAGCGTCGCGATCCACAGCACCGCGAGGTCGATGTGCCACGCCTTCGTGATGGCGAACGGCAGCGTCGCCATCGCGTCGATTCCCAATGCCTCTGCGATGCCGTAGAACCCCTCACGCTCGATATAGTAATGTGCCATCAGCCCGCCGAGCAGAGTCTGAACCAAGAAGAGAACCGCTGCAATCGGGACGAATCGGACGGCCGCGAACTGACTGGGAAAGAGCGTAACCTCGCTCGGTTCTGGAACGTCAACCCCCTCTGTAGTCGGCTCCGGAAGGTCGATCGAGCTGTACAGCCAGATGCCGGCGCCACCCCCGGCGATAAGGAGCACCATCGCGACGACGCTCCACGTCATCGCGGAGACGGGCGGCGTGTTCCCCGCGCCGGGATTGTACGGGAACTCGTTGGTCCACGAGATGTCGGCGTTCGGCCGGTCGACCGTCGAGAATATCGCAGTCCACAATGCAAAGTCGGCGAACCGGCGCGCGTCTTCCTGTGACCCGACGAACTGTGCCGGAACACCGTGTTCGAGCGATCCCCCGTAGTAGCGTTCGACATACGCCTCTCGTACTTGCTCATACGCGTACGCTTCTGCGGCGGTGAGTTGTATGGTCTCCCCCAACTCCCCGTTCTGGAGTTGCCGCTCTACGATCGAGTTCACCGCCGCCTGTTCCGCTTGATCGATCTCCGCGTACGTCGTCCCGTAGCGCTCGCGGGCGACGTACTCGCGCATGTTCGTGACTAATCGATCCTGTGCGTCCGCCGTGTAGTCGGGGCCGAAGTACGCGCCGTTGCCGAGGATCGACCCGTGATTCATCAACCCGTTCTGTTGGAAGACGGCCTTGCCTTCGACGAGTTCCTCGTTCGTAGCGAGAACTGTTCCATCGGGACCGACGATCCGGTCGGGTCGCTCCGGCGACTGTTGGTACGCGAAGTAGGCTCCTCCCCCCATGAACAGGAGGTTGAATACGAAGACGACAAGCAGCGCCTTCGCCAGTGTCGACCGTTTGACCTTCATTATTCGCCTGTCGAATAGCCGGTGTCATAAATCCCCAGTATCACACTGATTATGCGGGAATTAAGACATAGATTCAGGAGAACTAGGACGACATCGTAGCAATAGAGGGATATTCGCCAGTTGTACGTGCGACGACTCTTCGATATCTCACTCGGGAACGAGCACCGATAATTCTCCTGTTTCACGAGTTCCGGATACCGTTCTCGGAGTTGGAGAATGATGATTCGTTTATATGCTCTATCCGTCCCGTGTTGTAACTATACTATGAGTAAACAGATCGGCGCACCCGGCACGGGAATCTCTCGACGGCAGTTCCTCGCGGCGACCGGCGGCGCCGGCGTCCTCTCGCTCAGTGGGTGTACGGCTCCGGCCAACACACAGCCCAACGCGGTCCTCGCACAGACCACGGAGCAGCTTCCCCTCACGAGTAAGCCTGAGATGGTCGACCTCGACGCGCTCGACGGGAAGGTCACGATCAGTGCGGTGAAGGCGCGACACGATATCCACCCTCACGACACGATGGGCGGGCCGATCAACCTCCCCGTCGTCTGGGCGTTCCAAGCCAACGACGGCACGCCGAGCGTTCCCGGACCCGTTCTCCGGGTCACTGAGGGCCAGGAGATCGAACTCACGCTCGACAACACCGCGATGTCGATGCCGCACACGTTCCATGTCCACGGCCTCCGCAAGACGTGGGAGAACGACGGCGTCCCCACCACGACGGGGATTCAGGCCGACCCGGGCGAGTCGCATACGTACACGTACACCGCCAATCAGCCGGGGACCCATCTCTA
The DNA here is from genome assembly GCF_059821265.1 of Halorarum sp. SLYT50. Classification (NCBI taxonomy): domain Archaea; kingdom Methanobacteriati; phylum Methanobacteriota; class Halobacteria; order Halobacteriales; family Haloferacaceae; genus Halorarum; species Halorarum sp. SLYT50. Next base: position 96,693 of record NZ_JCAMRW010000003.1, on the reverse strand, counting down.
CCACTGTCACTACAACACGCCGTGGCATATGGAGATGGGGATGTACGGCATCCTCCGGGTCGACCCCGAGGGATACGAGGAGGCCGACAAGGAGTACTTCATGACGGTCAAGGAGTGGGACACCCGCCTCTCGCGGCAGTACGGCGGCGAGGACGCCACCTACGACATCGCGAACCGTCGGCCCGACGCGTTCACCGTCAACGGCCGCTCCGCGCCGTACACGCTCCACCCCGAGGAAGGGTCACCGATGATCGTCGAATCAGGCGATACGATGCGAGTCCACTTCGTCAACGCGGGGTTCATGAGCCACCCGCTGCACATCCACAACCACCGCTTCACGGTGGTCGAGAAGGACGGCGGCGTGATCCCCGAGGCCGCCCGTCATGAGGAGGACGTGATCAACGTCGCGCCCGCTGAGCGGTATACCCTCGAACTGAAGGCCGACGCCGATCCGGGGATCTACCTGATGCACTGTCACAAGGTGGATCACGTCCGCAACGGCACGTCCTACCCCGGCGGAATGCTCACCGGGATCGTCTACACGGAGGCGATGCAGACGGATATCTTCACGAAGATCATGGGATACGCGGGCTACGAGGCCTGATTCGGAGGGACAAACATGGAAACACTATCCACATCACGGCGGACGTTCATGAAGGCGACCGCGGGCGCGGCAGTCGGTGCAGGCGTCCTCGCACCGCGTGCGGCCGCCCAAGAGGCGACCAGCGGCGAGGCGGGACCCGATCTCGTGGCGTGGTTCTCGAACACGGACAACGTCTCGGAAATCGTCGACAAACGCGGTCAGGCCGAAGCCAAGATCGATGTCGGCACGTCGGGCAACGGCGGGTCGTTCGGCTTCAGCCCCGCCGCCGTTCGGATCGACCCCGAGACGACGGTGACGTGGGAGTGGACGGGCGACGGCGGGTCACACAATGTCGTCGCCGAGAGCGGCGCATTCGAATCCGAGTATCACAGCGACGCCGGTGCCACCTATACATACACCCCGAGCGAGTCCGGGATCATCCGGTACGCGTGCGCCCCCCACAAGCCGATGGGCATGAAGGGCGCGCTACTCGTGGGCGACGTGTCCGCATCGCTCGGCACCACGGAGGAGACCGAGACCCGGGGTCGGACCTTCGACGGCTGGCTTGACCGGACGGACAACTACACGGAAGTCGTCGGCGAACGCGGTGCGTCAGAAGTAGTCGTCGACGTCGGCGTCGACGGCAACGGCGGTGCGTTCGGCTTCGGCCCAGCGGCGGTTCGCGTTGACCCCGGGACGACGGTCGTCTGGCGGTGGAAGGGGACGGGGGGTGCGCACAACGTGGCCGCGCTCGACGGGTCGTTCCGGAGCGAACTCACGACCGAACAGGGCGCCGAGTTCACACAGACGTTCGAGAAGGAAGGCGTAGTCAAATACGGCTGTGAGGCACACGCCGTGCTCGGGATGCGGGGCGTGGTCGTCGTCGACGACGGCGAACCAAACGGCCTCTTCAGCGGGATCGACCCGGGGCTGCTCGCGGGTGTAGCCAGTGGGCTCCTGGTCCTGCTGTCGCCGCTCGGGATCCCGGTCGTCATGCACCTAACTGGGGATGGACGGCCGACACCACCGAGTCGTGAGCAACTCCCGGCTCCCGAACGGCCGGAGTAGCTCCGGCACGCGGGCCGGGGGTTCGGGACGAGCGAATGAACTAACTCCCGTGGCTCTCGTCGTCGGAGTATGGTGCGGAATCCGTTCGGGGCGGACGATGCGCCCGATGTCGAAGAAGTCCTCACTAGCTTAGATGATCCTACTTGTCGGCAACTCGTACGAGCGCTAGATGAGCCCATGACTGTGAGTGAACTCGCCGAGGAAGCCGACGTTCCCCTCTCAACTACGTACCGGAAGCTCGACCTCCTTGAGGAGGCATCCCTTCTGGAGACGCGGACGAAGGTGCGGCAAGACGGTCATCACCAGACGCTCTATCGGGTTGCGTTCGAGGAGGTCTCGTTTCATCTGACTCAAAGCCGTGACTTCGATGTCTCGATCGTCCGGGCGCTTAAGGGGCCCGACAGACAGCTCGCGAACATGTGGTCGGAGCTGCGCCGAGAAACGTGAGTACGAGTGCCTACCTCCCGACGGTCGTCGTCGCGCTCAAGACGATCACACTCGCGCTCGGGGGACTCATCACGTGGTTCGCGTACAGGGCCTACCGACGGACGGGGGCGAACCCACTTCGCCTGCTTGCGGTCGGGTTTGCGACCGTAACGCTCGGGGCACTACTCGCAGGTACGGCCCATCAGACGTTCGGGCTCAACTCGGGACTCGTCTTGACGATCGAGAGCGCGCTGACGGCGGTCGGATTCGGCATCATCCTCTACTCGCTGTACGCTGAATGAACGCCGCGAGCGTAAAACGGGGTGCCACAGTTCGGCGAATTCTGGCCCGTCGACGGCTGGGACGACAGCGGCCGTGGCGCGGATCACGTGACCGTCCGTGACGCGATCCAGTACGGCCTTGATCACATCTGGTCGTTCTGGTAGGCCCATGGATGGCGTGTGGCCTGAGACGGCGTCGCAGACAGACGGGGTGGCAGTCGCCCACTCCGGCCCGTCACCAAGTGACTTGGAGAGTGCGGCGTGCGCTGAATGCGAGGCGAACGTTTGGACGAGCGAGTGTGGGCCCTACGTCGCGGAGTAGGATACGGGCGCAGCTGTGGGTACTGCTGTTATGACGCTACGTTGTTCATCGTCAGCGAAATGGACTGGAGGAAGTCGCCGGTGAGCAGAGCGTCTCCTTCCCCGCTCCGTAGGTAACCAACAGAACCAGCAGCACCAGTTCTCTTGTTGGTTACCACTCGTGTAGGGATGATGTCGGTTGCCGCTCTCGTCACGGGAGATTGAACAAGATACAGTCGGTATCAGAAGATGTCCACCGGAGTGAGCCTCTGAGATAACGATCAATGTTGCAACCGTCGATACTGACAGTAGTTCCCCGCGTCAACTGAATCCGTGACCACGTCTCTGCGCCTCGTCGATAGAGGTGCCTGGTTGAGCGTCAACGGGACGCGCGAACTTGGTGTCAGCACCCTCTGGCGATTAACTGAAAGCGAGTTCTGCGGCTGCGAGGTAACCGACTTCCTCGCAGAGGGATTCACAGAGATCGGCGTCAACGCCGCTTCCGTCGAGGCGCGACTTTCAGATCGGTGTATCCAATGTGGCGTCGAGGGGACGACTGAATGGATGGTGCTCGGCCACATCGTCGGTCGGGATGAGCGAACGTTTCTGCCAATCGATACCGACGCCGTCCAACCTGTGTCACAGTCACCGCCGAACGGTGAACGTGATGACGGGTTAGAACCGACACAAGTAGATCAGTAATTGGATTCACTCTTTTGCTCGTCTGTGTTCGTGGTAGATCAGAGCTTCCCGAGAGCAGAGGCCAAGTCGTCGATTAGATCGTCTCGCTCTTCGATTCCAACCGGCGCACGAACCAAGGAGTCGGAGATCCCTGCACGTTGACGCTCTTCAACGCTTAGATTCCCCGCCGACATGGAGGCCGTGTGTTCAATTAGTGACTCAACACCGCCGAGACTCACCGCGACGTTGAACACGTCTAATTCTTGGAGGAAGGCCCTCGTCTCGGCACCGTCACCCTCTATCTCGAAGGAGACGACACCGCCGTATCCGTTCATCTGCTTACTTGCTAGGTCATGTTGCGGATGGTCACTCAATCCGGGGTAGTACACCGTCGCCACCGATGAATGGTCTGCGAGGAACTCGGCAACTGCTTGCGCGTTCGATTGATGTCGGTCCATTCGCACGGAGAGCGTTTTGAGCCCTCGCTGGACGAGATAACAGTCGAATGGTGACATCACCGCTCCGAATCCGTTCTGCCCCACAAACCGGAATCGTTCGCTCAGTGCTTCGTCGTCGGTGAGGATCGCCCCTCCCGTCGCATCACTGTGTCCGTTCAGGAACTTCGTCGTGCTGTAAACCGTGACGTCGGCACCTGCCTCTATCGGTCGCTGTACGTACGGTGTGTTGAACGTGTTATCCACGGCGAACAACGCGTCGTACTCGCCGGTGATGTCGGCGATAGTACCGATGTCACAGAGTTTCAAGAGTGGGTTCGTTGGTGATTCCATCTAGACGAGTTCCGTCTCCGGGGTCATCGCTGCTGCTACGTTCTCCGGATCGGTTGCATCAACGTAGCTGACATTGACCCCGATCGGGGCCACCAACTCGTCGAACATCTCTTTCGTCCCGCCGAACAGCGACTCGAAGGCGACAACGTGATCTCCGGGCGAGAGGACGGCAAAGCACACCGTCGAGATAGCAGCCATTCCCGACGAGAGGGCAAGTGCGTGGTCGACTCCCTCTGGGCAAGCCAACGTCTCTTCGAGATGGTCCCGCGTTGGATTACCGAACCGGCTGTACTTGTATCCGTGACCCTGTGATCTCGGTCGTTCCATCTCGAACGTTGTAGAGAGATGAATTGGCGGGACGATATCACCAGTCGCCTCACCTACACTCCGTTTCGGTCGGTCGATAGCGAGCGTTGAGAAACCGTAGTCGATCATCGTACGGTGGAAGCAGAAGGTGATCGGTTAAAGACAATGCGTCAGAGTCAAAAAGAGAGCTAACTGGCGGTTTAGAGCTACTATCCTGACAGAGCACTCTTTACGATACCTCAACGATTTCGGGGCGCAGTTCCTTGACCGTCTTGAGAACCGGTTTGCGGTCTTCATCGGGAACCTCGTTTTCAGCCAGTGCCGTATCCAAGTGTCCTGCCACGGCGTCGAACTCGTTGTCGGTGATACCCATTCCTCTGTGAGCTTCGCGCATGTCGTCTCCTGAATACTCGACTGGGCCGCCGGTTACCGCCGAGATAAATTGGACTTGATGAGCCCGGAGTTCCGTTGTGGTGCTATCTTCGAAGTGACGAATCACGTGCTCGTCATTTAAGACGCGGTCGTAGAAGTCGTCTACAATGTTCTCCACCGCTTCGTGACCGCCGAGACGGTAGAACACCGTTTCGTCCTCGCTCATCAGTCGTAGCTAATCTACGGAGATAGATAAGATAATTGAGAGTTCGATGGCGAAAGGAGTCCTAGAACAGGGGCCGGCGCTGACTTTCCTCGACATTGAGTGCCATTTTCGATCCTCACTTGGTCGAGAATTGACCTCCGATCTAACGTGTCACAAGACATCGAAACCGGACACAACCTGAATCGTTTGGCCACCGTATCGTAGAGAAAATAATCAATTACAGGCTGCCTGATTAGACGATCTGATTGACGAGGTCCTCGTCAGCGTCAATGTGGACGAGATGTTCTCGAATGAGGTTGGCGACGTTCCGATAGTAGTCCAGAGTGAACCCGCACAATGTGAGGTAATGAGAACCTCTTCGAACTGGGAGAAAAGCTTCGCTATCGGTGAAGCCCAATACATGAGAATCCTCCGTCTGGCTTTAGAGGTAGAACACCAACTAGATGGTGATGGTAAATCAATCACCTGGCACTGATCACACAGACGCCGACGCGAAGCCCGTCACCGACCGGGTACACGAAACCTCATGGTCAGCTAACCTCGAAGAACCGCAATATGAAACCGACCGAGCGTTACTCGTGGAACACGCGATAGAAGCGATCGAACACACGACAGACGGTCACCATGTGAATCTCGTCACGCACAAAGCGCACGGTCACCCGGAGACGTATCTCTACGACGCCCTCTCCGGCCGATTCGGCACGGAGGATCTCCAGTGGGAGTACATCGAACAGTGCGGGTGTGGCGGGCACGTCGTCCGTGTCTCTGTTCAGTAGCGTAGAAGTCAAACACCGAATGACGAAGCTGCACTGAACGTGATGTTGAAACAACTGATGATAACTAGTACGTCGGTAGAAGAACTGGACGGAGTACCGCATGCTAACGTATTCCCGACTGAAGAGCCGAAGACTGTTCGGTTGACCCTCGCAGGAGGTGACTGTCTCCCGTCTCACACTCATCCGGACCGTGAGATCATCCTGTATCTCATCTCGGGCGAGCTTGAATTACAGCTAGACGAAGACCCCCACCGAGTGAAAGCAGGCGAAGTGATACGGTTCGATGGAAGTCACGAAATTGCTCCCAGCGCTATCGAAGACAGTGTCGCGTTACTCGTCCTTGCACAAAAGAACGGAGAATCAAGTGCGGGCGGGAAGAGTTCTGAATGACATCAGAGGAACTACATAGACCACTCCCCTTCAATATCCCCGGCGGTCACTTGACGCCATTTCCCAAATAGAGTTGTACATTCCTCACAACACTCAATATGGGCAATGAACCCTGTACCAAATCGGTTGGTTTCGCCCCACAGAACGGGCAATAGTTGGGGCGGTTCCACTCTCTCTCGCTCACATCCGTCATAGCTAGGAATACAGGGATCCAGAACAAATGCGTTGCAAAGCGATCTTAGACGGAAAAGGATTTTAGGTCAAGAGAGTAACCACTAGTCTCCTTCGGGGCCAGTCAAATCAACTCGGCCTAGGAAGACATTCGGAGGATCCATAAGCAATGATCGATCCGTCAATAACGGCCTGCTACCGCCGCTCAACCGGCTGTTAAGACTCAGCTAAAATCACTGACTCTAACCCTCCTGCTTCAAAGGAGCGGCTATGCAATATAACGAACTCGGCGAGTCCGGAGTTGAGGTCAGCGAGGTGGGCTTCGGCGCGTGGACGGTCGGCACCGACTGGTGGGGTGACCGTTCCGAAGCGGACGCCATCGAGATGATCCAGTATGCTGTCGAGCAGGACATCACGTACTTTGATACGGGCGACGTCTATGGCCACGGCCGCAGCGAGGAATTAGTCGGGAAGGCACTGACCGAGGTCCGTGACGAGGTGACCGTCGCCACCAAGGTCGGCTACGACTTCTACCGCAATCCGCAGACCGGCCACGGCGAACTCCCCAAGGAGATGGACCTAGACTACCTCCGGGACGCTGTCAAAAAGAGCTTAGAACGCCTTGAGATGGATTCCGTCGACATCCTTCAGTTGCACAATGCCGATGTCGACGAGATCACCCCCGATGTCCTCGAATTGATTGACGAACTCAAAGAGGAAGGCAAAATCGACGCCGTTGGGCTCGCACTCGGTCCCTCGATCGGCTGGCTCGCCGAGGGTGACCTTGCGATCGAGGAGGAATTCGACTCAGTTCAGCTGGTCTGGAACGTCTTAGAGCAGGAGGTCGGCAACCACTTCCTTGAGACGATCGAGCGAACGGGGTCGTCGACCAGCCTGATCCCGCGAGTTCCCCACTCCTCGGGTATCCTCAACGAGCAGGTCACACCCGACACCCAACTCGGCGAGGGCGACCACCGTGGCTTCCGTCCCGACGAGTGGTACGAGACCGGCTGGGAAAAACTCGAAAAACTGCGCTTCTTAGAACGCGACGGCGAGCGGACGATGGGACAGGCATCGATCGCGTGGTTGCTCTCCCATGAGTCCGTCGCGAGCGTTACCCCGACGTTCCGTACGAAAATAGACATTGACGAATGGGCGGCCGCAAGCGACGTGCCAAAGCTCTCCGAGGAGGAACTGACCCACGTCGACGAACTCTACGAGACCGACTTCAATATTGACCGTGACGACGGCATGGACACGCTGCGCTCGTCAGTCGACGGCGAAGACATCGAATCTGCTGGGTTGGACAAACTCGCGGCCGACTGACTGGTTTGCCGCGATCGGTTCGAACGACCCGACGTCCGTTCGATGCGCCGATCCTAAATCGGCCGACGGGTCCGCAAGTCGGAACTCAAGCTTAAGTTTGCCGTCTATCTTCACGTCGATGCCGCCACAGTGCACACAAGTGGCGTTCGACCACGGAGGGATGTGTTGGCTCTGCCGACCAGCGGGAGTGACTAGAACGTGAGCTGGCTGGCGAGGCGTCGACAAATGGCTGCGTGCGTCTGTCCCGTTGAGACAATCACGATTTACGACGATGATAGCACACAGCTGATTCCCTGACACGAGCGAGTAGAGAAGGCACTATTCTCGCTCACTGGGAAGGCTATTGGAGACCTATCTTAGCATTACTTTTCAGAAGAATAGTATGTTTATTGACTCCTTTCTCAAAGACGTTACTGAATCATCTACTCATAGTCATCCGAGCCTGATCAAGACCAACTAGGACCATAGAGCATCTGGTTTCGATAGTATCAATAAGAGGATCAGCATCAAGCACCCACTGATTTCGCCATCGCGGCACCGGAGGTTGCCTTCTGGCGTTCACGATTCGTCATTATCCTTTGGATAGACCACACGTCCATCACGGATCTCCGCAAACTGCGTCAGGTCGTGTATGTTGGCACGATCAGGGCCGAAGATGTCTACGACCTCGAGGCCGGCGGCGATAAGCCAATCGGCGATGATTCGTCGGTGACACCGCCAGTACACCGCTTCAGCGCACATGATCACCGGCGTGTACTCTTGGGTGGACTCGATCAGTTCCTCAAGCGCATTCTGGAATGTTTCGGAGAGTGTGTAGTCGGCGTAGGCTTGAAAGGAGTCGTTCTCCCACGCGGTATTCTGGGAGTCGGTCTGCGAGCTCGACCGTCGGCCACCGAGTGCCTCGAGGTGACGGTACTCGATTTCGTTTTCTGCAAGCGTTTCGGCGAGAGCGTCCGCGTTGAACTGCAGATTGTGCTTGGAACCGGGAAAACGCCGAACATCGACGACCAGATCTATCCCATGTCCGTGTAACGCCGAGAGGAATTCCGTTATTGAACGAGAGGAATGGCCGATGGTGTAACACTGGGCCATATGGTGGATGGGAGTGTAATCTGGGTAGGCCTTGGGGAAGTCACAAAGAGCATGTGCTCTCGTCGATCTCGATCCAAATCATTACGGCCATCTATTTGGGCAGAGAGGATGAACGAGGACGGGTTCGTATGAATAGATCGGATCGCGAACGATAACTGCTAGTCACCAGAGGTGGCAAACGGTGAAATCAAACAGAGATATACCCCTCACAGGTAGACAGACGCATATGGTTGTAATTGGAGTTTCGGCGCCAAGCGTGGAGTCTCATAGATGAGACAGCAACTCAAGCGGGTCGACTGGGACGCCGTTGCTGGAATCCTCGCCGCTGTCCTTGCACTCATCCTTCACTTCCTCCACATCGTTGAGGAGAGTGCTCTTCTCATGATTGCCCTCGTTCTGCTCGCGCTAATGTTCCTCCGCGATCTCCGTCAGGAATCGGAGACCGAGGATCTGGCTGAGTCGATCAATCACACCGAACGAACGGTCGAAGAGATCCGATCTGCGCTTGAGCCTGCCGAGATCGAGCTCGTCGGACCGGGGAATCTCCGACCGCGTAGCAAGCGGTTTTGTCAAAGTGCCCGCGGTGAGATGGTCTGGTTCAACGTCTGCCTGCTCATGTTCATTCCGCAGGACCTCTTTGATTCTCTGCTCCGGCCGGCAATCGAGAATCCGAACGTCACGTCGATCCAATTCGTTCTCGATGAAAGTGAGCGAGAGCGCTGGCGAACTGAAGTCAAACCCAAAGTAGCAGACTGTAATAGGAGCGAGACGGTGCGAGAACCTATCTGGCGAGAGCTTAACGAGAACGTCTCGTTCATCCTCGGCGGCACGGAAAACGACCGGACGGACGCGTTGTTGAGTTTCTGGGGTGAACCGTTCATGGCCCGGACGACAAGGGACGTTCCTCGATATATCATCCATGTCACCGAACACTCCGAGCTGATCCCGCAGCTACGGGATATTGAGCGCGAACACCGATTGCGACGGACGTAAGAAATATCCTTTTCACCGTCACCACTCAGTACCACTGTGGGCAACCGAGCCGGGCAAGTGCTACCACCGAGGAACGATGAGCAACCAAACACTCGCTTCCGATAAGATACGATGAGACCACCATAATTACACAAATATCTCGAAGATGAGTTCGAGTACCCTGCGGACCACACAACGGTACTCGATCAGGTCGGGGAGACCACCGTCGACGCTCCCGACGGTGTTGACTCGGAGACGATTGGAGAAACCTTGACCGACGATAACGATGACGTGTACGAGACCATCGACGATCTCTTCGATTCGATATCGGCAATCTAGACGATGATTACATCGGACGGAAGTACTACGACGATCGGGGAGCGAACATCGAAGGAGGCGACGGCGAGTACCCGCGGGACGAAAAGGACGAATCGTTCTAAGGCAATCTCCGTCCGTTACCAGAACTTCACGTTTCGTTTGACGGATTCGCGTTTCATCTCCTGGATTTCCTCAGTAATTGGGATGTCTTTCGGACAGACGGTCGTACACGAAAATTGGGTTTGACACCGCCAGACCCCGTGTTCCTCCTCAAGCAGTTCGAGCCGACGTTCCTTTGCATCTTCTCCCTCTCGTTCGTCCATAGAGAAGCGATACCCCTTGACGATAGCCGCGGGACCGATGTATTTGTCGTCAGTTTGCGCGGGATTGCACGACGAGGTACAACAACCGCACTCGATACATCGCGACGCCATCTTGATCTTCTCACGATTCTCGGGCGACTGGCGCTGTTCTTCGAGTTCGTCGTCAGGGAGTTCATCTGGCTCGAAGTACGGTTCGACCGATTCCATTCGCTCGAAGAAGTGCTCCATGTTCACGACTAAGTCCTTGATGACCGGTTCGTGGGGAAGCGGCTCAACGTGGATAGGTTCGTCAAGGTCGGATATCTGCGTCTGACAGCCGAGGCGCTGACGACCGTTGATGAACAGGCCATCGCTCCCGCACACCGCCATTCGACACGAGTGCCGAAACGTAAGCGAGGAATCGTAATGGTCGCGCACGTAGATGAGCGCATCAAGTACGGTCATCCCCCGTCGGTAGGGGACGCGGAAATCGTCGAATCGAGGGTCCTGTTTCTCCTCAACGTCGGGGTCGTAGCGGAAGACCTTCAGATGGGTCGTCTCCTCATCAGCGTGAGGGGACTCCTCAGCGTTTGCTTGCGACTCCTTCGTGGCTGTTCGCTCGCGTTTTTCGTCGAGTCGGCGCTGTTGCGGTGACGACTCGCTCGTCGGTTCAACTTCCGTGTCTGTCGATGTCTGTTGGGAATTCATAACTAGTCGGAGGTGGATATGAGTCTAGGGCTGGTCGCGCTATCTCCCTTTCATAGGTGCGAGTCTTGCGAGTAGTTAACGGGACGGCCAGCCAAATAGCTGGTCCCATATGGTGCCCCAATACGTTATCAACCAGCCAAAGAAAACTTGGGTGGTAAAATTGGGGGAGGACTACGATCCTCACTATTACGAAACTCCGTTAGTACGGGTCCTCAATGGCGCCCACGATGTGGCTAATCATGAGTTACTACTATTGATATCCAGACAGCCTGAGGACCATCAGGACGTGATCAATAACGAAGCTCATTCTTCGATGATATTCGGGGGACAGTTTTTCTGTAGGCCGATCAAACTCCTTAGTGATGACATCTAACGGTGACAACGCACCGACCTTCACCGCTACGCTCGGCACTAGGGACCACGAATCGTTCGACCTCGATGAGCACGTCGGTGCCAGTCCAGTCGTCCTGGCCTTTTCCCCGGCGCGTTCACTCCACCCTGTACGAACGAGATGGTCGCACTCCAGAAGCGAATCGACGAGTTCGAGGATACTGGGGCAACCGTCTTCGGCGTGAGCGCTGACTCTCCGTTCTCCCAAGGCGCCTTCCGCGAGGAACACGGGATCGAGTTCGACCTCGTCAGCGACATGTCCGGCGACGCTATCCAGGCATACGATCTCGAGATCGACATCAAAGAGCTCGGACTCTACGACATCGCGAATCGGGCAGTGTTCGTCATCGACGAAGACAGGACGATCACCTACAGCTGGATTGCTGACGATCCGACGAACGAACCCGACTACGACGAACTGATCGAGTCGGTCAAAGCCGCGTAGTTTTCGACTGCAAGCAGGACAGATCCCCATTCTACTCACGGTTACAGTCCTCGGGTACGGACTCACCGATTCTCGAGGGCCTGATCGAGGTCAGCGAGTAGATCGTCCACATACTCGACGCCGACGGCGATCCGAACGAGTGAATCCGAGATTCTGGCGGCCTCACGTTCGGCGTCTGCGAGGTAGGACGCGGACATCGTGGCGGGGTGGTCGACGAGCGACTCTCCATAACATGGCGTGGTGAATCCGCGACGAGTATTGCAAGAATCTCTCGGTCGGTATCGCGACCGAGTTCACTCATGACGTCGCTCGCTTGACCAGCGGTCGTTTATCTCTCCCCGATATGATTCTGTATGTTTGTTCATTGTGTATAGCCCTCTTCCTCAGCGTAGACCTCGAGCAGTTCTTGGTAGCGATTTCGAATCGTAACCATGCTCACGTGGGCCGCGTTGCTCACCGTCTCCTGTGTCAGCTGCTCGTTCGTAAGATGTGTCGCCGCGTGAGCGCGGCCGCAGCGAGACCGGCCGAACTCTTCCCGCTGTGTGCCCCCGCTGCCTTTGCGGTGGTGAGGAGATCGCGGGCCTGGCGCGTTGCCTCGTCGCTTACGTTGAGTGCTGACGCGAACTGGGGGACGTATTCCAGCGGATCAGCCGGCTCGATTTCCAGACCGAGTTCTCTGGAGACGTACCGATAAGCACGCTGAATGCGGATTTCCTCGACACGACTGACCTCAGCGAACGCGGCTAGCTGCCGTGGCGTCCTGTTTTGTCTGGCTGCAGCGTACAGGGCGACTGTTGCCATACCTTCGATGGACCGGCCTGGCAGGTGGTCTTCGTCGACTGCCCGGCGATAGATTGCCCCTGCAGTTTGCCGAACAGGATCCGAAACATCGAGGACAGATGCCATACGACTGATCTCGCCGAGTGCCTGCTGAGGTTTCGCTCGTGGGCGTCTTTCGTCCGGAACCGTTCGTCCCACGTGCGAAGGCGCTGGAGGCGGGCTCGTTTCCGACCGGACACCGATTGGCCATACGCATCCTTGTCTTGCCAACCGATCGTCGTACTGAGCCCCTTGTCGTGCCTGAGCTGGGTGGTCGGTGCCCCAACCCGACTTTTCTCGTCTTTTTCGTCGCTGGGAACGCACGCCACTCCAGGCCCCGGTCGATGGAATTCTCGTTGAGGACTAGGCCGCACTCTTCGTAAGTCGTCTCACCGTGTTCGTCGTCGTGAACAATCTGTCCATTACATTCAGGACACGATGAGAGCGGCTGGGACTCCGTGACCGATTGTCCGTCGTCTGTGCGACCGTCTTCGATATCGAGTTGTGTTTTAGTCATGAGTGTTGATCTCGGTACCTACCTTCGCTCACTCCGAATGGGTGTCTCTAGCAATGATGGGGAGCGACAGTCGAAGAGTATGCGGTGGAATCCCATACTTTGGGAATTTTCTTGACGATCCCGTGCATCCCGTGAAGCACGTCGAGGGGCCGTCGATATGGAAGGCCAAGGTATTCGCAGAGGCCGTGGATTACAACGATTACCCAGTCAGCGTAGCCGCCGTCGCCCTTCTTGACCGCTGGTGAAGATCGCCAGAGACAGCGCGTTTCGCTAGTGTTATGAGACGATCTGTGAAGTGAGAGGGACGAGAGGGCACACTACTCAGATCTGACTCAGATGTCAGTAGTTCACCGGAGTGGATCGTTCTCTACAGCGTCTAAACAAGGTCCCCGCAATTCATTCGACTACGACGACGCCTTTCATTCCCATCGCCTTGTGCGGTAGACAGTAGTATTTGTACGTGCCACTGGTATCGAACGCGTGCTCAAATGTGTGACCTTCCTCTTGCGTGAGTTCGCTTTCGAAGGCCCTGTCATTTTCAACAACGTTGTGGCTTCCACCTAGCCCGGTCCACTCCCAGACGACGGTGGTACCGGATGCGATGCGTATCGCCGGCGGTTCAAATGCATAGTCGCCTCCATTTCCGTCTGCTCCTGTCTCGACGAACACCTCACTCTGTCCGGTTAGATCCGATATCTCTTCGTAGTTTCCGACATCAGCCATCCAGCTATCGACATCTGCTGAAGCCGACTCGTCACTGTTGCTCCCTTCTGCACTGTCTGTAGCTTCGACGCCCCTGGATTGGTCATCTGCCGCCTCCGTTCCACTGGTGCATCCAGCCAATACCGTCCCAATCACTGTTCCCCCAGTAGCTTTGAGAACTACGCGCCGGTTCACCAGCTGATCGTCTGTCGCCATTATATTCGGTAGTAACCAGCCGTACACCACGGATATTCCCCCGAAGATATTCGTCTCACCTCGCTTTTTCTCGATCTGGAACGAATAGTTCTACAGCGGTCTGTACGGTTTCGGGGTTGTGCTCTGAGGCGTCTTCAAGCATCGATTCGGGAGCAGTCAGAATTTCGTCTACAATTGTCATTGCCATCTGTCTGATGATCTGACGCTGTTCAGTAGTGAGTGTCCCACACGCTTCGAGTTGATTGAACGCCTGCCGGAGTTCCCGCCGTTTGATTTCCTCGGTGCGCGCTCGGATCTCTTGCTGGACGGTTTCCGGATCGATACTGTCGGGGTCTGATGGTGTGGTAGACGATTCGTGGATTGAATCCGATCTCATAGTATGCTCAGTTAGGTGATGATACATTCTGTGCCATGAATGTCTGTCGAGGGAGTGACCAGTGTACCCTACGCTGGTTCTCGTGTGCTGAACACTTCATAACACGAAACTCACTCTCATGGGGCTCGATTCGACCTCCCCCACGGAAAGTGAACTGCCGAACGTGTTCGAAAACTACGGTTCCGACGTGAACGTGCCGGTGGCTACGAGTACTGCGATGCACTGAAACTGAACATCTTCGGGACAACTGTCTGTTTCTGTCGAGTTCTACGGAAGCGTATGGTTGACGTGACCGAGATCATTTCGGAGACGGCTGCTCCGCGTAACCGTCCCTGGGAGACACTGAATGCAAGCGAACTCCCCCCACCACAACCACTACAGAACACGCTGGAGCGGTTGGCCGACCTCGATACAGATACAATTCTCGTTCAGTTAAACGATCGAGCACCACAACACCTGTATCCAAAGTTGACCGATCGAGGATACGAGTATGAAACGATTGAGACAGATGAGAGCGTCGTGACGGTGATCTGGTGCGAGTGACCGATCGATTATTTCTTTGGGAATTTCGCGACGTACTTCTCCAGCCCTCGGTGCTCAACGGTGTACTCATCGGCGTCGAATTCTTCGACTTCAGCCTGCATCTCGTAGAACAGCGGCTTGGGTTCGTGATCGTTGATTAGCGTCAGGATTTCTCCGCTTTCGAGCTCGGCGAACGCGGCATGGATCTTCGGATGACGTTGCGCTGGAGGGATATTCCTGACATCGAGCGTTGTGTCTGTCATACGTCTTAGGTTATCAGCTACCGTGATAGAGATGTTGTTCCGAACATGTTCACACAGCGGTGATCGAAACACGCCACTCGTCTTCAGCCACCTGAGACGTCTCATACGTGTATCCACGTTGTTCAAGCACCGTGTAGAGGGGAACCGGTTCAAAGCTATTGATGAGGACGAGAGTACCATCGTCAGGAAGTGAATCGAGTGCAGCCATGATCTCACCGAATGGTTCACCGTCGATCTCCCTGGCATCTAGTTCACTGGTCTTCTCGTCGACCGTATCTATACTCATGGTCCCCCGTTCGTGATGATCTGAGATACCCATTATGCCGATTATGTTCGTCTCTCCCGGATTCCGCCGACTGAAGTGAGAAGCGAACGTGTTCGGCAATATTGATTGGTGTCACAACCGAATATATTCGAACGGAGACCGATGCCACAGGCCAACCTCACAATTACAATCCCTCACGGGATTTGGATCGGCGATATCACACGGGATCACCCGAACGCCAGCGTACGAATATTAGCTGCCCTCACCGGCGAAGATGCCGGCGTGGGCCTCGCCGAAATAACAGCATCTAATTTAGCGGATGTCATCGCTGACATCCAGGCCAGCGATTCCGTGACTGAACTCGAAATACTGCAACGATCCGAGGACACAGCTCTCCTGCAATTTGAGACCACGATGCCGTTGCTTCTCTTCCCAGTTCAGGATTCTGGGGTGCCACTGGAGATGCCATTCACGATCACAGGTGGTCAAGCAGATTGGGAGATCACGGCACCGCAACATCGTCTCTCTGAACTCGGTACGCAGCTGGATGAGTTCGGTATTCCGTTCACCGTCAACGAAGTCCACCAGGACATCGAACCAGAACAGTTGCTAACGGAACGACAATTACGACTCATTCATGCAGCTGTCGAGCACGGATACTACGATACT
The DNA here is from genome assembly GCF_059821265.1 of Halorarum sp. SLYT50. Taxonomy (NCBI): domain Archaea; kingdom Methanobacteriati; phylum Methanobacteriota; class Halobacteria; order Halobacteriales; family Haloferacaceae; genus Halorarum; species Halorarum sp. SLYT50. Next base: position 80,423 of record NZ_JCAMRW010000003.1, on the reverse strand, counting down.
CCCCGCCGGTGCTCGCTCACTGAACTCGCAGAAGAACTCGATCTCGCGAAATCGACGTGCAGTGAGACGCTGCACCGGGCGGAAGAGAAAATTATCAAACAGTTCCTCGAAAACCTCGATTGCACAACAACCGAATCACTGAACTCATGAAATAGGATTCAAATCATATATCTCCAGACAGTCTACAACGATCTGCAGTAGGTGAGAGACTCCACCTAGCAGTAGTTAGTGCCTTGATAAACTGTTCCTAGCTCATAACAGGCCGGGTAGCCATTCGGATGCCAGCGTATTCCCGATCAGAGCCAATGGTACGTGATCCGTTCGTTCAGACGCTCCGGACCTTCAAAACGTGCTGGATGCCCTCGATGCTCCTGACTGCCGTATCATCATCAGACATCTCAAAAAGTCCATGACAGCAAACGAACTTTTCGAAGTCTGTGATATCCCGCTCTTGAGGCACTGTCTAGTTGAGGGAGATTAAGGAGTGCAGGTCGTAGCGAGAAGTGCTTATGCAACTCGCAGACCGGCTCAAAGAGACATTAGCTGTGGGTTGTGAAGACGTTTGGGAGAATGAGCGCACTCCGAACATCCTGGTGAATGTTCGGGGTACGGCTGCATTCAATGGGTCTTTCCCTTCGAGAAGTCGTCGCTGTATTTGACTTACTCGGCGTCAAGCGCTCTCACGGAGCGAGTTGGAACTGGACGCACACTCTCTCCGAGGACCAGAGCGACCCGCCGACGGCAGAGTCGTCGGCAGGTTGCGGTCGACGAGACACAGACCAAGGTTGATGGGGAGGAAAAGTGGCTGTATGCCGCAATCGACACGGGGTCACGACTTCTGCTAGAGATCGACGTGTACAGCCGCCGCGGGACCGATCCCGCGGCGGCGTTCCTCCATCGTCTCACCGAGTAGCACGACGTCTCTGACGCCGAGTTTCTCGTCGATGCTGGTGGCTATCTGACTGCCCTCTTCCGTCATGACTTGAGCGGTCAGTTCGACTACAGCGAGCGAAATCACATCGAAAAGTAGTTTCAGACGGTCACGATGCGGATCCACCGCTTTCACTCATTTTGGCGGGCAGTCCGGACAACGCGAGACGATGGTTGCGGCGGTTCAGATGCCACTATAACCACGATCGGTCGAATCAGGCACTCGATGAATTACGCCAGCCGAGGAGGTCCAGAACTAGACAGTGCCCGTCTCCTATCCTTCCAAGAAATCTATGCGTTTTCATTCACTATGAGCTTTGGGTGACCCCGTTACCTCAACTACTGACGGAATGTAATGGGCGACCCCACCTTTCTAGCTTTTCATTGTATCTCTCGTTCCGAGTGCCGTAATCGATGTGCGTCCATGGAATTCGACCGTTATCGTGCAGTGAATACAGCGACGATCAGGAATGCATACAAGAGTGTCCCGCCGAGCGTCAACAACTGTCCTAGTGTCGTCAGGAGCGGTATGTGGCCGCCGAGCCCAACGGCTTGGACGAGTAAGCCGCTCGCAAGACTAGCAATCGAGACGAGCGCAGTTCGATTCGACGCTCCTGGAAAGACTCCGACAGCGGGTGGATAGAACTGATACGCAATCCCAATAATCGTGAGCCCGAGGAACCCGAGGAGGTTCAGCCGGAGATGTGCCAGCACGAGTGCCGACGACTGCTGACCGAACGCAAACCACAGGCCGAGTGCGACTGCGATAACACCGCTGGTTGCTCCAGCGAGGACAGCGTAGAAGCCCACACGTCGCCGCTCCGAGCGAACGAATAGGACCCCGACCCCGAGAGCAAATCCAGCTACTGCGATCGCTTCCACGAATGCTCCTAGCTGAAACCAGGGGTTGTTCCCAAGGTGGGTAGCCAGTAGTATCGGTCCGAGGGCCCCTGTTGGGAGGACCACCGCGACGAGCGTCCGCGGCGGAGATGCGACCATGAATCGAGGAAGAAGTCGAAACCCGAGCGCAAAGATCAGCAATCCAGCTGTGCCCGCTGCAAGCAGGTGGGTCACTCGAGGAACGTATCCATCGAAAAGCAGGGGTAGTCCGGTGTAGATCGCGAGCATTTCGTACGTCCCTAGGATCAGATATCCCAGTGCGATCGGAACGAAGCCGTTTGCCAGGCGGTCTATCGGCTGCCGATCGGCATTCGTTTCACCCGTCGCGGTGTCGCGGCCCGTGAGGTTCCCACGAATTGTCCAGAAGAGCGTCCCCAGGAACACACTGACTCCGAGACCCCACAGAAGCACTCCCACCGATCCGAGCCACGTCGGCCCGATTTGAAGCGCTGCTCCGGTGAGGCCGCCTGTGCCAGCCACCACGAATGGAAACTGGACCGCTGGAGCGTACGAATATGCGAGTTTGCGATCGAAGTACGTCGGAACAAGCGAGTATGCCTTCCCGAACACCATGTGCAGAACGAACCCATAGATGCCAAGCACCACTTCGGCGTACCGCGGTATTCCGACGACAATCCCCACCTGCCAGGCTACGAGGAACATGACACTGGTGAGAACATATCGCCGAGCCCACTGAGAGACCGTCGCCGCAGTCATGTCGTGGTGATCGTTTGATCCATTTTCTCATCCTTCACCATGTCGTCGTGGCTTCTTTAGTAGTATAATACGCTTTTCAGTATACGTCGTCGGAAGCGGTGCTACCCCCTCGAGGGTCGAACGTGTTCTCGCGGATTCCCGTTCGGACAGGGCCATGTTCTTCGTCCGTGGGTGGCGGCGCTGTCACTAATAACGCCTCCATCCGTTCTGTTTCATCGGCTCGTATCCCACGCTCGGTTTCTGCCTCAACCACGACCACGTCGCCCGGGTTGACGTTGTGTTCTTCAGCACCGTCACGAACCATAGCGGTTCCCGACTGTACCGCGATGACGACGTCACTCTTCGGGGTATGGACGGGGATGAACTGCCCTGGTGCGAAGTATCCCAAGACCACCTTCATCCTGGTACTTTCGAAGACCGTTCGAGCTGTGAAGCGCTGGTCATCGTACGTCCGTTGGGAATCGAAGCTGATGGAGACCATTAGACTTGATCCTGCTCAGAGGTGCCGATCGAGAGTGTTCCAACGACGAATAGGACAACACTGATGAGCGCGAGTATCATCTCACTCAAGTCACTTCTAGTTCCTGTCGTCGTTAGTGCCAGTAAACAGATTGTACCAGCAACGAGCGCTATCGCACCACCGATAATTCGCTGTCGTTCGGTCCAGCTCACCCGGATTCTAGAGTATGTCATATCCGGGGATTGGTTTTCGAGAGCCTAACCAATCATCCCGAACATAATCGCCGACGACGTACGCGACCAACCCGATAGCGGCGACTGCACGCGTTGCGAGGCCGAACAGAAGCAGGAAGCCGATGCCTATCTGGAGCAACCGCGCCTCGATCGGTACGGCTGGGCTGAAGTAGTAACCTGCGAAGCCTGCGCCGACCAGCGAGAAGCCAATACTGATGCGCAAGAGCCAGGAAACGAGGCCGGTGTACTCCCTCATCGTCGCGCGGAACTCCGCGATGTCACGGGAGAATGGCCTGACAACGAGCCAGCCGGCGAGCAGTCCCACGAGCCCGACCACACCGGCGGCTAAGAGGACGGCATTCAGCGGGTCCGTCATCGTCGGGATAACGAGCTGGATTGTCTCGCCAATCGTCTCCGAGTCTGCATCGACCACGTGATCAACGTGGGCGGCGGCGGTCCCGCTCAGAAAAATCGTTGCTGCTCCTGTCGGGACTGCGCCGCGGGCCATTCCTCGTATCACGTTTTCTAACGGATACACCGGAAGTATAATCGTCTCGGAGGAGCTTTCTGGTACTCACCGCGCCAACGGGGAAACGAACTGGAATCGCAGATCCATTACGTCGAAGAAACTGCGGGACCTAGATTACCCCGGTTGGCTTTCGATGTGCCCACCGCCCATCCGTTGGCCGAAGATGTTCGGGCTCGCTTCTTTCACTGCTCGTGTCTTCCCTCTAGACGAAGATGAGTACCTCTCACGACCACGATCACGGACACGGTGAGGCCGAACCAGTTACCGACCGCATGCACGATAATTCGTGGTCGGCGAATCTCGAGAAACCACAGCACGCTGCCGATATCGATCTCGTCATTTCACAGGCTATCGACGCGATCGAACACACTGAACCGGGAAATCACGTCAATCTCGTTACGCACGGTGACCATGGTCATCCCTCCGAATATCTCTACGATGCCCTCGACGAAATGGTCGATGCTAACGATCTGGAATGGGAATACATCCAGCAATGTGGATGCGGGGGCCATGTAACTCGTGTGTATATCAGTTGAGTCAACTGTTGTCTCTTCATCTATTGGAGAGCTGAGACAGTAGAAGGTATTCGGACGAATTGATTCACTCCTTGCAGTCCAAGGAGTAGCTATGGAGGCCGATACTTCGACCGCCTCGAATGAGATAGCGGAAGATGCGGAGGCGTTATTAGAGGAAGTGGGGTCGTTCTTGCGACGAAATTCCCTCAGATCGCAATGCACGGTGGGAACGCAGCGATACAAGATCTCGATCCCGAGTCGGGTGAAGTGTGGATACAGCTTTCGGGTGCCTGTGGTGGGTGCGGTATCTCGCCGCTGACGACGCAGGCGATTCGAATCCGTCTCCCGATGGACATCGCGGGTATCTCCGAAGCTCATATCGACACAGTGTGAGCGTCGCTCCTCGCTCAATAGTGCATTCTCGATTCTACTCGCATTCGCCACTTTCTCGCCCGAACCGGTGAACATGTCCGGGACCAACGATAGGTTGGGCTCGTACGTATCGTCGTCCATGGCTGGATTCCCTTCCCCCTTTGGCGGCACTAGCGATGATGGCGGACTCTTCGACGAATACGACGAGTTCGTCCTAGAACATCTCCCAGATCCCGGAGATTTTCTTGAGGGTCATCGAATCCTCTCGGGTGAGGACCATGTGGCCTTTCACAAGCTCACTCGTGAGTTGTTCGAGGAACGAAAAGTCTACGATATGACGTTCAACTACAATCTGGCACGGTTGAACCTCGATACCCGCCACCAGAACGCCGGTTATCGGTATGCAGAGACACGGAATGACTCATCCGTCCTTCGGGCTGAATTCACGCCGACAACCCCCTTCTGTCCCCAGACCCACACGCTCACGATCGGCTCCTTCCGCGCGTGGAACGGCTTGTCGGACCGTCACGACTACGATCTCGTCCGCGTTCGAGCTGCTCGGATGCATCACCAGAGCGATGCGATTAACGAGCAACTTAAAGAGCTAGAGGACAAATTCCTCTCGACCGAGTCTATTACGCATGTTCCCGAAGGAGGCGTCGGTTCCACTCCTATGGAACGCGCTAGGCAGAATGAACGTCCGAGCCGCAGTGACCCGGATGCTCCCTTCTGAGATGGCTTCCTGGCCATGTACGTCGAATATCGATGAGGGTGACTGAACCGATTTCTCGAATGGCCGATGTCTAGTATCGTCGGGAACGAGTTACGAGATGGTGGGTGTGCAATAAAATACCAATGTTGGATCGGTTTACGTATTCATTCGTATGAGCTACGGCGACCAACCAATCAGCGATTTCCTCAATAACGTCGCATCGCAGAAGGGGACCCCTGTTGGAGGCACAGTTGCGACTTTCGTCGGCGCTATCGGAACGGCACTGTGAGATAGTGTGTCTGCATACCATCGGGAAAGAGGGCTATGCAAACGTGGAAGATGAGATGGCTAAGGTACAGGAATATCTCAGGACACAGCAGGGGATTCTTCTGAACCTCGCCGATAAAGATGCAGCCGTAGTCGATGAGCTGCTTGCAGCGTATCGTGATGGAACAGCTCAGACCGCCGCAGTGAAGAAAGCCACAGAAGTGCCACTCACGATCGCTGAAGCGTGTTTGCCCGTCCTCAAACATGCGACTGTTGTGACCGAGAAGGGCAGCAGGAACGCCATCCCCGATGCTGGGGCTGGTTCATTTCTCGTGTACTCAGCGCTCCAAGCGTCTGTATTCACTGTACAGACCACTTAGGTTATCTGTCGGATGCAGCGTTTATCGAAGAGATGGGGACCCGAGCAGTCGATCGTGAGCGATCAGCCGAAATCGAATTCGAACGGGTGCGCTCAACCATCGAGTGAGGTCGCTATCGCTCCCGATCAGAAACGAATGAGTCCGACCCCTTGCTGTGGTGCGATTAATCGGACCCATCCTCCTTCGGCGCGAACACGACGACGGCCGTACTCGGTTCGAGTGCATGGGGTGAGATTTCGCACTCACCACTGCATCGAACGAGCTGTCCTGGTTTCACGTCGTAGGTCTCGTCGTCCAAAGTCAGCTCCAGATGTCCAGAGACAAGATGAAGCACGATATTTGTCCCAGGATGGGTGTGCGGGGGAACGTGTTCATCGGTATCCAGCTGAAGACGAACTGCCCGTGGCCGTCGCTCTTCGAATATTTCCGCGTGCGGTGCTTTCGTGAGTTCGTCGAGGGTGGTAAGTTCTGACATGAGTACTCAATGTTCCGGTGGCTGAGTCCGATCGTAGTGTTTAGACCACTTGAACAGCAGAATGGTCTGCGTTGGGGGTTCTGGAAGGACTCTTGTTGTTCTACAGTTCCGCGGTCCACAGGGTGAGTATTCACCCGAACGTGTTCGAGACTCCATGACCAATCCCATCCATATCTCCAGGGCTACCGACCGTCGACAGGTTCAATCGATTCTTCCGATGAGGAATCCCGATCCGTCCGGAACGTACTGAAGAGGATGCCGGAAAGTGAATGTGGACTATGTTCTTGGATGACGCTCACCATATTGGTGAGGAAGAGGAGCGAACCTACCAGCACCAATATTCCACCGATTGCAGCACTCATTGACGGAAGCGAGAACAGATCGGACACGACGAATATCCCTGTTCCGCCTCCCAATAGAACGAAGTCGACAGTTGCAATTCTGTCGTTGTAGAGATCGTCGATCATCGGGACCGCCTCGTACCCTAATAGATCGCTATAGCGGTGGACCCAGATGATAAACGGAATGATGTGATAGAGGGTCCCGAGGACGACGAAGCCGATGACGCCCAAGACGAGCAGATGGACCGTCCCCGGTGCACCGAACAGCGTGTTTCGAGCCAGTGGGTCTGTAATCCAGTACGGTACTGTAAGCACTGCCCAGAACACCATCGTAGGGACCACGACGGCGTACCGCGAGAGCATCGGTGTCCAGTCGACCTGTGTTTCGTAGAGTCGCCGTCCGAGTATCACACCGAATCCGAGGAGCGAAATAATGACTAGCACTCCCCCGATCTGGGCGAGTATCTCCCCACCAACCAGTCGACCAGTTGCTAGGAGTACAACGCCGACGGGATAGCCCACTTCCTCGATTCGACGCAACTGGATATCGATCCCGTGGAGCTTGGTTTGCGTGAACATCGTCGCGAGCTGGTAGAGTGCCCCCAAGACGGTCGTCAGTACAGCCCCGAAAACGGCGAGTGTCGCATGGCTCTGTATCACCTCTGCACGCGATATCGAGAGCGGTGAGAACACGGGATAGACGAAATCGAAAGCGAGGAGAAAGCCGAGAGTGGTCAGGAGGAGGAAGAACCCGAGTGCGAGTCCAAAGTGACGCTCGGTCACGTCGTACGAAGAGAGCGGTCGGAGGGTTCGGCCGATATTATAAACGAACGTCCAAAATCCGAGTACCATCACGCCTCCAAATATCGGTAGCCATGTCAGGGCGCTACTGAGGAGGCTGACAGCAAACCCGATCAGGCCGATTGTGACCAACCACAGCTGCAGGGTCGATAGGCGTCGAGAATGGAGTTGTGTGCCTGACCAGACGGGAACGAACTGCGTCATCGCGCCCATGATACTGATACAGGTCCATCCGACGAGGAGGAGATGAACGTGGGCGAGGATCATGAATCCGGGTGTCACGTCGACGATGGCGGCGGTGCCGATGAGTACCCCCACGAGTAGGAACCCGAGTCCGACAATGAAGTGCCGGAGGGGAACCGTCATCGGTGGCTGTTGCGTGGTTTCGAGGTTCCCTGGAACGACGCTCATTAGTTGTATACTGTCGTCAGGGTGCCTCTCGATACTCCCGAACACGTTCGTGAGTCGTCTTAGCGGTCGGTTCGCATTACTCCGAGTATCCGTGCTGATCTCCCGAATGCCAGTTATTCATTCACTGCTGACCGAGTCACATATCCCTACTCGGAGCGATTACGATGACCGTCTGGGAGACACGAGAAGATTACGAGAACTGGAAGCGTAGTGAATGGTTCGAGCGAGCTCATGAATGTCGCTCTGCTGACGAGGCGTTTGCAGCGCCGAACGAGGTAGAGATCCACGAAAGAGCGGTTGAGCGCTTGTCCGAGTGATCACCGGAATTTGAGGTCACGCTTGATCGCTTCGCGTTTCATCTCTTGGATCTCTTCGGTGATCGGGATGTCCTTCGGGTATACCTCGGTACAGGAAAACGGGGTGTAGCACTGCCAGACACCGTGTTCCTTCGCGAGGAAATTGAGACGATGGTCTTTGACGTTGTCGCCTTCCCGTTCATCGAAGTAGAACCGATTAACGATAGCTGCCGGTCCGATGTACTGTTCGTCTGTCTATGACAGGTTACACGAGGCGGTACAACAGCCACACCAGATACAGCGTGCGGCCTGTTTGATTTTCTCGCGATTTTCCCGATTCTGGCGTTGTTCCTCGAGTTTCCCTGTCGGCAGCTCGTTTGTCTGGAAGTACGGTTCTACCTCGCCCATTCGTTCGTAGAACCGTTCCATATCCACGACGCGATCTTTGATGACTGGATGGTGTGGGAGTGGTTCGACTTGGATCGGTTCGTGAAGATCCTAATTTGTGTTTGGCATCCCAGGCACTGCTGCCCGTTGGTGAAGGAGCCATCACTTCCACAGACCGCCATTCGATAGGAATGACGGAAGTCAGACTCGAGTCGAAGTGGTCACGGGCATAGATGAGTGCATCGAGGACCGTCATCTCTCGTTCAACAGAACCTGGAAACCATCGTATCGAGGCTCCTGTTTTGCTTCGACATCAGGGTCGTATCGAAAGACTTTGAGCTGGACAGTCTTTTCCGGCGGCTTGTTCTGTTTGGGTCTTCTCTTCGGTACGAGCGCGCTCCTGTTTTGTATCGAGACGCCGTTGTTGTGGTGATTGTGGGATGCTCGCCTCTGCTTCGGCTTCGGACGTCTCTTGTTGTGAGCTCATGATTGCAGCGGGCTAGTGTGCATACTATCGGGCGCAGTGTAAATCACTCTGCAGATGAGCGGTCGTTCTCTGTGTCGGCCCCTCCATCCATGAGTGCTGTTTCCCGCTTTCGATCGAGCCAGTGCCATTCGTTGGTGACCATCCCGGTTTCTTCGAGATCCCATGGATCCCCATCTTCGATCTCGGGGCCTTCCAACCACGATGTAACGATGTTCCATGCGAAGATTAGCTGGCCGACGGCTAAGATATACACACCCAGCGTGGCGAGCTGGTGGAGGTCAGTGAAGTAGGCGACCGGCCCGACGGTCAAATCGTAACTGGCGTACCGACGTGGCATACCGCCGTATCCGAGAAGAATCATCGGGAAGAAGGTGAGATTCGTCCCAATCATTGTGAGCCAGAAATGCCACTTGGCAAGAGTCCGCTGGTACCACTTCCCGGTGAACAACGGGAACCAGTAGTAGACGGCCGCAAAGATAGCGAATGCGATTGCCCCCATGATAACGTAGTGGAAGTGAGCGATAACGTGGTACGTGTCGTGAAGAATGAGATCAACAGGGATGGATGCCTCGAACACGCCAGTCACACCGCCAATGATGAAGTTAGCGATAAATCCGACGCAGAAGAGCATCGGCGTGTTCAGCCGAAGGCTGCCGTTCCACATCGTTGTGATCCAGTTGAACGTCTTGACCGCGCTGGGAATCGCAATTGCGATCGAGATCGCCATGAACGACGCCCGGACGCGTGGATCGATCCCCGTCGCGAACATGTGATGTGCCCAGACGCCAAAGGAGAGCACGCCCAAGGCGAGCGTGGAGTAGACAACGAACTTGAAGCCGAATAGTTTTCGACCGGCAAATCGAGGCAGGATGTAGCTTATGAGACCCATTGGAGGGATGACGAGGATGTAGACTTCCGGATGGCCGAAGAACCAGAAGAGATGCTGCCAGAGGATCGGGCCACCCCCCTCGACGGTGAAGAACGTCGTCCCGAAGTTACGATCCAGTAGCAACATAATGAGGGCACTTCCGAGGAGTGGGAACGCGAAGAGAATCTGACCAGACTGGACAAGTACCGTCCACGAGAAGAGATCGAGATTCGCCCAGGTGACGTTCTCACCACGTTCGGTGAAGATTGTCGCGATGAAGTTTATTGCTCCCATCGTGGCACTCAGACCGGTCAGATGCAACCCAAGAATCATCAGATCAACACCTTGATTTGACTGCTCTATCGAGAGGGGAGCGTACAGTGTCCACGCGGTCTGTGCTCCCTCAATACCGATGCTCAATGGTTCGAGTATCAATCCGCCCCAGATGAGCAACGCACCGGGGGGCAATAGCCAGAAGGCGATTGCGTTGATTCTCGGGAACGCCATGTCGTCAGCACCGATCAGTAGCGGAATCATGTAATTCGAAAAGGCAGCCAGCATCGGTGTTCCGAACAGGAACAGCATCGTAATCCCGTGTGTCGTCATGAGGGCGTTGTAGAAACTGGCTCCGAGAAGGTCTGCTGGAGGTGTCGTGAGTTCCGTTCGCATCAGAACGACAGCGATTCCGCCCCACGCAAACGAGAGCAGTGCAAACGTCCCGTACATGAGACCGATGTCTTTGTGATCGACGGTTGTAAGCCAGCGAACGAGACCGCTTGGTTTCTCTGCGTGCTCAGTTTCGTGCTGGTCTGTCCCCGTCCCGCCGGCAGTCACTGAATACGACCGCCACTCCTCCACGTGCATTAGCCACCGGAAGACCACCATCAAGAAGAGCCCCATTGCACCTGTGAGTACGAGTTGGCCCGTTCCGATATCCATGCGATTCAATTGTTAGGACGACTCCATGGTGGTTATCGGGAACATCTTCGGTTCAAGCGTCATGAGTGTTCCACCGACGAGTCCCGTACACAGATGAGCCAAGAGTGGCAGATCAAAGACGCGAAACGAATCGATCACAATTGTCGTCATTCGGGGAGTGTTGAGAAGAGCTAGTTCACGTCGGCTGTGGTGTCCGGAGAACAAGCGCCCCTAATCCCCGCTCTGACTGCTAGTACACCACCAAGAAGGAGCGTTGTAGACCACCCCGACGGCGTAATGAGTACACCTGCGAGCACATCTTCGAAGAGACCGCCACCCACCTTGCCGAGGTAGACCAAAGTGTAGTGGTTGATGAGTTCGCCGGGTTGGTGTCGAGGAACTCGTCGGCGACACAGAACGAGAGGAACGCACGGACGTACGCGTAGTAGGTGGTCGCAGTGCCGGCTTTGAGCTCGCCGTCGCGAGCGCGCTGTTTGAGGTGGCGAGCGTACCGACGACAGTCGGGAACATCGAGTCCCTCAAGCGTGGTCACACCGCGTTCGTCTTCGAGCCAGGTGCGCCATCGCGCGAGCGCTGACTGGAAGTTCTTCCGGGAGTTGCCGGCCTCGACGCTGTCGATCGAGAGCATCGGGCCGTCAGTAGCTGGTGAGTTCGTATTGGCTGAAGTGCCCGATTCGACTGGAGTCGTGGACCCTGCTGGATCGGGCGTGGAGAGACACCCGCCGAGGAGGGCGATGCTCCCGGCGAGTGCGTGGAGGACTGTCCGGCGGCGCATGGCCCCATATGGTCAAAGCGGTGGTATAATGCCTTCTGTGCATAGCTCTATGCACAGCTTTCCTTAGCAGGTGCGAGACGCACGCAAAACGGCATCCGAATTTGGTGAGGGGAACTGTCAGTACCAGGGGTGAACTACGAATCATTCTACCGAAGATGATACTACCAGGAACAAAATATATACCAGTTTAATATGAGCCGGAGTAGTGATTGAGCGGTTTCCAGACTCAGATGAAGCTGTTGCCTATAGTGTGCTACAGGAGCTTCAAACATTTATCAGTGAATTTGAAGACCGGACGACGGATTCCGCAGCTCTAGAGCGGATCCTCAAGGGGGAGGATTTAGTTGGGGGAGTCGTTCAACAGAAGCCAGAGTTTTTCACTGAACAATATCTCATCGTTCCCCTTCTACGCGCTCTCGGTTACAAGGATGTTCGATGGCGCCCAGCGAAGCTCATCGAAGAAGAACAGAAGCAACCAGATTTTCAGATTGACGATCCACCAGCTCGAACTCTCTGTATTGTCGAGGCTAAACGCCTCGGACGGGAAGAAAGAGAGGGAGCCGCAGCCGCACAAATAAAAGGATATTTACAAGACGATACATTCATCAAATATACAACCAATCAAAAACTCCAGTACCTTGTCGGGATCGGGACCGACGGCATTGACTGGGTACTCTATGGAAAGCCCATCGGACAGAGAGAACCTTCGCTCATGGGAGAGATGAGCATTCGAAGCCAACTCACCGAACTTACGTATGAACATCGACGAGAAACCCCACAACAGGACCATCTTACCCCGAAGCTCCGACAAGAGCTTTGTACCTCATTCGTCGCCGCATTTTCCAAGCAGAATCTCCTCCCGCAGTTAGATACAGAACTTGATTGCCCTCGCCGATTTTGTATTGAGGATTAGATTCTCGAGCCAGTAGTTGTCTGACGCACTTTTATGCGGTCTAAGTCCTCTTAGATAGCATAGCCACGTATGACAGTAGCCCTCGCGATCGTCAATCAGAAAGGAGGCGTCGGGAAGACAACTGACTCCGTCAATATTGCTGGCGCGCTCGCCGAACGAGGCAACCGAGTTCTGGTGATCGACGCTGATCCGCAGGGATATCTCACGAGTTCAGTCGGGCTCGACGACGAATACAGCGCCGAAAAGACAAACCTCAATGACGCTATTCGAGCGCCACAAGAGCACACGCTCAGCGACTTAGTCATCGCCCACGAGGAGTTCGACGTCGTTCCTGCGAATATTGATATGTTCACACTGGAGCAGGACCTTGTGTCGGCGATGCAGTCACGAAAGCGGTTCTCGATGCTTTTGGAAGACGCCGAGGACTGGGACGTGATTTTGATAGACTGTCCTCCGTCGCTTGGGATACTCACGGACAACGCTCTCTTGGCCTGTGGCAATGTTCTCATTCCTGTCGAGGCCGAGGATACCTCTATTCGGGCGCTTGATCTCCTGTTCAAACAGATCGACAGTCTTGAGGAGAACTTCGATCAGCCGATTCAAGAACAGGCGCTCGTCGTGAGCAACATCGATTACCCCCTCGACGGTGAGCAAAAGGCGATGTTGGAGTGGTTCAGCGAGAATTTCGGAGGGCACATCCCCGTCTTCGAACTCCGTAATCGAGCTGCAATCAAACGTGCTGCGAACGCGGGCACATCCATCTTCGCCCACGACGAGGACTGTGACCAGCAGGACGAACTACTGCGCATCGCAGAGCATATCGAGGGGCTGGAGAGTCTCCCATGACCGACCGAGACAACGACGGAAAGCGAATGCAAGACCGGCTCAGCAAGCGATTTGGTGGCGATGAAAGCGAGTCCGAGTCTTTGGACGACGCTAATTCGTCTAAGAAGTCTAAGTCGTCTAAGACGGATATGCCGGAAGAGACGACTTCCTCCGAAGCCTCAATCAGCGACCAGCGGAGCATCAAAGATCTCCCGAGCGTTCTGATGTACCTCCCGGAGGATCTCCACTCGCGACTCGACCTCCGATTCGACGAGGTGAAACTGGAGCACAAGCGAGAATACGGAGAGGAGCTCGAGAAGAACCGTCACTTCTACCCCGCCCTGGTGAAAGCGGGCTTAGAAGGGAAAACCGTTGAAGATGTCTTAGACGACATAGATAGTGAAGACGAATAACGAGTAGCAGGCGAGCGAGATACTTGAGAGCAGTTACTCGTTCTGGTATGGGATATCTGGATGTGCTATCTAAGACGAGATAGATATCATAGCCACCTAGGCAGGAATAGACATCTTAGATATCGAATCAGGCATAGACGGCTGGGATAGCTAATAGCTGGCTGGTCCAGCGGTAACTCTGACAGAGCCCTCTCACGTGTCTACAGCGACCCACAGCGGTTGGAGGCCTTGGGCGCGCTCAAACCTACTGGGAACAGAAGGGAAGGAGTGTTACGCTCCGATCAACTCTATCGCCTGCTCTGTCAGCCGATAGCGGTACGCCTGATTCACGAACACAATTCGACCGTACTCCTCAGATGTCGTCACTTCCTCAGCTGCTTCGATCGCATTGACAGCAGTATTGAGCCGATCCACCGGATCTCCTGAGCGAAGCGTCTCCGGAACCCGTTCAGGAGTGACGTTGAACTCCGTCGCTAAGATACTCCGGATGCTCCGCCCAGCACCGTCAGCGATAGCAACCGATGGTGACGAGAGCCCTGTCTGCTTTCCGGTAAGCTCGGTAGCGTCCTCATCCAGCGTGATCGGCTGGAGTTTGTCGTCAATGTGCCCGATGAGTGCCTCTAGATTCCGCTCTGCTTCCTCGGTTACCGCACCGTTGACGATCTCATCACGCTGTTCACTGATCGCGAAGACATCGGGACCAGGGGGAGTCGTCTCCGAGAGGAGGCCGAGATCGACCAAGTGAGTAAGGACTGTTTGCGGTTGGTACTCAAGGTCGACATCAAGTATCTCCCCAAGCTCCGTGCGTTTCAGCCCCTCGTGATCGGGGGTGATACCCGCATCGTAGAAGGCACGCACAAGCGCGATTTGATCGTCAACACTGTGTGTGTCGGATTTGCGTTCCCGGATATAGCGCGCGATCCGATCGAATGAGCCGCTGGGTTCGTCAAGCGAGAGACGCTCAGCGACGGCCGCAGGGAGTTCTGGTCGTGGTGCATCCTGATGTCGATGCGCCTTCTCAGAGAGCCGCGTGCGGCCGTACACTGCCCGTGCGACCGGAAGGCCGCTGAGATAATTGTACTCCTCAAGTACCCCTACACCGTACTCAGTGAGGCCGTAGAACTGCGATGGGAGGTCACGAGCATCTGCGTTCGGCGGGTGGTCATATCGAGCGATGACGTTCGCGTCGATGAGGACCTGCAACTGCTCCCGGATCGCCGCTTTGTTCTTCGGGAGCATATGCGCGAGTTCATCCAGCGATGGGAGGCTGGCAGGATGACCGAGGATGAACTGCAAGGCCAAGTGGCGCGTCTCCTGTGACAGCAGGTCGTAGATCTGCCGCTGTTCCTCAAATGGTCCGTCGGCGGCAGGTACGTCACTCATCTCTCCTTACCCAGTATAGTGGGCAATCGCAGATAATGATTTGGAACAACTGATGTGGTTTAGAAGTTCTTGAGCCATACTGGTCGGCAGGTATTTAGCGGCACGAATGCAGGTATGAGACGATGAGTGGTCGCGACGACCCGCCGAGTGCGGATGTGTTTGAGTTCGTCGACGAGGCGCTGCAAGGGTTGGAGTTGGAGCCGGATGAAGCGGCTGAGATTCTGAGTTTCGCGAACCGAGAGGTGCCGCATCTCCAAACGCCTGAGACGTCGTATTTCATCCTCGGGAGTTACCGCGACCCATACATCCGCCGGCTCCGGATCGTCCAAAACGAGCTAGACAAACGACTCGGGACCTACCCGTTCTTGATGGGCGACCTTCCCGAACTCAATATTGAGCGGCTCCCAGTCTTTCGAATTCGATTCGTACTCTTGGCAGCGTACGCCGATTATATCGTAGCCGTCTATGAACAGGATGCAGGCGGCGAGGTAACTGAGCTGGGCAAGATCAGTACAACATCGTTCTTCGAGCGCTCGTACGTGCTGCCACGTGACTATGCGTGGATGACTGACCGCCGAATCGACTCAGCGGCCGATGCAACTGCCGCAGCGGTGAACGTCTACTTCAGCGAAGGTCTGACCGATGAGGAGATTGATGATGAGCTTGAGACGATCGCGGGCGCCGCTCAGCGCAACGGCGTCGATGTGACGGTAGAGGATCTTCACGAACACATCGCTGAGCGCGTTGACGACGCTGATGAGGCTGTCTCGTACAGTTGGGTTCATCTCAACGAATTCCGGCTGTTTGAACTCCACGACCAGTGTTTCCCGTGGTCGAACCAAGGCGAGTTGCGTGACGCCGTTGACGGAGTTCCCTAATCCGCCGATGGGTGGTACTCTCACTACCTCTTTTTCCTTCTGTATGATCCGCTGTATACTAGCAGATACCGGCGCTATCGATGATCTCTTTCAGCGCACGTCAGTGACGACGGTCAGTGAGAACTAACGTTGGGAGTGGAGGTAAGAGAAAAGAGAGACGACAGCACTAACCAACAAGAGACGCAAGTTAACCAACAATGACTGAGATACCCGATACCGTCGACGACTGGCTGGACGAGTTGACGGCCGCCCAACTTGACGACGTGGCGCGGCTTCTCGAACGTCGAGCGGAGGACAAACGCCGACAGGAGTGGCAAACCGACGAGAGCACAACCGAGACGACCCAAAGTCAGTCACTCGACGTCCAGGGCGATCCACTTCCCGAGGGCGTCCCCGCGAAGGCAACGTTGACGAAGAAGACGATCAACGACAATGAGTACTGGTACTGGCAGTGGCGCACCGACGACGGGACCGTGACCTCGAAGTACAAGTACCCTGTCGACCAAAGCTAACGCTGGAATCGGTATACTCGGTCTAGCCCGCGATCATCCCTTGGATGCTCTGGTGAATGCCGACTGCCTCGATCGTCTCGTCCAATGCGTCGAGAACGAGCCCGAGGTCTTGGTCCAGCATAATCGTCTTGTACTGGCCGCCAGTCGACCCCTCGTTTCGCTTTTCGACTTCGATCAACCCGAGCATCTCCAACTCGTCGATGTGGTCGTGCATCCAGCGGCTGGTGAGCGCGTCCTTCGCCTCCTGTTCACAGAAGGTATCATACCGCCGGTAGAGGTCACGGCTCCGGACAGGCGTCTCGTCTGCTGCCTCGAAGCTTGCTACTCCATAGAGTAGGGTGCGCTCGTGCTCGTTCAGTCCAACAATCCCGTTCGATACCGCCTCCTGTTTCAGAGTCTGTCGACCGGTCCGAACATGGTCGTCAGTGACCTTCTCGCCTCCGTCCATCTGCGCGACGTCACCAGCCTTCAGGAGGAGATCGAGCGCCTTCCGTGCGTCACCGCTCTCTTGTGCGCCGTATGCTGCACAGAGTGGGATAACGTCGTCCTGTAGCACGTCCTCCTGGAACGCGATCGTCTCCCGTTGCCGGAGGACCTCCCGCAGTTCGTTCGCGTCGTACGCGGGGAAGTTGATCGACCGCTCACAGAGGCTGCTCCGAACCTTCGGGGACAACCGCTCCCGATAGGAGAGGTCGTTGCTGATGCCGACGATCGAGACTCGGGCCTCCTCCAAGAGGTTGTTCTCGCGGGCTCGGCTGAGCTGATAGAGTAGTGAGTCGTCCTGGAGATGGTCGATCTCGTCCAGCACGAGAATGATAGTTCCGCCGTGGTCGTCGAACGTCTGCCACATCAAGTCGTAGACCTTCGACCGTGGGTGACCGGTCTGGCTGAGCTTCTCGTCTCCTTCACGGAAGGTGTTCACGAGTTCAACCCCGATTCGGTAACTCGTATCCAGCCCGTCGCAGTTGATCATCCGCGTGAGTACGTCAACCCCGTACTCGCTGCCAGCCGTCTCGAGTTTGTCTAAGAGGAATTTCGTTGCCGCTGTCTTTCCGACGCCGGTCTTGCCGAACAGGAAGATGTTGTCCGGTTGGCTCCCGTCGATCGCCGGTTGGAGTGCTGCATGGTACTCGGAGAGCTCTTCGTCCCTGCCGACGAGTTCCTCGGGGGTATAGTCGTCCAACAGGGCGTTCCGGTCCTTGAAGGGGAAGTTTGCCGGTGTGAAGTCGAAGCCACCCATCGTTGTCGGAGGTGTGGGATCGGAATCATCTTAGTTGTACCGGACCACCCGTTCAAGTGTTTCAAGTGTCCTCGTGGGTATTTAAAGACGGTGGGGGGGACAGAGACCCCACTATTCGAGTGAATCTGCTCTAGAACGGGGGCGATCGCTAGACCGCGCTATCTCTAGTGGTGCAAAGCTTTATCACACTGATCTACTAATAGTATCCGTACTGGAGAATTAATACAGGAAGCAGACGCTATCTCACTAGACAGCTCTCCGCGAGTAACGGACGAAGGAGGGAGTCGAGACGAGTTTCACTTGAACGACGGGGTCTGTGTCTTTATAAGTCATCATGGACACTTGAACGAGTGGTTGAGGTTCACATAGGGATCAAGCAGCGAGTTAACCAACAAACCTCCGGTATTATCGTCGTCTGTTGGTTAAGGGTCCGATCACCAACTCTAACGAGTGCCAGCGTGGCTTCGAGCTCCTTCCGCCGTGTTGATGGAATTCTCGTGCCGTAGGGCCAATCAATCATCTAACTCACTGGGTTTCGGACTCGCCGAGATCCGAGACAGGAGTTCATCTGCGGCCGTTGCCGCGGTCGTCGGCTCTAGCCCGTGCTGACAGTAGGTATCGACCACCGCTGACCGGATCTGTTCGTCCGGCCTCGTCGGCCTCGGATCGAGGAACCCTTCTTCACGGAGGTAGTCGCGTAAGTCGTCGACCTCATCTTCGCGGAAGTAGTTTATCTGATTCGAGAGGCCGTCGAGGACCGCCGTCGGATCGCCGTCGACGCGATCCGCCAACTTACTGGCTTTATCGATGAACCTGTCGCTGACGGCGCCACTAGTCTCTAAGACATCGCGGTTAACGGCCTTCCCACGCCCCATTGTATAGGTTTCGACGAATACCTCTAGTGCAGCGCCGTGCCTGCGGACTTGCTCACGGGACATATCCGACAGAAGCCCATCGATAGCCCCGACTTCCAACAGCGACCGAAGATGCCCCCAGCGCTCGATGTCAGCGGCACGGAGTCGATACAATACCTCCGGATCCTCAGTCACATACCAGAGCGGTGCCGACGCAGTTCCCTGTCGTGGGTCAAACGTCGGCACACCCAACCGCTCGCGGTACGCCTCGTGACGAGCCGCGTCCTCAAACGGGAATACGAGGACGAAGAACACCCGTTCGGATGGATGCAAGATGGGGTGTTCGATCTTTTCGACCGCGAAGGGCGGCTGTATCGCTGGCGGACGGAGGAGGATCTAGTTGCGGTGAGCGGTGAGTTGCCGTAGTAGCCTGGCGCACTTTGTTAGCCTTAACCAACAATAGACCAGGTTAACCAACGACGACCAAGATACCTGACGCTGTTGATGATTGGTTGGAGGGGCTGATGGCCGCTCAACTACCACCTTCAGCAGATATGCCGCTTGAACGACCGCATCAATGAAAATAGTATCCGAGAGCGGTCGCCGTTCAGGTGGACACGTGACCACGCGTCCAGCCCGGGTCGTGGCCAGTGCGATCGATGAGATCGGAGCGACACGCCGGGCAGTAGTCAGGGGTGACGGATTCGCTTCGAGGAACGTATACCGCGCCGCCGCACTTCACGCATGCATCCGCGACGATGGTCGCGCAGTCCGCACAGACGTTGAACTCGTCAACCGTGAGTTCGCGCAGGGGTTCGAGTTGTTTATCCAGGAGATACTCGTCGATGACCGTCTGGCAGTTGTGGCACGGTTGCATGGCGATGCAGAGAATACCTCGTGACCACAGCGTAAATACTTGGCCCCCAATGATGAATAGACTGCTGAACTCCGACTGCACTGTCCGTGCGATCGATCGCTCTCCATGCCCAGTACAACCGGGGTCGTGGGAGCGCGACTCTCGGAAGTGTTATGCGCCACCGAAGAGTTGGTTTATTTGCAATGGCACACGGTAAGGTTGACTTCTTCAACGACACGGGCGGCTATGGTTTCATTTCGACTGACAGCGACGAGGTAGACGACGACGAGGACGTGTTCTTCCACATGGAGGACGTCGGCGGCGACGACCTCAAAGAGGGACAGGAAGTCGAGTTCGACATCGAATCATCCCCGAAGGGACCCCGCGCGACGAACCTCGTCCGCAAGTAACGACTACTTCTGCCCGTCGCTTGGAGCGATGGACGGAATTCCGCTTTCTCAGACTGGTACACGTCGTCGCTAGTACTCTCCCTTTACTCTATACTGACTACTACGGGGCAGAACCCGGAAGCGGTCAGGTGGTATTGTCAGCCCAGTACTGGAAACAGTGGGGTATGATGCGTCTCCAACTAGCCCGATCCACGTGAAGAGTTAACCAACGTGCGCCACAGTCTAACCAACGATGACCGAAGTTCCTGGTCCAGTCGACGATTGGTTGAACGAGCTGACAGCGTCCGAGATAGACGATGTAATCCGACTCCTTCAACGCCGAGCAGATGATAAACGCCGACAGGAGTGGCAGACTGACGACACGGAGGAAGTTGGAGAGGAATCGGAGCCACTATTCGACGGTCATGGTGATCCACTTCCCGAAGGTGTCCCGACGAAGGCGACGCTGACGAAGAAGACGATCAACGACAACGAGTACTGGTACTGGCAGTGGCGTGCGGACGACGGCACGGTGACTTCAAAGTATAAATCGCCCGTCAACCAAGACTAATCCCGTCGTTGAATGTGACTGTTATACTGTTTCATAAGGGTATTATTTGCTTTCCACGGAGTATCGCTTGTGTCGGTATGAACGATAGGGCACCAATCTCTGAAGGCGGATATTATGCGCATCGCAACTGTGGGACAGGCGATCGGATCTGGGCTACTGATGCAGACGGGAACCACTACGAAGGGACGGTACAGCAATGTCGTGGCGCAGTGGTGTACGTCAAGACGGACTCAGGGGAGATGCTGGAGTTTCGCCGCGCTTCTGATCCGCCGGATGACTTTAAAGGAATTCAGCTGACCCTTCAAGAAGAGGAAGGAACTGACACGACCAGCCACAAGCAGACGGAGACTCGCTACATCACAGAGTTTGAAAACAAGTCAAGAGAGAGCCCAACTGAGGGAAGCGGATGAGATATCGGTAGTATTCTGCTAACTGGGTTCTCGCAATTGGACTGAGTAGCTGACTACCGCTCTGTGGTGAGGTATTCTTTGAGAAGTGTTCGATGACACCGTTTCTGATCAGTGTTCTCGAAACAGACGAAAACGAGTTGCTCTCCATCACGCAGTCGGTCTATGAGTTCAGCGACTGCATCCTGGGCCTCCGCAGCGTCGGTAAGATGTGATCGGTACCGGTCCTCGAACCCGACCTCATCCCAGGCCGCATTATGCGCACCTTCGTCACATATTCCTCGCATCTTGAAGTCCTCGTGACGCTGTTTGAACGCGTCGAGGAGGTCCTCCGGGGGACCGAGTGTGGGGTAGTTCTCGTCGATAGTCGTTCGGAACCAGCCGGTTGGTCGTCGAACCACCCCCACCAGCGTGGCTTCCGAGGGAACATCTACGAGATCATGTTGTAGTGCCGCGACGTACGTATCTTCGATGCGGGTCGAGGAGGTCATGATCTCTGGTGTGGCAGTTCAACACCCAGCGTAGTCAACCTCTCGGTGGACGTCTGTGCCGCCCCAAACTGGCCGGATTTCTGTGATGGTGATCACGTCATTGTTGAGGATCCGACTGGCCTATTCCGTCGAATCGCCAGCTCATAGATAGCGACTCGAAGGCGGTATCGAAACCTATAGTCCGATTTGTGAGCAATATCTAGGGGAATGTCGTGGATCGTTCTCTTCGTCGCTGGCCTGTTCGAGATTGTCTGGGCAATCGGTTTGGAATATTCTGACGGTCTCTCGGAACCGATTCCGACGGCGGGGACAGTCGCTGCGCTCATCATCAGTATGGTGTTGCTCGCGAGAGCAGTTCAGGATCTGCCGATCGGGACTGCGTATGCTGTCTGGACGGGGATCGGCGCCGTGGGCACCGCCTCGCTCGGCATCGTCCTATTCGATGAACCGGCGACTAGTGCCCGCCTCCTCTTCATCTCCGTAATTATTTTTGGAATTGTCGGCCTCCACTTCGTCTCCGGTGGCCACTAACGACGATTCACTACATCGGCTCTCGGAGACATCAGTCACCTACGGCGGGGGCATTGTTCGTCGGGTACTCGAACCGAAGTAGCGCCACGGTTGTTCACGCCGCTCCACACTCGTACGCAACACTCTTTGAGGGCGAAACTCCATCCTCGTAAACAATCGATGGATCAACGAGTGATCTGGGCAAGCGGTCACGGCGTCGTTCTCCTCGCCGTGCTCGCAGGAATTGCAATTGCCACTGGCTTCTGGGGCATCCTCGTCGCTCTTGCGCCCGCAGCCTATCTTCTCGTCTTCTCCCCGCATGATTCGGAGAACTCGCCGAAGACAGTTGTGGTCAGCCATCTAACCGCGCTCGTCACCGGATGGATTACGTATACTGTTCTTGCTCAGGGGATTGCCCCGACGAGTATCGAGCCGATGTCGGAGCCGGGGCTCCGGATTGTCGGGAGCGCATTACTCGCATTTGTAGCCAGCACGGCTGTCTTCTACGCCCTCCACGTCACCCATCCGATGGCCTATGTGACTACCTTCACTGCTGCGATTGGAGCCTTCCCAACTCCCCAGGCATTTGCTGTCGCCGTCGGGACGGTCCTCCTCGTTGCCGAGCTACAAGTTATACGGCGAAAAGTGGGTCCAGATACAGATGTCGCGTCTGGATCATTCAACGAGGAATACGCACGATCATAGCTTCGATTTCGAGCGTTTTATTGAGATTGACATCCATAATCATCAGGAATCAGCAGGTGGCTCCGAATTAGTTTCAGTCCAAACAAAGAACACGAAGAGCCCTAGCCAAGCGGCGAGAACGACGACGCTTGTGATTGCCGCGGTTGAGAGTGTGTAGGCGGACATATCAGGTGGATCACCGGTAAGGGTGAATGTCCAGACAATCGCAACCACTCCCACGTATAGACCACCAGCAAACGCCAAAACCAGCTCTTTGCCACGCGATAGTGTCGATGTCCTCTGTTTCCAATATCTCATTTATGTAGGCCTCTCCAGGTCATCGTGGGGAATAGAGGTCAGAGGCTCTGTTGAAACCCTCTTCACGTCTTGCGATTTGCCGAGAGGCTAGTTTCCAACCGGATCGACGAAACCCGGTGGGAAGAGTAGCTCTTCTCAATGTCAATCCTGAAGGATTTCAACAGAGCCAGGTCAGAATATATTTTGAATCCTCTGGACGAGTACCAGCTATGCTGTCTGGTATGAGCCTCAGCGAAGGTGAGATTATTGGTGGTCCTCATAGAGAGCTGCTTGCATTCCGATGTATCGCTCCGGCCACTCGTCAAAATGCGTCAACAACTGATGAACGGCTTCTACGGCGAGCGCTCTGAGTGTGGGGCCAATTGTTGTGGCTGCCGTAGCGAGACCGCGCCAGATGAACGAACTTGGAACCATCAAACCGACTCTCTGAGCCGAGAGATTTATATATGACCTAAGATTAGTTTCCTTCCGAGAAGGTGCTCCAGACTCATTTTCTCTCGTCTCTTCTTTTTCCTTGCACCGCATCAACTTCTCGGTGGGACGTGAATAACATTATCCGTCCCGCAGAAGAACATCCAATCACAAAGGGTCAATTCATGTTTGATCGAATACTCATCCCGACGGACGGCAGTGATCCATCTAAACCCGCAGTGGAGATGGCACTCAACCTTGCTGAAGCGCATGATGCAACACTCCACGTGCTCTATATCGTTGATCAGCCCGCGTCCGTCTCTGGCATGGGAGAGGGATTCTCTGGTCTCGATGACCTTCTGGATACGCTCGAAGAGCGGGGGCAACAGGCAACGAAAGCCGTCGTCGAACAGGCCAGAGAGCGGGATATCGAGACGACAGCAGCGGTCCGTCGTGGAAACCCCCACGACGATATTCTCAGCTACGCAGAAGACAACGATATCGACGTCATCGTCATGGGGACACACGGACGCACTGGGGTCAAACGTGCTCTCCTCGGAAGCGTCACCGAAAATGTCGTGCGTCACTCCGAGATCCCGGTGTTAACTGTTCACCGAGACCCTGAAGAGTAAGATACGGGCGTCACCACTGTCTTTGTTCCTCGGTAAATGTAGAGGAGTGATGAGAGTTTAGTGGAGGGCTCCCTCGTCAGCAGTCTCTTCAGGCTCCGAGATCAGCCACTTGAGAGCGGCTGCGACGATGACACAGAGCCCGCTTAAGACGACAAAGACGGCAAACCCTCTCGCGTACCCGATGTGCCCGTAGATATCCACGAAGAGGCCCATCAATGGGAGGATAACAAGTGTGCCCCCGCCGCCGATTCCACTGATCCAGCCGGAGGCCCCACCGACAGCCTCCGGGACGAACTTCGGTACCAGCTCGAACACAGCGGCATTGGCGAATCCCATTCCAGTTCCGAGCACCATCATGCCGAGGATGGCAGGCCAAAATCCAGTGAAGAAGGTCATAATTGCACCGCCGAGGGCCATCACACCGAAGCTAATGATAGCAACTAATTCACCCCCAAATCGGTCACTGACACTCCCGGCGGGAACCCGAATAAGAGATCCATAGACGATGAAGATACCTGCGAGAAGTCCGGCCATCGTGAGCCCGAGTTCATGGAACTCCGCCCAGTAGGTGGGAAACCAGGCTGACAGGGAGGTGAACCCGCCACCAAAGGAAACTGTGTAGAGGAAGACGAGAATCCACGTGCGGCGATTTCTCGCGGACGTCCTCAGCGAGTCCCACGTGCCACCGGACGGGAAGATGTCTTGGCCGAGCTCGTCAGCGATTTCTTGTGATTCCTCTGGAGTTTTACCCTGCTTGCGGAGCTGGAAGTAGTACGGATCGACCGCGTACACGGCGTAGATAGCGGTGACGACCAACAAGAACACTAACCAGGTCGAGTACGCCATTGTTAGCCCCCAGATGCCGATGAGGACGGGGAGGACGTAGACGACCATTCCTGGACCGATATTGCCGACGCCGGCGAACGCGCCAAGTGCGAACCCCTGCTTATCGCTGGGATACCAGTAGGAGGTCTGTGTGATCCCGGCGGAGAACGTCGCGCCGCCCGCCCCCGCCAAGAATCCGAAGAACACCAGAACAGGGTAGATACTCATATCGAAGTTCTCCGGGTAGGTCAGGAACAGCGTGATAACTAGCCCTGCTGTCCCGATGATCGTCGATGCCATGAGGATGAGTAGCGGTTTTCGTCCGCCGACTTCGTCCACCCATGCACCGAAGGGAATCCTGAGAATCGCCTTGCTGAGATGCGGTGACCCCAGCAGGAGTCCGTGAAGAACTCCGGCAAGTGCTAGATGTTCTTCGAGGACTGGTCCTGCCGCCCCGTAAAATACGATGGTGGTCAGGCCCGCATAGAAGACCAGCGTGGACATGATGAGCCCGCGTTTGGGTGTCCCTGTAACACCATGTTCATCCGCGAGTTGTCCTGTATCAGTCATTACTTTGTAGTGATGTTCCGCCGTCTACGAAATTCGATAAGAAATCCGTCTACACGGGTGGCTATGCAACATTGTCTCCGCTCTACAGATGAGGGATGTATCGTACCCATCTTCGTACAGTTTGTGTCTCACCGATGGCCCCTTGTCTTTGTCGAATTATTTTTTGAGTGTCAATTTTTGAAAACCTGAATTCTGCAATCTCAGTTCCTCGTAGGTAGTGCTAAACTGCTGTGGATTGATGTATTATCAGTAATTGGATGTTTCCTTCGAGAGGGGATATATCATCGGAAGCGCTTCTCGGAGCGACTCTCGGTGACTTCGGTTATTTCCTCCTCTGGACGGCATCCGGCAGTATGGTTGGTGGAGGGGTCTTTGTCGGCTTGCTGTTTGCTTGCTCAACTATAGGCACGTCGCGCTTGCTGGTGAACAGCAAAATGTCGATTTCGATGCCCCAATAGAGAATGAATGAGGCTTAGTAGTGCTACGAACGTTTGCAGAACAACCGTATAATGAGTAGCGAGTCCTCTCCCACGCACTCGACACCTGACATTAGTGTCCGAGCTCGGGAAACGCTGGGCAGGTCACGATGGTGGCAGGTGGCAGCTGCGGCGATCATGATGGCGCTCGTAAGTCCGTATCAGTACGTTTGGTCGTCGATAGAGGGACCATTAGCGGCCGATCTCTCTATCCCTCTACCGGCTCTCGGACTGGTTTTCACGCTGTTTGTTGGGTTTCAGTCGCTATCGCAGTTTCCAATTGGCTGGTGGCGCGACACCCACGGTCCCCGCTTGATCAGTTTTGTCGCGGGCATCCTCGCTGGCGGTGGCTACATCGGCCTCGCATATGCGACCGAAGTTTGGCAGTTGTACGTGCTATATTCACTCGGGGCTATCGGCGTTGGAATCGTCTACACTGTCGCAGTCAACACGGCGCTCAAGTGGTTCCCTGATCGGAGAGGATTGACGACGGGAATCGGAACGATGGCGTTCGCGGCCGGGAGTGCGCTGTTTATTCCATACGTACGTGCCAATGCAACGGTCGTTGGCTATTCGACCGTCCTCCGTAACATGGGACTCCTCATCGGTATTGGCGTTATTATCGGGGCTCTCATCCTTCGAGATCCGCCAGACGACTGGAGCAAGAGAACCTCAGAAAACGCAGATTCGAATGATTCTCCGGGAGTACCAGAACGACGCGAGTATCGGTGGCAAGAGATGCTCCAGACGTGGCAGTTCTGGCTCTTGCTATCGATGTTTACCCTCGTAAATACGGCCGGACTCATGCTGACAGCGAAGGTCGTTTCACTGGCTCAGCAGTTTGGTCTGGGGGTGGCCATCGCAACCGTATCTGCAATGGTACTTGCTCTCGTCGGGGGAGTCAGTCGTATTACCGTGGGCGGGCTCTCCGATCGGGTCGACCGACGGCTCACCATTGCGGTGACGTCCATGTTGTGTGGTGTCGGGATGTTCGTTCTTGTCTGGGCCGGATTGCTTGGTTCGGAGTGGGGATTCGTGGTGGCAGTTATCATCGCCACCTTCTTCTGGAGCCCACAGTTTGCCTTGTTCCCGAGCATTGTCGGCGACTACTACGGACAGGCGCAGTCCTCAACTAACTACGCACTGGTCTATCTCGGGAAGATCGGTGGTGGGATTTTCGGTGGCGTGATTGCTGGTGTCCTGATCACATTGGCCGGCTGGTCACCGACGTTCCTTCTCGGCGGTATCTTAGCTGTCTGTGCCGGATTAGGCGCGCTTGTTCTCCGGCCGCCTCAACCGACGTGAACTTCGTTACCTCGGCTTGATCTCCCACATGCACTTTGTGCTTAACGGTCCTGAGCCATAGTGTGAGACAGACATACAGATCCCGGCCGTCAATTAGCGGAAGATGAGCAACGGGGACTTTGGCCTTACAGAAGCCGTCTCGATCGCGCTCGGCGGGATGATCGGCGGTGGGATCTACGCCGTCCTCGGCGTCGTCACCCAGATCACCGGCGCAGCAACGTGGTTTGGCTTTCTCTTGGCGGGCCTCGTTGCCGTATGTGCGGGGTATTCCTACATCGGGTTGAATGATCTCGTCACCGACGAAGACGGGAACAACGGCGGCGGGTCGGTGACGTTCGTCCAGTCATTCACTGGCAACTCGACGCTCGCCGGGATGGTCGGTTGGACGCTGCTCATCGGTTACATCGGTTCGATGGCGATGTACGCCTTCGCGTTTGCCGAATTCGCCATTGCACTTCCACTTATCCCCGGATCGGTAACTGGTCTTCCGCTACGGCCGATTATCTCTGTCCTTGCGGTCGCTGGCTTCGTCGGATTGAACTTGCTCGGAGCACGTGCAACCGGGTCGGTGGAGAATATCTTGGTTGCAGCAAAGATCCTCGTTCTCGTGGTGTTTGGTATCGGCGGTATTCTCTACGCACTGGTCGCCTCATCTGACCCTGTCCGCCTTGGTTTCTCACAGTTCACGTCGTTCAGTCCCATTATGGCAGCGGCTGTTTCCTTCGTCGCCTTCCAGGGATGGCAGCTATTGTTCTACGATCAGGAGAGCATGGAGGATCCGCTCGAAAAAATTCCGAAGGCGGTGTACATCGCTATCCCGGTCGCCGTCTTCATCTATATCATTGTGGCCGTTGCAACCTACAACCTTGCACCGGAGGCTCTCCAGTCCCATCCTCACACTGCGTTGACTGACGCCGCGTCGACGATTGCGGGCGTCGTGGGGTTGGCCAGTGCGGGGGCGATTCTCCTCTCGCTCTCGGCGCTGTTCTCGACTGGAAGTGCAATCAATGCCACCCTCTTTTCCTCGGGGTACTTCGCCAAGGGGATGCTCTCCGATGACCTGCTGCCGGACCGCGCCGGTGATTCGAGCACGAGCGGGGTTCCGTCGCGAACATTACTCATTATTGGCGTTATCACGGCGGCGTTTACCGCCTATGGGAGCCTCTCCGCGATTACTTCGTTCGCGTCACTCGCATTTATCGTCGTCTTCGGAACGATGAGTGTTCTCGCGTTCTCCCAGCGAAGCAACGACCAGATCACCGCTGTCTGGCCGGCAATCGGCGCGATCGGAGCCACGCTGTTTTTCGTCCTGATGTTCTACCACCTCTACACCGCCGAACGGGGCACGTTCTATGCAGTGCTCGTCATCGCCGTCACGGTCATTCTTGCAGAGGTACTCTACTTCGAGCGGGAGATCATTGAGAGGAAGATTCCGTACATCGGTCCTGAGACCGAGGACACCGCCGATTAATACTCAGGAACGGTGGTTTTCGTGGACACAATCGGATCTGTGTCTCTGAGTCAACGAAAGTTATTCTGTGACAATGAATACCGTCTTAGCTCATCGCCTCTTGGAACGGTTCGCGAAGCACATCCTCGCGCTCCTCGAACTGGTCGACTTTCTTCTGCAAATCGTCGCTGACGCGCTCGATGCTCGCGAACGCCCGCTCGCCGGGCGTCTCTCACCGGAAAATCGGTGTGACCCTCGTGTTTTGGCTCATCATCGCTGCCTCGACTGCGATCGGACACGGGCTTTCCAGGGCTTTCGCCACGGTATTCAGCGGGTGGGGAGCTCCCGATCAGCGGACGACAGTCACGGTCACGGGGGCCTCGCCGACGACGCTCATCGCCACTGTTCCGAGCAACCGGCGAGCGATACCACTCCGTTCGCCGCCGTGTCCACCCATCACGATGTGGTCGACGTCGTGGGCGGCGACGTATCCGAGGATGGTCTCGGCTGGGTTGCCGGTCTCTACCACTGTCTCGATCGATCGGTCGACCTCGGCGGCCTGTGTCCTTGCCCGTTCAACGACGCGATCGGCCCGGTCATGTGCGTTCTCACGGCGATCCTCGTCGGGTTCGAGAATCCCTCCCTCGCTCATCGCCCCGTCGATCGGTGTCACCACGTTCAGGACGGTCACCCGACAATCGAAGAGTTCGAGCGCCTGCCTGAGTGCCTCGTCCGCCAGCGGCGACCCGTCGAGCGGAACGAGCACGTGTGCTGGCGCCATAGGACATCTTGAACCCGCCTGCACATATTGGCAGTGGTCCGCCGACACATGGATGGTGACGATTCGCCGAAGACGGGCCTCGCTACCGAGACGAAGGAGCACCTCTCGGGACAAAGGGAGGCCCGAAATTGGCGACCCGGGAGTCTCAGTGTTCGACAGGTGGAGCCGATCGAGCGCCTCGACACCACGCTTGACGAGCTGGTGGGTGGCTCGCGCCAGCCGAAACGTCTCCATCAGTGCTCCCCTCCGGGGGCTCGATGAGGTCGTTGCTCTCCTCAGCAACCTCCTGAATTACCTGTTCCACGTCAGCATCCTCGGCAACCGTCCGATGCGTGAGCGGGGCTGGGTACGCTCGGTCGCCCTGGCTGCAGAGAACGACCAGCCACTCATCGCCCCCATCCCCGAGTGCGATGTAGTGGTCGCGGTCGTTCCGCTGGAACACTCGTCGATCAGGGCGGGAGATGGTTCGCCAGTCCTCGGGGAGTGTCAGCAACGGCCGCCCGCCGTCGGGGAGGGCGACAACGTCGTCGGTGAGGGTCGCCATCGCGGCGTCGATCTCATCGCCGGTGAGGTGCCAGCACGCTACGGGGCCGTCGCACTCCAGTTGCGTGACCTCCCGATTCCGAAACGCGATGTAGTGCTCACGAGCGAACTGCTCGTCGTCGGTGTAATCGAGGAGGAGCGCACAGGCGAGTTGAGCCGGACCACTTCCGGTGTAGCCCCAGTCGAATCCTCCCAGGCTATGTCGTACGAGGTTGAGGCTTCGATCCAGGGCAAGGTGCTCGTGGTCGGTAAGGTTCAGTACAACCGGCGTTCCGTCGACACACATTCTTGACGTATTCGACGTGGTTTGCATTCGTCTGATGTCGCTCACTGGCGTTCTGTACTCCCGTTCGTGGATGGGTGGTCGAATTCGTCTCCATCGGTTGAACGCGGGCGTTCGGATGCCCCGCACCCCTCTCGGGGGTCAAAAAAACCATCCCCAGCTGTTACCCTCTGGCGTTAATGGTCGGCTCTACTTTCAAGAACGGTAACGATATCGGACAGATCGAAGAGCCGGAGGTCATCACGTTCGTCTGCAGTTTCCTCGACGGAGCGTTTGAACCCAGAGCGGCTGAACAAGGCAAATTCATACGCCGGCTCACCACCTCCGGTGGGCGCCCAATCAATGTGCTCCACATCGTCTTCGAGATCCGAAAACACATCATAACCGAGGGGGGCGCTGGTGAATTTCGCTTCGCCAGCGATCAGCGTTGACTCGTCAGTTGGTGCGACGATATCTACCTCCCGGCCCTTGTACCACCACTGGCTTGGAACCTGTGTGAGCTGATAGTCTGCATAGAACGCCGGCACCGCCTGGTGACAGAGCGATTCGAACGTTTCGCTGACGAAGTCGGGCAATTCCGGCTCGATGAGATCCGCGTAGGCGTTCTCGCCGTAGAGTTTGTACTGTCCCCCGCGGCCGTAGAGATACCGGAAGTAAAACCGGAATACGGGATCTCGAATCTGGTATCGAGTCCGCTTGCTGCGTGCCGGATCGGCGAGTGCTGGATGGTGTTTCTCGATGATCTGGAGCGTTTCCAGTCGGTCGAAGTAGTACGACGTGTTGGTGCTCTCGATGCCGGCTCCCTGGGCGATCTCGTTTCGACTGCGGTTCCCGCTGGCCATCGACTCCAGAACCGAAAAATACGTGTTCACCTCGTTGAGTTCCATCTGGAGGACGGTTTCGGGCTCGTCGTGGAGTGGACCATCCGGGTCGCACAGCAGCCGCGTGATGTTCTCTCCGAGGCTCTGTGCTGGATCGAGAGGACTGAGATATCGGGGTGTGCCGCCGAAGACGCCATAGACGAACACCCGTGCTTCGGGATCGTACGTCGGCACGAACTCTTGGATGGAGCGAAACGGCAGCTGGGTGAGTTCGAGGCGGCCATTCGGTGTCTGGGACACCCGGCCGTAGAGTGGCGCACCGCCATCGAGGACGTGGGTATGAATCATGCCGATTGCAGAGCCTGTGAGTACGAGCGTTGCCTGACTCTCGTCGACAGCTGTATCCCACAGGTGTTGAATGACCGACGGAAGCCCCTCGTTCGATTCGATGAGATACGGGAATTCGTCGATGACGATGATGGCGTCTCTGTCGGCGAGGTACGTTAAGAGCGGTTCCCACTCCTCTTTGACGGCCGTGATGTCTGGATAAGTCGTCGCTGCTGCCTCGACAAACCGCCTGAGCTGTGTCGTCGCTGTTCCTTGGACTGCCTGATAGTACACGGCATCGTCGCGGTCGGCAATCGATTGGCGGACGAGTTCGCTCTTGCCGATCTGGCGGCGGCCATAGATAATTGCGAGTTCTGCAGCGCCACTCTCATAGAGGGTCTGCAACCGATCGAGTTCATTGATACGATTGACGAACTGGTCCATACCTCCAGTCGTTGTGGGAGATACATATGTGCTCCGAAGTTAGAAGACAGACTATAATAGTCTGAACTATAATATCTCGGCCCCTAATATGGTGGATCGATCATTCGATCCTTTACCCACTAAGGCTCCAACAGACATCCCCGAATGTCCCGTCAGTCGTTCTGTGAGCGGATTTCGCTGGCCCGCTGTTCAAGCCGGCGGCGAATCTGAACACGCTGCTGATTCTCGTTCTCGTAGGCGACGCACGCTCGCAGCGTCTCCATGTCATGAATCGTCGCGATACCAGCGTTGATGAGTCGGGTGTTTGGCGGTTCAAGACGCTGCTTCGGTGTGAGACTACCTGAGTCGACGGATAGATTTGACGAGTCGCTCACTTTTGTTCGCCTCCGCTCTCTGGAGGCGACAATAAACAGCGGCCAGGCCACTCCCGGTCGAAGAAATTCCTTGTCAGAACTCCAAGTCAGTTTGGATGGTAGTTCGCGTCAGTGTCGACGCTGTCGTACATACGGCCGAGCATGTCGAGCGCTGACTGGAAGGGCGCGTAGTGCTCGTTTGCGAACGCCACGGTTTCTTTGAGTGGGATGACGGGCCGTCCGTCGACCAGCTCGGCCTTGATCTGTGGCCGCGGCTCGAGTACTACCTGTATCACACCATTGAGGTCGGCAGCGGGCAGGCGTTCTTCCGCAGCCGGGATTCCGAACCGATCGAAGAACGCCGTCCAGGCGTCGAGGTCGGACTCGTGGACGGCGATGAACAGCGGATAGTCCTCTGGGTCGCGAGCGACCTGGTAGCCACCGCGGGTCCAGACGTAGACCGCATCGATACCAGTGTATGCATACTCCCTACCCGCGGATCCGAGTAATCCAGCCTAAACGAGAGCGAACATCCGACACCACACAACATGGCCCTCACCACAATGGTGAGCCGTCGGTCGACCCGATCGGTGATCGTGCCAACGATGATACGACTGAGTCCCCCGACGAGAGCAAGTACCATTGCAGATGCGGTTGCGATGGTCGCTGACAGCCCGAACTGCTGAGCCAATGAAACAACCTTCGCTGTAAGCATGAGCCCTGCTGTACTCTCCAGCGTGAACATCAATAGCAGGAGCCAGATTTCCACGTGACTAGCATCTTTTACCACTGATATTCACGCCGCCCTAGGACTGATGGTTGCTCAGTAGATTGCCCTGCAGCGGAACTCTCCCTGTTCCAGATTTTCGGATGACCTCGAATAATAAAGCCTTAACAATAACTCCAATCCAATTATAAGTCTCATGTTTTGAAGAACAGTCGATATATAGCAATTATCGTATTAGCACGAACGTATAGTATAAACAAGGTGGAGAATACCAATCAGAAACGGTGTCATCAAACGCTTCTCGAAGAACAGTTCACGATACAATTGTAGTCAGTTATTCAGACCTACTACGAACGAGCATTGGCGGGTATCGAGCGCGTGAGTGACACCCTCTAGAGAAGGTCGACCAATTCGAGGAGCGCGAGGATGCACTGCGCGAGTGATTCCAAGACGCGATGAGCTGACGTCGTCGCGACGATGTGTAGTGGCGCAGTCTGTCTGTTTTCTCGGCCTCAAAAGATGGAGGCCCGCCCACAGACCAGCCCGTGAGCAACGACGGGAGAACAATGAATTTCCGCTCGAGAAGGTCTCGAAGCGCCAAATCATCGACTCCTTGGGCCGATATCACAACGATTCTGATATGGAGATGCTCCAAGCATGCGTAGCGTACGAGAACGCCTATCAGAACCAAACACCGATTCTGAAGTGGCTCGAACACAGGGCGGCTGAACTCCGAGCTTTATCACAACGAGTCACTCTTCCACCGCCTGAACTCAGTGAAGACGACGCTATGCTTTTTCCTCACTGTCTCGTAGCTGCGCCGTGACCGAAGAGCAGCCGCTCAGCGGAACAGAGGATTCAAGTGACTTAACTCACGAGCAGTTTTCTGATTCGCCCATACGGCGATGGATATTGCTTGACGGGGATCGACATATTCTCTCAGCGTTACTCTCGGGTGTCGTCTTTCTTCTCGTCGCGGTTCTCGGATTCATCGGCTATATTCCGGTCACTCAGCCCGGCACTGCCACTCGTCTCGTCGCAGCCATCGTGGGCGGAACACTCCCGTTCATCACGATCGTCCTTGCAATCAATCAGTTGGTACTCTCGCAAGAACTCGGATGGGCAGGGGAACTCGATAATCGGTTCAAGGGGATGACTGCGTTCCGATATGAAGTCGAAAAGCTCACAGAGACACCCGTCAGCCCGGCTGCGCCTGCTGATTTCCTCCAACTGCTCGTCGAAACTGTCGTCACCCGCGCTGAAACACTCCGACCGACGACTAACGAGTTGGATGATTCAGACCTCACGAGAGAGATCGAGAGGTTTATTGCGGATATCACTGATGAAGGGCGGGTCGTGACTACCGCCCTTGATGAGGCGGATTTCGGAACCTTCGATGCACTTTCATCAGTACTCGGCCACTTTAACGGCAGTCACCTCTACGGGGCTCGCAGTCTTTCTACCGAGTATTCTGACGAACTATCCAACGATGCCTGTGAGACGTTCGATGAACTTATCGAGCTATTCAGACAACTGGCGGTCGCTCGGCAGATGTTCAAAACTCTCTACACCCAACACGAACTTGCACACCTATCGAAACTCCTTCTCTACGTGGGATTCCCCACACTTCTGGGGGGTGGCGTCTTCCTGATGGCCTATGGCTCTATTATTGATACCGTTGATAGTCCGCTTCTCTTACTGTTTGTCGTTAGTACCGTTGTCACGCTCGTATTTCTCCCATTGATAGTTCTTTTAGCCTACACGCTTCGAATTGCAACGATTGCGAGCCGAACGGCTGATTTCGGTCCATTCGTCCCTCGTGCCGAATTTGAGATGTAATTCTCATTTCCAGCCAGCCAATGCATACCTGCGGACAATGGATGTGACTTGCTAGGAGTGATACAGCTAACTCGTCCTCTCGGACGTCGACGAAATCACTCTCCAGTCGTGGTTGTCGCTACGTCATGAATGGGGCGATCGATGCGATATGGTGGGCCACCGTCGCTACTCGGAGGATAAACGCTATCAGGAGCGCAAGAGGGATGAGGCCCACCACAACCGTCAGAAGAGTGAAGACGAATACCGCTGGCATAGGGGCAGCCGCTGTGGGATAGGAAGCAAGCTCGATGAGTAACGCAACCGGGAGAGGAACAGCTAGTATACCGACATACAAGAGGAATCGAGAGAGCTTTGCGAGTTCTTCCTTCATGAATATAGTTGTAAAGTACTGTCGAGCAATGTCGAGATTCTTCAAATCCGCGCTCAACGCATCGAGTGTGGAGAGTAACTGTTCATGATCATCTCCCTCGTAAGCCGACTCGAGCTGATGACAGTCCTGAATGAAGCTCGCGTATTCGATACCGAGGAGGAGAACGATCACCGAAGAGAGTGTGTCCGATGTGGTCTCGAGTTGCTGGCTCACCTGGGCACATTCCGCAGGTAGTTCATCGATAAGGTGGGTACTAGGTTCGCTGGTGGAGTCAGGAAGGAGTTCCGCGAGCGAACCGGCGCGCTCTTGGGTCTGCTGAAGGAGCTGTTGTAGGAAATCGCCTGGATCGGTCGGGGGTGCGGGCTGGGCGAGGGCTGCCTGCCGGTAATCGGCTGTTTGGCCGATCTCGTCTCGGAGCGACCCCGGTGACTCCAGTTCTTGGGAGAGGATCACTTGACTGATCGCGACCACGAGGGTGATGAGCGTGATATTCCCCCCGATCAATGCGCTCGCAATATACACCAGCGGCGTGAGATTGTGGATGGCGAACCGTGAGAAGAGAGGAATAAGCACCACCACAGCCATGGCGGAGAGTACACCAGTGGCGACGCTAAATCGATGTCCGGAGAGGAGCAGCCATCGGCTGAATCGGTCGTCCATTCGTTGATTGGTTCTTCGTCGGTCAGCCGGAAAAGGGGGGGGGGGTGCCTCTCCCACCTTCTCTCATTGGGTGGACGAGAACACCAACTGCCGAGGCAGTACGTTCGACCATGCGACGTCGTCTCTTCTCCTCTGGAGATCCTCGAAGGACTTCTCGAGAAAGTGCTTCCGACGTATCCGTAGTTACTCGTCAAGCAACTCATTGACCTGCTGGGCCGTCTCCGCTGCCTGAATGTCCAAGTAGGACTTGTGAGTGGTTTCGATACTCGGTGCCGGAGCGCCGATTGAGCGAGTTCGGCGTGACCGTTGGCGTAGAGTTCGTGGCCGAGGCCACGGCGGGCGCCGTGCGGCTTCAGGTAGTCTCCGTCGACATCAACGTCCGTTTCTTTACACAGTCGCTTCATGGGGCTGCGAGCCCCGTTCGTCGAGAGCGCTGGTGGGACGACCTCGTACTCGCGAAGCACGGCGTCGATCTCCTGGTCATCGAGTATCGTCTCAATCTCGTCGTCCGGCATATCACGCTGTGCCAACTGCTCACGAACGGCGTGTACTTCGACGGTGCGTGTGCACTGGGAAAAACTGGCCAGTCGTCAGTTGGCGGGTCAAGAAGGCGCTTGTAGCGCTCCAGTGCCATCGCAGCCTGCTTGGGAGGGGCGTACTCGTACTCGCGAAACTTCCCGAGGACCGCGGACAGCACCGTCATTGAGCTGGACGTTACTCCAGGTGATGCCGGTCCGCTTATCGCTGGCCGGCGCCGCGAAGACCCTGCACCGCGGACGCCTGAGGGCCGACTGGACGAAGAGGGGGAAGGCGATATTGAGACCCTGATAGGGAGCTTCCAGTAGTCTTAAGATGATGAGCGGATCGAACAGTCCCATCAACTACGGAAACAAACTAATTTAGCGGGTTCGCTGTGTCGTTCTCTATAGCGCGTATGTACGACGGTATCCTACTTCCGTTCGACGATAGCGAGGGCGCAGTCGAGGTGCTCCATCACGTTGGCGAGATCGCCCACTGGGCGGATGCGACGGTTCACGTTCTCTATGTAGCCGACACCACTCGCGACAGCGTCACTATTGTTGAGGGGCAAACGAGGGATGCGTTCGTCGAGCAGGGAGAGGGAATCGTCGATGAGGCGGAGAAAACGCTGCGCACGCTCGGTGTCGACTACGAATCCGACGTCGTCCAGGGGAATCCCGCGCCGACGATTGTCGATTACGCCGAACGCTACGACCACGACCTGATCGTAATGTCGACGCATGGTCGGGAGGGGCTCTCCCGATTTCTGATCGGAAGTGTCTCCGAGAAAGTCGTCCGTCTCTCGTCCGTTCCGGTTCTCACCGCTCGAATGCAGCCCGACGAACAGTTTGAGTTTCCCTACGAGAACATTCTTATTCCCACTGACGGCAGTACGAGCGCGATCAACGCTGCCCGCCACGGGTTCGCCCTTGCGGCAGCTCTCGATGCGACCGTCCATTTATTGTCCGTCGTTGACGATACGTCGCTCGGTCCGGATGTTCGGTCGACTGTGTCGGGTCAGGAGCGGGAACAAGCAACGACCGAAGCCTTCGACAATCTCATTTCGCAGATGGAACACGACGTTGCGAACGTCGTTCGACACGTCGAACCCGGGGCTCCTATCGGGGGGATCATTGACTGTATCGAGTCGAACGATATCCACGTCGTCGTAATGGGAACGACGGGAAGAAGTGGCACGGATCGTATTCTACTCGGCAGCGTCGCCGAGAAGACCGTTCGCTCTGCACCGGTTCCCGTCATTACGGTCAGAGAGCCGGAGTCTTCCTGAGCCCGTATTCCCGTCTGAAGTTCCTTTCATCGAAACGGGAGACGAGATATGAGGCCTAGCCGGGGAGAAAGACGTTGATGAGGGCAACGACGATCCCGGCGATATCCATTCGGATTCCGGCGACGTACCATCGCTGGCGGGAGATCGACGCCATGTACGCGCCGAAGGCGAACAGAACGCCGCGCGTGATCGCGACCGAGAGAACAGTGGCCTGAAGCAACGAGAGTCCCGCCCTCCACGAATAGAAACGGGATGAGCGGTATCACGAGTCCACACAACGGACCGAGACCGCTTATGAGACGTTGACTACCTGATTGCTCGTTTTGCCTCGCTCGATCCGTGTGTCACTCAGGTCCGTTAGCATCGCGTCCTCGAGGTCGTGCAGTTCGGCACCCATCTCGGCATGCTCGATCTCCCAGACGCTCCAGACACCGGAGGTCGTCAGCCCGACAGCGCCGCCGAGGCCAATCGCAATTACCTGTACGCCGTTGGACACCCCGGAGAGGTAGGCACCGACGGCAACTCCGACGCCGGTCAGGGCACTGTCGAACCGTTCGAGACAAAGTATCGCCTCGCGATCGGTCCGATCCTATCGCCGATCCGGTCCGCAATCGCCGCCGAGTTATCAACACCCATCAATTCTATGGCGTGAGGGCGTCTTCGACGAGGTGATCCCCACGGACGGCCTGATCGACCGAGTGAATCGTCCCGCCTGCATCCTCGACGGCTGCCCTCACGTCGTCGTACTCAATCTTATCGCCTTCGAGGGTAAGTTTCAGGTTCTTCACCTCCTGATCGAGTTCGATGAGCGTCGCGTTGACAGCCGTAACTTAATATGGGGAGTCACCCAAGCTGCTCTAGAAATGTCGTCAGTATAATCGAGTTTGTCTGCCTTGTATGTCTGAACTCACGTTCGATTATCAGCGGGTCGTGATTCGGACACGGTATTTTAACGTTCTATCACATTTGTCCCCGATTTAGCCGAAGCCCTCGAACTGTGTGTGCTCGGATGGGACGCCAAGCAGCTCGACTGCCTTCACAAGACCGGATACCATTGCAGTAAGACCGCACGCGTAGACTTCCATCCGAGATGGACGAAGACGGGCCGAAATCGGATATCGTGGCGGTTCGTTGTGATAGCGCTCAAATTCCTTCGGGAGAGGTTGATCACCGAGTGCACCCTCATGAAGATACTTCGTGAGCGTGTACTGAACGTAGGCCGTCTCGCCGTCCCAGTCTGTCAGATACGACTCCCGGCTCACCGTGGGCACGAAGTGGAAGTTCTCGCGCTGCTCTGCATACGCCCGGAACACATCGTAGTACGGAAGCGTATCTCCCCACGCTGCTCCGAGAATCAGCCACACATCGACTGGTTCGCCCTCAAATCGATCTCGCTCTGTCTCGAAGAGGTAGTCGATCATGCTCTTGAACGGAGCGACGCCGGTCCCGGTCGCGAGAAAGACGAGATCTCGCCGTGACGGTTCCTCCAAGAGGAGTTCGCCATAGGGGCCTCGGAGTGTCACCGTGTCGCCGATCTCAAGATCAACCGCCAGCTCGGATGTCATCTGACCACCTGGCACGCGCCGGACACAAAATTCGAGTTCGTTATGCGTCGGCGAACTCGCAATTGAATACACCCGCGTCGTGTCTTGGTAGCGAACGGAGAGGTACTGTCCGGCGGCGAACTCAACCGGGTCGTCCGTCTCGACCGTGATACGCAGGAGCGACGGATAGGGTTGGAGATATCGCTCTTGAAGGGCTGTGAGCTTCTCGCCGAGGTAATCGGCTTGGTGGTCCTCTGATACGTATTGGGTGAGCGGTGTTTCGCTCTTGAGATGATCGACCACGTTGAGTTGTTCTCCGATCCAGTCTTCGCATGCCTCATCACTAGCCGGACGGTCCTGTCGCCACGCGTCTGTTCCGTATTCGTCGAGTATTGAGCGGAGTTCAGTTATGACCTCGTCATTTCGGTTCCGGTCCATCGCCGAAATGTCCGTCACGACGGCCGATTCTGTTACCAGTGGGAGCTCCTCGACAGCCTCATGCTGCGAGAGATGCTGGCGAATCCTCATTCTTGCAAAGATACTCATGGTTGCTCATGTGTATTCCGCCGCTCACACCTGACTCAGACAGACATCGTACTACGTGACGGCTCTGTTGAAATCATCAACTTCTAATAAATTCTGTCGTAGAATGATAAGTGCAGAAAGGTTATTTAACGCATCAATATGTGAACCAAGGAAAAGTGAATCAGTTAGAACCTCTTGGTGTTCTTCTCATTGGGATTGGAGTTATTGACGGTTCAGTAGCAACAATTCAGTCGTTTCCTGAAGCGGTGCTTCTTTCTGTTTTCATCATCGCCATCGGAATTGCTGTGGTCCTCGTCGGAAGATACAGGTGAAATATTCGCCTGCCTACCTATACCGGAGGTTGCATCACAAATAGTATCTACCAATAGGATTTCAATAGAGCCTACGTGACTAATGTCGCAACCGTCAGTACGCCATTACCCTGAGAGACGTGTGCTCGGCCATACAAACTTACATCGACAATCTTTGGCGACTTCGTGATTCCTCGTAGAAAAGACGTAGACTCTTCACGTCCAACCGGTCACTATGCTTGGACTACCGATCGGGGTCCTTTGCATTACCGAAGCCACAGCTAAGCAAACGAACGAGAAGGTCCATCACTGTCTCATCCGTTTCGATAAGCTGATCTGGATCGACATCAGCGACAAATCCCGACGTAATGTCTGGTGCGCCCGGAATAAAAATTACATCTCGTCCATCTGATGTTTGATGACCCGTTTTGAAGGCCACCAGCCGACACCCATCCCATACCTCGATCTTTACGGGGGTCAAGACTGCTCTGGAACGAGAGAGGATTGTTTCTAACGTCGTTTTGACTGCGTTGTAGATCACCCGAATGATCGGAAATCGATTCATAAGATCATCGATTACGTGATCTATTACCCGACCGACTGCAGTCCGCATGAGGTTCCCCAGTAAAAACACTATTAGTAGGAATATCACCAATGCAAGACTGGCCCTGAGAAGTGGTGGCTCAATAAACGCGACCAGTGGGAGGGAACTCAGAAGCGAGTAGATCCACCATGCGCCCGCAGCGAAGAGGAGGAGAGGAGTTACTGTTACTAGCCCCTCAACAAACACTCGTCGAAGTGAACTCATTTGATATTGTATTAAATATTCGTCAATTCTTTCTATGGTCGGTCTTACTTGATCTCATCAAGTCGGCTTTCATACAATTGGATCAGAAATACAGGTATGATGAAGCGCTTAGTTACCCTCATTCCGCTGTTCCCCGCCTGCGAGTGGGAGGACGAACTCCCAGAAAGTCCACACCATACTACTGCTGAAGAGAGTCCAGAGGAGAATGCTTAACGTAAGTAGAAGTGGATGCTCAATAGCGAAGCCAGCGGTAAAGTAAATAATAAGCGCACTTACAAACCCAATCCCTGCATACACGAGGATCTTCGTTGAATACAGGGATTCAGAACCTCGTTTATTGAACCACTCTAACCCGCTCATTCGTCATCCACCGTGGATTTCCCACACTTATCAACTTGTTCGTTTTTGTGCACTCGGCTCTGTTTTTCTTCCGTGTTGTGTCAGTTCACTACGATGGCCATGGCCCACATCGCCGACCAGTTCCGAGATGTTATAATGTCGATATAATGACGGTTCTCCGACGCAGCGTATGTCCAGAAGGGAACATAGCGCTCCAGTACTGAGATAGTACACAATGTCAAATCAGTATGACGTTATCATCGCCGGTGCGGGGCCGGCCGGAGCACAGTGCGCGAGAGACCTCGCCCAACGGGACTACGACGTGGTCGTGCTTGAGTCAGGGTCTGAGGATGAGTTCCCGCGGCAATCCAACAAGTCCACGGCGGGTACGTTCCCGTCGATGATGAGTACGTTCGGGATTCCCGACGACCTAGTGATACAGTTCACTAATACGGTCTACTTAAGCCTCCGAACGAGCACCTCGCGAAACAGCAGCCGGGCGCCGTCTTAGTGTTCGCGGACTTCAAGAAATTGAGTTGTGCAACGGTGAACTGCGACCCCCCATCATCGAGCGTTCCGAACGCCTGGACGAGGTTGAGTAGTAGTGGATCAATGAGATCTATCTTATGGACCGTGATCTCCCCCTCAATTCAATCGAGGATACGTGGTGAAGCGTTCACTGTTCGTCTGCCGGGAGTGTCAGTGTGATCAGTTCAGGAGGCATGCTATCGATGGAACACAGTCGTAGTGTTTGGAGTATAGACTTTGCCCCGTGTTAACATAAAAATCCGAGACGATCAACCGGGTCTTCGAGGGGTTGACGAGAGTGACATCGAGGTGCTCGTCGAGTGTGTCGTAGATAGTGAAGTAGTTGCCAGTCGCTTCGATGGCGGCCTGATCGCCAGCGTACTGTTCTGCGAGCTCGCCGAGAGCGGTGTTGTCGAGACGGCGTTCGTGCGTGACGGTGCCGTCGTCGTCAACGACCGCGACCTGCGATTCGCGTTTGTGGACGTCGATTCCAAGATAATTCATACACGTTGCATCTCCTGTGGGGTGAACCGTGCGTGAAGCGGAAAGACACCTATGCGGGCTCACAGCCCAGTTCTCCGGTTCCTTCGCACGCAGGCTAGTCATGTGCTCGCGCTCGGGACGCTGATCGTATATCAGCCTTTGGCACCCCCTTAGCTCTTCACGCGCAGGGGTCTTAGCAGGATTCTCATGGAGTCATGTGCATCGGAAATCAGGTCTCCGCCGACGCACGCAAGCAGGTGCTTCGTCACCCGAATTACTGCGCCGGCACCCATTGCCGGCGCAAAAATACTCTCTCGACTCGACGGTTGCTTCGGATAGTCGCAAACGTCTCCCGGCCTTCGATCAGTGGGTATCTCTACAGGACTAATCTCTGGAATTATGCCTGAGACGAATAGCGAAAACCGTTTTTTTTCCGGGTCCGAAGAGTCCACTATGAGGAGATGATCCGGGTTCTACACGTCGACGACGATCCAGATGTCGGGGAGTTGACCGCCTCGCATCTGGAACTGCGAGATGACCGCTTCGACGTGGTATCCGAGACGACCGCCAGCGACGGTCTTGAGCGGTTGACTACCGAAGCGTTCGACTGTGTCGTCAGCGACTATCAGATGCCCGGGTTAAACGGACTCGAATTCCTCGCCGCCGTTCGCGAGATCACATCAGACCTGCCGTTCATCCTGTTTACTCGAAGTGACCCCGAAACGGTCGCGAGCGAGGCGTTCTCAGCGGGAGCGACCGACTACCTTCAGAAGAGCAACAGTGGCGGGCAGTATACGCTCCTCGCGAATCGGATCACGAACGCGGTCGAGAGCTACCGGTCTCACCAGCGAGAAACATATCTCGAGTACGTCCACACGATCGTTCGTGAGATCACTCAGACACTCGTCCGTGCATCCAGCCGAGACGAGCTCGAACAGCACGTCTGTGAGATCATCAATGCAGCTCCCTCCGTCCGATTCGCCGCCATTTCGGAGTTCGATCCCGACGGGACTCGGCTCATCCCACATGCGTGGGTCGCTGAGGACACAGATTTCACCGGCCTCGACACAACTGCCGTCGAACCTGCCGACCGGCCGCGGACACCGCATGAAGAGGCGATCGCCAAGCGTGACGTCGCCGTCTCGCAGGATATCCAATCGGATCCCGCATTCGCGCAGTGGCGTGAGACGGTACGCGAGAGCGACATTCGCTCGCTCGTCGTCGTCCCCCTCGCGTACGAGAACACGCTGTACGGCCTCCTCACGATATACGCTGCGCAGTCGCAGTCGATCGACGACGAAATCCGAACGACGCTCCGGGAACTCGGTGAGAACATCGCGTACGCCATCAACGCACTGGAGATGCGGATGGAACTCGCCGAAAGCGAAGCATCGTACCGCACGCTCACGGAAGCAGCGTCGGATGCAATTATCACGATCGACGCATCAACCACGATCGTCTACGCGAACCCAGCGGTTGAACAGCTGTTTGGGTACACCCCCGAGGAGTTGCGCGGATCGTCGTTGAGTATTCTCATGTCGGATCAGTTCGTGGAGCACTACCACGACGTGATTACCCCCTACCTCCGACGGGGCGAACGAGATCTCGACTGGAGTGGCGTCGAACTCATCGGTCAACACAGAGACGGAACCGAGATCCCGCTTGCCGTCTCGTTCGGTGAGTTCGAACGACACGGCCAGCAGTTCTTCACGGGGATCCTCCGCGATATCACCCGACGGAAGCAACAGACGAGGGAGTTACAGCGGCAGAACGAGCGGCTCGACGAGTTCGCGGGGATCGTCGCGCACGACCTCCGCAATCCGCTCAACGTCGTCGAGGGACGGATCGAACTCGCGCAAGAGGAGTGTGACAGCGAGCACCTCGATATCGCTGCGGACGCACTCAACCGAACGGATACGCTGATCCAGGATATCCTGACGTACGCTCGACAGGGACAGCCGCTGGGTGAAACCGAATCGGTCTCGCTCACGGAACTCACAACTCAATCACTGATCGACGATGAGCCCATTCGAGTGGAGACTGATCCGGCGCTTGCCCCGATCGTCGGTGACGAAAGTCGGGTCCGGCAACTCCTCGAGAACCTCTTTCGGAACGCACTCGAACACGGTGGAGACGACGTCACCATCCGGCTAGAGCGGCTTGCAAACGGCTTCGCGGTC
Source organism: Halorarum sp. SLYT50 (assembly GCF_059821265.1). Lineage (NCBI taxonomy): Archaea > Methanobacteriati > Methanobacteriota > Halobacteria > Halobacteriales > Haloferacaceae > Halorarum > Halorarum sp. SLYT50. The sequence continues at coordinate 36,042 of NZ_JCAMRW010000003.1, read as the reverse complement.
GAAGACGATGGACCGGGGATCCCTGTGGAGGAACGGGAGAAGGTATTCGATCACGGCTATACATCGACGGAGGATGGGACTGGGTTCGGCCTGAGCATCGTCGAGACGATCGCCAATGCCCACGGGTGGGAGATCACGGTGACTGAGGGTACCGACGGCGGTGCCCGGTTCGAGATCACGGGCGTCCAATTCGCTCGCTGATCGGCACAGTGTGTATTGATGGTCAGATCTCCACCGCCCCACCTCCTACCCGTCTTGCCTCTCGTGCCACCACTAGTATCGGACTGTCTAAAACTAATCTAATTATGATATCTCGGCGGTTCGTGCCTCTCTCGGCTGTCCTCCATGTCTCGTGATAGGGGTGCCTTCTTCCGGTAGAATTCACTATAAATGGGATGAGATAAGGATGGAAAATTTCTTTGTGTGTGATCCCCAAACAGGGAGACATGACGGCTTTTGTTGTTGACTCAGAGGATACTCCGGAGAGCGTTAGTGTGGCCGTTGTCACGGCGGTCGCTGACGTAATCGAACGTGACCCGATGACGATCGAACCGCTATCTACTGTTATCGACCCCGACGCCTTGGACAGACTCTTCGCGTCAACCGACCCGACGGCGCAGCGAGGCAGCGGCCGAGTGACGTTCCCGCTAGAAGGGTGTGAGGTGACCGTCTACGCGAATGTCCGGCTTGAGGTGGTAGCTCCCGAGACACTTACGCGAGCAGGCGCGAGTGACTAAGAGCCACCACTGGGAGGTCCTGATCGCCGTATCCTCTCGATTAGCATTCTCCTCACTCAAATTGGATATCTGACACCTCGAAGCGAGCCCCACCCGCAGACCCGTCGACTGCCTTGATGTACCAGCCGTGAGCGTTCGCGATCTGTTTACAGATTGCCAGTCCAAAGCCCGACCCGTCAGGAGCGTTCGAATACCCCATCTCAAAGACGTGATCTCGCTCGGCCATCGGGATGCCGGACCCGTCGTCTTCCACGTAGAAGCCTCCCTCATCAAGCGTCCCGACGCTGACGGTCACGTCGTGGCCGGCGTGTTCGACAGCATTCGCAAATAAATTTTCGAGCAACTGCTGGAGTCGCTGTCGGTCCGCGACGAACTCGGTGGTTCCGTCGATAGTCAGTTCGGCCTCGTCCATCTGAACGGTGCGCCACGCTGCCTCGGCTACCTCTGCGAGAGTTACTCGTTCGGGATCAAGAATTCGCTTTCCCTCTTTCGCGAGCGTCCCGAGATGGTCGAGGAGTTCATTCGCCCGGTCGTGCGCCTGCGTGGCCGTCTCGAGATACGAGAGGTCGCCGGTTTCGCGCGCCAGTTCGACGTTTCCCCCGGCGACTTGAAGCGGGTTCCGCAGGTCGTGAGAGATCGCCGTGATCAGCTCTTTCAACTGCTCGTTCTGTTCGAGTAAGAGCTGTTTTTGGTGATGCTCAGTGTTGTCGTGAGTGACTTTCACGTACCCGATGAGTTCGTTGCCTTCGTAGAGCGGCATAATGATCACGTCCGCCCAGAACTCCGAGCCGTCACTACGCACGCGCCAGCCCTCATCTCTGAGACGTCCCTTTGCGGTCGCTTCGAGGAGGTTCCGATCGGGGATGCCAGCTTCCACGTCTTCGTCACGATAGAAGGCTGAAAAGTGCTCACCGACGATTTCGTCGCTCGTGTATCCCTCGATCTTCTCGGCCCCCGCGTTCCACGTCTGGACGTGGCCGTCCTCGTCGAGGAAGAAGATCGCGTAGTCTTCGACGGTTTCGACCAGCAACTGGAACTGCGCTTCGGTTCGCTGGGACATCTGATCACGGGATCGCGTGACCAAATTGCGAATCCGGTTCGCCAACAAGGGATAGTGACTCGTGCCGGGTCGGTCGTGGAGGTAGTCGGTCGCGCCGACGTTGAGCGCTTTCAAAACCAGTTCGTCGCTTCCCTCTCCAGTGAACAGGATAAACGGCAGTTCGGGCCACCGGCTGCGGATGGTTTTGAGCAGTTCGAGTCCGTTCAACCCCGGCACTCGGTAGTCGCTGACGACACAGTCGATCTCGTCGGACGCTTCAAGAACGGTGAGCGCGTCGTCGCCGTTCTGTGCCGCTCGGACAGTGATCTCGCTGTCGTAGTGGTGAATATAATCCTTCACCAACTTTGCGAACGTTTCGTCGGCATCCACATGAAGGACCGTGATATCTAGATTATTCATAGAGATAGTCGTTAATTCCCCGTCTAACTTACGTAACATCCCCGATTCGCCTTCGTAAAGGTTCTGGTTGCATTTGAGTAAGACGCGCCCATATACCGATTATGGGGCTGAGAAGGGGTATACTCCCTCCTTGTATCTAGAGTTAACTCCGGGGATGACTGCACGGAGCGACGTGATACCGAGGAAAGGAAGGTTCATGCTATTTTATTTCTATCATCATTGAGTAGCTATCGATACAGTAATTAGCTTTTATTTCCTTCTAACCATAATGCGAAATTCCCGATGGGGGCTTCTGGCAGGAAACGGGAGGCAACTCATCATTATGCTTGGGGGAATATACTGCAGCTGCTGTGATTTTACCCTTTATACCGATTATAGGAGAAATGTCCGTCGAAATCCGGTTGATCATCTCCTTACTAACGGGTGTTCCTGGTTCAATGCTTTTATATGGCGGATATCGGTTACCGGAGGTGGATATTCATTCTGTCCTCTATGACCGAATTGCAGGCTGGTGTTTCGCTGGAATCGGAGTGATGAGCGGGATCCTCATACTCAGCGCGACCGTTGACGGACTCTCAGATATCGTCCCTAATGCCCTCATTTTTACAGCACTCGGTAGCGGTGCTGGCTTTGGGATCGGTCTTTACGACGCGAAGGCGAGGACGCGAACGCGTGAAGCCGAGCAACGGAGCCGTGAACTCGCCTATCACAACAACCAACTAGAGAACTTTGCGAGATCGCTCGCTCATGAGCTTCGTAACCCATTGACGATCGCTCAAGGATACCACGAGCAGTCCCAGCCTCAAAATACTGAGGCCGCTCAGAAGGTAACGCTCGCCCACGAGCGTATTGAGGTAATGATTGATGAGCTGCTTCATAGCGTTGAACGGTCGAAGGTAAACGTCGAAAATACGCAGATTCCACTCGCAGAGCTCGCTCCGAGAGTATGGGACACTCTACCGATGAAAACGGAGTCGGCAACGCTTCACGTTGAGACTGACCGGACGATCCGAGGAAACCCGATTCACATGGAACAGTTACTGGAGAAACTCTTTGAGAATAGTATTGAACATAGTGAGGGGAGGGTGATTGTTCGGATTGGCGATCTCGAAGATGGGTTCTATGTAGCGGACAACGGGCCTGGAATTCCCGATAGTACCTATATTGATGCGATCAAGGGGGGCTTCGCCCCAAGAAAACACGGGATGGGATTAGGTCTCACCATTGTCAGACAGATCATCGATTTGTACGACTGGAACTGGACGCTCACTGAGAGTGAGGACCGTGGCGTACGCGTAGAATTCACCGATGTGTAGGGCGATGTAATATATGGTGTGATAATCACTCCTTCTGCTTTTCGCCCTTGACGACTTTCCCGAGAACAACCGACGCCGACTCTGGTTCAGAGGTCGTGGTACGCTCCTCGGTGGGTTCTGTCCCGGGGCTTTCGGTGTGGTCTCAGTAGTGCGGTCGTGTCAGCGGCCGGCTCAGTCCCGCTGCTAGTGGTGCTCCGGCGCTCATCGCCGGCGCTTTAGAAACCATTCGAGAGACGCGCTTCTCAGATTCCTCAGCGTGTTTCCGTAGTACGTGGTCACCAGAAGGAACTACCCACCTGACGAGATTCCGCAGATGATGAAGTCCCGCAGATCGCCCTCATCCTGATTGTGCTCGGCTGTCTCTATCTTCCCGCTCCGATCTATCTAAGTTGGGCGGCCACTGCGACAGCACCGCCATCGCACACTTCGCAGGTGTGCTTGGCTGAACCACTCGATCCGGCGAATCAATCCGACCAGAAATAGATCGTGGACCGACACGGCGGTGCGATATCGCTGTTGATTCACCAGGTTTCGGACGTGCACTCGGCTGGTGGTACCGCGCTCCGAATGAGAGACACACCGGACACTCGAAACGGCGATGCAGTCGGGGTCAACGACGGTGAGTGACGCATCGGTACAGCTGACCTCTGAGTGATCGCCCGGAACAACACGTTCGTCTACAACGCGTATGAGGAGGATCAGTACTATCGGCTTCGCCTCAGCGAGGAGGCTCGGTGGTACAGACGGAGTCCGTATCTCTGGATCACGTCGCCAACGTGACCGTGTAGGAAATGCTGTCCGGACGTTCAGGTCGGAGGTTGTCATGGGGTAGGGAGCCGATGACAGGTTGTCGACCGCCCGGACAGCAACGCCCCATTCTCGCACTTGCAGCGAGCGCCGGCGTCAACCGTATGGGGTGATACGCTACCACACTGACTTGTATCCAAGATATAGATATATAATAACTCTTTCGAATGTTTTACTTACCCCGAATGCAGGTCCTACGTGGAGCCATCTACATGGTAGAGGTCTTCTGGCTGGAAGGCAGTTCCGTCGATATCAAGACGGGTGATAGAGGGGGGACGACGAGAGGAGTTCCCGTGATCAGGATTCTCGGGGGATAGACCGAGACGTCGCCTGGATACAAGTAGGTCGCCGAGAGTGAACGTGAACGTAGTCTCAATGACGCTCCCGAATCGACGGTATTCGACCGGCCTCCCTTTCCTTGATTCCCGGCTTGATGGAGGAATTCCGGTCGGGACATTACTCGCGTTGACAGCGCCCGCAACATCACAGGGTGAGCTCTTGATATACCACCTCGCGACTAGCAAGCCGATGCTGTACGTCTCACCGACCAATCCTGCCGAGGTAGAACTCCGGGCCGCGATCGAAGAGACTGCTATTTCGACTCCGATAGCTCTCGACTTCGAGCATGTACCTTTCAAAAAGCTGATTGCTGAGCCAACGCGAGCTCTCGATTGTATCCAAGCGGAATCGTTCGTTGTTATCGATCCGGTTGACCCGCTTGAACGGGAAGAATATGATCAGTATCTCTCGTTCATCAACTCACTGAAATCACGACTTCGCGAAACCGACAGTGTGGGAGTAGTCTACTGTCTCGATACCGACCCACTCCCCGATAGCCGCCGACTCACACTGAAACGCGCCGACTACGTCTGGCAACTCGAACAGATCGTCCTCTCCAGAGAAATCAATACTCGGCTGCTGATTACGAAAGCTCGTAGAGGACGAGCGCTTTCAGAACCCATTCCACTCGTGATTAGTAATCATGTCCGGGTTGATACCAGTCGACGCATCTCCTGAGAGGTGTAATTTGATTTTCAGCAAGGATCCAACGACATATATTTGACCAATCAAGGCTTCCTGACCGGTCCACAGTCTTGTTAGTAGATATTATTAATTGGTGAAAGTAGTGGGGCAGGAGTAGATGTCAAAATTGATAGTTATATCGATATGTTTATATGTACTGTACGTACTATCGATAAGGTACTAACTCGCCCCCAAACAGTATCAATATAACCTATTATAGAAATGCATACGATTCTTGTTCCGATTCGATATCCTCTCACCGAACAAAGCAGACAGACACTTGAATTCGCTGTTGAGTTGGCAAACACCCACAAATCAGCTCATTTGATCGTTCTCCACGTGGATCTATTTCATCGTGGGAAGCGTGTTCGGGCAAACGAGATCAAGCGAGCAATTGGAGCAGTCATCAAACCAGCGACGGCTACTGTTCTTGTCCGACGTGGGTTCATCCTTGAGGACGTGATTCTTGACGAGGCTCTCCACAACAATGTCGACGTGGTCGTTATCGGCGAGAGTCAACATCCCTCGTGGAAACGCTGGCTCAGCCGTGTCCTGGGCCGCGATCACGCAGTCGCGTCCACGCTCGAAGAACAGACAACAGGCCAGCTCGAAGTGGTTGGGTAACCCTCCTGTTTAGCGGTGGAAGTCCGCGGTGTAACCCGCTGATCATCACTCTATTCGAAGGCGAGACTATAGTACGTATAGAGTGGCTATGACGCATGGTTTTGGGCGAATTGAGAATTAAACGAGATTCATCCCCGGCTCTGAGGAAGACTGGATGGCAGAGCAGCTATCGCGTCCGGTCGTCTCGATCGACCACACTCGCAAACGCCACGTTGTCCTGCGTGTGGTCGATTCTGATTGTCGGCTCGTCACCGGGGCGTGCGTCCGGCACGATCACGACGTACCCGCGCTCAACCTTCGCGATCCCATCGCCTTGCTCACCAAGCGATTCGATCGTTACCTCCCGAACCTCCCCCTCTGAGACTGGCGGGCCGGAGGAATCCGAGTCTGAGGGCTCCGATGTGGCTCCTGAGCCGCTATCAGCGTCGTCACCCGCCTCTGAGACGCGGTCAATCAATGCAACTCGACAAATCTCACCCGCCGAGGCAGTGTCGTGTTCGACCTCGCGCTTCGGCACCTCAATGAGATACGAGTCGTCCCGTTCACGAAGTGGTGCAGTGTAGACCGCCTGAAGTGATTGCGGCAGATCGACCATTGGCTATCCCCTGTCTCGGTGGTGAGCGGTTTATCTCCTTGGGTTGAGGGGCGCGTCCGTGAGTTAGAGGAGAAAGAGCGAATAGCCCGTTGTAGCCTTCGGGATACTGCTTGAGGCCCGGGTCCATCTCCAAGCTGGTGAGCTTCACCGACCACCTCTCCACGAGAGGATGGAAGCTATGCATGGAGAGTTGCAGTCTCAACTTCTGTCAGTCCGTGGAAGAGGAGACTACGGCCCGTCTAGAGAGGCCGTGGTGCGTGATCTCGGCCGAATTGTGGAACGTGATTAGACTCAATCCCGGCTCTGGCAGGCGCCTATACTGAACTCGTCAAGGGCAACCCCCAGTTTATCGCTGGCACGGCAGCGCCGTCGCTAATATTGACCGATTTTGGACGAAGGATCCTCGCCGTACGTATCCCGGAATTCCTGAATGAGTTGTCCAGTCTCAGCGTACCATTGGTTGAGCATCTGTTGGAGTTCGTTCGCTATCTCGTCGGGGTCCGAGGCTCGAAACACGTGATGGTAGCCTCCTTTCGGACAGCTCTCCTGTTCTTGTACGGCAACGCCAACTTCTTCAAGCCGTCTGACTGAACGATACGCGGTCGTCCGTTCCCGGTCGATGAACTCCGCGATCTGATCTACCATCGCGTTCGTCTACGGGGTCAAGCGTCTCGGAACGGCGTTGAAGCGCCTCGGATCCCAGGTCGTCTGGAAGCTCTCTCGACGCACCTGAGTCGCTCATTCCTTGCCGACGACGTCGTACCGGACGGTCACGCCGTCGTTCCGTCGTGACCAATCCTTTGTGTGCGAGATGAATCAACCACCGCGGGATCTTCGCGGAGGCCAGCAGCGCGTGCCGGCGGATCTCCCAACACGTGAGCGGTCCATTGAAGGCCAGCGTTGAGCGCACTTCCGGTGGTGCCTCTCGGATCGGTTCGAGGACAGTCGAGCGCTCTTAGAGCACGTCTGTATGGACGGCGGCCACCCCTTTCGGTGTACCGCCGCGGCGTCGCTCAGGTGGGAGGCTCCGTCGCTGAGAACTATGCACCAGAGTGGACCACTTAGATGAACCACCGTGAACTGGAGTGATCCATGTCGGCGCCGTTGTCCGGTTCGTCGCGAATCACAGCGAACCACCCATTCACCGAGCCGACGTCTATCCGCTTCCGACCGGCCGACGGCCCACTCGATGAGTTCATCTTCGGTCGGCGCCAACCGGCACCGCCAGTGAGCAACCACATCCGAGTCGATCCTGACGCGCCACTTGCGCGGCACATCAGACGGATCGCACGCGCCCACACCAACGACAAGCAGCGCGGCGCCCCGATCAGCGAGTTCCATCGTCTCCTGCCCGACCGCTTCGAGACGGAGTCCGTCGACGGGCGGGATCGCCTCGACGCCGAGCTGACGGCCCTCGTCGCGGACGAGATCCTCACCCGCGACGACCACGACGGAACGACCTACTACCGCCTCGCATCGGAGGTCAACTCGGGGTAGACAGTATCCGAAACGTCAGCCAACCCGCGTGAGGAGCGAAGTCTGAATAGCCGGTTCGGCTGCCTCCATGGCTAAACTCGCCTCTTAGTAGCACTTTGAATACCGGTGATATTTAATGGCGACTATGAGCGACCACACGCGGCTCCCGGCCGACGCGCCGCCCTCGGATCACCTCCAGCGGACCGCACACATCCACACTGCTAACCGCCAACGCGGCGCGCGGATCACTGATTTCGTCCGCACGCTCTCGGGTCGCTTCGACCTCGCCACCACCGATGGTCGAGACCGCCTCAACGCCGAGGTCGCCACCCTCGTCGAGGACGAGATCCTCATCAGCGACGACCACAACGGGACGACCTACTACCGGCTCGCGTCGGACGTCAACGGGACATAGACAGCTGAAGAACCACCACTACGGGACCCTCCGATGAGCAGGCTCCAGACGGCCGCATACTGGCTCGGTGCTGTACTCATGCTCGCTGTCGTCGCGCTGTACGCTCGGGGGTTCCTGTCCGCTTCGGTCGATCTCCCGCCGCTCGAGTGGACGGTGCTGCTGCTCCTGATTAGCCTGTTTCTCTTCGGCTGGGGAGACGAGACGTAGAACGCCGGCCCCCCACACCAGTGTTTCCGGAGCTATCCTTCGAGAACGATGCTCAGTCGACATTCTCATTAATGAAGGTATCAGTATCCAAGTAGATGCGCGCGTCGGTAGGACTTAGTCAACCCTTCAGCGGATCCCACTCGGCGCTGCATTAGGCCCCAGGCCACAAGTTGGACGGTGGGGCGAGGCTTCGTCTCGTATATTGGTTATCTATTCGCCATTAAGGATTTTAATTTTACGGGTTGTTGTCCCTGTGGGGCTCTACCCGGAGACCCAGTAAAAGGCGCCACCACTCCCAGCCGGCAAGCGACCATGCCTATCAGTCGGTCGGAGCTTCCGGCGCCTTCACTTCTGAACGACGTCGTACCGACTGGTCTCGCCGTCGTGTTCCTTGGCGACTAGCCAAGCGTGCGCGAGATGGATGATCCACCGTGGGATTTCGGCAAGGGCCAGCAGTGTATGTCGGCCGACCTCTCGGCGACCTGGAGGACATCCACGAGTTGATCGCCGACGAGGAGTACAGCGGGGCGGTCACAAAGACCGACGAACGCGACGAGGCGCTGCTCACCATCTACGCACGCTACGTGACGACGAAGATCTGTCGAAAGACGAGATACATGCGATGCACAGTGGTGGTGGCTTGGACGGAGGACTGTCGTCTCGACGTGGTACGAGACACCTATTTCGAAGGAACTCAGGAAGCTCCCCGGTGTCGAGCCGCCGTCGCCGGGGTCGCGTGGATGGAAGTCGACAGGTGAGGTTAGTTTGGCCTAGTAGCCTTCTGAGTCTCGGACGACCTCTGTAAGCGTCTGAATGAGATCACGCATCTCCTTGTCGGCCGAAGATGGGCCGTAGTAGAAGGACTGTCCCTGAGAGCCAGTTTCAACGATCATCAGAACCTGCATATGACTCCCGAGATAAGTCTCGTACTCGGAATCTCGGATGCGGCCTGGTCGGAGGTTGTGGGCCTTTTCAGAGAGGCAAACGAACCAGTCTTCCTTACTGATGCTATCGTGAATCTGGATCTCGATCGTCTCGTCTGGATCGCCTGTCCCCTCTGTGGTGATATGGGGGTAATAGCCTGTGATGCGCAGCGAACGTTCTCCGTTATCAGCGGGCGGTGAGTTGGACATGTTGTGTGGTGCCGTTTTGCTATAGCTCGGTCGGTCGGATGACGGTGAGTTCGTCCGGAGCGTGGTCGATGATTCTCTGATCGTCGGTCACCAAGTCGAGGTCCCGATTTAGGGCTGTCACGACATACGCACAGTCGTAGGCGCTGAGACCGAGATTCCATGCCGTTTCGTAAACCTGCTCGTTAGGGAGAGTGAACGAGGAGACGCCCATCTCAGTCCGTAGGCCATCGATCTGGTTGACCATCTTCGCTCCGGTCTCCCGAGAGATCATCTGGCGGTGAGCGGCCATCTTCCAGATGGCGTTTGTAGTCTCGTAGAACATCAGCTCGATCGTCTGCTCGCCGAATAGAGCATCGTAGTTCGCTTGATCGATGAGAGCTATCACCGCGTTGGCGTCGAAGAGGAGGGAAGACGACGAGGGAGAGGCCGACACAGTTACCGATCCTCGAGGTCGACGTCGCGGTCCTCGCTAATGGTCTCGGCGATGTCTTCGCTGGTGACGCCGGCCTCGCTCAGCGCCCCCTTTAGCTCCTCTCCTTTTTGCTTGATCGCCTCCCGTCGTCGCTTTTGTACCTCGTTCTCCAGCGCCTCACGGACGACCTTGCTGGTGTCGATCCCGTGTTCGTCGATCTGGCGCTTCAGATCGTCGTCGATCCGGGCGCTTACTGTAGTCATACTCTATAGTACTACTCCAATGTATTACGTAAGTCTGGCGGTGAACGGATTAACCAACATCTCCGACACCGAGCGGCGGTTGGTTGGTTAAGACGCGGCGGCTCCGATCAGCGACCCTCTCTAACGTGAATTGGTTCTACCCAGCGTTCATAGTGATCGTCGGGGCGCACTATCTCCCATCCGCCTTCCTGTATGGGATGCGAGAGTACGCTCCGTTAGTAGCCGTATTGATCGCTGGGGGTGTGACAATCGGATACGTGCTACCGGATACATTCAGCATCGGCGGGTGGTTCGGCGGTGCTGTCCTCCTGCTGTTCGGAACGATCGTCTGGCGTCTCCACTAACCTCGAGAAGTCACTTCTTCTGAAACACATGTTAGGGCCCACTTCTTGGGACGATTTTACTATCTATCAGCTACCGATCCGATCCTTCCTCCCTACAGGAGAGCACGGATGGCCGGGTCGAGCGCCACCCCTGTCCGTCCGCACCGGCCTATTAGGAAACCGGCCGTGACGGCGCTGTAACTCCTGCTATTGGAGTCCCCCTTCCGGCGAGTTCGTTGGGTCTATTCGCCCTTGTACGTCAAACCTCTCGAAGATGATGGGGATCCATTGGGAAGCACGAGGACATTCAGTGATGGTCGACCGTATCCGGCGCTGTACCGCCACTTTCACACCGGCACTACAATGGATAACTGATAGCGCCTGTGTGAAAGTAGCCGCCGAAACACGATAGGGGATGCCGCGGCGGTGTTCGTACTCGCCCGCCGTCACCAATCCGATCTCCTCGAGGTCGTCGACCCACCGACGGACCGTCATCTCGGAGACGTCCATGCCGTGATACCGTGCGAGCCGATGGAACTCACTGATTCGAAACTGCGCCTCCCCCTCGGTCGTCTGTTCACCACCGACGTGTTCGACCAGGTTCTCAGCGCGGAAGCCGTCAGGAGCGTCACGGCCGGCGACCGCCGCTTCGACGTGCTCCGCTAACTCCAGTGCGCCGTCAGCGACGGGCAACAGCGTCCTAACGGGGTCGGCGAGTTCGGCGAACGAACATACTTCGTCGACCGGCAACTCGGTCGGGACGTTCGTCAGCAGATATGCGTGCTTCGGCTTGTCGGCGAGGAGCGCCCGGATCCGATGTACCACTTGGACGAGTTCCTTCTCGCGTGTCTCGCGGAACAGCTCACCGACGAGTCCGGAGTAGTGTTTCGTCGGGACGGCACACCCCCGTCCCTCTTGATCCTCGTATTCGAGCGAACGATACACCGGCGGGTTCGGTGCGTCATGCCGCGTTGAGTACTCCGTCCCACCGGCATCGATCGCACACCCCTGCGTCAGCAACTCCGCATCGCGACGGAGCGCCTCGACGTTTGGATGCGGCGCGCCGATGCACACGACTGCATCACACTCGGTGAAGTTCAGCCCGCGGACGGCGTGGTAATGTGCGACCGCTGCGTTGTTCGGGAAGTCGAACAGCGAGAGGAGGCGCTTTGTGGCGACGTACAGCGGTCGCTCGTGCCACTCGGCAGTGTGGGTGATAGTCTGCTGAATCCGCTCCTGTGCCGTCTCGCTGGCCCTGATCGTGGCTGCGTGGTACTGCCCGTCGAGTACCTGCGTGGTGTAGAGGTTCGGCATGGCGAGCGGCTCGTCGCCATCGACGCGGACGGCCGCCTGGTCGACGCCGTAGAAGGCCGCGACCTTTGCGGGCGTCGCGGTTGCGTCGAGCACCAGTGGACGGTCGGGCAGCTCACTCGGTGTCGGGAGTGTCTCGACGACCAGCCCCGCCGCATCGGGACTCCGTGCGCTGTCGTCCGCGACGCGTTCGACGTGGACGGTGATGCGGGCCGGCTCGTCATCCGGTGTGACCAGGTGGCCGTGTTCTTCGTCCCAGCCACAGCCGCCGCCGGTTGCACAGCACCGCCGGCCCTCCATGTGGACCAACGGGCTGGCACAGTTTGGGCAGGTGCCGTCGAGGATCGCCGGCGCGGCCGCTGCCTGCCGGCACGCCGTCTCGTCGAGCCCTGCCTCCGCCGCAGCGGCGAGTAGCCCATCGATCGAGAGTGGTGCCCCGGTCCACTCATCGTCACGCATCCGCTGGAGGATCGTCTCGCCGTAGGTGAGCTTCGTCTGGGCAAGCGTCTCGGCGGGATTTTCGCGACGGACGACGTGGACCCGTTCGGTTCGATATCCCTCGGCGGGCATCCCGACGTCAACTCGGCGTCGCTCTGTCTCCACATCTTCGGGGTCGATATCTGTCGGCAGGTCGTCGGGGTTCACCTCGATTGTCGTCTCGGTGAGCTCGTCGTCAGGGATCTCCGGCGGGTCGAGGGCCGCGAGTGTGTCGGGAGCGGCGGAAGCGCAACTGACGATATCGCGCACCTCACCCGCAAAGCGCGCCAGGTTACACATGAAATCCGGTGTGTGGGGGTGGTCGCTGATTTCGGCGAGTGCGTTCGTGAGTGCGGTGAGGTCCGCGACGGAGAGCCGGCGCTGGTCTTTGAGTGAACGTGGTGTCTCGTCGACGATCACGTCGCGGTCGGGGCCATCCTTGATGTGCTGCACTGTCTGAAGCGTCTGGTAGTCGTGCACGCCGACGAGTCGGTCGGCACGGCCGGCCACGTCGAACTGGTTGAGCCACGCACAGCCGCCGTCCTCGTCGTGGTCAGGTAAGTCACTGAAGACGAGGTGTGCCCGACGGTGGCCGAGTTCCGCCGCGAGCGCCTCGTAGCGCTGCCAGCGGTCGTCATCGGCTGGCAGGTCGTAGATGGGGCACATCGACGGACAGTTCGCTCTGTGACCGTGCGTGGGGCACTGCTCGTCGGCGTGGTCGGCGTCCATGCATGTCGGCTCGCGCTTCTGGGCGCCGCCTTTGAGATGGAAATAGCCGTCGGGGGCCGGCTCGTCAAGCGTGAATTCGCGTGCTTTGCGATGGTTCTGGAACAGCATTGCGTGCGGTCGATCGCGTGCTGCGGCTGTCCGGGTTGCCGTGGTGGTCTTGCCGGCGCCCGCTTCGTCGGCCCAGATGGTGAGTTCCGAGTCGAGGAAGTCGTCATAGCGGTCGGTCCGCATCGCCTCTCGGCGCTCGTCGGGGTCGAACGGTTCTCGGTTGACTTGTGGTGGGGTACACTCTTCGACGCTGTACTGGCGGTACGTCGTGTCAGTGTCGTCGGCGTCGGTGAGGCCGAATTCGTCGCGGACGGCGGCGAGTGTGTCGCGGTACGCCTCATCGGGAAGCCACACCCGCCCGTCGTCGTTGCGGGTGGCCGCCTGATCGGCCACGATGTCGTAGTCGACGGCAGCGTACGCGAGTGCGCGCGTCGGGATCTGGTCGGTGGCCGCATCGATCAGTCCCTCCTCGAGGGCGAACGCCCACGCGACGAACACCTCCTTGTCGGAGAGGCGTCCATGCGGGTCGCGTGGCTCTCGCTCGCCGGTGCGACACAGTAGGAAGGTAGTCGGGTTGTACGAGACGCCGTATTTGTAGTCGACCGCGTACGTGGGTCGGCGCACCTCGAAGTAATCGGTCGACCCGCCACCCCCCGAGTGGTGGCCGAACGGGTTCGTCCCGCGGTAGCCCGCCGAGACGTTGGCCACGTCGTCGAACGTCAGACTCCACAGCCCGTCGCCCGTCTCGTCGGGTGGGTCGAACGACGCCCCTTCGTCGATGTGTACAGAGTCCGTCTCGGGACTATCACTCTGGCGGGCTTCGCGTGCCGCCGCGGCGTCGAACGCTGGATGCTGGTTGGCTGGCTTCGCGCTCCGGAGTATTGGGGAGAGGTCACCCCACTCGGAGAGGTAGTCGTTGAGGTCGACTTTGGCGAGGCCGTGCCGTGGGAGTTCACCAACGCGAACGTCGAGGTCGGCACACGCACGACTCAGAAACGCCGCCGTGTTCACACCGCCCTCGACACCGGGGCCGAACTGCTCGATGGTGAGCCGCTGCCAGCCCGTCAGCCCGGCGTCGTTGTCGCTCGTCGTGAGGCTCGTACTCGGTTCTTCGGCATTTTAAATGATGTAGACCGTGTCGACGCCCGCGTCAATCAAGACGGCCGCGAGACGCTCTCTGTCGTTGTGCTTGAACGTGGTTGTGACCGGCGAGAGGCAGGTGTACCCATGTTGGATCGCCGTGATCGCGTCGGCGATCCCCTCCGAAATCTGCTACTGTGATCTGATAGGTGCCAAGCGAGTGGACGACGACTGGCCGACTATCGTGGTAAACTCCGAACAGCTCTCATTGTCCATAGAGGGAGATGGCACAAGCTCGGCCGATCTGTGGGGGTCCACCCGTTTACTCCGGCTCCCTTTCTGCCCAGCGATTATCGATCCGTTGATCGATGGCGGTGAGCACAGTCGCTGTGACGTTGAGCGGATGTGTCGATTCGAGTGTGAGATCACGACACGAATCGCCAGTCGGCGGTTCATGGAAATGAAGCCGGTTGTTGTGGGGATTCGGATGGCAGTCCCATCGGCACTCCCAGCGGTTGTCGACTGCCGTCTCGATATAGTGAAATGAGAAGTCGTCATTCTCGAACCAGCGTACGTCGATCCGCACCGCCTCAACGGTGGACGGATATCGGCCAGTATCTAAGAGCGCACGGAGCAGTTGCGGCTCATAGCTGTCAGGATCGAACTCCGTCGTCGCGACGATTGGATCGTCGGCGAATCGCCGTTCAAGCAGCCGGAGCGTCTGCCGATCCGGCGGGCCTGTTGATGAGTGGTCGTCGGCCGGTGGCGTCATCTATGCCGAGAGAAATCGACCGTCGTTCTGTGCCAACTGTCGTGCGAACTCGTAGAGCCGGATATCGCGGTCGATCGACCGCCACTCACTGATCGCCGCCATCCGGTCGTGGATCGCGTCGTGGTCAGTTCCCTCGAGAACCGAGACCGTCGCCGGGTCTACCGCATCGAATCGCTCCTCGAATGTCTCTCGACGCGCCTCAAGATCACGTACGCGTTCGATGATCTCGTCGACGGTGAGATCATCTGCGATCCGACTCGCTTCCTGCCACTCGAGATAGCCGTCGTTGCGTTCGTAGCGTGCCGGGCGACTCTCCTGGTCGGCATGGACGATCCCCATCTCTGACAGGCGATCGAGATGCTTCTTGGCCGCGTTCGACGAACACCCCGCGGTCTCCGCAATGTCGTCGTACGGAGTTGGCTCGGTGATCCCGAGGATGGTTTCGTAGACCCGTCCAAACGTGTCGGTCTCGTCACGCCACCGCTGACGAACATCGTCAACTGCCGTCTCCGGTGGGGTCGGGTCGAACTCGGACATATGTGTCGCTACGCAACTGCACACAATATATCTTCGCTTCTCTCAACTATCTGTGCAAGTCAGGTGTAGTTTGAGGTGAATGGAGCTTACCTCAAGACAAACCACAAGGTCTTGGCCAGTGATCTCTGTTAGCGTATCAGTATTCAGTCGGGGAGACACACCTCGCACCGAGTGAGTGCGTTTGGTTGGTCCCTCTCAACTCGTTTGCATCCGATTCTATGATGATTACGCGAAGCCGCTCTTAGCTTCTCTCGCGGACAGATATCAGCTTCTCGTCGTTGTGTAGCGAGAGCACAGGGGTACATCGCCGAAAAGCGAAGTCAGTCTATCGACACGATAGAGGCGGTTGACGTAGTCCACCCGGTGGAGGGACACACACCTCGCACCGAGTGAGTTCCGATTCGTCTATCCCCTGCTCAGATTTTCCTGGTATAAAGGAATCCCGACTTATCGCAGATCGTACTTCAGTGCCTGTGAACCGCGTGTTTGTAGTAGTAGTATTGCCTAGTTAGAAATAACTATATATATGGGCACGCTTTCCGGATTCTCCTCCCCCCTCAAATATGCTAGCTCACTCGGTACGAGGTGTGTGTGTGGTCCGAAGGTGAGTATATAAACGGTGGAGAATACGCCCTCTGAAATCTCTCAACCGTGTTTGTTGGGACTCACTCGGTGTGAGGTCGTCACGTTTAACTAACTGGCTCCAGAGACCGTGAGTATGGTTGACACCGACGACATCTTCGGCGGAGGAGAGATATTCCGCCGTCGGGAACTCCTCCGAGTGGGGCACGTACCCGAACTGGATCGAGTCGTCGGACGGGATGACGAGATCACCGAGATGGGACGTGCACTTGGACCAGGGACTCGAGGTGGTCCCCCCGATTCCGTGGTCATCTACGGGAAGACGGGAACGGGGAAGTCACTCGTCTCACGATGCACGACTAGAGAGGCACGACGAAAGGCCGAAGAGAATGGGGCCACACTTCAGCACGCGTATATCGACTGTTCTGACTACACAACCGAGACACAAGCGAGCCGCGAGTTGGCACAGCGACTCCGCGACAACGTCGGTGCGGATCGGGATATTCCGAGAAAGGGGATCGGAGCAGCTACCTACCGAGATATCGTCTGGGAAATGCTCAACGAGCAGGAGGTCGACTCGTTCGTTGCTATTCTCGACGAGATAGACAAACTGGAGGACGACGAACTCCTCCGAAGCCTCTCTCGGGCCAAGGAAAGCGGGAAAGCGGACTGCCACGTCGGAGTCATTTGTATCAGCAACAAAGTCGAGTATAAGGAGCGTCTCGACGAGCGGGTACACTCCAGCCTACAGGATAACGAACTCATCTTCAACCCGTACGACTCGAACCAGCTTCGAGCAATCTTGGAGAACCGTCGTGAAGCGTTCCAAGAGGGCGTCCTCGAAGATGGCGTCATCCCAAAGACTGCCGCGTTAGCCGGACGAGAACACGGGGATGCACGCAAAGCGGTCGATATGCTCTACGAGGCTGGCCGACTTGCTGAGAAGGAAGGGACGGCTTCGGTGACGGAGTCACACATCGACGCAGCACTAACTAAGGCAGAGGTCAACCGAGTAAAGCAACTCATCAGTGGGTCCCCCCCTCACGTGAAGTACATTCTACAAGCGCTGGCGCTGCTCACAAAAAGTCGAAGTGGCACGGCGTTTCGGACCTCGGAGATTTACGATTTCTATCAACGACTCGTGGATCGGGAGGGAACAGACTCGATCTCACAAGACCGTGTGTATCGGCTGCTAAAGGAACAAGCGTTCCTCGGTCTATTAGAAGCGAATCACACAGGTGGAGGAGACTACGAGGGGGCGTACCTCGAACATACCTTAATCAGTGAACCGGAGGTCGTGCTGAGTGCTCTTGAGGACGCGCCCGTAGACACACCTCGCACCGAGTGAGTTCCCCACTTGGACACACCTCATACCGAGTGAGTCTGGACTTCAGGTGACACACCTCAGACCGAGTGAGCGTCTCCCGTTTCGTAGATAAGCCTCTTGCGCCGGGGGAATTACTGCAGCATCTACAAAGGACTCCGAAAACGGGGTATTATTTCGACCATTGACCGAGTGACCGTCCTGATCGTCTAACAGTTCGTGAGATAACCAGGGTCGTTGGTTAACTCCCCATCGATACTACGCTACTCGAGGTTTACGACGCGTTGGCTGCTGTCATCGAGACGATCACGAATATCCACTGGAAGTCGACACCCTTCTTGGTAGAGGATTCTCTCTTCGCTACGATCGCATTCATCCGCATCAAGCCGATCAATCGAGGCAGAATCCTGAAGCAGACGAAATCTACTCTCTGTTAACCAACCATGGTCAGATATACCGGTGTTTGTTGGTTAATCAGAGTCTGCTCGGTGGAGTGTGGCGAGTAACTAGGGACCGCTGCTGTTCGCCTAGAGGACACGTTGTCTCTGGATCGTTCTTTCTGGTTTGTCGAACGACCCCTTAATCGATTGTACTCTAATTGAGGGGAAGTACACACCTCGCACCGAGTGAGCTTCGGACCTACTCACTTCTCAAGCTGGCTTAACTAGACAGTGCTTGATTTTCCGACGATAAACATCTCCCCGGTAGTAAGCGTTCACGCTGAGGGATTACCGACTGTTGGGGAGATAAGCGAAAGAATCAATTGTTGCATTAACAACCATCAAAGCATGTCCCCAGAAACGTGGTTTATCCTCCTCCTCTTCCTGCTCGTGACTGTCCCAGTATTCATCGGCGCTGTTGCGCTCGTAAATCGTGCTACGACCGGTCGTGATGATGAATTGAAGAAACTGGAACAGCGAGTAGAAGAACTGGAATCCGAGCAGGACTGAGCCAACGTACTGAGGAATCCAAGCGATTATCTCTGACGTGCCTGCCTTCTGCCACACAGTATAATATAGCGATATAGGATATACCTCACTCTGAGTGGCCTGGAGCATGTTTTGTCGGTGTTCACACAGACTACGGCAGTCTGTGTGAACCCAAAACCTATACTGTAACTAGAAGAAACGCGCTACCAACTGAATATGCCGGGCTTAGAATCAAAAACCACTCATCGAGGCCGCTACGTCCCGTTCGGGCGCATCGAATACTGGAAACGGTGGTGTGTCCCTGGTGAGTGACGCCACAGAGCCGGCGACAAACGCCGACTGGGATGATGTCGACGATATCCCTTGGACGCTACTCGACCGTGAGGAACTCGTCGACGCGTACTGGGCGGTCGTTGCTCCCATAATGGAAGTTGACGGCCTCGATCCCGACCAGGAGAAGCCAACACACAACTGGCTCCGCGAGCACGACTTCCGGCCGCTTCTCTACGCGCTGCGGGAGTATCATGACACGACGTTCGGGGAGTTCTGGTCAACCGACCTCGAGCTGGAATCCACGGAGAGAAGTTACGACTGGGCGAGTGACCATGATCGAACTATCGAGGCGCTCGAATCGTTCCTCACTTCCCGTCGAAAGCGAAAGGGGCTCGCTGATTCGTCGATCGACACGCTTCGCTACCGATTGAACCGCTACGTCGCTGTCTATCGCGACGAGAACGATACAGACGACCTCGTGACGCCTGTCGCTCGCGACAGCGATGTCCCGGCCTACAAAGCGGTCGACGCGTGCTGGGCAGCGTTCGACCGCCTGCACGAGGATCTCGATGGCGGGCAAACCAAACGCCGTATTCACCTTGCCGTCTCGAACTGGTACGCCCATCTGGTCCGGCGCAAATGGGCGGCCGTCAACCCAGCTGATGGCCTTGACGAGGAATTCGACTGGTCGAACGACACCAATGACGATGCTGATACACCGTGTCTCTCCACCGAGCACGTCCGCACGCTCTATCAGGCGGCCGACGGACCGGACGACCGTCTCTTGGTCCTCGCACTGTGTGCCTGGGGCCTTCGACCGAACGAGGTTGCTCGCCTCCACACAAGCCAGTTCGTCTTCGACGTTTCCGCCGACGAAGTCCCGTATATCGAGTTCGAGGACCGAAAGAACGGCCCCGGCCAGGTATCTCTGCTCTACGGCCAGGAAGCGCTTGAGGACCGGCTCGCGACGCTCGCTGATCACGACGACTGGGAGGGCTACCTGTTCCCGTCACCGCACGCCTCGGGTGATTCCATCTCACGGTGGACGGTCTGGAATCGATTTTCACAGCTCGCCGATCGGGCAGAGCTTCCCGACGAGATCGATGGGGTGACACCGGCGCCGAAGATGGGACGGCGGTACTGGTATGACGCCTACTCTGCGTCGCTTGATGTCGTCCTCGGAAGCCTCGACGAGATCGCTGCTGAACAAGGAAGCACGAGCGCTGACGTCGTCCTCCAGAACTATCTCTCGGATACCCGGGCCCGAATGCTCCGTCGGGAGTATATGCGTGATCAGTTGGCTGCTGCCTTCGACACGAGCGAGAGGTGATTTAGGCTTCGACCTGGTGTCTGTCCTTCTGCTGGGTCACTCGCGGTACAGGGGGAACGAATCATCCTGTTCGCGGTGTTGGAGCTGTTGGAGGAACCGCTTGATCGAATGGAGTAGCTCCTCTCGGGATTCGTAGACTGCAAAGGTGAGGTTGTAGTCGTATTCGAACTCTTCGACGGTCGCGCTCCCGACCCCCGTCTCCCGGAACAGCCGAAACCGGTCACGTGGTTTCGTTTGCTCCGCCGGGTCTTCCGCTCGTAAGTTGAAGTGCTCACACAGCGCCCCAGCCTCTGAAGCGACTCCAATCGGGATTCCGGCATACGGAAAGATGAACAGGACTGCATTGCTCGCCCGAGCAAACGCGATTGACTGTTCAATCGGCGTCATACCGGGTTCGTCTAAGTCTTCATCTTGGACCTGCGTGATTGTTGGAATACCCACATCCGTCGCGATGAATGCTCGCGTGTTCGTCGTCTCACGGATTTCACTGCAGAGCTGCCGGATGGCCGCTTCCATTGTCTCGTGGACGTCAGGGTCGAAGAGTGCGTCCGGCGGGTAGATCTGGGAGAGATCAACCTGGTCAGCAGACTCGTCGAGAGCTCGCTGCAGATTATATGCAGAATACGCGCTCATGACGTAGACGAGATACTCCGAAAGTGGTGCGTCGGGCACATCACGCAGAATGAGATCGCGCACCGGCATCCCGTCGTACGTTTCCATACCGTGAGTGACCCTGTGTCCGGTATAAAATCACCCGCTTTCGCATCACGATCCTATATCCTTGGATTTCTAAGGTAACCAGCGTTACCTTGATGTAGACCAGGCGCGTACACTCCACCATGGCTACAGACGAACGTCGACAGGGTCGGGACGATGGTGATGCCGAGGAGAAGACGGCATTGTCTGCCGGTGAGGCTCGGCTTCGAAACGACCTGTTTGCGGGCCCGCGTATCGCCACGTTCGAGGATTACCTCGAACAGTTCGACGCGATCGCCAATTCGACCCGCTTCGTGATTTGCTATCTCCTCTACGAAGACGGTGACACGACGTACAAGGAGCTGAGCAACGCGACTGACAAGGCTGGAAATGCGCTCAACCACCATCTGGACACGCTTCAGACCGCAGGCCTCATCACGCAGTCGAAACAGCGAGTTGACGGGCAAGAGCGGTCGATTTATACACTCTCGATCCTCGGCCAGAAACTCATCGAACCGATGATTGAGCTAATTGCCGAGGAAGGCGACCTCGCTGAACAGTACACGTAGCCACTCCACCCGTCTTCTACCGAGTTTCGAGTATCGCATTCTTCCAGACAGCCCTCCGGCCACAACGACGGTGTCTAAGGGAACACGACAACAGAGAGCGTCGAAATTAACCAACAGACCTGCCGCTGGCGGCGATTGGTGTTGGTTAATACAGAACTCGTTAGTAAATCAGTGACATCAGAACCGTTTCTAATATTAGAAACAGAAGTCACATTCCTGTCGTCGGAACCATTCCCATCGTAGGAGGCGACTCTGAGGACAGAAATGCAAGCGAGAGACGGAACCGAGTAGACGTGAATTGCGCTGCAGATATTGGAAACATCTCCACCAGTACTACTATTAGAAACATCAGAAATAGACGCCCCCAGTCACTCTTGAATCGCTCGAATTAGGTAATATCGATAGAGGGGACTATTGCTAACGTTAGAAATCCAGTTAGATGTCTGACGCAGATTTTTAACGTTAGAAATAGCAGTATCGTTCGGGACGTTAGCAATGGCGGACACAAGCCCAGAGATTATCGCAGTCTCGTTTCAGAAAGGAGGGACCGGAAAGACGTTTACAGCGATGAACCTCGCAGGAGGACTCGCTGCAAGAGGGTTCGAGGTTCTCCTGATCGACCTCGACCCCCAGGGAACGCTTACTGCAAACCTTGGACATCGAGAGCTATTCGACGATCACGATGAGCTCTCGCTCGACGAAGTACTGCTCGACGTGAACAAATGGGACCAGATCACCGACCTCGTACTCGAGCACGACGAGTTTGATTTGATCCCCTCGAATTCAACATATACAGGAAACAAGACCCCGTTAGATTCTGCTGACGCCGGAGAGAAACGACTGGGGAAGGTACTCAGTCGACTAGAAACTGACTATCACTACGTCGTCTGTGACTGTCCGCCTGATTTCTCTGCCTACGCGAAGAATGCCGTCACTGCTGGTGAAAACGTGGTCGTCCCAATGGTACCACGGTCGGAGATGGTGCACTCGACGAACCTCCTCTTCGATATGTACGATACGCTTGGCATGATGCACGATCTCGATATCAAGTACCTCGCTTTCACGATGACGTACACCTCGACGAAACGAACGAAGGAGATGCGCGAGGTACTGGAGTGGTTCGACGATACCTTCGGTGAGAACGGAGTGAAAATCGACGACCGCGCTGCGTTCGATCGAGCAAAATGGGAGGCAGGCTCGATCTACGTCCATAAGGAATCCCTCCAGAACGACGAGTTCCCACAGTTCGACAAGGTGGTCAAGCGCGTATTAGAGCAAACGTCACCGCCTGATTTCAACGGTGACGTCGAGGCGATGCGGCAGAAGTCTACTGAGGAGATCCGCTCACGGGAGATCAAAGCATGAGTGATCTCGAAGACGAAATGGAGCGAACCAAAGAGCGGGCCGCTGCATTCGGCGTGAGTGGTGAGACGGACGATGAGGACGAAGAAGATGTAGATGCCGAGGAAGACGTGAACGAAAGCGCCACCGAGACCTCTACTGCCGGAAAGGTAGATGAAGAATCAGAAGCAGAGGAAGCATTAGAAACGTCAGAAATATCGGCAACAGACGAAAGAGCCACTATGCCAGAGATAAACGAGAGCGATGCATCAGCGGCCCAAGAACAGACCGCTGACAATGGGTCGTCGGACACAGGAGGTGAGTCCAAGTCTGACAGCAGCGCTACAGGTAGCGAGGAACCCTCTCGTGGTCGTCTCGTCGACGAATACGATAATGTGAACATCTACATCCCGCCTGAGTTAAAGCGGGAACTCAATGATCTCTTCAAGCTCATGGACCTCGAGTACTCTCGGTCGCAAGGTGGTGATTTAGAGAAGCACTGGGACTTCTATCCGGCAGTGGTTCGAACGGTCCTCGAGAATGAAGATGACCTCCGGTCTGAACTCGGGATCGACAGGTGAACTAAATCCAGACGTCTAACCACTTTAGGGTACGGTGACACGCTCCGGGCTCGGACGTGGTTTGGTCAGTCCCGAGAACTCGTACTGAAAGTAGCTGTGAGAAACATCGAACTCTCTGCTTAGGTTCGTTCGAGTCAGAATAAAGACTAGTACTCGTACTCGCGGGACTTCCCGAGGACGCGAACAGCGCCGTCGTCGAGCTGGACGTCACTCCAGGTGATGCCGGTCCGCTTGTCGTCAGCCGGCGCCGCGAACACCTCCGCCCCACGGACGCCGGAGAGGCCGAGTAAGTAGACGACAGCGCGATCACGGAACGCTCGCTCGCGGTTGACTTCGGCCTCTCCATCGAGGGATCGGTCGGCGCGATCGTCGACGAACCGGAGGATCGCCCGTCGCTCGGTCCTCCCGCCAGAACTGTCGGTCGGCGTCACCGAGGTCCTCAGGGAGTTCGTCGGTCGCGCGCTTGGCTTTCGCCGGATTGGTATCGAGGAACTCGTCTGCGACACAGAACGAGAGAAACGCGGAGACGTACGCGTAGTAGGTGGTAGCAGTCCCGGCTTTGAACTCGCCGTCGCGAGCGCGCCGCTTGAGGTGACGAGCGTACCGACGACAGTCGAGGTCGTCGAGTTCGTCGAGTGTAGTCACGTCTCGCTCGGTTTCGAGCTAGGTGCGCCACCGCTCGAGCGCCGACTGGAAGTTCTTCCGCGAGTTACCAGCCTCGACACTGTCGGGATACTGCTCGATGGCGCGCTCGACCGAGATCCCGGCTGTAGCGCCGTCCTCAGCGTCGCCCATGGTTCGTGCTTCCCCGACAGCGGCGACCTTCATAAATTCACTGTGTACAGCTCTTCTAATCCACAGTGGATACGATAACCCTCTATTCTGGTGAATTCAGACGATAGGAGCGCCCAGACACCAATATAACCAATCGTAAATCGAATACCGCTATACGGAACTTCTAGTCCTGGAAGATGAGACTACGGCCCGTATAGAGGGGCCGTGATGCGTTATTTCGACCGAATTGAGGAACACCACTGAGATCGATTGTGACTCAGGTAGGCAGCTATGCCGAACTCCGCGGTGACCACCGCCTATTCGACACTGTCACGACAGTGCTGCCGCTGGTCGATCGGCGATCACTGGCCTTCGAGAGGCTCTATCCGATACCCGTCTGCTCCTTTAGCAGCGTGAGAACTGTGTTCGCCGTCACTATTGGCGAGCGCTCGTACCTGCCTGTCAATTCGACCTGAACGAGTAAGTCAACAGCTCGCCACGTAGAGTACATTAGACACGCAAACGCGAAATAGAAGAACCGCAGGACGAAGCTCTTCGACGTCGTCGCGGCCATGAATCGCTTGATACTCTTGTAGCCGCTCTCGATCTCCCAGCGCGAACTATACTCACGAATCGTTCCCGTTGGCTTGTTCGTCATGAACACCGCGTACTGGCCGTAATCCGTGCGCTCAGAATCTGGCTTCCGCTCGTAGACCAGCGTCGTCGGCAGCCACTCGTCGTTTCCTAGGTGGAGTTTCCGATCAGTGGTGAATCGATCCTCGTCGCGTTTGAGCAGGCGCTTCGCTTGCGCCTTCTCGCTCGTGTACATCCGCTTTGGAACGATATACTGCAGCCGCCGATCCGAGACGGTTTTGAGCACGTGCTGGCTGTCGAAGCCACGGTCCATCAGCACCTCGTCGACGTGAACGAGTTCTTGTGCCG
Organism: Halorarum sp. SLYT50; assembly: GCF_059821265.1. Classification (NCBI taxonomy): domain Archaea; kingdom Methanobacteriati; phylum Methanobacteriota; class Halobacteria; order Halobacteriales; family Haloferacaceae; genus Halorarum; species Halorarum sp. SLYT50. The sequence goes on along the minus strand of NZ_JCAMRW010000003.1, from coordinate 10,957 downwards.
AGTCAAGGAGATCTTCAACGATCTCTACTCGGCTGTCGCCCTTCCGAATCGGTCGAGCATCGAGAACCAGCGGCACGGCATTGCCCACGAGCTGGACGGTCGCCCACTGATAGGCGTACTCGTCCGAGTTCTCCTTCGTCCCAATGATTTCGTCTTCGTGGCCTGTACGGTCGCCTGTGAAGGGATCGTCCTCTGTCGTATCGATCGCGACGACACCCGCACGATAGAACTGCTCTGTTTCCACGACTCGGTCGATGAGCCGACCTACAGCCTCTCGATACATCTCTCGAATCTCGCCGACCGAGAGATCGCGGAGGTGCGAGCGATGCGTATGGCCGAGTGGCGTCTGTTCGCGTGAGGATTCGAGGGTGAAGCTCCGAGCCCCCTCGTTAGCGGCGAGATCTTCTCTCAACCCGAGGTACGCCTGTAGATCCCAGAACGAGTTCGGGTGTATTTCACTAGAATCACCTCGATTCAGCGAGAGTGCAGGATACGCGACTCGTTGCAGTTCATCGGTCACATCGTCTGCTTTCGAGAGCCGCGCCTGTTCGCTGAGAGCGTCTTCATCATCGACATCAGGGTGAGGAGCCTTTCTCTGAGGGCTCCGTGGTACGTCTACGTCAGCCCTCTCGGCTTTGATGAGAATCGTCCGGGCACACTCCTGAATCGTCTCTTGGAGATCAGTCGAGAAGCGATAGTGCCACGTTCGCCAGAGCGTCGACTGGTCAGGGATCGTCTCGAAGTCTAACTGGCGGCACAGCGCGGGTCGCTGTTTGAGGTAACTGATGAGGGCCGTTCCATGGGTCCATCCGTGGAGTTCCTTGAGTAGAAATACTCGAACTAGCTGCTCCATTCTATATCGCGTCTGCCCCGTATAGCGGTCGTGAGCATCGAAGTTGGCGTATGCGAGTGGCCAGTAGCAGACGAACTCGTTGGTGGACTCATGAGCGTCGTGATCGAACCAAACACTAGCAACTGTGGAAACATCTTCTTTGAGCCCACCCATCGAGCTTCGGTCGTAGAGATTGGTCGTAGTATAGGCGGGCCACTCGTGATAGGTGGTCTGGGCAATACGACGGAAAATAGCACGGCAGGAGGACTGTGTGGTCGTCATCGCATGGTGATGTTGGGTTTATAAATTTGAGCAGTGAACTGAACTGATGTCGGGTCTCTGACCGGGTTATACGCTCCTCTCTCGATTTAATCACTGGTCGAAGGGGTCAGTAGAACCACCGTGAGATAGAGAAGTTCCATTGTCGGCGGATCTTACTGCCTTTCGCTGTAGCATCAATCGCTTCTACGCTGATGCAGGTGTCTCGCCCGAGCGACGGCGAGCAGCTATCGTTCCACCCACTGCTCCGAAGAGGAGCGGATAGATGAGTCCAGCCGCGAGAGTCGTTATTCCGTCCGGGCTAGCCGTAATTCGGTTTACGCTGACAGTGAATATGAACGACCCGATGAGCATGAGAGGAAAATATCCAACAACAATGCTTGCGCCACCCGCCCAAGGGGTTGATGATCCGATATCACCCCACTCCATCACAAAGTAACCGGCTCCAGTAAGGAAGAGCGGCGGGAGCAAATACAGAACTAATGCCGGACCACCGAGTGCTGCAATTAGATCAACATTGGTCAACCCCACAATGCCATTCCTCGCGCCTGCAGTAGGAAGCGATACTGCTGCGCGATTCGCATTATAGAGGAGCCAACCACCGAGTTTCCACGTTGCAGGAACAGACCCGAAGACTTCAACGAGGGGCGCCGGGTCAACTCCCTCAGTCGCTGAGGTGAGCTGTATCTGCTCGATAGCAGGTCGATTCACCGCCGCAAAAAGATACGCTGGGGCATACACGAGCACATACGTAGCCGCTCCAAGTAGAGCAGAACGGCGGACTGGTAGATGTGTGAATGACATGAACTGACTGACAGGGGTCGCACATATAATAGTTGGTCAGTGATCGAACTCGTTTATTAAGACATCAACGTCGGTTTTCAACACCACGTTTTTGTGAACACATTATCAAGACAGTCCATGCGTATGCTCCCCGCACTCGCAGTTGCCCTCTTACTCGTCACCGCGGGCTGCAATGGAGGTGGGTCATCAGAGACCGGCCCCTCGACAGTCGCACCCGATCTCCAGGGTACACCAACAGAAACGAGCGAGCCAGCGACGACACCAACACAGCCATCAAATACATCACTCCCACCTGGGGTCACCCCCAATGAAGACGATGAGGTAGACGAACGAGCACTCTACGTAGCGCACAACCGGGTGTTGGAGAATCAGTCAGTAACGTGGCGAAGCCAGCAACTCCGAACGAACACTACAGGAGCTGTTCTCGGATGGGCTACTCGAACTGTCTGGATCAATGGGTCCAACCAGCGGTACGAAGTGGAAACGGGCGGGGTGGATCCAGCTGCCGGTCGAGTGCAGACAGCGATTCCTGAATACTGGACGAATGGGAGTGTAACAACCTCTCGAATCATCCACTCAAACGGGAGCGTCACTGTGCAGGTGCAAGAGGGGGGACCGGTTGGCTCATTCGCGAATCTCGGTGCCGGACGAACCGTGCTTGAGGGGGTATTAGCCGGCACCGACCTCCAGTATGTAGGGCACGAACGGCAGAACGGGACTGAACTCCATATTCTCGCTGGCACTGCCGATGATTCTCAGCTGACGCTTCGCGTCACGTCAGATGGAATTGTTCGGTCACTCATCTACCGGGTTGAGACGGAGATAGGCGGCCAAGAGATTACAGCGCTCGATCGCTTCCGGACGTATGAGATCGGAACCACCACGGTTGAACAGCCTGCGTGGGCGATCAACGCAACCGAGCAGTAGCCGGTCTCCACCGTTCTCTCGACGGTTTCCGGGCTCTAGGAGACCCCGAGAATCCGTGTATTGGAGTGCTCAACTTCTGTCGGCAGCGAAGAGTGGCTATGCATTGAGAGCCGTAGTCTCAACTTCTGTCTAGTCCAGAACCTCCGAAGCTGCCAAATTCGTGCGCCAGTTTTCCATCACGAGAGCCGCTTAGACGGCGAAATCAAGCGAGCGGCGGCACCGATTCTACCAACACCCTTGTAGACCCGCGATATCAGGAGAATTAGCGCCTCAAATCGGTACTCTATCTACACGCGTCGCTCCTCGACCGGACGAACCCGGTAGCGGCACCGCCTCAGGTCACCGGTCGGAGATACTGTGTCATCGCCGCTAACACCCGCTTTGCCGTCACCTGTGGCTTGTAGTCTATCACCGTCTCCACGTCCCTCACTAGAACGTCAACGAGCAACCAGCAGTTGTACAGTAACACCGCGAACGCGAAATAGAACAGCCGAACTACGTACGTCTTTGATGTCGTCTGCGCCAGAAACTCCTTGATCGTCTTGTAGCTGTTCTCGATTCCCCAGCGTCGCCGATACCGGCTGACCGTGCTTTTCGCGCGCCGCTCATCGACTGCCTTGTTCGTGATGAACACCACCGTCTCATCAATTCCCTCTGTCGACCCCTCATCATCCGAGAGCCCGTCGTGGCGGTCCACTGGAACCGCCACCAGCGTCGTCCAGCCCCATCCCTCCTCCTGAGTGTAGATCCCGTGGTCGTGCTTCACCGCCACCTCCCCACTCATCCGCCTGATGAACCGTTGCTCGCGAAGCCTGTGTGGTTGCTTGATCAAGTACTCCACCCCCAACTCCTCGAGCTCGTTGATCACCTCGACCGACGAGAACGCACTGTCCGCTAGTACCGTTCCAACCTGAACGTACTCTTGGGCGGTCGAGACGAGTTCGGAGACGATCTCGCCGCGACTCATCCCTTTCTCGACGGGCACCATCGCAGGCGTGAATGCGACGTTCTCACCGACCACCGTCAGCGTCGCGAACCGATACGCCCACTGATGCTCGTCACCCGACTTCGTTCCCAACACCATCTCCGCATCTCCTCGCTCGCCATAGTACTCCCAGTTCGTGATGTCGATTGCAACCGTGACGCGCCGCTCGGTAAGTCCCTGGATATCTTGGCGAGCGAGTTCCTCGAAGAGTTGCCGATTGGTTTCCTCGAAGCGCTCGCGCACCTCTGCCCGCGTGAACTGCTTGATCGTGTGGAGATGAGTGTCGCCATCCGGCGAGCCCACCTCACGAGTCGTCTGATCGCCGAACAGCGTCGTTCCCTGCTCGGCCGCAGTATTGGTCATCCCCATGTAGCTCTGGAGGTCGCAGAACGCCGTATCAGGGTACCGAGCGTTGTCACCCCGGTTGGTCTCGAAGTGACCAGCGACGTGCCGGCGGAGCTGTGTGGTGACCTCTGTCAGCTGCTGGGTGGTGATCGGCTCCTGACTTCCATCAGAGACGCTCTCGCTCGCGGGCTCGTGACCAGCAGACTTGTGCGTCTCGCTCGTGGTGTCGGCGAGGTAGGCGTGCTGAGTCGCCAGCGGATGCGTTTCAGCGATGACCCGGTCCGCACTCTCGGAGAGGAACGTGCGGAGTTCATCGGTGAGTCGAAATCGCCACGCTCGCGAGAGCACCGATCGATGCGGAATCCGACCGGGATCGAATCCGAGTGCCGTGGCTCGATCAGGATGAGAGGCTAGTAGCCGATGGAGCCGTGCGAAGGCGAACCCACGGAGCTGTGCGACGAAGAGGGCCTTGACGATCGCTTTGAACGGATAGGTGTCGGGATGCCACGCCGGGTACTGATCGTCGGCTGCTGTGAGGGATAGGTCGCTGGCGGCGACAGCATTGAGCGGCATCTTTCCAGCGTCGAACTGTTCGAGCACCCGCGCAGCGAAATCGAATTGACCACCTCCCGAAGCGTCGGACTCTATGGCGACCATATCCTCGGAGGAGTCCACAGCCGAATAACCCCCCGCCGGTCATGCATTGGACAGCAGTTGTCCTGCCCGCTACTACCCTCCAAATCCATGCACGGCACCCCCTCTTCGGAACTACTGTCTAGTCCGGAAGTTGAGACTACGGCCCGCATAGAGGGGCCGTGATGCGTTATTTCGACCGAATTGAGGAACACCACTGAGATCGATTGTGACTCAGGTAGGCAGCTATGCCGAACTCCGCGGTGACCACCGCCTATTCGACACTGTCACGACAGTGCTGCCGCTGGTCGATCGGCGATCACTGGCCTTCGAGGGGCTCTATCCGATTCCAGTCTGCTTCTTCAGCAGCGTGAGAACCGTATTCGCGGTCACCACTGGCGACCGCTCGTACCTGCCAGTTAATCCGACCTGAACGAGCAAGTCAACAGCTCGCCATGTTGAGTACAGCAAACAGGCGAACGCGAAGTAGAAGAACCGCAGTACGAAGCTCTTCGATGTCGTCGCGGCCATGAATCGCTTGATACTCTTATAGCCGCTCTCGATCTCCCAGCGTGAGCTATACTCACGAATTGTCCCCGCTTGTTTGTTCGTCATGAAAACCGCGTACTGGCCGTAATCCGTTCGATCAGAATCTGGCTTCCGCTCGTAGACCAGTGTTGTCGGGAGCCACTCGTCGTTTCCCAAGTGCAGTTTCCGATCAGTGGTGAACCGATCCTCGTCGCGTTTGAGTAGGCGCTTCGCCTGAGCCTTCTCGCTCGTGTACATCCGCTTTGGAACGACATACTGCAGCCGTCTATCCGAGACGGCTTTGAGGACGTGCTGACTATCGAATCCGCGGTCCATCAGCACCTCGTCGACGTGAACGAGCTCTTGCGCCGAATCGAGCAAGTCCTCGACGATCTCTACTCGGCTATCACCTTTCCGAATCGGTCGGGCGTCGAGAACCAACGGGACAGCATTTCCTACGAGCTGAATGGTCGCCCACTGATAGGCATACTCGTCCGAGTTCTCCTTCGTCCCGATGATCTTGTCTTCGTGACCCGTACGGTCGCCTGTAAACGGATCATCCTCTGTCGTGTCAATCGCGACGACGCCTGCCCGGTAGAACCCCTCTGTCTTCGCGACTCGATCGATGAGTCGACTCACGGCCTCTCGATACATTGCTCGAATCTCGTTGGTCGAGAGGTCGCGGAGGTGTGATCGGTGCGTGTGGCCGAGTGGCGTCTGATCACGTGACGACTCGAGTGTGAAGCTGCGAGCGCCTTCGTTGGCGGCGAGACCCTCCCTTAGTCCGAGATACGCCTGGAGGTCCCAGAACGAGTTTGGGTGTATCTCGCTGGAATCGTCCCGATTCAGCGAGAGGGCGGGGTACGCGATTTGTTGCAGTTCATCGGTCACGTCGTCTACTTTTGAGAGCCTCGCCTGTTCGCTGAGAGCGTCTTCGTCGTCGGCATCGGGGTGAGCAGTCTCTCTCTGGGGAGACCGTGGCACGTCTACGCCAGCCCTCTCAGCTTTGACGAGAATCGTCCGCGCGCACTCCTGAATTGCCTCTCGGAGATCGGTCGAGAAGCGATAGTGCCACGTCCGCCAGAGCGTCGATTGGTCTGGGATCGTCTCGAAGTCTAACTGGCGGCACAGTGCGGGGCGCTGCTCGAGGTAACTGATGAGCGCTGTTTCGTGAACCCACCCGTAGAGCTCCTTGAGCAAGAAGAGACGGACCAGCTGAGGCATCTCGTACCGTGTCGGTCCGTCATAGCGGTCATACGACCGAAAATCGACATACGCAAACGGAAGGTGGCAGACAAACTGTTCGACTGACTCATGTACGTCGTGATCGAACCAAACGGCCGAGACGGTCCGAACGTCTTCTTCGAACCCGTCGAGTGAACTCCGGTCGTACAACCGCGTCGAATCGTACGCCGGCCACTCGTAGTACGAAGTCCGTGCGATCGTCCGGAACACAGCACGTTGAGAATCCCGAGTCGGTGCCATCTCTCACCAGAAAATATCCCTCAACGCCAATCAGTGTGGGCTATAGTGGGCAAGACTCATATCACTGTGGGCAATAGTGGGTATCACATGAAGGTGGACACCGACGACCTTCGAACGAACGAGACGGACGACCGAGGTCGTATCTATCTCGGCACCGAGTACGCGAACAAGCGCGTGACGGTGGCGGTTGTCGAAGTCGAGTCCGGCCGCCCCGACGAGGAAGAACTGGCCGCCGCGTATCAGGAGGCCTCCGAGAGCGCAGCCGCGCTCGCCGAAGACTGGGACGAAACGTCGGACGAAGCGTGGAACGGACTCGATGAATGAGTAACGGGACGGAAGTACGACGTGGGGACGTCGTCATCGTCCGCTTTGATCCTGCTGAGGGGCACGAAATGAAGAAGACACGACCTGCGGTGGTCGTCCAAAACGATGTCGGCAACGAGAACTCGAGTACGACGATCGTCGCTCCCGCGACAGGGACCCACCGAGGCTATCCCTTCGAGGTGTTGGTCGAAGCGGCCGACTCCCCGTTCGAGAAGGACTCGTCGGTTCGACTTGATCAGATCCGTGTCGTCTCAGTGGAGAATCAGATCCACTCCGTGATCGGGCGTCTCGATGCGGCGAAAATGGCACAGATTGACGATGCGCTAAAATTGAGCCTCGGGCTTGACTAGGCTAGTGCGATTAGCTCTGGAAAAGTCGCGCCGAAGCTATCTGCGTTGACAACAGCAATTACAACTTCTACCAGCGTCGATAGGTTCCCGTAATCCAGATTGTCTGATTAATCACTGCGGACAAGGATATCCCCGTTCGACCCCTACTATATTTACTCGCCATGCCCGCTCAACAGTCCTCCACGTCCGAAGCCGATTCACGCCCGAAGACGACTCTCTTCTGTCCCAGCTGCGGTCACGAGAGCGATGTCACTGGGGATTGGACCGTTCATACGGAAAATGCTCGCCAAATATACGGCTGCCCAGTCTGTACCACGACCATCACGAAACGTCTTCGAGAACTCCCACTCATGGCCCCGAATAACTAATCCAATACACCCTCACTCACCGCACTATCGCACGACGAGGCTCTCTTCGATCAGGACTTGAAATCCAGAGCTTCTATCCTCCTATTTCTGGGGCAGGATGTGATATCTCGAACCAGTACGGTTCTCCCAGCGGTCTCGTAGTCTACCTGCTATCGCTCGGGGTAGATGCTAGTTCAAAAATGAAACGAAGTCACAGTGTCGCTTATCTGGCGACTACGTGAACTTTGAATTAGGCGCGGATGACGTTCGTCGCGCGGGGACCCTTGGGGGCCTGTTCGATCTCGAAGTCGATCTCGGTTCCTTCCGTCAGATCTTCACCGCCAACGTCCTCCATGTGGAAGAATACGTCGTCGTCAGAGTCGTCCGTCGTGATGAAACCGTAGCCGCCCGTGTCGTTGAAGAAATCAACCTTGCCGTTTGCCATTGCAATTACACAGAGATCAACTATATGGATAAGTCTTCTGCATCTGTTTTCTAATACAGATATTTGAAAAACTAACATCTAGAAATATATCCTGAGGCTGTCTACTTGGCTATTGAGAGTATTCTACTGAGACAGCCCGGATGATTCGCCAGAACGAACTGCAACTTCCGACGGAGTCGCACTTCTCGTTCGCGGATATCTCTGGTCGCTCCGACTACTCCAAGACGTGAAAAACGCGGCCCGACGCGCACGGGCCTCCGTACTACGCTGAGCGGAGTGAGCGATGATGAGATCGGTGAGTGGGAGCGCCAAGCACGATTCACGATGATATTTCTCTGACTTGGGTTCGGTGAACAGACCGGAGTGCCGACTAATCTCTCCGTTGAATGATGGTGATGAGCTGGGACTTCGGAAGCCACTCGTCAGAGAGATACGAGACATCATCCCGCTTCTCGAATCTCCGGTACTCTTCCTGTAGCTTCTCGTTCAACCGCTTTCGACGGTCGCTATCAACTGCCGTAGTCTCTACTCCGCTTTCGAGCGAGTGTATCTTGTGTGCGATCTGCATGAGACGGCGGCCCGGCGACGAATCTTTGAGGAGAACTGCGTCCTCGGTTTCCCGAGAGATATATCCAACAAACGTGGTGGCTATGCTTCCCTGTACGTCGTCCGTTTTCTCTTCGACGAGCCACTCCGGAAGCTGGATGAACACGTCATCCTCGTCCAACAGACCGACCAGTTGCCACAGTTGACGCGTATCTTGTTCGTTGATGAGGTCTCGCTCTCGAGCTGCCTTTAGGGTCACGTCGCGATCTTTGAGCGTCTCTGCGTGCCACTCGCGAGCGAAGGAGTCGTAGTCAGCGTACGTCCTGATAGCATCAACCACTATCAGACAGATAGAAGAGCGAGACAAAGAAGGAATCTATCACTGTTCTATCGGAATTGTTCTGGCCGAAGGTCGTCTACTAAGCGGAAACTGTAGACACGGTATCGACCGGTGCCTCTGTAGCGAGTAGGAGTGTTCGCGTGGGAAGGCAGTTAACGACCACTTCTCCATTCGGGCGTACTGGGGCTCTGGGGCTTTACTCCCCAGGGCTGATTGAGACGATGGACTTGGCCCCACACTCCGGGTACTGTTCGTGCTGGGAATACAAGCGCGCCTCACACACTCTGTCCCTTAACTTCCGCTGAACAAGTCTGCGAGCATTGAACCATCAACTCACGGACCTGATCACTTCTCCAGCTAGCTTAATCAGACCGTGCCGAGTGGTTCACTCCCTGTAGTACTTGAGAGAATCGTTGTCCCTTCTCACAGCTCACTATATCTATCATCGATGTATTAGCCCCTGTATCCGGCTTCGGACGTCATCGGCCGAGTCGTACGTTTGGTCGTCGGTCGGGGCGAATACGTCTTTGAGGGAACTTGCTCCGTCTTGGGTTTGAATTTCGTAGCCACCGTAGGCTTCAACCAGTTCGGTCGTCGTGGTCGGATAGTCGTGGGTTTCAAGCGTGTCATCAAGCTCACCGAGCTGTAATCCGGGATCGTCGCGTATCGGTTCGGCTTCATCGACACGGCTGCGTGCCTCCTCGACCTCTCGCTCCCGCTGCCGTCGCTCCTCGTTATCCGCTTGCTCGTCTCGGCCCTGTTTGTCGTCTGCCATCCTCTCCGCTAGAAGCTTGAGTCGGAAAATAGTGTGGTCGTTCATCAAGAATGCTGGTGTCTAGGAGCGACGGGAGTGACTACTGTGCCCGTGACTCGCTTTCTGGATCTTCCAGACAAATCCCCCTTGCGCCCAGGTCCACGTTACGGCCAAGTGAGTTCGTCTCTTTCACTTGCTTAGTTCGCTCCAAATGACGCTACTCGTATCACGACTAATGGTGAATGTAAATACCACTTTAGTGTGATAGTATGAAAATCAAATGACTAGTATCATCGGAGAGTGATGTCTAAAGATAAATCAGTTGCGGGCAACGTTTATCGCACGACACCCCGTGAGGTCTTGTGACAGATATCTTGACACTGCCGCCCAGCCAAAGGAAAGTTTACCTAGTCATAACGTCGACTGATTGGCCTCATCGTCGGGTGTAGGATCGAATATCAGTCGTTTCCATCGAAATCATCCTCCTCTTCGTCAACCAATAGAGCATTCTTGATGAGGTGGTGATTCGCTCGGCGGAGTCGTTCGGAGAGCGTCTGATGGGAGATATCAAGATCCTTTGCGAGTTCGGTTTGGTCGGTATTCCGTGGAACCTCAAAGTAGCCACGTTCAAACGCCTCTACGAGTGTTTTATGTTGGGCATCGGTGAGGTCGTATCGAACCCGACGAATAGCATCGACATCGTAAACGCGGATGAGATTCAGCGTAAATTCGTTCTGTTTAGCGTAGTCGTTCGTCGCCGAGAGATCGCCTCGCTCAGGGAATAGTACCCGTAGGCGCCATCCGTTTCCGCTTGCAGTGGCCCGCTGGACTGTCGCATCGCATTCAATGAGCATATGACCGATTATTTGAGTACGGTCAGTCCACGACATTCGGTAAAAGCGCTCTTCGTCAAGTTCCGTGAGAAGTTCAACCTCCTCAACGCTCGGATCGGCTTCGAACACGGAGGTCGCCTTCTTGAACCTATCTCCAGATACCCATACGAATGGCATCACATGCGTCGTCCCATGAGCAA
>NZ_JCAMRW010000002.1:0-484134 GCF_059821265.1 Halorarum sp. SLYT50 | reverse complement strand
AGGTCGTCGTGGTAGCGTCCCTCGCCGCGGTCCGCGAGCGTCCGCCACCGCTCGAGCGCCCGTTCCATGTGGACGTGTGCGTTCTGCAGGGTCGCCACCTCGTCGGTCGTGCGATAGGTCGCCAGTTCCACCGCCGCGTGCGTCTTCGCTACGTGGTACTCCGCGAGGTCGGCGATCATCGAGAGGTCGAGCGTCGTCGCCTCGAACTCGGCGCGCGCGTCGTCGACCACGTCGTACTCGGCGGCGTCCGCGAGCGCGTCCCGGGTTCGCTCGGCGAAGCGCTCGTACCACGCGGCGACCTGCAGGGGCGTGTACCTGCCGCGCAGGTCGTCGTCGTGCCAGTCGGCGACGTACGCGTCGACGCCGTAGAACAGCCCCGGGTCGCCGGGTTCGGCGTTCAGGTACGTCAACCCCGCCTCTTCGAACCGCGGATTGACGTTGTTGTCGGCGAACAGCGCGCCGCCCGTGTCGAGTTCCGCCCAGTTCGTCTGGGCCGGGTGGTGCGTCAGGTGCGCCGACGTGACGAGCGGGAGCACCTTGCTCGCCGAGCGGTACGCCCGCAGCACGTCCGCCCCCGCTTCGCCGAACCGCTTGCGGAACTCGCGCTCCCATATCTCCGGGTCGGCGTCGGCGTCGTACCCGAGGCGGCCGAACAGGAGGTACCACGCCCAGTAGCGCTCGTCCTCCCACTCGTAGTGGCGCAGGTCCGCATCGTCGAACAGGTCCCACCGCTCCTCCTGCAGGAAGTAGTGCCCCCCCTTGAGACTCAGCGGCGCGGCGACCTCGTAGCCGATGCCGTCGCCGAACCGGGCCGCGTGACTGAACCGCCGCGCGTAGTCGGGGTCGCCCCACAGGAAGATGCGGTTCGTCCCGACCATCCACAGTCGATACAGCATGTCGTAGAACCGGGGTTTCCTGAGGAGCGTCCCGTAGCTGTACCGGCGGCTACTGTTCAGGTCCTCGATTCGGTCCAGTTCGGGCGAGCGCATCTGCGTCGTGTGGTACGGGAGGCCGGTCGACTCCCACGAGAACTTCGTCGGGACGGCGACGTCGAGGCCCGTCTCCAGCCCCCAGTCTATCATCCGGTCCGTGAGCCCCTTCGCGCGGAGGTCGAGTTTGAGTTCCCGCTCGCGGTCGGTCGCCGCCCGTCCGACGGCGTCGATGACCTCCCTCCAGAAGAACTCCGCCGTCGACGTCCCCGTCTCCTCCGGGTCCTCCCGCACGCCGGCCTCGAGGTTCACCCGTAGCTGGAGGCCGTCTATCTCGGGACACTCCGTCAGTATTCGATACGTTCCCTCCGCGCAGTACGTCGCGTACTCGCTGTTGTCCTCGGGGACGCCCTCGACGATCATCCCCTGGTTCTCCGTCCACGGACGCATCTGCCAGATGCCGAAGACGAACTCGATGCCGTACCGGTCGCACAACCGTCCTATCTCGCGGAGTTGCTGGAGGTTGGTCTCCCGGGAGACGCCGACGTCGTCGGAGACGGCGATCTCCGGGTAGCCCGGGACGTCGACGAAGAACGGGTACGGCGGCGACATGAACGCCGAGTCGTAGCCGGTGATGAACGCGAAGCGGTTGTACCGGCACCGGGCGAGTCGCGAGAGGTAGTAGTGCCAGAACTCCGTCGAGTAGAACCACTCGTCCTCGACCGGCCCCTGGATGTAGCGGTCCATCCCGCGAACCTCGTTGTCCGGGAACGCTACTTCGTCCTCGAACGTGGCCAGTGTCTCCACCCCGTGCGCGTCGATTCTGTCGGCCGCTTCGAGCAGCGCGTACATCAGTCCCCGCTCGTCCGTTCCGGCGATGACCAGCGCGGTACCCGACCCCGTTTCACACCAACGGTAGACGACCCCCTCCGCCCGGTCGAATTCCTCGCCGTCGCCGAGCAGTCGACGGACGACCCGACTGCTCGTCAGTCCGACGACGACGCACGCGGAGCGCTCTGTCTCGGTCCAGTGAGCCGCCTCCTCGACGGCCGTTCCGTCCGCCTCGATGGCGTCGAAGAACTGCTGGACGCCGTGCGAGACGGGACCAGACGGGCCGTCCACTCCCGCTCCCGTCCGGTCGATTACGGCGATGCTGTCCCCACCGGTGAGCGCGCTCCGTGTACCCATGGTACCACACCACTCGCTCCGTACTTAGCTGTATGGGGGTTCCGGTCGCGGGCGGTCGCTGTGGAGCCGCGACCGACGAAACAGCTATCAGCTATCCTCTGGACCTAGCTCTCGACTCATGACGAGTGACCTCGCGGACCTCGCCACGCGCGTGGCCGAGTACACGACCGGACTAGACATGGACGGCGTCGACTGGGAGGCGGCGATGGCGATAAACGGCTGGCTCGCCCTCGAGGAGTGTCTCGACGCCGCGACGTACTGGGTGGACCGGGGGGTCGACACTCAGACCTCCGCCGGACAGTTCGCGTACGGGTCCGGCGACATCGCGTCGTACGCCGAGTCGGACCAGCACGTACAGGAGCGGTCGCGCAACTCCTACAACGACACGTACTTCCCGACGTACAACCCGGCGGCCATGGCCTGGCCGACGCTCCAGTTGTACGAGCGCACGGGCGAGGACCGCTACCTCGAGGCGGTTCGGCGCCAACACGACTACTTCTACGGGGAGCACGTCCCCCGGACGGCCGACGGCGCTATCTCGCGCCGCGAGGAGAAGACCGAACTGTACACCGAGATCTTCCACTTCCTCTGCCCGTTCTTCATCCGCTACGGTCGACTCGTCGACGACGACGGCCCGGTCGAGGAAGCGGTCGAGCAGATTCGGCTCCACGCGCGCCACCTCCAAGACGACAACTCCGGGCTGTTCCGTCACATCTGGCACGAGACGCCCGACTTCTACCCCGCGAGTTCCTACTGGGCGCGCGGCGTCGGGTGGGCCACCGCCGGACTGGTGGACTCACTCGGGGTGCTCCCCGACGACCACGAGGGCCGGGACGAGGTCCACCGGACGCTCGTGGCGGCGCTCGACGCGCTCGTCCCGTTGCAGGACGAGAGCGGCTTCTGGCACCAGCGCCTCGACGAACGACGCTCACCGCTCGAAGCGTCGGGGACGCTCCTGTTCGCGTACACCTTGCGGCGCGGGTTGAACGAGGGACTCCTCAAGGACGACGGCGGCGCGTACGAGGCGGCCGCCCGCCGCGGGATGGACGCGTGCGCCGGTGTCGTCGACGACGAGGGCGCGGTCCACCGTGTCGCCCGTCCCCCGGCGAGTTCGTTCGCCCCGCTGGGCGTCACCGAGTACGGCCAGGGCTGGTTCATGATGGCGGCTGCGGAGTTCCTCCAGTCGTAGTCCCCCGACCGACCCGCTCTCTCGTTCTTTCCGTGGTTTCGACGTCTCGGTCGCTGAACCCACCGATCCGGCAACTCGGTCCACCGCTCGTCTCGAGACGACGCTAACTGTACGACTGAGCGACCGGCGACCTGGCGGTCCACGGGTGGGGACGGGACCACGGACTCACGCACACGACGTCGGGGTCGTGGCGAGCGCTGGTTTCACCGAGACGCATCGCATCGTCGCGTCGTCGGCTGGATGACCGATGGTCCGCTCGTCACTCTCCTTCCCAGTCGGGGTTGGCCCGGACGCCGCCGCCGGCACCCTGGATGAGCGTCGACTCCGGCGCGTCGCAGCCCCAGACCACGGCGTCGTCCTTGGTGACCCATCCGTCGCCTTCGGTGTTGAACGGCGGGTATATCCACTTGTCGGTGAGGCGAACCGGCGTCACACTCGAGTTGACGTAGATGGGGTAGTTCGCCTGCGTGTAGTGAGCCGTCCACGCCAACTGCCTCGTTATCTCCTTGTTCTTCTCCTCGGTGTCCGCCGAGTCGATCTGGTTGAGGAGGCCCGCGGTGTCGACCGTCTGGAGTTCGCCCTCCCAGTCGCCGACCGGTGGAACCTCGACTTCCCGCGGCGAGTTCCCCTCTCCGGCCGGCGGTCCGTCGTCGCCCTGAACGGCGGGACCGTACAGCGGTCGGTAGTTGAGCGGCGGGAACGCGAACTCGCCCCACGTGTTCAGGTAGACGGTCCAGTCGTTGTTCTGGAGCCGCTGGCTCAGCGAGGTGCCGTCTATCACTTCGAGTTCCGACTGGATGCCGAAGTCGGTGAAGTTCTGCGCGATGGTCTCCATCGCGCCGACCTGAACCTGCTCGGCCGTGATCGGGATGGAGAACCGGTCGCCGTTCGACTTGTACCACTCCCCGTCGTCACGCTGCAGTCCGGCGTCTTCGAGCATGCCGGCCGCGACTTCGAGGTTCTCCTCCGTGTGTTCGAACGCCTTGCACGCCTCCCAGACGTCGG
Organism: Halorarum sp. SLYT50; assembly: GCF_059821265.1. Taxonomy (NCBI): domain Archaea; kingdom Methanobacteriati; phylum Methanobacteriota; class Halobacteria; order Halobacteriales; family Haloferacaceae; genus Halorarum; species Halorarum sp. SLYT50. The sequence goes on along the minus strand of NZ_JCAMRW010000002.1, from coordinate 479,823 downwards.
GGATGTACTCCCGGGCGACCGTCGGCATCATCTCCGGAATGGGTTTGGAGACGGGACGCGCGGCGGCGGCGTTCGTCTCCCCGCCGGTGTTCGAGGCGACCTGTTGACGGTTGACGACGTACGCGAGCGCCTGTCGGACCATCGGGTCCGCGAAGTAGTCGTCTTTCGTCCAGTTGAGACAGAACCCCTGCCCCCCGTACTCGGTCGCCGTGACCGGATACACGTCGGACGGGTACGTCGCCCCCTGGGGGAGCGGCGCGCCCGAGATGTCGAGCCGCCCCGCCTCGAACGCGGCTTTCGGGCTCTGGTCACCGAAGTTGTAGGCGGTGAGGTTCCGGAAGTTGAGCGGACCGCCCTGCGTCACGGCCGCCCAGTGTTCCTCGTTCAACTCCATCTGTAGCTCCGAGGGAGTCGCGTTGACGGGCTTCCACGGACCGCTGACCGGGTGTTCCCCGACGAGCATGCCCTCGCTGTGGGTCACGACGTCCTGTCTGAGCTGTTCGCGCTCCGACTCGCTCGACGCCTCGTTGAGCGCCGTGTTCAACTCGGCGAGCGGGCTCTTCCGGTAGGTGTCGAGCCGGGTGAACCCTGTCAGGACGTTGTAGACGATTGCCTGCTGGTTGTACGGTTCGTTCAACTCGACGATGAGCGTCTCCTGACCGTCGGCACGGTAGCCGGTAATCGTCGGGTTCTCGGGGCGGTCGTCCGCGGGAACCATGTTGTCGTCGAGTTCGAACTGGACGACCATGTCCTCCGCCCCGGCGGTGTCACCGTTGCTCCACGTCCACGGCATCTTGAACTGGACGTGGAACTCGTTGTCCCGGAACTCGTAGTCCTCGATGGTGTGCAAGAGGAGTTGTCCGTGCGTCGCACTCGGTTTCGCCAGAATCTGGTGAAGCTGGAACCGCAGCCCCCAGTCCGAGTTGGGGCTGAACGGGTTCAGGTTCACCTGGTTGAACTGGACGTTCGCGTAGTTGAACCCGTACGTCCGGTCGTAGATGGTCGTGTCCCCGTCGCCCGACGACTCGGTCTCGGTCGACTCGGACCCGGACGTGTCGTTCGACTCGCCCGCTTGGATGGTTCGCGCGGTCTGGTCCCCGCCGACTCGGTTACTCTCGCCGGTCCCCCCGCCGCACCCCGCGAGGAGGCCGGCCGTCCCGGCAGCTCCCCACTGGAGGAGCCGCCTCCGTGACGTCGCTCTCGATACGAGTGACTCGTTGTCTCTTGGCATACAGGGGCCCATTTGAAATGTTCTATAATAAAGATTGCCCATAGCCGGCTTCAAACGTGACTCCTCGCTGTCTGTACCGTTCTTCGCCGAGGGACCGTTTCGGCCGCCGGCGGGACGGTCGACTCGGTCGCTCGTGCGAGCGCTCGGGTCCGGTTCCGCCCTCCCGGGTTGCCGATACGGGAGAACCTTTAATAGGCGTTGCGCGTCATCACCGTACGACGTCGGAACCAACATTGGTACCAATGACCACTATCAGACCTACCGCCCCGATAGCCGTCGACAGTCTCGGAGGTGAAGACGCGTGCACTGGCTAGCGAAACGCGTGGCTCAGAGCGTGATAACCGCCTTCTCGGCGATTACGGTCGCGTTCTTCCTCACCCACTACCTTCCGGGTGGACCGATGGACCACCTCCGCTCCGTTCTCCAGCAGCAGTTGGGCGGTGCGGGCGCACAGAGCGACCGACTCAACGCGATGATGGAGGCGTACACGAACATCCGGCCCGACGACCCGCTGTACATCCAGTACATCGACTACGTCCTCTCGGTTCTACAGGGGGACCTCGGGCAGTCCATCTTCTACCAGCGGCCGGTGGCCGACATTCTCGCCGGTGCGCTTCCCTGGACGGTGTTCGTCATGGGGACGGCGATGGTGTTCACCTTCATCTTCGGGATATCCATCGGGACGTTTCAGGCGTACTACGAGGGCACGCGCGGGGACCAGATCTCGACCGCGGTGCTGGTCGGATTGAACAGCATCCCGTACTTCATCGCGGGGCTGGTTCTCATCTACGTGTTCGGGTACATCCTGGACCTGTTCCCGGTACACGGCCGCGTCTCGCCGAACGTGACCCCGGACCAGCCCGTCGAGTTCATCATCAGTGCCCTGTACCACGCGATCCTTCCGATCGCATCCGTGGTCATCACTGGCGTCGGCGGGTGGTCGGTGACGATGCGGGGGAACAGCATCTCCATCCTCGGCGACAACTACATGTGGGTCGGTCGGCTCCGCGGCCTCTCGCGCAGTCGGCTGGCGCTGGAGTACCTCGGCCGAAACGCCGTGTTGCCGCTGTACACGAGCCTGATGATCGCAATCGGGTTCCTCTTCGGCGGGTCGGTCATCCTGGAGCGAATCTTCGTGTACCCGGGGGTCGGCTACTACCTCGTCGAGGCCATCGACACCCGCGACTACCAGTTGATGATGGGCGGCTTCCTCGTCATCACCCTCGCAGTCGTCGTCGGGGTGTTCATCGCGGACCTGACGTACGGACTCATCGACCCGCGGATCAAGACGGGGGACGAGTCGTAATGGCCGACCAGAGCCAGACGTCCACGGCGTCGTTCGAGACGGTGTCCGACTACCAGGAGACGCGAACGGACCGGGTGAAGGCGGTCTTCGACCTCTGGGTGTACAGCCCGGCCTCCATCATCATGGACGACATCCGCACCCGGATAGGGCTCGCCATCATCGTCTTCTATCTGTTGATGGGGACGGTCGGCGTCGTGCTCCTCGACCCGCCGGTCCTGAATGAACACCCCCGGCTCGTCGGCGCGTTCAGGTCGCTCGAGTACCCGCTGGGGACGACACAGCAGGGGAGGGACCTCCTCGAACTCACCGTCCACTCGACCCCGCCCATGCTCAAGATGATCGCCTCCGGCTCCGTGTTCGCGACCTCGATCGCGGTCGTCCTGGGGACGCTCTCGGGATTCAAGCGCGGGACGATCGACCAGCTCATCATGACGCTCACCGACATCGCGCTCGTCATCCCCGGTCTCCCGCTCATCATCGTCATCAGCATCGCGTTCCCTCCGCGGAACCCGTACGTGGTGGGCATCTTCCTGACCATCAACGCGTGGGCCGGACTCGCTCGGTCGATTCGCTCCGAGGTGCTCAGCATCCGCGAGAAGGACTACGTCGAGGCGTCCAGCATCCTCGGTATCCCCACGTCTGTCATCATCCTCAAGGACATCCTCCCCAACGTGATGCCGTACGTCCTCATGAACTTCATGCAGGCCGCCCGCAACGTCATCTTCGCGTCCGTCGGGCTCTACTTCCTGGGACTGCTTCCGTACACGAACCTCAACTGGGGCGTCATCCTGAACCGGGCGTACGAGCAGGGGGCGCTCACTTCGGCCGAGGGCGCCCACTGGTTGATGGTTCCAGTCGTCACTATCGGCCTCCTCACGTTCGGGCTGGTGTTCTTCGCGCAGGGACTCGACCGGATATTCAACCCTCGCGTCCGGGCGCGCCACTCCCGCACGGCGAGCACCGAGGAGTCGATAGGCCGATAGCCGGGCGAGACCCGGTCGCCGGCACGATGCCGGCGGTGTCGTCGTTCCGCTTCCGTCCGATTCTGCTCCGATTCTGTCGTCGCGTTCTCGGAACGTACCGCTCGCAGACGTCCGTCTCTCGGTCCCGGAGGAAGCGCCGCTCCGACGTTCGACCAGACCGATTCGACGTACGAAGATTCGACGATTCTGAGAGTCCTATCGTGCGGTTACCGGGTCGGAACGGCTGGCGTCAATACGACCCCCGCCAGGGAACGGGGACGTCTCACTCCGACGGTTCCGTGAACGTGGGGGACCCGGACGGGTCCGTGTCCGAGGGGTTAGTTCCGGGCAGCGGCTCGCTTTCCCAGTACTCGTGGTCCGGTCCGTACTCCCGGAAACAGGCGGTGTCGTGGGCTCCCTCCCGTCCACCCTCGAGCGTCGGTGCGTTGTGCACGCACGCCTCGCGGGCCTCCGGACAGCGCGTGTGGAACCGACAGCCGGTCGGCGGGTCGACCGGGTCCGGAATGTCGATTCCGCGCACCGGTGGGTCTTCGACCTCCTGTTCGACGCCGAGTTCCGCCGTCGACCACTTCAGGAGCTGCGTGTAGGGGTGTCTGGGGTCGTTTATCATCTCCTCGGCCGGGCCGATCTCGACGATCTGTCCCAGGTACATCACGCCGATGCGGCCGCCGACGCTCCCCGCGAAGTAGCGCGCGTTCGAGAGGTCGTGGCTGATGAACAGGAACGAGGTGTCGAACTGCTCCTGGAGGTCGAGCATGAGGTCCATCATCTCGACGCGCAGGGAGACGTCGAGCGCGCTCACCGCCTCGTCGGCGAGGATGAGGTCCGGGTTCATCAACAGTGCACGGATGAGTGCGACCCGCTGTTGCTCGCCGCCCGAGAGCTGGTGGGGGTACCGCTTCGCGTAGTCCGTCGCGGGTGTCATCCCGACGGTCTCGAGCATGTGCATGATCCGCTCGCGGCGGTCGCTCATCGTGAGGTCGCGGTGGCGCCACTTCAGCGCCTCGTCGAGGCTCGCGCGGACGGTCCGGTTCGGGTTGAGCGACCCGCCCGGGTCCTGGTGGATGATCTGGAGCGACTGGCGAATCGACTTGAACGGGCGCTCCGCGGCGTCCGCACCGCCGTTCTCGTCCCGCCCGGTGAGTCGACCGACGAACGGCACGGTGCCGCGGGCGGCCCAGATGTCCTGGTCGTGGAACTTCACGTCCCCGCCTGTCGGCCGCTGGACGCCGATGGCCGCCTTGCCGAGCGTCGTCTTCCCACACCCCGACTCCCCCACGAGCACGACGACGTCGTTCTCGTAGATGTCCAGGTCGACGTCGTCCACCGCGTGGACGACGCTCGGATCGCTGAAGAGGTCGAGCAGGGAGTTACTCCTCGAGAAGTGTATCGTCAGGCCGTCGAGCGAGAGGATGGGCTCCGCCGACTGCCGTCCCTCCACGACGTCGACCTCGCCGAGTTCCCGCGGTTCGAGCGAGAACGGAATCGCCTCCTCCGACTGCTCCCAGTGGAAACACGCCGTCTCGTGTCCCTCGGAGACCGGGAAGAACTCCGGTCGCGTCTCCCTGCACTCCTCGGTCGCGAGCGGACACCGCGGGTGGTACTTGCACCCCTCGGGCGTGTTCACGGGGTCGGGGCTGGACCCCTCGATGGGTCGCATCTCGGTCAGCGGCGCGTTGAGGTTCGGCACGGAGCGGAGGAGCGCCCGCGTGTACGGGTGAGTCGGGTTCGTGACGATGTCCTCGGCCGCCCCGATTTCGGCGAACTCGAAGGCGTACATCACCGCCAGGCGGTCGGCCAGCCCGGCGATGAGCGGGAGGTCGTGGGTGATGAAGACGACGGTCAGGTCGTACTTGTTCCGGAGGTCGGCGATGAGGCTCAGAATCGACCGCTGCATCAACAGGTCGAGCGCCGCGGTCGGTTCGTCCATCACGAGCACGTCCGGTTCGAGCACGAGGCTCAGGACGATGAGCGCGCGCTGCTTCATCCCGCCGCTGAGTTCGTGCGGGTACGAGTCGAGCACCCGGTCCGGGTCGAGATACAGGTCGGCGAGCAGTTGGTGAGCGTGTTCCATCCCCTCGGCGAGGTCGTACTCGTGTGCCAGCAGGGTCTCCTTGATGTGACCCCGAATCGTCTTCGTCGGGTTGAACGAACTCAACGCGCCCTGGAACACCATCGAGACGTGTTCCCACCGGAGCTTCTTCAGCTGGTCCTCCGTGAGCGAGAGCAGATCGATCGACTCCCCCGCCGACGGGTGGTACGTTATCTCGGCGTCGAGTCGGCCGGGTTCCGGTACGGCGTCGAGCAGCGCCGACGCGAACATCGACTTCCCGCTCCCGCTCTCGCCCACGACGCCGAGAATCTCCTCTCGCTGGATGTCCAGGGAGACCTCGTCGAGGACGCACGACTGGCCCCGCTCCATGTCGAACGTGACGCTCGCGTTCCGAACCTGCATAATCGGGTCGCTCACCGTCGAAGGTTCGGAGTGACTGACCTCGTGTATTGTCATCGACTATCGAGAGCAATTCGACACGGCGTCGTGATAAGCGTTGCTCCGGCCGGTTCGGATTCGGTGGCCGTCGGGGGCAGGTCCGACCCGTCGGCGATGGTCGGGTCCCCGACCATCACCCCAGTGTGACGCAAAGTATAAGACTCGCTTCGCGCTACTCGTGGTATGTTACCACTGTTCAGCTCGGCGGTACAGTCCCCCCTCGACGCCTCCGGGACGGCGACCACGCTCGACCAGACGGGGTCCACCGACCGATGACGTTCGCCGACGACCACCCCTGGATTACCCGGTTCGTGGGGCTGGAAACCCTGCTCCTCCTCACGGCGACCACGCTGATCGTGCTGACACCACCGACACCCACCACCAACCCACTCGGATGGGACCCGCTGCGAATCGTGGGACTGCTCGTCGGCGCGTTCACCATCATCGTCACCGCGTTCGCACTCGTCGTCGCCGCCGCGTACCTGATCAGTCGCGTACGGTCGTGAATCGGCGCGCGGGCGCCACCGCGTCACCCCCTTCGTCTTCGAACCGAAAACCGAACCCCGGCCCGAATCGACGCTCCGAGCGCCGCTACCGCGTCCGGACGACGTGGTACGGCTCCGGGTGGTCCGGGTGGTATAGCCCCGGGGAGAGGACCGCGTCGCCCGACTCGTCGGTCGTGCCGACGTAGACGAGCAGGTCCCACTCGGGGGTCACGTAGTCGGCCGGAACGACCGCGCTGAACCCGCCGTCGACTCGGTCCATCTCCGCGGTGCGGAACGGCCCCTCCGTCTGGTTCGTGTGTCGGTAGTGGAGCGTCATCCCGTCGAGGTCGGTGAGGCCGCTCGTCCGGACCCGGACCGCGAGGTCCTCGCCGCTCCGACACGTCTCGGGCACGTCCACCTCCAGCGGCGGGGCCTCGAACGGCGGGGTGGTCGTCCGCTCGACGGCGAACGGGTCGTCGCCCGGTTCGCCGTCACCGCCGTCCGTCCCGTCGCGTAGCGCTCCGAGTTCGTCGAGGTCGGCCTCCATCTCCACCAGTCGGTCGCTCCACGTCCCCTCGTCGGCGTTGGACGGACCCATCCCGAAGCGGAGGTCGTCGTGGTACGTCCCCGTCCCCCGCGTCGCAAGCGACTCCCACGCGTCTGTCGCCCGGCGCATGTACTCCTCGGCGGCGGCGAGCGACCCTGCGTCGCCCGTCCGCTGGTGGTGAGTGAGCGAGAGCGCGGCGCGCGTCTTGTCCGCGTGGTAGCCCGCGAGGTCGGCGAGCATCCGCATGTCGAGCGTGGTCGCCCGGAACTCGGCCGTCGGGTCCGTCGCCGACCGTTCGGCGGCGTCGACGGCCTCGTGCGTCGCCCGCGCGAGGTGGTCGTACCACCGCGCCACCTGGGGCGGGGAGTACTTCGCGGCGAAGTCGGCATCGGCGTCCAGTGAGGCGTCGACGAACTCGTCGATGCCGTAGAACAGTCCCGGGTCGCTCGGCTCCGCCGTCGCGTACGTCACGTCGCCGAGCGACTCGTTGAAGTTGTGCTCCGCGAACAGCGCGCCGCCCGTGTCGAGTTCCGCCCAGTTGACCAGCGCGGGGTGGCGGGTGAGATGCGCGGCCGTGATGAGCGGGAGCACCTTGCTCGCCGACGCGTACGCGTCGAGGACGTCGGAGGCGGCCTCGCCGAACCGGGCCGAGAACTGCCGCTCCCAGACGGCGGGGTCGGTGTCGGTGGAGTAGCCGAGTCGGCCGAACAGGAGGTACCACGCCCAGTAGCGCTCGTCCTCCCACTCGTAGTGGCGCAACTCCGGGTCCTCGAACAGGTCCCACTGTTCCTCCTGCAGGAAGTGGTGTCCGCCCTTCAGACTGAGCGGCGTCGTGACCTCGAATCCGACCGCGTCGCCGAACTGGGTGCTGTGACCGAACCGCCGGGCGTAGTCGGGGTCGCCCCACAGGAACACCCGGTTCGTCCCCGTCACCCACAGGCGGTAGAGCACGTCGAAGTACCGCGGCTTGCGAAGCAGGTTCGAGTAGCTGTAGCGACGGTGTTTGTTCATGTCGTCGAGGTTGGCGAGTTCGTCCCGGCGCATCTGCGTGTTGTGGTGGGGGAGGCCGGTCGACTCACACCAGTACTTCGTGGGGACGGTGACCTCCAGCCCCGTCTCCTGCGCCCACCGAATCATGTCGTCGGTCAGCCCCTTGGCCCGGAGGTCTAGCCGGACCGGCGTCCCCCGCTCCTCGGACGCCTCGTCGACCTGTCCGATTATCTCCCGCCAGAACTCCTCGGCCGTCGAGCGGTCGCCCACGCCGGACTCGAAGTTCACCCGGAGCTGGACCCCGTCGATTTCGGGGCACTCCACCAGCATCCTCCGCAGCCCCGTCGCGCAGTAGTCGGTGTACTCGTCCGCGTCCGTCGGCAACCCCTCGACCAGCGTCCCCTGATCGGAGGGTTCGTGGTCGATGTCCGGGTTCGCGGACCACGGGCGCTGCTGCCACGTGGCGAAGACGAACTCCAGCCCGTACTGCCGGCAGAGCTCTCCGATTCGACGGAGGCGCGACAGGTGCTCTTCCCGAGAGACGTCGATCTCGTCGCTCACTCGCACGTCGGGATAGTCGGGGACGTCGACGAAGAAGGGGTACGGCGGCGAGAGGTACGCCGTGTCGTACCCCGTCGCCAGCACGAACCGGTTGTACCGCGCGCGCGCGAGTCGGTCGAGGAAGTAGTGCCAGAACTCGTCGTCGAACAGCCACTCGTCCTCGACCGGCCCCTCGACGAACCGGTCGACGCCGCGGACCTCGTTGTCCGGCGTCTCGGAGGTGTCCTCGACGTCTGCGAGCGCGGCGGTTCCGCCGGTCTCGACGCGCTCGGTGAGTTCGAGCAACGCGTACATCAGCCCCCGGTCGTCGCCGCCCGCGACGACCAGCACCGAGGCGTCGTCGACCGTCGCCCACTCCATGACGACGCGCTCTGGCGCCGCTGTCGGGTCGTCGAGGAGCGCCTCGACGACCTGGTCGTCGACCCGTCCCGCCACCAGGACCGGCGTGGCGTCCGTCTCCGTGGCGTGTCTCACGGTGTCGACCGTCCCGCCGTCGGCCTCGACCGCCGCCACGAACGCGTCGAGCGCGTACTCGACCGGGTCCGGTCGACCGCCGGGCGGGGTCCGGTCTACGATAACTACGTCGCTACTGAACTCTCTACCGGTCTTGCTCATCGTGCGCGTGGCGCTATGTCCGACGACGAGATAAGCCTACCTCCGCTACAGGCCGAGCGAGTCCAGTTCCGCCTCGCGACGCGACTTGCACCTCCAGAGCAAGACCCCGACGACGGCCATCGTGGGGAGAAACAGCCCCAGATTGAACACCACGATGAGGTAGGTCCCGGTTCCCCGCTCGACCGTGAAAAACGAGAGCAGCATCAGGGTAGAGAACACGGACAGCGTGACGAACAGCAACTGGAGGGCCTGCTCGAACCCGCAGACGACGGCCCAGAACCGCTCGCGAAACGTCGATGGCATGATGGTTCGTCTTCGCTTCCGGATATAAGCTCATCGGTGAGACCCCCCCTCGGGCGCCGCTGGGGCGACCGCCGATCGACGGCCGTGGGGGGTCGAGCGTCTTCGCCCCGAAATGGTACGGTCCCTCCTACTCGACGACGACCTCCAGGTAGGGGGCGGGTTCTTCGGCGTGGAACACGCCCGGCGCGATGACCCCGTTCCCCTCCTCGTCGGTGGCCGTGACGTAGACGAGCAGGTTCCACTCGGCGGTGAGGTAGTCGTCCGGGACCGTCGCCCGGTACTCGGTCCCGACGGCGTCCATGGGGACCGACTCGAACGCACCCTCCAACTGGTTCGCGTGTCGGTAGTGGAGCCTCACGTCCTCGAGTGGGGAGAGCGGTCCGGCGGTCGCCCGCACGGGCAGGTCCTCGCCGGCCGGGTGCGCGTCGGGGACGACCACGTCGGGCGTCTCGGAGGGGAACCTCGCTACGTCGCCCGTCTCCAGGTCGACGAGACGGCCGTCGCCCGTCCACTCCTCCCGGTGGTCGACGCCGGCCTCGTCGAGGCGGCGTTCGAGTTCCTCGAGGTCGACCCGCAGTTCCCGGTCGAGGCGGTCGGTCCAGTTGCCCTCGTGCGCGCTGGACGCCCCCATCGCGAACACCAGGTCGTCGTGGTAGGTCCCCTCTCCCAGCGCGGCGAGTTCGGACCACGAGTCGACCGCGGCGCGCATGTGTGCGTGCGCGTCCCGCAGGTCCGCAGTGTCGTCCGTCCCCTCGTACAGACACAGCGCGGTTGCGGCGCGGGTCTTCTCCGCGTGGTACTCGGCGAGTTGGCTCACCATCCGCATGTCGAGGACCGTCGCGTCGAACTCCGCGGTCCGGTCGCCCGGACTCGACTGCGCGGCGTCGACGGCGCTCCGGGTGTCCTCGGCCAGTCTGTCGAACCAGCGGGCGAGTTGGAGCGGCGTGTACTTCCCGGCGTGGCTCCCCGTCAGCACGTCGTCGACGTACTCGTCAATCTGGTAGAACATCGCCGGGTCGCTGGGTTCCGCCGTCGCGTACGTCACCTCGGTGAACCACGGATTGACGTTGTGCTCCGCGAACAGCGCGCCGCCCGTGTCGAGTTCCGCCCAGTTCCAGTTCGTCGGGTGTCTGGTCAGGTGGGCCGCCGTGAGGAGGGGGAGGACCCGGCTCGCGGACTCGTACGCGTCGAGGACGTTAGAGGCCGCCTCGCCGAAGCGCTTGCGGAACTCGCGCTCCCATATCTCCGGGTCGGCGTCGGCGTCGTACCCGAGACGGCCGAACAGGAGGTACCACGCCCAGTAGCGCTCGTCCTCCCACTCGTAGTGGCGCAACTCCGGGTCCTCGAACAGGTCCCACGGCTCTTGAATCTCGAAGTGCCCGCCCTTCATCGCGAGCGGGGCGAGGACTTCGAACCCCTGTGCGTCGCCGAACCCGACCGTCTGCGAGAACCGCCGGGCGTAGTCGGGGTCGCCCCACAGGAACATCCGGTTCGTCCCGACCACCCACAGCCGGTACACGAAGTCGTAGTACCGCGGCTTGCGGAGCAGGTCCGAGTAGCTGTAGCGGCGGGCCTTGTTCATGTCGTCGAGGTTGGCGAGTTCGCCCCGGCGCATCTGGGTGTTGCTGTACGGGAGGCCGGTCGACTCACACCAGTACTTCGTGGAGACGGTGAGGTCGACGCCCGTCTCCTGCGCCCACCGAATCATGTTGTCGGTCAGTCCCTTCGCGCGAATGTCGAGCCTCACCTCCCTGCCGCGTTCCTCCGCGGCGGCAGCGGGTGCCGCCGTCATCCGCCGCCAGAACTCCTCGGCCGTCGAGCGGTCGCCCACGCCGGACTCGAAGTTCACCCGGAGCTGGACCCCGTCGATTTCCGGGGCGGCGACGAGGAGTTCCTCGAGTCCCCGGGCGCAGTACTCGGTGAACTGCTCGTCGTCGTCGAGCGGGAGGTTCTCGACGAGGAACCCCTGGTCGATCTCGTCGTCCTCCATGTCCCGGTTGACCGACCGGGTCCGCTGTTGCCAGGTACCGAAGACGAACTCCAGTCCGTACTGGTGGCTCAACTCGGCGATTCGTCGGAGCAACGAGAGGTGTTCCTCCTTCGACTCGGTCACCCGGTCGCTCACCCGAACGTCGGGGAAGCCGGGGACGTCGACGAAGAAGGGGTACGGCGGCGACATGAACGAGGTGTCGAACCCGGTCGTGAGGACGAACCGGTTGAACCGGGCCCTGGCGAGTCGCGCGAGGTAGGAGTGCCAGAACGACTCGTCGTAGAACCAGTCGTCCTCCGGGGGACCCATGAGGAACCGGTCGGCGCCGCGAACCTCGTTGTCCGGCGTCTCGACCGCGTCTTCGATGGCGTCGAGCGCGTCGAGCCCGTCACTCTCGACGCGTTCGGCGAGTTCGAGCAGCGCGTACATCAGTCCCCGCTCGTCCGACCCGGCAACCACCTGCGCGGTACCGGCGTCCGTCCGCACTCGCTCGAACACGACGGCTTCCGGCTCGTCCGGCGCGTCGTCGACGAGCGACTCGACGACCTGCTCCGTCGTGGTGCCGACGACCAGATACTCCTCCGCGTCGACCGCCGACCAGTAGTCCGCCGTCTCGAGCGTTCCGCCCGCCCCTTCGATGGCCCCGTACAGTTCGTCGAGTCCGAACTCGACCGGTTTCGCGCCTCCGACTCGCTCGACGACGGTCACGGTCGCCGTGGCTTGCTCGCCTCTCGTCATTGTTCGAGGGGTGGGGGAGTACCTATTTATAATTATGTTCGACGCCGAACCCCTCGGGAACGAACCTCGGTGGCCACCCTCCTCGATTCGAGACCCGGTCCGACCGGCGCGCACGAGCGTCACGAACCAGCGGTGGGTGAGGGAGGTCTGCTCTCCCCACCCGGAGAGCCGGGGAGAGGGGTGTCCGGTCGGAGAAACAGTTAATAGCACGCACAGAATCGACTGGTACTGGAGATGGACGAGAGCATCCGCCTTCGACGGTCACAGCTAGCAACGCCCGGGAGCGACGCGAAGATGATGCAGAGCGCCGCGCGCAGCGACGCGGACGAAGTGTTCCTCGACCTCGAGGACTCGGTCGCGCCCGACGAGAAAGCCGCGTCCCGCGAGCCCCTCGTCGAGGCGCTCACCGAGAACGACTGGAGCGACAAGGTGGTCAGCTACCGCATGAACGGGCTCGACACCCGCTGGTGGTACGACGACCTCATCGAGGTGGTGAGCGAGGCGGGCGACCACCTCGACGACATCATCATCCCGAAGGTCAAATCGGCCAGCGACATCCACACCGTCGACACGCTTCTCACCCAAGTCGAGGTCAACGCCGGTCTCGAGGAGGGCGCCATCGGTCTCGAACCGCAGATCGAAGACGGGACGGGGATGAACAACGTCGCGGAGATAGCGCACGCGAGCGACCGGTTGAGTTCGGTCATCTTCGGTCCGGGCGACTACTCGGCGGCGATGGGGACGCCGGGGCTGGACATCGGCCAGTTCCCCGAGTACCCCGGGCACTACTGGCACTACGCGCTCTCCCGCATCAACCACGCCGCCAAGAGCGCGGGGCTCCCGTGTATCGACGGACCGTACGCCGACATCGACGACACGGAAGGGTTCCGCGACTCGTGTAAGAACGCGGCGATGCTGGGGTGCGACGGGAAGTGGGCGATCCACCCCGACCAGATCGAGATCGCGAACGAAGTGTTCGCGCCCGACCAGGAGGTCGCAGAGCGCGCCCGGCGCATCGTCGACGAGTACCGCAAAGCGCAGGAGGAGGGTCGAGGGGCCGTGCGGGTCGACGGACAGATGGTCGACGAGGCCACGAACAAGATGGCACAGGACATCGTCACCCGAGGGGAGGCGGCAGGCATCCTCTGAATCCGGCCCGACCCGGCGAGCCCCCGGTTGCGCGTCGCTGTGCGTCTCTTCGGCCACCCGGGTTCGACCCTGACCCACCGGAGTCCTGGGGGTCTGATTTCGTGATGGTACGCTCCTATTCACGATGGGAGACGAACGTGTTCGGCCAGCGATAACGCTTTAGTTCTGGCAGCCAATCACGCGCCATGGCAACGCAGGGCACACGGACGTCGACCCCCGACGTGAAGTCCGTCCTGACCACGCTCCGGATACTGGAGGCGCTCCAGGACACGGAGCAGACGACGGCGAGCGAACTCGCCTCCGAACTCGGGTTCACGACGAGTACGGTCTACAAGCACCTCAACACGCTCGCGAAGGAGCGGTACGTCATCAAGGAGGGGACGGAGTACCGCATCGGCCTCCGGTTCCTCAACCTGGGGCAGAACGCGCTCCGGAACCGGGAGATATACCAGGTCTCGAAACCGGAGTTGGTCGAACTGGCCGACCGGACGAACGAGATGGCGAACCTGATGGTCGAGGAGGGGGGGCGCGGCGTGTTCATCCACAAGGTGAGCAGTGACGAGGCGGTCAACCTGGACACGTACATCGGAAAGGAGGTGCACCTCCATACGACGGCGCTCGGGAAGGCAATCCTCGCTCACTTCCCCGAGCAGCGCATCGACGCCGTGCTTCGAGAGCACGGTCTGCCCGAGTTCACGCCGAACACGATCACGGATCGCCAGACGCTGGAGAGCGAACTCGCCACCGTTCGCGAGCGCGGCTACGCGGTCGACGACGAGGAACGGCTGTACGGACTCCGGTGCGTGAGCGTGCCCGTCACGGGGAAGGACGGACTCCCGCTGGGGGCTATCAGCGTCTCCGGACCGAAGAGTCGGATGTCCGAACGCCGACTGAACGACGAGATACCGACGCTCCTCGAGAAGGCGAAGAACGTCATCGAACTCAACGTAATATATAAGTGACATACTCGGTTAGCCTCCCCACTCTCTCGTCATTCTGATGCGTGTTCACTGGAGCGACTCGAGTTGTTCGTAATACGAATGACCGCCTCCGGAGTCGTAACAAGTACTGCTGGTGCGGATATCTCCGAGTGATATAATGGGGTATTACCGCTTCAGACGGCGTCCGACGGCCGTCTCACGAATCGGATGAGAGCCACCGGTCTGACAGTGGTATCACTGTAAACGAACCTAGGGCCCGGTACTACTCCCCTACCGACGGCGTCGACGACCGTTGCGAATCGGCGCCGTTACCGACTCTATCGGCGGTACGCCTCTCGATTCCAGTATTAATCTCTCCCAATCACGAGAACGGGAGAATGGGTCCGACCGCGAGCGACGCGGATTTCTCATCGAGAAATCGACGCGCGGAAGGGGAACTGACCGCCGAGTTTTCGACGGACCTCCGCGTCCATCGGGACGTCGGAGGGACCGACTGACCGGCGTCCGACCTTCGACCGGGTACCGAGCGGCCACGACGCTCACTCTAGCGGTTGAACCAGTTCGACGACGTGGCCGTCCGGGTCGGTGACGAATGCGGTCCGGGCGCCGGCCTCGGGTTGGTCTCCGGGCTCCTTGACGACGCCGTAGTGGTCGATTCGGTCGAACGCCTCGTCGACGTCGTCGACTTTCACCGCGATGTGGTCCCAGGCGGTTCCCGGCTCGAACTCCGTCTCCCCGTCGGTCTCGGAGAGTTGCAGTTCGACCCCGTTGTCGGCCGCGACGTACCGGTTCTCCGTCGTCCCGTCGCTCGTGACGAACGACCACGACTCGGAGAACCCCAACTGGGTGGTGTAGAACTCGACCGCTCGTTCGACGTCCGCCACGTTCAGACACGCGTGGATGAACTCCATAGCGACCCCGAGGTCCCACCGGTAGATAGGTGGTCCGGTCGCGGCGGCAGTCGAAGACCGTCGGCCCGTGAGTTCGGCCGGACAGCGGAGAACAGTCTGTCCAGTCGGCCGTGTGGTTCGTCGAATTTGTAGTCGTATTACATAAATAATAGCAATAGTATTATACGATTGTGTAACATTATCGACATCTATCGTCAGTGCCGGTACGGATGACCGGTGGCTTCGTCGCCGGAGCGTATATTTACTCGAGTCCGTGGAGCGACACTCAGTCCTCTGTCCGCCCCCGTACTCGGTTGCGGTTCGACGTATCCGTGTGCAGGCGCTCACGACTAGATTCGTACCCGACACCTAACGGTCCGGTGGCGAAACGCCGAGCTGCCGTCGGTTCTGTCTCTCCTTGCTCCGGTAGCTTCGCGGTGATAGTCTCTATTATCGATATCTGATAGGTATGACATCAGGTATACAATATAAAATTTATCATGACAGCAAAAGCAAATTCACGAGAAAGTACACTCGCCGAAGCGTGGAACGTGAGGGGGAGACGACGGAGCGGCTCCCGACCGTGTCCCGGCGAAGATACAAGACGGTCGCCGCGGAAGGGGGGCCATGCAGACAGCAGCCCTGACGAAAATGTTCGCCGAGAGCGGTCTCCACCGGGCGTGCGACCTCGCGGCGGAGGCGGGGTTCGACGCCGTCGAGTTGATGGGACGCGACCCCCACATCGGGCCGGAGACGAGCGTCGAGGAGGCCGCATCGCTGCGCGACCACCTCGACGACCTGGGTCTCGACGTTCCGTGTTTGGCGACGTACACCGGCGGCTACGCGGACCGCGACGCTGACGACGCCGACCGGGAGGCGGAACTCGACACGCTCGACCGCTACTGCGACCTCGCGACCGCGCTCGAGTGCGACCTGGTGCGGCACAATCCCGGGGGTCCGCCCGAACACCGTGCCGAGGAGGCGGACTACGAGCGGGCGGCGGCGTGGCTCCAGCGGGCGGCGGACCGCGCGGCCGAGGACGACCTCCGCCTCGCCGTCGAGATTCACTGCGCGAGCGTGGTCGAGACGGCCGGCGCGGCCGTCGACCTCTTCGAACGGGTCGACCGCGACAACGTCTGCGCCATCCACGACGCCGGCAACATGTACATCTCCGGCACCGACTACGGCCTCGACTCGGTCCGAACGCTGGGCGAGTGGCTCGGCCACGTCCACGTCAAAGACGAGGTGCGCGTCGCCGACCCCGACGCGTACGCGGCGTTCGGCGTCGAGACGGCCGCCGGCGAGGAGACGTTCCGGCCGTGCCCGCTCGGGACGGGCGGCGCGGACCACGCTCCCCTGTTCGCGGCGCTCCGCGACGCCGGCTACGACGGGACGCTCACCGCCGAGTGTCACCTCCCGCCGCACGGCACGTTCGACGCGCCGGCGCTCGCCGCTCACGAACGCGACGCCGTGGAACGGCTGTGGGCCGACGCCGCCTGACCGGCCGCCAGCCTAGCTTATCTGCGTGACCTCGTAGCCGAGGTCGCCGATGGTCTGGCGTATCGACCGGGCGTGTTCGGCGCCGCTGGTCTCCACCTCGAACGTGATGAACGCCTCGCCCACGTCGAGGTCGGCGTTCGCGCGGTAGTGGTGGACGGTGCGGATGTTCGCGTTGTGGTCGCCGACGACGCCGGCGATCTCCTCGAGGACGCCCGGGCGGTCGTCGATGCGCACCCGTAGCTGGAGGGTGCGCTCGCGCTCGGTCAGTTCGTGAGTGAGGAGCGTCTGGAGCATCGAGACGTCGAGGTTCCCCCCCGAGAGCACCGGCACGACCGTCTCGCCGGAGGCGTCGACCGACCCGTCGAGAAGCGGGGCGACGGCGGCCGCACCCGCCCCCTCGACGACCTGTTTCGCCCGCTCCATGAGGAAGACCACGCCCCGCGCGATTGAATCGTCGGAGACGGTCACGACTTCGTCGACGTGCTCCTCGATGAGACCGAGCGTGAGCGACGAGACGCCACCGGTGGCAATGCCGTCGGCGATGGTGTCCACCTCCGCTGTCTGCGGGCTGCCCTTCTCGAGGCTCCGCGGCACCGTCGCGGCGTCGGCGGCCTGTACGCCGACGACGCGCACGTCCGGACGCTCGGCTTTCAGCGCGAGGCTCACGCCGCCCACGAGCCCGCCCCCGCCGACGGGGACGAGCACGGTGTCCATCTCGGGGACGTCCTCCAGCAGTTCCAGGCCGAGCGTCCCCTGCCCGGCGACGATAGCCGGGTCGTCGTACGCGTGGACGAACCGAGTCCCCGGAACGTCGGCGAGTTCGTCCGCGCGCTCCATCGCCGTCCGGAAGTCCTTCCCGTGGAGGAGGACCTCGGCGCCGTACGCGCGCGTCGCGTCGACCTTCGCCTGCGGGGCGTCCGTCGGCATCACGATGGTCGCCTCGAACCCGGCGTGCGTCGCCGCGAGCGCGACCCCCTGCGCGTGGTTGCCGGCGCTCGCCGCGACGACGCGTTCCGCCTCGGGGTCGCTCCCCAGCGCGGCCATCTTGTTCGCCGCGCCGCGCGTCTTGAACGACCCCGTCCGCTGGAGGTGCTCCATCTTCAGGTGCACCTCCGCGTCCGCTCGCCCGTCCAGCGACCGACTCCGGTCGACCGGCGTGTGCTGGACGATATCCGGGTCGAACCGGTCGGCCGCGGTCAGAACGTCCTCGAACGTCACACGGGGGATCATCGTCACACGGATGGACGGCTCGCGTCTTAGGTATTTTCGTCCGGTCCCGTCCGTCTTCACCGTTACGACGCTCAACCCGGTGCGGGCGGCGCTGGACGGCGATACAGCACAACGGTCTCACCGGTCGCGGGTCGGCGGTGGTCGAACCCGCCGACCGGAAGACGCCCGTCGCCGACCTCGCGACGGGACCGACCGAAGCTATTTGTTCGCTACCCCTCGTGGGACCCGTGTGCATCGACAGTCACCGTTCCGACGCGCGGCGGCGGAGTGTCGCAGATGAACGACGCCCGCCTGATGCTCGACTCCGGCGGCGAGGCGGACTGGTCGCTGTTCGTCGCCGGAGACACCTGCCTCGACGCGGAGCGGGAGGGCGGTCCGTTGCTCGCTCCCGGCCTCCGCGAACGGGTGGCGGCGGCGGACGTCGCCGCGGTCAACCTCGAAGCACCGGTCGAACCCGTCGACCCGACGCCCGTCCCCAAGAGCGGGCCGGCGCTCGTCACCCACTCCCGGACGCCCGCGCTCCTCGCCGAGGCGGGCTTCGACCTCGCGACGCTGGCGAACAACCACCTCCTCGACTACGGTCCCGCCGGCATGCGCGCGACGCTCGACGCCTGCGCGGACGCGGGCCTCGCGACCGCGGGCGTCGGCGAGAACCGGACGGACGCGCTCGAACCCGCCGCCTTCGAAGTGGGCGAGGTCTCGCTCGCGGTAGTCGGCGCCTGCGAGCGCGAGTTCGGCGTCGCCGGTCCCGACGACCCGGGGACGGCGTGGAGCGCTCACCCCGACGCTCTCGACGCCGTCCGGGCGGCCGCGGAGGCGCACGACGCGGTGGTCGTCGTCGAACACGGTGGCATCGAGTACGTCCCGTTCTCGCCGCCCGAGCGCCGGGGACGCATGCGCCGGTTCGTCGACGCGGGGGCCGACCTCGTGGTGGGCCACCACCCCCACGTCGCGCAGGGGTGGGAGCGGTACGGGGGCGCGCTCGTCTGCCACAGCCTCGGGAACTTCTGTTTCGACCGGCAGGCCGACGGGGACAACACTGGGTGGGGGTTGGCCGTCGAGGTGGGGTTCGACGGTGCGACGCCCGTCGGCGCCGACCTCCACCCGGTCGAATCCGTCGACGGCGTCGTTCGCCCGCTGGGTGCGGAGCGCTCGCGCGCCGACCACCTCGCTCACCTCCGCCGCCTCGCGGAACTGACCGGCGACGACCGGTACCGGGGCCTCTGGCAGACGGTGGCGGTCCGCGCGTTCCACGAGCGCTACTCGAACTGGCTGCTGACCGGCGTCGGCGAGAACCTGTCTCGGGCGCGGGCGAACCCGGCCGACCTCGACGCCCAGCGTGCGCTGTGGGACCCTGAGCGGCGGCGGGCGGAACTGCTCACCCTCCTCAACGTGGTGCGCAACGAGTCGCACCGGGCGACGATGACGAGCGCGCTCGCGGTGCTGTCAGGCGACCGACGCGACGAACGCACACCGGCCATTGAGGAGACGGTCGAGGACCTGCTCGCGTGGACGCGGCGGTGACGAGCGACGGGGGTGAGGATTTATGTGTGGCGTGCGCGATTCCAGGACACGAACATGATAGACATCGGTCTCGCGGGACTCGACACCAGCCACGCCGGGGCGTTCGCCGACGCCCTCGCCGGCTTCGACGACATGCGGCTTCGGGCCGTCTGGGACGGCGGCGCCGTCCGGACCCCGGCGTACGTGGACGACTTCTGCGAGGCGTACGACGCGCGCCGCTACGACAGCCTCGACCGCATGGTCGACCGGGTCGACGCCGCGATGGTGCTGACGGTCAACTGGGAGACGCACCGCCCGCTCGCCACCCGGTTTCTGGAGGCGGGCGTCCCGACGCTCGTCGACAAGCCGCTCGCGGGGCGGTGCGACGGCGTCGACGCCATCGCCGAGGCCGCCGACCGGGCGTCGCTGTTCGGCGGGTCGGCGGTGCCGTTCCACCCGGACTTCGACGGCCTGCCGCGGGGTGAGAGCGGCCGGACGGTGTTCGCCGCGGGCTACAACGACTTCTTCTACTACCGCGTCCACCTCACCGACACGCTCCGCCTGCTCGCCGACGCCGACTGGGCCGAGGTTGCGCCGACGGAGAAGCCCGGAACGACGATAGACGTTCGCTTCGAGGGCGACGCGCACGCGACGCTCCGCTTCGACGGTTCGCCCGACCCCGGTACGTTCAGCGTCCTCGACGTCGGTGCGCGGACTCGGACCGTCGACGTCCCGGCCGACGAGGAGGTGCTCGCGGAGATGTACGGCCCGTACCTCGGCGCGTTCCGAGCCGTAATCCGCGGGGAACGGGACGACACCCACCGCCTGCTCGACTCGGGGCGCCTGCTGTTGGCCGTCGAAGCCGCCCTCGCCGAGGGGCGGCCTATCCGGTCCGACGACGACGCGATAGCCGACGTCCACGTCGACGGGGCGGCGTTCCTCGACCAGTACGAGCCGTACTACTGATGCGCTACTGGGGTACCGTTGACTAGCGCGCAGCCGGATTTGCGCCCGTCGAACGCGCCGGCGAGACTCCGGGCCGCGGCGTTTCCGGCGGAGTCGACGGACGCGCGCCCCGTTCCACACACTCTCGCACGTCCCGTACCCCCCGGGCCGTCCGACCGCCTCTCGCGTCGCCATCGCGTTTGGAACACGGAAACACCCGAGCCGACCGCCGGTGGCAGTTACAGTGATATGGCTGTAATTCCCGGGCCGCCCCCGTCTCGCTGCCGGTTCTCCGCGTCCGAGAACGCAGGCTGCGGCCGCTTCGAGCGGCTACGGGCCGGCTGAAGTGAGAGTCAGGCGTTTGGAAAAACCAAACGGTCGTGCGGTCCGTCGTCGAGTTCCGGACGTCCGGACACCTGAGACGGCAGGGAACCGACGGAACCGAAAACTCGTTATGGCGGCCCCCGGAGGTGGTGTGTATGCGACGCGTTCGCTTCCGCGACGAGACTGGTTTAGCCCGCACCGGTGAGTGGACCGACGACGGCGTCGAGACGCCCGACCGGACGTACGACCCGGCCGCGGTCGAGGTGTTGCCGCCGTGTCACCCGACGAAGGTCGTCTGTCAGGCCGGCGGATACATGGACCACCGCGAGGAGTCGGGCTTCGAAGACCGCCCCGAGCGCCCGGAACTGTTCCTGAAGGCACCGAACGCGGTCGTCGGGCACGGCGACGCCATCGAACTGCCGCCCGGGCGCGACGTCGTCGAGTTCGAGGCGGAGTTCGGCGTCGTCATCGGCGAACAGTGCCGCGCGGTCGACGAGGCGGACGCGATGGCGTACGTCGAGGGCTACACCTGCGTCAACGACGTCTCGAACCGCGACGACCAGAACGAGGAGCGTAACTGGGTCCGCGGCAAGGCGTTCGACGGGTCGCTCCCGATGGGACCGGTGGTCGCCACCCCCGACGAGGTGCCCGACGACGCCACACTCACCCTGCGGCACAACGGCGAGGTGAAACAGGAGACCACCACGGACCACATGATATTCTCCGTGCCGGAACTCGTCGCGGACGTCTCCGAACTCATCACGCTCGAACCCGGCGACGTCGTCGCCACTGGCACCCCGTACGGCCCGGACGCGTTGAGCGAGGGGGACACTGTCGAGGTGGAGTTCGAGGGCGTCGGCACGCTGGAGAACCACGTGACGACGCGGTAATCACCCCTCCAGTCCGAGTCGGGCGTACTGGTTCTCGGCCACCTCGTACTCCCGGAGCGTCTCGACCATCGACTCGCGGAGGCGCTCCTCGACGTCGCGGCCCGCGCCGGCGAGGTTCCGCTCCCGTTCGGGTTCGCCTCGGTGTCCATGCCCGTCCGTGCCCCGACCGTCGCCGAGATAGTTTGTCCCGCCGCCTCTCTCGGACCCGTGGGTCGTCCGGCCGCGTCGGTCCGTTCGCGCGACCGTACTACTCGGAGATGGAGTCGACCGACCACTCCGCGACCGGTGTCGCCTCCGCGGGGTCGACGTCCACCGCGTGGCCGAACGGCGCTTCGAGCACGGAGTCGAGCGTCACGCGCCCGTCGCGCACGTCGAGGGTGACGAACCCGTCCTCGTGGCGCGCGAACAGGTCGGGGTGGGCGTCGAGCGTCGCCGCCTGGGTCGCCTCCGAGAACGCGCTCAGGCCGCGGTAGTAGTGGTGGCCGTTCCGCTCGACGTTGTCCACGCCGATGGTCGCGGCGACGGCGAAGTCCTCGGGGAGTTCGACCGGGCCGAGTGTCGTGAGGTCCTCGCCGGTCATCAGGTACTCGCGGTCGCCCGACTCCCGTCGCCGTCGTTCGACGAGACAGCGGTTGGCGATGCCCTTGAAGACGCCCTTGCAGTTCTTGTGGCTCGTGCCGGCGTACCCGCAGTCGAGCGCCCGGCGCGCGCTGTCGAGGGTGTCGTCCGACTCGTCGATGATGACCGGCGGGCGGTCGGTCCACTCGGCGAACGTCTCGGCGGTGGCGTCGCTGAACGCCTCGTCGCGCGGGAGGGGCTGTTCGACGTACAGCAGGTGGTCGAGGAACGCCGCGAGCACGGGGTCCTCGCGCATCGCCTCCCACTGCGTCCGGAAGTCCTCGACGTCGTCGTACTGCTCGTTGGCGTCGAGCGAGAGCGCGTAGTCGTCGAGGCCGCTCCCCTCGACGACGTCGCGGACGGCGCGCAGGCGGTCCGCGTCCCCGCCGTCGGCGGCGAGTTTGATTTTGAAGTGGTTCACCCCCTGCTCGTCGACGTACTCCGAGAGGGTCTGGGGGAGGCCGTCGTCGAGTCGCTCGCCGGCCGGCACGTCCGCGGGGACGAGCGGGTCGCTCAGCCCGACCGTGTGTCGGACCGCCATCTCGCGGGTCGGCTCCGCCGGCAGCAGGTCGGCCGGGTCCGCGTCCGATAGCTCCGGGTGAATCGCGCCCAGGTCGAGACCGAGTTCGCCCGTCCGGACGGCTTCGGGGAACGGGGTCCCGGTCGCTCGGCAGTGGGCGTCGAGAAGCGCCTGTTCGACGAGGCTCACCCCGTAGCTCCACAGCAGGGCCGGGTGCGGCGTGTCCGCGGCCCACTCGCCCACGGCGTCGTGGAGGTCCCGCCAGAGGGCGAACGGCGAGGGCCGCTCGCCGAGCGACTCGGCCCGGTCGCACGCCGCCTCGAACGTCTCGACCATCGCCGCAACGCCCTCCGCCATCCCCATGTCGGGGTCCTTGTAGAACCACATCGGCGCGAGCGCGCCCATGCTCTGCCCGGTCGTCGCCTCGCCGTCGACCGTCGCGTCGAGCGTCAAGAGCACCTGTGGTCCGGCGGTGACGTGGACGTTGCCGAAGTGAAACGACATCCGCCGACGCAGGTTCACGACGCCGAGCGCCGTCCCCGTGACAGTGATCGCCATACCGACTCCTCCGTGGGGGAGGTGATAAACGTCCGCCTCCCGCGGTCGGCTCCCCTCCACCGGCGACACACCGAGTTGAGCCGGGGGAGCCGGAGGGGGATGGTAGCGATTGCCCGCCTCGACTACGGCGACGTCGAGGACCCCCTCCGCCTCTCGACGCAGGCCGGCTGGAACCAGACCGCGGCGGACCGGGAGCGCGTCCTCTCGCCCGGGGGCTGTTTCGGCGGCTACGTCGACGGGGCCCTCGACGCCACCGAGTACGGCGCTCCCCTCTACCGCGACCACGGGCTCGCTCGCCAGCGCGAACTGTCGCGCATGGTCTCGGACGCGACCCCCTGCCTGCTGACCGGCGAGGGCGTTCGCGCCACCGCCAGGTTCGCGTGAGGGTGACCGGCCGCCGCCGAGGGGGGATAGCTTTAATCTCCGCGTCGGCGTGCCCTCGAAGCATGGACGCCTTCGACCGGAACGTCGACGGGTACTACGACGCGTCGGCCCAGCTCCCGCGGTACCTCCGCCGGACGGCCGAGCAGCAGTTCGACGCCGCCGAGAGAGAGCGGGCCGCCCGCGACTCGCGCGCGGCGGTCCGCCGCCGTCGCGACACCGCGCGCGACCTGTTCTTCGGCGCGGTCGGCGGCCTGCCGAACGGCGGCGAGCGCACCCCGCTGAACGCGGAGGCCGTCGGCGGGTTCGACCGCGAGGGGTACGCCGTCGAGCGAGTCGTCTTCGAGAGCCTCCCCGACTTCCACGTCACCGCGAACTGCTACCTCCCGGCCGACAGGGAGGGGACGGCCCCGGGCGTCCTCCTGTTCTGCGGCCACTTGGACGCCGGGAAGGCCGGGGACATCTACCAGCAGGTCTGTATCGACCTCGTGCGGAACGGCTTCGTGGTGCTCGCGGTCGACCCGCTCGGACAGGGGGAGCGCCACCAGTTCTTCGACCCGGCGACCGGGGAGACGCCTCGGCGGAACACGGCCGAACACACCTACCTCGGCCACCAGTGCCAGTACGCGGGGACGAACCCGGCCCGCTACTTCGTCTGGGACTGCGTCCGCGCGTTCGACTACCTCGCGGGTCGCCCGGAGGTCGACCCCGAGCGCGTCGCCGCCACCGGCAACTCGGGGGGCGGGATGCAGACCGGCTACCTGATGCTCGCCGACGACCGCCTCGCCGCCGCCGCGCCCTGCTGTTTCGTCACCACGAAGGAGGACTACATGAAGACCGGGCAGGCGCAGGACGGCGAGCAGATTCTCGCGGGCGCCATCGAGCGGGGACCGCGGTACGACGACTTCGTCGCCACCTTCGCGCCGAGACCCCTGCTCGTCGGCGAGGCGCAGTCGGACTTCCTCTGCGTCGAGGGGGCGACCCGGTCGTACGAGCGAGCGCTCGCGGCGTACGAGCGGTTCGACGCGGCCGACGCCCTCGAACTGACGGTCGCGCCGACCACGCACGGCTTCTCCCCGACGCTCCGTGAGGCGGTGGTCAACTGGTTCCGGGTCCACCTCCGCGACGCCGACCCGACCTTCGAGACGGGCGACCCTGAGACGGAGTCCGCCGAGACGCTCCGTTGTCTCCCCGACGGCGAGGTGAACGCCGCCTACCCCGACGAGCGTCACGTCGTCGACCTCACCCGGGAGTACGTCGCCGCCTACGCGCCCGACCCGCGTCCCGACCC
Source organism: Halorarum sp. SLYT50 (assembly GCF_059821265.1). Classification (NCBI taxonomy): domain Archaea; kingdom Methanobacteriati; phylum Methanobacteriota; class Halobacteria; order Halobacteriales; family Haloferacaceae; genus Halorarum; species Halorarum sp. SLYT50. The sequence goes on along the minus strand of NZ_JCAMRW010000002.1, from coordinate 454,843 downwards.
CCACGCGGTCGACCCCGCGTCTCTGCGCCGCGCCGTCCGCGACCGCTTCGACCTCGACCGGGAGGCGCCCCGGCGGTTCCCCCGCGTCATCGCCGGGGAACGGGAGGACGGTCTCGTCCGGGAGAAGGTGTTCTTCCGGAGCGAGGCGGACGTCGTCGTCACCGGCGTCCTCGTCCGCGACTCGGAGGCCGACCCCGACGATCCGGCGGTCGTCCTGCTCCCGCGGGGCACCGCCGACTACCCCGACCGCGCCGACGAGGTCGACACCCTCGCGCGCGAACGGGGTGCGGCGCTCGTCTTCGACCCGCGCGGCGTCGGCGGCGTGCGCGCCCGCGACGTGAACACGCCCCTGGCGAACGGCGGCGAGTACTACGACGTCCACGGAACCGAGTACAAACTCGCCTGCGACGCGCTGATGCTCGGTACGTCACTACTCGCCCTGCGCACGTTCGACGTGACGCGGGCCGCGGGCTACCTGCGCGACCGGTTCGACGCCGCGGGCGTCGCCCTCGTCGGAACCGGACCCGGCGCGGTCCACGCCCTGTTCGCGGCGGTCGCCGACCGCGCCGTCCGGTCGGTCCGCGTCGCGGACGTCCCCTCGTTCCGCGAGCGCGCGACGACCGAGGAGACCCGCATCGACCCCGGTCTGCTCGTCCACGACGTCCTGGACCTCGACCTCCCGCGTCTCGCCGCCGCCCTCGAGGCGCGCGGGACCGACGTCTACCGGTTCGACCCGCCCGTGGACGGACTCGCCTGAACCCACGGGGCGCCCGAGGAGTCGCCGCCACCGTCGACAACAGCGAGGAGGGCCAGTCGCTCGAACAGGCCGGTCACGACGGCGACGCCATCGTCCAGTGGCGGACGGACGTCGTCGAGAACGTCCGGGCGTACAACGACATCTGCTCGGGGGCGCTCCCTCACGACGTCGGACTCGACGGGACCCGGTGGGGCGACGAACTCAGGCAGGGACACGGGGTGACTGACCCTCCGCCCGCGGGCCCTAGCGCGGTCGACGCAACGTTAAAGTCGCGTCTGAGAGGTGGTATCAGCATGCGAGTAGCCTTTATCGGCGCCGGGAAGATGGCGAGCGACCTGATGGCGTGCGTCGACGACTACGACGGCGCGACCATCACGGCGGTCTGTGACGTGGACGAGGACGCGGCCGCCGCCGCGGTCGACCCGCGCGATGCCACGGTGTTCACCGACCACGAGACGCTGTTCGACGAGCACGAGTTCGACGTGGCGTTCCTCGCTATCCCGCCGTTCGCCTACTCGAACCAAGCGACGCTGGCCGCCGAACGAGGGATTCACACGTTCGTCGAGAAACCGGTCGCGCTCCACCCCGACGACGTCCCCGAGGTACGTGCCGCCCTCGACGAGGCGGGCGTCGTCACGGGGTCGGGCTACGTCTTCCGCTACGACCGTATCACCGAACGCGCCCGCGACCTGATAAGCGACCGTGACGTCGCACTCCTCGACGGGCAGTACTGGGGTGGCCTTCCCGGTAGCGAGTGGGGCTACCGGATGGAGTCGTCCGGCGGCGACGTGAACATCCGGACGACGCACGTCCTCGACACGATGCGGTACCTCGCCGGCGACGTGGAGCGCGTCTCCGCGGCGGGGTCGAGCAGCGTCGGCACGCCGGAGGTGGACTACCCGAACGCCGTCGCCGCGACGCTCGAACACGAGACGGGCGTCGTCGGTACCGTCTCGTCGACGGTGGCCGGGTCGTCGTGGACGGTCGAACTCGACGTCGTCGGCGAGGACCTGCAACTCCACCTCGACTACGCCGCGCAGGCACTCTCGGGCGTGGTCGACGGCGAGGCGGTCGAGTTCGACGGGACGTGCGACCGCTACGCCCGGGAGGTGCACGCATTTCTCGACGCGTGCGCGGCCGATGACCCGAGCGCGTATCGGTCCCCCTACGCGGACGCCGCGCGGACGCTCGAGTTGAACTGGGCGGTCATCGACGCCGCGAGCGGCGACGGACGGGTCGAACTCGACTGAGTCGGAGTCGGTCCTCCGTTCAGACGAACCCGACGGCCTCGTTCAGGGAGTTGACGACGATGCCGATGATGGTTAGGTAAGAGCGCGACGCCGACGTCTCGACCATCCCCGTCACCGCCCTCGACCGCTTCCCCGACGACACGGTCGGCGCGGAACGGTAGACGTCGCCGTCGACCGCGGACCGCGCCGGAGCGCACACGTTTATACCTCGTCGCGTCCACCATCCGCGCGATGACAGGAGACGACGGAGCGGCGACGGTGCGGGTCGGCCTGCTCTCGGCCGCGCACGTCCACACCGCCGGGTTCGCGACCATGCTCTCCGGTCGGTCGGACGTCGAGTTCGTCGGCGTCGCGGACGACGACGCGGACCGGGGGCGAACGGTGGCCGACCGACACGGCGTCCCGTATCTCGACACCGACGGCCTGCTGGCGGCCGTGAACGCGGCGCTCGTGTTCTCGACGAACACGACGCACGGCAGGTGGGTCCGGTCGGCCGCCGCCGCGGGCGTCGACGTGCTGTGTGAGAAGCCGCTGGCGACCGAACCCGCGGAGGCGCGCGACCTGACGGAGACGTGCGCGGACGCCGGCGTCCGCCTCGGGATGATGATGCCGCTGCCGTTCAGCGAACCCGCTCGCCGGGCGAAACGCGAGTACGAGGCCGGCGCCCTCGGGGAGTTGCGCGCGGCGACGGGGACGAACCGGGCGAAACTGCGGAACCGCCACGAGACGGGGTGGTCGGCGGACCCCGAACACGCCGGCGGCGGCGCAGTGATGGACCACACCGTCCACGTCGTCGGCCTCGTGCGCTGGATTACCGGGCGGGAGGTCACTTCGGTCCACGCCGAACTCGCGACGATGCACGACGGTCCGGAGACGGAAGACGTGAACGTGCTCTCGATGGAACTCGACGACGGAACTCCGTTCACGCTCGACGGGTCGTGGGACCGCCCCGAGAACTGGGACTACTGGGGGGACGCGACGCTGAACCTCGTCGGCACCGAGGGCGAACTCGACGTCGACTGCTTCGACTACACGCTCACCGGAACGCGTGATGCGGGGGGGGAGCCCGGCATCCACTCCGTCTACTACGGCGAGGCGCCGAACGACCACCTGCTCGACGACTTCCTGTCGGCGGTACGCGAGGGCCGGCCCCCCGAGATTGACGGCGAGGACGGACTCCGCGAGGCCGCCGTCTGCGCCGCGGCCTACGAGTCGGCCGAACGGGGCGAACCGGTCGACGTGACGTTCTGACGGTCGTCCGCTCGCAGATACGTCAGTACCGGACTTCGGTCCGAGCGGGACGGCCCGGCAGCGATGTTTAGGAGCACGCAACGGACGCCGGCCGACGGCCGAGACCGACCGTGGCGCTGTGTCAACTTTCCCCCGTGCGGTCGTCACACCCCGCGGTCAGACCGTACGGCGTGCCGGGTTACACTACCCGGGCGCGGAGGTCGGCGACGCGCCCCCCGTACGCCACCGGGTGGTTCGGCCCCCGGCCACGCCCGCCTCGGTCGGTTCGACGCTCACAGCGACGTCGCGTTTATCTCGATGACGTTCACCGCCCGGCGGAGCATCTCCCCGATCTCGTCGAGTCGGTCCTCGTCCATCCGACTCGTCGGTCCGATGACGCTGATGGCGCCGTACACGCCTCCCGTCTGGTCCTGAATCGGCGCGCCGATGCCGACCAGCCCCCGAATCGACTCCTCGCGATTGTACGCGAACCCCGTCTCCCGTATCTCGTCGAGTTCCGTCCGCAACTCGGCGGGCGCCGTGACCGTGTTCGCCGTCATCGACTTCAGGTCGGTGTGTTCGACGATCTCCTCGATCTCCGAGGCGGGCATGTGCGCGAGGATGGCCTTGCCGACGGCGGTGTGGTGGAGGTCGTTCCGGTAGCCGACGTGGAGTTTCGTCTCGACCGCGTCCTCACCGCGAGCGTTGTACAGACAGACGCCCTGGTGCTGTTCCTCGACGGTGTAGAGCACGAGTTCGCCGGTCTCCTCGGCGAGTTCGTCCACCTCGGTCGCGGCGAGTTCGTATATCTCGTTCTGGCCGCGCACGTGGTGTGCGATGTCGACGAACCGGAGGCCGAGGCGGTACTCGCCGTCGTCCTTCACGACGTAACCGTTCTGCCGGAGCGTCGAGAGGTGACAGTGGACGCTCCCCTTCGTCACCCCGAGTTCGGCGGCGAGTTCCGTCACGCCGACCGAGCCCCGCTCACGCATGACCGCGATGACGTCGAGCGACGTCTGGACCGCTTGGACGGGGTTTCGCGCTTCGTTCGTGCTCACGTTCGGGGTATGGAAAATAACCACATAAACGTTTGGGACGAGTGAACGAGTGGCACTACTCGACGGTGTGCCGGTCGGCGCAACCTATTTGCTCTCTCCTCCAGAAGTAGCGCGAAATGCTCGCGCTGACCAGCGGACGGAAGCGACTGTCGGTCCGGCCGGAGACGAGTGGAGGCGGGGCGGCGTGAAGTTCGGTGTCTTCCTGAACCAGTACTACACGCCGGGTGGGTCGTTCGACGAGTCGGACCTCTTCGAACAGGCCGCGCTGATGGAGTCGGTCGGATTCGACTCGGCGACGCTCGGCGAACGACACGTCCACGAGGAGGGGTTCGTCGACCCGCTCACCACGCTCGCGGCGCTCGCCGTACGGACGGAGTCGCTCGAACTCGGCACCGCCGCGATGCTTCCGGCGCTGTACGACCCCCTCCACCTCGCCGAACAGTTCGCGATGATCGACCGTCTCTCGGACGGACGGGCGGCGTTCGGGGCCGCACTCGGGTACAGAGAGCGCGAACTCGCGGCGTTCGGCGTCGACATGGACGACCGGGTCGGGCCGATGCTCGAGTCGCTGTCGCTGCTCCGCCGCTTCTGGGACGGCCGTCGCGTCACCCACGACGGCGACCACTGGTCGTACGACGACGCGTTCGTGAGTCCGCCGCCCGAGGGTGACCTCCCCGTCTGGATCGGCGGCCACGCCGACATCGCGATCAAGCGCGCGGCCTACCGCGGCGACGCCTGGATCGCGAGCGCCTCCTCGACCACCGCCGACCTCGACCGACAGATAGGCCACTACGAGGACTGCCTCGACGAGTTCGGAATGGACCGCGGGGACAACGACGTCGTCCTCATGCGGGACTGCTTCGTCGCCGACGACGCCGCCGAGGCCCGCGAGACCATCGAACCGCACCTCCTCACCCTGTACGAGTGGTACGCGCGGTGGGGCCAGACGTACGTCGACGAGCACGACGTGGAAGTCGACTACGACGAACTCGACGAGAAGTTCGTCATCGGGTCGCCCGAGGCGTGCATCGAGCAACTCCGGGAGTACGAGGAGCTGGGCGTCGACCACGTCCTGATTCGGTGTCAGTTCCCCGGTCAGCCGCAGGAACCCACCCTCCGGACGCTGGAACGCTTCGGAGAGGAAGTCGTGCCGGCGTTCCAATGACTCGGCGCGTCGGCTACGTCGGTCTCGACCACCACCACCGGGCGCCGTACCTCGCGAGCATCGCCGAACTCCCGGCGGAGGTGACCGCCGCCGCCGCGCCGGGGTCCGCGCCGACCGACGAGGGACCGCTGGCGGACGTGCCCGTCTACGACGACCCCGTCGAGATGCTCGACGAGACTGACGTCGACCTGGCGTGGGTCACGCTCTCGAACCGCGAGACGCCGGCGGTGGTCGAGGCGGCCGTCGAGCGTGGAGTGGACGTGCTCACCGAGAAACCCGTGGGGCGGACCGCCGCCGCCCTCGAACCGGTCGTCGACGCCGCCCGTGGGGCGGACGCCACCGTCGGGGTCGCGTACGCGTGGCGCGGCCACCCCATCTCGAGGCGGTTGCGCGAGTTGGCGGCGTCGGACTTCTTCGGCGACGTCCGCGGGTTCGACCTCCGGTTCGTCGCCTCGACCCTCGCTACGCGCGACACGGACCACTACCTGTTCGACCGCGCCGCGAGCCGCGGCGGCATCGTCCAGTGGCTGGGCGTCCACTGGCTCGACCTGCTCCCGTGGGTCCTCGACGACCCCATCGTCCGCGTGAACGCACGGCTCCGCTCGGAGTCACCGGCGGTCGACGTCGAGGACGGCGCGACGCTCCAGGTGGAGACGGCGTCGGGCGCGACCGGAACCCACACGTGCGGCTACTACCTTCGGGAGGGACGGTACGATACCGCCTTCCACGTGTACGGCGCGGAGGGACGAAGCCGGTGGGACCCCATGGGCGAGACGTTCGGGTTCGAGGGGGAGACGACGCTCGAACTCGACTCCTCGGCCGAGGAGTGGGGGAGTACTCCACACCGAGAGGTCACCCACGAGTACGCTCCCGCGCCGGGGTACGGCGGCCGCTGGGGACTCGACTTCTTCGCGGCGTTCCTCGACGCCTGCGAGGCCGGGACCGCCCCGCCGGCCGGCCTCGACGACGCGCTGACCGTCCTCCGCGTGCTCGACGCCGTGTACGAGTCCGCTGAGTCGGGCGAGTGGGTCCGAGTCGCCGGCCGGTAGCACGGACGCCGTCGAAACGGTCGACGCGCCGGTCTCGGGCGCTCGCGTTCGACGCGAGCCGAGCCACGAACGGAGGTGTTTTCTCCGTGGGGTGAACTCGTCCGCGCATGCAGTTCGGACTGTGCACGATATCGGACCGCGAGGCCGACGTCGAGACCGTCGTCGACCGTGCGGCGGCGGTCGGGTACGACGGCGTCGAGGTGTGGGGCGGAGGTCACGCCGGCGACGAAGAGACGTGCGCGGGAATCCGCGAGTACGCCGCCGACCGCGGGCTCACGGTCCCCGTCTACGGGTCGTACCTCCGCGCCGGGACGGGAGTCGACGCGCCGACGCGCGAGGCGGAACTCGACACCGCCGCTGCACTCGGAGCCGACCTGATTCGCGTCTGGGCGGGCGAACAGGAGTACGGCGACCACGACCCGGCCCACTGGGAGCGCGCCGTCGACGACCTCCGAGCCGTCGCCGACGACGCGGCGGCCCGCGGTCTCGGCGTGACCGTCGAGAAGCACGACGGGTCGCTGACCGTCTCGGAGGCCGGGGCGCGTCGGCTGCTCGACGCGGTCGACCGACCGAACTGCGGTCTCAACTGGCAGCCGCTGTTCGGTATGGCTCCCGACGCCATCGTCGAGGAGGCGCGGCGTCTGGCGCCGCTGTCGAACAACGTCCACGTGCAGGCGGTCGCAGAGCGAGGAGGGGAGACCCGGTGTCCGCTCGCGGACGCGTTCTTCGACGTGGGGGCGGCGCTCGCCCCGTTCGTCGAGCGAGGGTTCGACGGCTTCGTCAACGTCGAGTTCGTCGCCGCCGACCGGCCGTACGAGGAGGCCATCGCCGCCGACCGCCGCCTGCTCCGAGACGAGACGGACCGTCGCTGAGGCGGTTCGGACTACCGGTGAGCGGTGACCGACTCGTCCGGTTCGGACACCAGGGGCGCGTCCTCCGTTTACTATCAATACCCCGTCTGATATCTACTGATAACATATTTATTACTTATCTGCTCCGTCGGACACGAGCGACTCCCACCGAGAACCCCGCTCGAAAGACGACGAGTGGACACCGCTACTCACCCTGCCACTTCTCGTCGTATCCGGCTGGTAGAGACCGGAGCCGACCTCTGATTGACCGCCTCCTCGTTTCCCACTCCCCTGCCCCACGCGCGAATTGGTCTCGGCCGCGGCCGAGGTCGGCTGGACGGTGAGGATACGACTCGGATACCAATCTGATTTCGACCACTTCATCTATTCCGATACGTTGTGAGATGACTCGTCGCTACTTGGCCGTCGAGTCGGGGGGCCGCGTACCGTCACTCGACCGGCTCGAATCGGCTCGCGAGCAGTTCGGCCCACCGCTCGTTCGCGTGCCGCGTTCGACCGGCGATGTGGGGGGTGTGGACGACGTTGTGCCGGCCGAGCAGGGGGTCGTCGAGCGGAACCGGCTCGCCCGGGTTCTCGTCCCAGACGTCGGCCGCGAGCGCGAGTTCGTCCGCCAGGACGCGCTCGCGGAGCGCGGCGGTGTCGACCACACGCGCCCGCGTGGCCAGCACCACGAGACACCCCTCGGGAAGGGCGTCGACCAGTTCGCGGGTTACCATGCCGGTCGTCTCCTCGGTCGGCGGCACGAGCGGGGCGAACACCTCCGCGTCCGCCACGAGCCGGTCGAGGTGGCGTTCGCGGGTCGCTCCGGCGCGGTGGAAGCAGGGCTCGTCCGCGTACGGGTCGTACGCGGCGACGTCCCCGCCGAGTTCGGTCACGAAACTGGCGTACCGGCTGCCGATGTTGCCGGCGCCCACCTGTCGGACGCGCTTTCCGCTGAGCGTGCCGGAGGTGAACCGGGGGTCGTCCCCGAACTGCTCGCCGCGCGCGCCCGGACCGGGCGGTCCGTCCGGCTCGTAGTCCCACGGCGACTGGTCCTCGGTGATTCGAGCGTGGAGCTGTGGAATCCGTCTGAGACCGTCGAGCGTGAGCGCGAGCGCGCACTCGGCGACCGACTGTCCCCAGAACCCCTCGCTCTCGTGGCGGTGGACGGTGACGCCCCGCTTCGCCAGCGCGGTTACGGCGGGTTCGTCGACCCGGTAACCGTCGGTGTAGACGGCGGCCTCCGCGAGCGACTCGAACCGGTCGAGTCGGGAGTCCTCAATCGCGATGCCCAGCGAAACCAGCCGAGTGACGGTCTCCGGGTCGGGGACCACCTCCGAGAGTGGACGGCTGTCGTCCACCGCGACACGGGTGAACTCGACGCCGGACTCGTCCTCCCACAGTTCACGGAGCCGTTCCGCCGCGTACGGCCAGACGCGCTCGAACTCGGGGTGAACGACGATGACGCTTCGCATACTCGCGTACCGCAGACGGGACGCATAAGTCCGACGAGTTCACAAGTCGGTCCTTACGGACGAGACGTGTCCTCCGCTTCCCTCCGCAGGGCACAGCCCGCGTCGAGTGACCACTGGTCCGTTGTCCCACCGTCTCACACACCACGCTCAGGCGGTGGGGAACGACGAGGAGTACCCGACCGGCGCCCTGTCTCGACGAGACACCGAAGCTCGGACTCACCGGATGAGCCGCCGGTCGGCTCTACGGACCGGGACGGAACTGCACGACACCAGTGCGTCGCTGCCACCGTCGACGGGGGGTCGCGGGCTGAAACGGTGAGTGAAACGGGAGCACGCGACCGCGCTGTGACGGCACTGCGGTCGGTGCCGAGACGGCTGAACCAGCGGTGGTGTTCACCGCTCGTGTCCTCTCGGAACCGGCTTGAATCCTCGCTCACCGACGGAGTGACGCCCGTCTCGCGTCGTGTCGGCTATTCCGACGGACCACCATCCACGTTCAGCGTCCGGCACTCACCGCTCTCAACCCCACCTACCCCCGCGTCGTCCCGTACGTCGCAGTACTCGCGGCGCTGATATCGACGGGCGTTCACCTCTCGCTATCACCGGCGGCCGGACGGTTCGACCAGCGTCGGGACGCCCGTCCGTTCTCACGACTCGACTGGGGACGCGGTTGCGGGCTGTTTTTCGGACATAGCGTGCTTCGACGATGGAGACGACCGACGAACCACCGTCGGAGTAGTGGGACGGGAGACGAGTCCGACGCCGCTCCCGCCTCCGAACCGATTCGCGTGACGAGAACGGAGCGCTCCCGGCGGTGCGACCGACGCGGGGACCGGTCGGGCAATTTATTAGCGATGGTGCGAACGGTACACTCGGTTTCAATGGGCGAGCTAACGATAGACAACCTCACCAAAGTGTTCGGCGACGGCGACGAGCAAGTGACGGCGGTCGACAACCTGAACATCGACATTCAGGACGGGGAGTTCCTCGTCCTCGTCGGCCCGTCCGGATGCGGAAAGTCGACGACGCTGCGGTGCGTGGCGGGGCTGGAGACGGTCTCGCGTGGCGACATCGTCCTCGACGGGGAGACGGTGACCGACAAGAAACCCAAGAACCGGAACATGGCGATGGTGTTCCAGAACTACGCGCTCTACCCCCACATGACCGCCGGGGAGAACATGGGGTTCGGACTGAAGATGACCACCGACTTCTCGGAAGCGGAGATAGACGAGCGAGTCACCGACGCGGCCGAGATGATGGGAATCACGAGCCTGCTCGACGACCGTCCGGGCGAACTCTCGGGCGGGCAACAGCAGCGGGTGGCGCTCGGGCGCGCCATCGTCCGTGAGCCGGAGGTGTTCCTGATGGACGAACCGCTGTCGAACCTCGACGCCAAACTCCGGACGACGATGCGCACGGAGCTTCAGGAGTTGCAACAGCGACTCAACATCACCACCATCTACGTCACGCACGACCAGACGGAGGCGATGACCATGGGCGACCGCATCGCCGTCCTGAACGGCGGACGACTCCAGCAGATCGGTACGCCGCTCGAGTGCTACCACGAGCCGTCCAACCGGTTCGTCGCCGGGTTCATCGGGTCGCCGTCGATGAACTTCCTGGAGGTGAGCCGGTCGGGCGCGACGCTCCAGCACGACGCGTTCGACTACCAGCTCTCCCCCGGCACGGCCGAGCAACTTCCGGGCGGGGACGGCGACGTCGTCACGCTGGGCATCCGGCCCGAGGACATCCGGGCCGCGGAACCCGGCGAACAGAACGCCATCGAGGTGACCGTCAACGTCATCGAACCGCTCGGCGACACGAGCTACATCTACTTCGACATCGGCGAGACGGACTGTACCGCCAGCATCCCCGGCGACCTGCTCGTCTCCGAGGGCGACCAGTTCTCCATCGTCTTCCCCGAGAACCGCATCCACCTCTTCGACACCGGCACGGGCGAGGCCATCAAGAACCGCGAGATGGAAGCCGTCTCGCAGGCGGACTACTCGTACACCGGCGAGTCGGCCTGAACCCGGTTCTCGTCGCGGACCGGCCCGTTTCGGCGGCTCTCGACGACTCGCAGACGACGGACGGCGCTGACCGCGTGATCTCTCGTCCGGCTCCCGTCGTCGACCCGAACGACCCGTTCGATACCGGCATCGGTACTGTTTTTCCTCCCCCCGGAGTTCGGCACGTCGACCCCATGCTCGAACTCTGGCTCGCCGTCGCGCTCTCCGCCGCACTCTTGAAGACCGCGTACTCCGTCCTCCAGAAACGGCTCACCTTCGAGTACGACGGGGTCGAACTCAGCTACGTCACGTCGATGCTGGGGTTCGCGTTCATGGCACCGGTCGGGGTGTGGTACCTCCACACCGTCGAGATGGAGTTCACGCCGCCGGTCGTCGGGGCCATCCTCGTCTCCGGGGTCGCCAACATCGGCGCCATCGGGGCGTTCCTCACCGCCCTCGAGTTCGAGGACCTCTCCGTCGTGACGCCGCTGATGCAGTCGACTCCGGTCGCCGTCGCGCTCGCGGAGCCGTTCGTCTTCGCCGTCAGCTTCGAGTACGGCGTCGTCCTCGGGGCCGTCGCGGCGGTCGTCGGGGCGGCCGTCCTCGTGAGCGAGTCGGGGGACCTCTCCGCGCCACTCGACCGCCTCACGGCGCGGCCCGCGCTGCTCGCGCTGAGCGCCGCCCTCCTGTTCGCGGTGACGTCGCTCGCCAACCGATACGCCGTGACGCACGTCCCGCCGCTGTTCTACGCCGCGTCCGTCTACACGCTCATGGCCGTCGGGTTCGGCGTCGTCGGACTCGTCCGCGGACGGCGGGTCCCGACGTCCGAACTGCTCCGCGGTCGCCTCGTCCTGCTGGGGGGGCTGACCGCCGTCCGGACGAGCGTCACCTACGTCGCCTTCTCGCTCGCCATCGCGTCGCGCGTCTCCATCGTCCTGCAGGTCTCCGTCCTCCTCGACGTCCTCGCGGGCGGCCTCCTCTTCGCCGAAGAGGACGTCTCCCGGAAACTCCTCGGTGCGCTGTTCATCGTCGCCGGGGTCGTCCTCACCCTCTGACATCGAGCGTGAGCCGGGACGGTTCGTTCACGTGTGGCGTCCGGACCCGTCGACCGCATCCCTCGAGTGTCGCGGTCTGCCGAGTGCCGAGAACCCGAGCGATACGGTGCCTGTTACCGAATCTCTTCGTTTACAGTCGTATCTGTGTAAATAGATGGACGTGAATCCGGTGAACGGTCACGAGTGGCGGCCATCGAACACGATTCCAGTCGCGGCCGATGGCGACGGAGTCGGGGAGTTACAGCCGAACCCGGCGGACTGTCCGTCCGTTCACGCGCGCTCGGAATCGGGTCTCGAGCGTCGACGTCTGTGGTCACGAGGAGTGAACGAGTCGGGGAGACGCGGAGCGTCGACGACCTGTCGGGACCTGTCGGTCGCGTCGAGAGCAGAGCGAGAAGGGGGGAGTCGAGAGTCTCAGTAGCTCAGTGTGGCCAGGGACGCCACGGCCACGCCAGCGAGAGGACCGTGAGTGCGAGCATCACGAACGGGGCCGTCCGGAGGATGATTCCCGGGTTCATCTCGGTGCGGACGTAGCCGATGTAGTACAGCGCGACCGTGGTGGCTCCGAAGATGATCGCCCCGCCCAGTATCGGCTCGTTGAGTTCCGACATTCCGAGTTGGAGGGCGACGACGGTGAGGAGTCCGAGGGCCGTCACGTGCCTTTCGCCCCCGTGAGCGCGAGGCCTTCGATGAAGGTGCGCTGGGCGAGCAGGTACGCGACGACGACCGGCAACGCCGCCAGAATCGTCGCGGCGAGCACCTGGCCGTAGGCGTTCTGGGTGTAGCGCCCCGTCAGGAACGCCAGTCCGACCTGGAGGACGAACATCGAGTCCTTCCCGGTGGCCACGAGCGGCCAGAGGAACGCGCCCCACGAGAAGATGAACTGGAAGACCGCCAGCGAGGAGAGCGCGGGCTTCGACATGGGGAGCATGATCCTCGTGAATATCTGCAGGTTGCTACACCCGTCCATCCGGGCCGACTCCAGCAGCGAGTCGGGGATGGTGAGGAAGTGCTGGCGCATGTAGAACGCCCCGAACGGGCTAGCGAGGAAAGGAGCGATGATTCCCCAGTACGTGTTCACCCACCCCAGCGCGGATATCTCCACGTACAGCGGCACCATCGTCACCTGAAACGGGATGATGAGGAGCCCGATTATCGACAGGTAGAGCACGCGTTTCCCGACAAACTCGCCCTTCGCCAGCGCGAAGCCGACGAACGAGTCGAGCAGCAGCGTGAGGCCGACGGTGCCGACGGCGACGATGAGCGTGTTGAAGAACCACCGGTCGAGCGGTTGCTCCATCCACACCTGGTAGTAGTTGAGCAGCGTCGGGACCTCCGGGAAGAGGTCCGCGACCGACGAGACGACTGCGATGACGTTGCCCGGCTGTTTGAGCGACGTGACGAGCGCGAACGCGAACGGGAACAGCGCGACGATGCTCGCGGTGATGAGCAGCAGGTGCGCGACCGTTCGCGCGAACCGGTCCTGCTCGCTCCCGGCGCGTCTCGTCGTCTCGTCGCCCATCAGGTCGAGGTCGTCCGATTGGGATTGTTGTGTTGCCATAGGTACTCAGTAGTCGACGTCGTCCTCCAGGTAGTGGTTCTGGATGAGGCTCAGCGCGAACACGACGACGAAGAGGACGACGCCAACCGCGCTGGCGAGCCCCATCCGGAAGTTGCTGAAGCCCATCTGGTAGAAGTAGAACATGATAGAGTACGACGAGCGAACCGGACCGCCGCCGGTCATCACGAACACCTGCGTGAAGAAGCGGAACGAGAAGATCATGGTGATGATGATGATGAGGAACGACGTCGGTCGGAGCAGCGGCAGGGTGATGTACCGGAACTGCTGCCACCTGCTCGCGCCGTCCATCACTGCCGCCTCGTAGAACGTGGCGGGGATGCCCTTCAGCCCGGCGAGGAATATCACCATGTTGAACCCGACGTGCTTCCAGATGCTCATCGCGATGATGGCGGCCAGCGCTGTGGAGCTGTCCTGGAGCCAGTCGGGCGTCGGGAGCCCGACCCACCCCAGGAAGAGGTTCAGCGCGCCGAAGTCGGGGTTGTATATCCACGTCCAGATGAGCGAGACGACGACCCACGAGGTGACGAACGGGAGGAAGATGGCCGTCGAGTAGAATCGTGTCCCCCTGAGGTTCATGTTGAGCAGCAGCGCGAGTCCGAGCGCGATGGGGACGTCGATTAGCAGCAGCGACGACGAGTAGGTCACCGTGTTGATGACCGAGTTGTGGAACGCGGGGTCGCTGGCCAACTCGACGTAGTTGTCGATACCGACGAACGGGTGCGTCGTCGCGAGCGGGCTCCACTCGAAGAAGCTGATTCCGATGGCGGCGACGAACGGGAACAGCAGGAACGCCAGCAGGATGACCACCTTCGGAACGACGATCAGGTACCACCAGCCGCTCTCGTCGTCGGCCTGCTCCCGGTCGAAGAGCGACCTGAACCTGGTCGAGAGCCGGTTGACCGCCCCGTCGTAGTCCCTGGCGGTCATGATACTCCTCTCGCTCGCGCGGGTGTGGACTGTCGCGTCTGTGGGGTGGTCGTCGTCATTACTGGAGCATTCCGTTTATCTCGTCCGCGATGCCGTCGAGGACGGACTGCGGGTCACCTCCGCCCTGCCAGACGCGTTCGATCTCCGTGTGGACCAGCGTGTACATCTCGCCCGCACTCGGGTGGTTCGGGAACGCGACGGTGTTGCCGATCTCCTGGTCGATGGTCGTCGCGTTGGGAGTGTCCTCCAGGAACTGCTGGAAGAAGTCCTTCTCCGTGACGCTCGTCAGCGCGGGCCACCCGCCCGTCCCGACTAGGTACTCCTGCACCCGGTCCGACTGGACGAACTCCAGCCACTTTATCGCCCACTCGGTGTTCCCCTGCTGGGTCGCCAGGAGGAAGTTGCCCGCGGACCACGAGTGACTGGTGTCGGCGCTCGGTCCCTTGGGCATCGGGAGGTACCGCCAGTTGTCCAGCGACTCGTTGATGGTACTGAGCTCCCACGACCCGATGTGTGCGCCCATCGCGACGGTCTCGCTCCGGAAGTCGTCGACCGCGCCCTGGTCGGTGTTCGCCAGACGCATCCGGACGATGTCGTCGTCGATGAGGCCCTTGATGTACTCGGCCGTCTCGACGCCGTTGCTGTTGTTGATGACGGCCTCGCTCGGGTCTGTCGGGTCGTCGACCCAGTTGCCGCCGTTCGCGAGGACGAAGTTGTCGAACCCCTCCCCGCCGTCGACGGAGGCGCCGTACTCGAACTCCTCGTTGAGCGTCGTCGCCCACGACCTGAACTCCTCCCACGTCGGGACGTGCGTCCGTTCGGGGACCTCCAGCCCCGCCTGTTCGAACATGGCGTCGTTGATAGCTACCATCCGGCAGTCGATGTACGTCGGAACCGCGTGGAGCGTCCCGTCGTAGCTCGAGTTCTGCGCTCCGGCGCCGACGTAGTCGTCGGGGCTGAACCCGTGGTCCTCGAGGGGGACCGAGACGCCCTGGCTGGCGAACCGCGGCACCCACAGCACCGACGAGTTCATCACGTCCGGCAGGTCGCCGGCCGACGCCGAGGAGATGACCTTCGAGACGTAATCCTCGAAGGGGAACTGCTGGTAGTCGATGGAGACTCCGTGCTCCTCCTGGAACCACTTGACCGGCTCCGTGTACCGGTCGCCCCAGTCCCAGTAGGTGATGGAGTTGGGCTTGTCGCCGCTTCCGCTTGCGGTTCCACCCGTAGTTCCTCCGCTACCACCACCGTCGCCACCGTCTCCGCCACCGCCGCCGTCTCCGCCACCGCCGCTACTGCAGCCTGCCAGCCCGGCAGTGAGGGCGAGTCCGCTCGATTTCAGGATACTCCGTCGGGATGCAAGGTCGGGTCTGTCCATGGTCGTTGGTACCATTGAGTGAGGCAGGGTGTATCAGTATAGGTGTTTCGCTCGGTCGAACGTTCGGATACGTACTCGAGTGTACAATACTGACGAAGATTGTTCCAGATTACAGCCAAAATTGATGCATCTTTCCGCCCAGTATCGGTTAGACGGCAGGACTCGCGGCTGACGCCGCTCTCCCCGGACCGGAGCAGTCGCCGGCGTGACGGCCGACGGGACGGCCGGAACCCCCTCGTTTTTATCCGCCCGTTTCAACTCGGTGGGTATGGGACTGGAGATACACTACAACGTGTACGGCTGCTTCCGCGACCCGCGGGCGGACATCGACCTCGCGGCGAGGGCCGTGGAAGCGGGGTTCGAGGGCGTCTGGATCGGCGACCACTTCCTCCCCTGGATCGACTCCCGGCCGTACACGCACCACGTCTTCCCGTGGTTCGGTGCGCTGATGAACGAGATTCCGGACGTGCCGGTCGGCACCTCGATCACCTGTCCCATGCTCCGGTACCGGCCTCCCCTGCTGGCGCAGGCGGTCGCCACGCTCGACAACATGTACCCGGGCCGGTTCAACCTGGGCGTCGGCGTCGGGGAGGCGCTCAACGAGGCGCACTTCCTCGAGGAGTACCCCGGCTGGGACGAGCGGGCGGAGATGCTGATAGAGTCGCTGAAGCTGATGGACCGGCTCTGGAACTCGGAGTCGTACGTCCGACACCGAGGACGGCACTTCGAGTACGACCGGCTGAAACTGTACACGCCGCCGAAGGGGGACATCCCGGTCCACTGGGCCGCGTGGGGGCCGAAGTCCTGCCGTTACGCCGGCAAGCACGCGGACCACCTGATAACCGCGGCACCGGCGGACATCATCGCCGACCGCATCGTCCCCAACTACGAGGCGGGTCTGGAGGACGCCGGTCGGTCCCTCTCGGACGTCGACATCACGACGGAGGCGAGCATCAACGTGGGCGACCCCGCCGAACTCGTCGCTCGCGCCCGCGAGGTGGGCGAACACATCCCGACCGAGGAGCGGTACAATCCGGACCCGCGGTCCATCCAGCGCGTCGCGACCACCCAACTCGCCTCGATGTCCGACGAGGAGGTCGCCGACGAGCACTCCATCACCGACGACCCGAACGACGTCATCGACGAACTCCAGGGACTCGAGGACGCCGGCGTCACGCGCGTCCTCGTCGGGACGAACGTCGGCGACCCGGAGGAGACCATCCGGGCGTTCGAGGAGGACGTCTTCCCCTCGTTCGAGTGAGCCGACGATAGCTTTATTCTCCCCCCGGGCAACGCCGGCCCATGCAGATTACTGACGTGGAGGCGTACCCCGTCAACGTCCCGGTCGTCCCGCTGGAGGAAGGGGGGCTCGCCCCGTACGTGACGAACCACGGAGAGGTGACCGACGTGGACCGGATGCTCGTCCGCGTGGAGACCGACGAGGACGTCGTCGGGTGGGGGGAGATGCGGATGTTCCTCTCGCCCGCCGCCACCAAGTCCGTCCTTGAGGACGGCATCGCGCCGTGGGTCGTCGGCCGCTCCCCCTTCGAGGTCGAGGGACTCAGACGACAGATATTCATCGAGTACACGAACGTCGACATGTTCTTCGCGCCCGTCGAGATTGCGTGCTGGGACATCGTCGGCAAGTCGCTCGGGAAGCCGGTGTACGAACTGCTGGGCGGGGCGACCGCGCCGAGTTCGAACGAACGAACGAACACGCCGAGCGACGCGGGGGTCGACCCGGTCGAGGTCGCCTACTGTCTGGGTATCCTCTCGCCCGAGGAGTCCCGGTCGCACGCCGCGAAGGCGCTCGACGAGGGGTTCCCGGTGTTGAAGACGAAAGCCGGTCGGGACTGGCGGACCGACGTCGAGCGCATCAAGGCGATGCACGACGAGGTCGACGGGCAGTTGGACTTCCGGCTGGACCCGAATCAGGGCTGGCGGTTCGACGAGGCGGTCCGGGTCGCCGCCTCGCTGGCCGACGCCGGCGTCTACCTCCAGTACCTCGAACAGCCGATCCGCGTCGACGCCCACGGGACGCTCGCCAAACTCCGCGAGCGGACCCCTCAGCCCGTCGGGCCCAACGAGGACACCTACATCGCGCACAACCTGACGCAGATGATCGCCGAGGACGCACTCGACGTCGCCGTCCTCGACATGACGCCCGCCGGCGGTATCGCCGCCGTGCGGCAACTGGCGGCCGTCGCGGAGGACGCGGGCGTTCCGGCGACGCACCACTGCGCGTTCGACCTGGGAGTTCGGACCGCCGCCATCCTCCACACGGTCAGCGGCGTCCCCGGGTTCGACCTCCCGCCCGACTCCGTCTACTACGCCTGGGAGGACGACGTCCTCGTCGACCCGCTCACCGTCGAGGACGGCGCCATCGGCGTGCCGACCGACCCCGGTCTCGGAATCGAAGTCGACGAGTCCAAGGTGGCCGAGTACGCGGTCGACCTGGACTGAGCCCCGCTCCGTCCCGTCTCTCGACCGGTCGAGCGAGTCGCCGCTCGACCCGGTGACCCAATGGTTCATTACGGGTGCCCCGGTCGTGGGGGTATGGTGTACGACACACTCGGCGAACAGCCGTACTCGTGGGCCGGTCGAACGTACGAGGAAGTCCGAACCGTCGCGGAACAGGACGGGTCCATCCTCATCGTCCCGGTCGGGAGCGTCGAACAGCACGGGCACCACCTCCCCGTGGCGACGGACACCATCCTCGTCGACGCCGTCGCCGACCTCGCCGCGGAGCGCGTCGTCGACTCGGTCCCGCTCCTCGTCACGCCGCCCGTCTGGTCGGGACACTCGCCCCACCACATGTCGTTCGGGGGCACCATCACGCTCGAACCCGACGCGTTCCTCGACGTACTCGCTCAGACCGCGGACTCCGCGCTCGAGAACGGGTTCGACGCCGTCCTCCTGCTCAACGGCCACGGCGGGAACGGCTCGCTCATCAGCAGCGTCACCAGCCGCATCGGGAGAGAGCACCCGGACGTGGAGGTACTCGGGCTGACGTACTTCACGCTCGCCGCGTCGTTCATCGACGAGGTCCGCGAGAGCGACGTCGGCGGGATGGCCCACGGCGGGGAGTTCGAGACGTCGCTCATGCTCCACCTCCGCGAGGAACTGGTCCGGGAGGACCGCCTCGAGGGCACGCCCATGGACGAGCCGTACGAGTGGGGGGGACAGGACTTACTCGACAGCGGCCCGCTCTCCGTCTACCGCCCGTTCGAGGAGTACTCGGAGTCGGGCGCCATCGGCGACCCCGGACTCGCGAGCGCCGAGAAGGGAGCGGAGATATACCGACGGCTCGGCGACGAACTCGAACGACTGCTGACGCAGTGTCACGAGCGGAACCGCTGAGACGGTCGGGGCGCGACCACCGGATGGTATTTATCCCCCGCCGCGAGTGTACCGGTCGTGACTCGACGCGAACTGAGTCCCCCGTCCTCGCCGACTGGCGGTCGAGTAGCGGTGGATAGACGGGCGTTTCTCGCCGGCGTGGGGGCGGTCGCAGGGGTCGGAACGGCCGGTTGCGTGTCCGAGGTGCCCGGACTGGGCAATCCGACCCGCTACCCGCCGCCCGCCGCCGTCGACGCCGTGCCGGCGCTCCGCCCACATCCAGACGTCGAGAACCCCGTCCTGACCGCCGCCGACGTCTCCGACCGGATGTTCGTCGAGTACGTCGCGGACCCGTTCCTGGTCTTCGAGGACGGGACGTACCACCTCTTCTTCGAGGTGTTCTACACGGACAGCCCCCAGCCGCCAGCCACCGCCGACATCGGCCACGCGGTGAGCGACGACGGACTCGACTGGGAGTACGACCGGGTGGTGCTCGACGACCCGTTCCACCTCGCGTACCCGCACGTCTTCCAGTGGGACGGCGAGTGGTACATGACGCCGGACAAGGCGACGTACCAGTACGGCGGGAACCCGGAGTTCCGCATCTACCGCGGGGATCCGTTCCCGACGGACTGGACGCTCGAGACGCGGGCGGTGATAAACGAGCACTTCGGCGACCCGACCCCCGTTCGCACCGACGACGGCTGGTACCTCTTCTCCATCGAGCAGGAGGGAGTCAACGGGACGCGACTCCACTACGCGGACACGCTGCTCGGGGACGAGTGGACCGAACACCCGGCGAGTCCGGTGTTCGAGGAGGCGCGGAACTACCGCCCCGCCGGCCGGCCGGTGCTCCTCGACGGGGACCTCTACCTGTTCGTCCAGGACGTCGAGCGGACCTACGGGGACAAGGTGCGGAGTTTCCGCGTGGAGACGCTGACGCGCGAGGAGTACGCGCACGTCGAGACGGAGCAGTCGCCGGTGGTCGAGGCGACCGGGAGCGGCGGGTGGAACGACGACGGCATGCACCACGTCGACGCCCTGGTGGCGTACAGCGACCGGACGAACGTCGTCGCCGTCGACGGGAAAGACCCCGATGGCCGGTGGAGCATCGGTCTGTACGAACTCGCCACCTCGGAGTCGTAACGCGCTGTCGCCCGACCGCTGACCTATCGTCCCGAGGGACCGAGTGACACGGGGAGCTATATACGATGGGGTCGTCGCCCGTCACGATGAGCGTTGACATCCGACTGGGACTGGTCGGCGCCGGCCAGCGAGGACGGCGGCACGTAGAGGAGTGTTACGACGTCCGCGACTCGACGTACCTCTCCAGCGACGCGGACGACTACCCGGACCGACTGTACGACCGGTACGCGGACTCATTGCCGCCGTGGGTCGAGGACGTCTCCGACCTCCGGCCGGAAGTCGTCGCGGTGATGGACCCCGACGAGACGGAGCGGGAACGGACCGCGGCCATCTGCGAGCGGCACGGGGACGACCCGGACGCGGTGGGGACGCTCGACGAGTTCCTCGCGCGCGAACTCGACGCCGTCGTCGTCGCGTCGCCGCCAGCCCTCCACAAGGAGGCGCTGCTCCCCCTGCTGGACCGCGGGGTCGACGTGCTCTGCGAGAAGGGCATCGTCACGACGCTCGCCGACTACGACGCGGTCATCGACGCCCACGAACGGTCCGAGAGCGTCTTCTACCCGGGATTCAACCTCCGGTCGTCGCCGTACTTCGCCCGACTCAAGGAGTTACTCTCGCGGGGCGTCGTCGGTGACCTCGGGATGATCTCGTGTCAGGAGGCACGGGGGCCGTTCTTCGCGCGGTACGCCTACTCGCAGGAGATGGGGGGCGGCGCGCTGCTCGACAAGAACTCCCACGACTTCGACCTGTTCAACTGGTACGTCGACGCCGACCCGGTCGGCGTGTTCGCCTACGGCGGACAGCACGTCCTCGGGAAGGACAACGACGTGAAGGACCACGCCAGCGTCACCGTCGAGTACGCCGACGGGACCGTCGGGACGCTCGAACTGTGTCTGTTCGCGCCGTTCGGCGAGCGGACCCGGCTCTACGAACTCCGCGGGGACGAGGGGGTGTTGCGGTCGCCCGAGGGGGAGTCGGACACCATCCGACTGTTCGGGCGCGACAGGCGCGACGAGTACGCCGTCACGTCGCCGAAACAGTCCGGTCACGGCGGCGCGGACTACATCCAGATGAAGCGGTTCCTCCGGTGCGTCGAGGGAACCGAGGAACCGCCCGCGACGCTGGTGGACGCGAAGAAGTCCGCGGCCGTCGCGCTCGGGGCCGAGCGCTCCATCGACGACGGGGTGGAGGTCCGCATCACGGACGAGTACGACATCGAACCGGCGTAGTCAGTCCGCCTCTGGACGACCGAGACGGACCGGGACCGACCAACAGGATGATACCGGGATGCGTCGTATCGGTGCTCCGTGCAATTCGGCTGTAACGCCTACTGTTTCCCCTACGACGACATCGACGAGAACGCCGCCGCCGTGGCCGACGCGGGGTACGACGGCATCGAACCGAAACTCGGCCCGGACGCGTTGGCCGACCCGGAGGCGGTCGAACGCGTCCGTGACGCGGCCGACGCCCACGGGCTCGCCGTCCCGAGCGTGACGGGTGCCGACTTCTGGGAGTCGCCGCTGTCGAGCACCGACGAGTCCGTCCGGGACGAGGGGCTCCGACTGGGACGGCGACTCGTGGAGGCCGCCGCGACGCTCGGCGCCGCGACGGTGCTCGTCGTCCCCGGCGTCGTCGACGACGGGACGCCCCCGGACCGCGCCTACGAGAACGCGCTCGACGGCGTCCGCGACCTGGCCGCGACGGCGGCGGACCACGGCGTCACCCTCGGCGTCGAGAACGTGTGGAACGGGATGCTCTACTCGCCGCTCGAACTGCGCGAGTTCGTCGACAGCGCGGCGGAGGCCGGCCCGGTCGGCGCGTACTTCGACGCGGGGAACGTCGCCCGGTTCGGCTCGCCCGCCCAGTGGGCCCGCGTCCTCGGCGACCGCATCGAGGCCGTCCACGTCAAGGGGTACGACGAGGCGGTCGACACGATAGACGGGTTCACCTACCCGCTGGCCGGGACGATAGACTGGCCGGCGGTCGCGGCGGCGCTCGACGACGTGGGGTACGAGGGGTGGGTCTCCCCCGAGGTGCCCCCGTACGACTCCTACCCCGAGCGCACGCTGTCGAACGTCCGCGCCGACCTCGACGTCGTGTTCGGGTCGGGGTGAGCACGGCGACCACGACCCCACCGTCGTGTGAGTCCCGCGGCGGGCCCGAGGCCGCCGTCTCCCGACGAGGGGAACGCTTACTACCTCCCCGTCGGTGCGTCCTCCCGTGCGAATCGGGATTCAGCTCTACACCCTGCGGAACCTGGACGAATCGCTCCCGGAGACGATAGCGCGGGTCGGAGAGACGCCCTTCGAGGGGGTCCAGCTCTCGGGCTTCCAGGGGGAAGCCCCCGAGACGGTCGCCGAGGCGCTCGACGACGCCGGCCTCGACCTGGCCGGCGCCCACGTCGGTCTCGACGCCATCGAAGACGACTACGAGGCGACGCTCTCGACGTACGCCACGGTCGGCTGTGAGGAGTTCGTCGTCCCCTCCTACGACGAGGCGGCGTTCGAGTCCGAGTCGACCGCGCGCGAGGCCGGCCGGCACCTCGCCTCGGTGGCCGACAGACTCGACGACGACGGAGTGTCGCTCCACTACCACAACCACACCTTCGAGTTCACCGACCTCGGCGACGAGACGGCGTTCGACGCCTTCGCCGACGCCGCGGACGGCGTGGGGCTGGAGATAGACACCGGACTCGCCAACCACGGCGGCGCCGACCCCGTCGCCCTCCTCGACCGGTACGGCGACCGGGTGCGGCTCGTCCACATGACCGACAGCCTGGCGGGAGAGACCGACGGGGACACGCGCCACATGGACCTCGGAACCGGCGAGGTCGACCTGCAGGCCTGCGTCGACGCCTGCCCGGACACGGTCGAGTGGGTCCTCTTCGAGCACGGCCTCACGGACGACCCCGTGCGGTCGATGGAGACGGCCGCCGACACGCTCGTCGACCTGCGCGACTCCCGCGCGTAGACGGGCCGACGGGTCTCTGCCTCTATACGGGGTCGAGGTCGCCCGCCTCGATCATCGAAATCAGCGGGTTGTCGTCGACGTCGAGCGGCAGGTCGACGCGCCCGCGCCGGCGCACCGACTCGTAGACGCCGAACAGGAGTTCCGTCCCGACGAGCGCCCGCCGGGCCGACAGGAGCGGCTCCTCTCCCGAGTCGAGACAGTCGACGACGTGCGCGACCCCGTCCTCGAGCGGAGTCCCGTACTCGCAGTCGACGGTCTCCCACCCGCTCCCGTCCGAGCGCACGCGGAGCGGGGCGTCGCCCCAGAAGTCGAGTTCGAGCGCTCCTTCGGTGCCGACGACGCGGTTGAGGACGCCGACGGCGTCCGCGCCGTGCCCGGTCGAGATGAAGCCGTGGACGCCGTTCTCGTACTCCCAGAGCCCGAACGACTGGCCCTCGATGTGGACGCCGTTCCGGTGTCGCTCCTCGCGGTAGTCGACCGCCCCGAGCACCCACTCCGCGGGTTCGTCGCCGGCGAAGTGCGCACAGAGGTCGACCTGGTGCGTCCCCGCCTCGAACAGGTCGCTCCGCGACGCCTCGACGCGCCGCACCTCGCCGATGGCGCCCTCGTCGACCAGCGCCGTCGCCCGCCGCACCGGCTCCGAGAACCGGAGTTGGTGG
This sequence comes from Halorarum sp. SLYT50, assembly GCF_059821265.1. Taxonomy (NCBI): domain Archaea; kingdom Methanobacteriati; phylum Methanobacteriota; class Halobacteria; order Halobacteriales; family Haloferacaceae; genus Halorarum; species Halorarum sp. SLYT50. Next base: position 430,943 of record NZ_JCAMRW010000002.1, on the reverse strand, counting down.
TCGAACGTGAGTTGGACGCCCCGTTCCTCGCTCTCTCTGGCCATCCGTCTCGCGTCTCCCCACCGGTCCGCCATCGGTTTCTCGCAGTGAACCGCCAGCAGGTCCCCCTCGGTCAGACAGTCGAGGACGATGTCGGCGTGCGTCGGAATCGGGGTCGTGACGCTCACGACGTCCAGGTCCACCTCCCGGAGCATCTCGCGGTGGTCCGCGTAGGCGTTCGCCGACTCGACCCCGAACGCGTCGGCGAACCGCTCCGCGTTCTCGGCCACGATGTCGGCGCACGCGACCAGTTCGCAGTCGTCGAGCGCCGCGTACGCCTCGCCGTGACGGTACCCCATCGCCATGCCGGTCTCGTCGTCTCCTCCGCGCTGTGCGCCCGTGCCGATGACTCCGACGGCGTACTCGGACATGCGTCGCGTTGTCACACCGAGCAGGGGCACCTAAGTATAGTGGAAGAGGCGTCCTCGACCGCTCGCCCGGGGGGGAGACCCGCCCCGACCATCCGAAACGCTTTGAGGCACCACGTCGACCACCCGGGCACATGCTACAGATGGGTCTCATCGGAGCGGGCGGCATGGCCGGCGTCTACGCGGACCGAGTGAGCGACCTGGAGGGCGTCGCAGTGACCGGCGTCGCCTCGCCCACCACGGCGGAGACGTTCGTCGAGGAGCACGTCCCGTCGGCGACGGCGTACGCCGACGCGGACGCGCTCTGTGCGGCGGACGACACGGACGCGGTCGCCGTCCTGACGCCGACGGACACCCACCCCGAACTCGTCGAGACCGCGGCCGACCACGGCGTCGACGTCCTGTGCGAGAAGCCGCTCGCGCGGACGCTCGACGGCGCGCGCGCCATCGCCGACGCCGTCGACGAGGCCGGCATCACGTTCATGACGGCCCACGTCGTCCGCTTCTTCCCGGAGTACGCGACGGCGAAAGAGCGGGTCGACGCCGGCGACGTCGGCGACCCCGGCGTGGTCCGCACCCGGCGGGCGTTCGGCTTCGCCGGCGACCGGGGCTGGTTCGACGACGTCGACCGGAGCGGGGGGGCGCTGCTCGACCTCGCGGTCCACGACTTCGACTACCTGCGCTGGGTGTTCGGCGAGGTCGAACGGGTCTTCACGCGCAGTACTGACTGGGAGGGTGAGGGACGCAGCGAGGTCTCGCTCACCACGCTCCGGTTCGAGAGCGGCGTCGTCGGCCACGTGGAGGTGTACACGGTCGAGGTGCCGAGCGTCCCGTTCACGACGAGCTTCGAGATATCCGGCACGGAGGGCCTGCTCGAGTTCGACCTCGACGACGTCCGTCCGATCACGCGGTACGACGCCGACGAGGTCCACGTCCCGCGGGACCCGGTCGCGCACGACATGCCGCTCCGGCGCGACGGTTACCACCGGCAGATTCGGCGGTTCGTCGACCGTGTCGAGTCCGGCGAGGAGCCCTCCATCGGTGTCGACGAGGGGACCGCCTCGATGCGGCTGTCGCTCGCGGCACTCGAGTCGGCCGAGCGCGGGGTGCCCGTCGCGCCCGAGGAGGTGGGTCGATGACCGTCTCGCTGGGGCTCCTGTCGGTCGCACACAGCCACGCCGACTCGTACGCGTCCGTCGCCGGAAACGTCGCCGACGCCGAGGTGGTCGCGGTGGCCGACTCCGACGACGAGCGGGGTCGCGCGTTCGCCGACCGCCACGGCGTCGACTACGGGTCGGCCGAGGCGGTACTCGACCGGGTCGACGCCGCGGTCGTCTGTGCCGAGAACGCGAGGCACGACGAGTGGGTCGAGCGGGCGGCCGAGGCGGGCGTCGACGTGCTCTGCGAGAAGCCGCTGACCACGACGCCCGACCGGGCGGACGCGCTCGTCGAGACCTGCGCGGACGCCGGCGTCACGCTCGGCGTCGCCATGCCCGTCCGGTTCGCCGAACCCGTCCGACAGGCGAAGGCCGCGGTGGACGCCGGCGAGGTCGGCGAGGTGAAGGCGTTCGTCGGGACCAACCTCCTCAAGCGGATGGCCGACAGCTGGTTCACGGACCCGGAGCTGAGCGGCGGCGGCGCGATGATGGACCACTCGGTCCACGTCGTCGACCTCGTCCGGTGGTTCGCCGACCGGGAGGTGACGGAGGTGTACGCCGAACCCGGCATCGACTACACGGACTCCCCGGTCGAGGACGTCGACGTGCTCTCGCTGTCGCTGGAGGACGACATCCCCGTCACGCACGACGGGTCGTGGCGACAGCCGGAGGAGTGGGACTTCTGGGGCGACGTCACGCTCCGGGTCATCGGCACCGAGGGCGTCGTCGAAGTCGACTGCTTCGACCAGACGCTCGAGTACACCCACGACGGGGGGGACGACCCGGGCGTCGACTCGCTCTACTGGGGGTCGAACATGGACGAGGGGCTGATACGCGACTTCGTCGCCGCCGTCCGGGACGACCGGGAACCGGCCGTCCCGGGCTGGGAGGGCGCCAACGAGGTCCGCGTGGTCGCGGCCGCCTACGAGTCGGTCGAGACCGGCCGACCGGTTCCCGTCGACTACTGAGCATCGGGGGGTCGGACCGACGGCTCCCTACCCTCGTTCCACGAACCGGCCGGCTGCTTACCGGGTGCGTCCGTGTGAGAAAGGTACATAGCCGAGAGATGGCTGTACGACGTATGGACGAACCGGAGCGAACGGACGGCGTCGCCGCGGGACGCGGGGACCGACTCGAAGGCGCGCCGGACGGGGAGGGGACGCGATGAAGGGTCGGGAAGCGTTCGAGGCGCGCGTCGCCTACCCGCGACTCGGCAAGTGGATACTGGTCGGGGTCGCGCTCTTCCTCCTCAGCGGCCTGGGCGCTTCCGTGGCGGGGGGCAACCCGGCGCTCACCCTGCTGGCGCTCCTGTGTCGGTACCTCGGCGCGTCGCTCGCCGTCGTTGGGCTGTTCTTCTACCTCCTCTACTGGTCGGTGGACTACGCACCCGACCACGTCCGGCGCTTGCGCACCTGACCGGACCGCGTCGTCTCCCCACCGGTCGTGACTCGACGCGAAGGACGTGGAGCCGGAGCCGCCCGACCGATATAAGGTCCCCGCCGGCGGACCGGTACCGTGAACGAGTACCGAATCGAACGCGTCGACGGTCCGGTCCCGCTCGACGGCGACCCGACGGCGGGGCCGTGGGCGGAGGCTGCCGCGGTACGAATCGACCACCACCCGTGGGAGGGGCAGGAGTCCGCCGACGGGTCGACCGTCGTCGACGCGCACCCCATCGAGGCGACGGCGCGCGTGCTGTCCGACGGACGCGCCCTCCACCTCCAGTACGAGGTCACCGACGGCCACCAGCAGGCGACCACGACCGACCTGAACGGCGCGGTCTGGACCGACAGCTGTGTGGAACTGTTCGTCGACCCCGCACCCGACGCCCAGAGCGGGTACCTCAACCTGGAGACGAACTGCGTCGGCCAGTTCCTCATGGGGTTCGGTCCCGACCGCGAGACGCGTCGTCTCGTCCCGCCGGAACTCGCGGCCGACGTCCGGGTGGTGACATCCGTCCCTGGCCCGCGGAAGGCCCCCGACCCCGGAACCGACGAGCGGTGGTGGCTGGCCGCCGCGCTCCCGTTCGAGACCCTCGAGACGTTCGCCGGCGTCGCCTTCGACCGCTCGCCGGGGACTGACTGGCGGGGGAACCTCCACTGCTGCCGCGAGGGCGCGGCCCCCTCGTACGCGATGTGGGAACCGGTCGACGCGCCGAGGCCCGACTTCCACCGCCCGGAGCAGTTCGGTCTGCTGCGCTTCGCGTGACTCCTCGCCCGCACCGCCAGCGAGCGTGTTCGTGAACAGTTAACTCCCCCCGTGGTGACGGCCAGCCATGGCGTCGACCCGACTCGCCGTTATCGGAGCAGGACACAGAGCCACGCACCTCGTCGAGCAGATATACGCCGTTCGCGACCGGGAGTACCAGTTCGCCGCCGACGACGGCTGGTCCATCGTCGGCGAGGCGGCGTACGAGGCGCACGCGCCCGACCCGCCGTCGTGGGCCGACGGAATCGGCGACCTCACGCCGGCGGTGACGGCCGTCTTCGACCCGGACGAGACGGCCCGCGAGGCGATGGGTCGGCGCTGCGCCGACGCGGGCGACGACCCGGCGCTCTACGCCTCGTTCGACGCGCTTCTCGACGAGGGGTCGTTCGACGCGGCGGTCGTCGGGTCGCCAAACTTCGCCCACTTCGAGCAGGCCACCGCGCTCCTCGAACGCGGGGTCGACACGTTCTGTGAGAAACCCATCGGGCTCACGCTGGCGGAACACGACGACCTCGTCGAGGCGGACGAGGCGTCGGACGCGCTGTTCTACGTCGGGTTCAACCTGCGCGCACACCCGCTGTACGCGAAGATCGCCGAACTCGTCCACGGGGGAGCCATCGGCGAGGTGGGGATGGTCACGAGCCACAACGTCCGCGTCCCGTTCCCCCCCGGGTTCCGGTACGAGGCGGAACGCTCCGGCGGGACGCTCCTCGAGAAGAACTGTCACGACTTCGACCTCTACAACTGGTACGTCGACGCCGACCCGGTTCGGGTCGCCGCACTCGGCGGGCAACGGGTCCTCTCGGATGGGACCGACATCCTCGACCACGCCACCGTCATCGTCGGGTACGACAACGGCGTCAAGGCGACGCTCGAACTCTCGCTGTTCTCGCCGTTCACGCAGGAGCGACACCGGACCTACTTCGTGCGCGGAGACGACGGCGTCATCCAGACGCCGGCGGAACAGGACGCCATCGACGTGTTCAACCGAACCACGGCGAACCGGATTCGGACGCGGGCGCACATTCCCGACGCCGACGAGAGCGGCCACGGTGGCGCCGACTACCGCCAGATGATTCGGTTCCTCCGCTACCTCGACGGAGACGCCACCAGACCGGCCTCGCCGACCGACGCGAAGAAGGCCGCCGCGGTGGCCATCGCGGCACAGGAGTCCATCGAACACGGCCCGTTCTACCGCATCGACGAGCGGTACGACGTCGCCCCTGAGTTCCCGGAGTGAGCGCCGCGTTCGGGTCTCTCCCTCTCCGCCTCGCCCCGTCCGAGCGCCTCCCGCCTCACGAGCGGGCGAGATACAGCACCTCGAGAACCAGCGGCGGGACGACCGTGACCCCGACGTACCAGAGGGCGCTCCCGAGGAGCGTGACGTCCGTCATGAACCCCGGCCGCTTCCAGTCGTACCCCCGGAGGGGGAGGACGACGCCTGCGACCGCCATCCAGAGCAGGGCGACGGCGACCCCGCTGTAGAGGACCATCTCCGAGGACGTGACCCCGAACAGGGCGAGGCCGACGGCGTAGACCACCGAGTGAACGGTCCCGACCGCGAGGGCGGCGAGGGCGTAGTTGAGCCACCACTCGTCCACCGGGCCGAGCCTGAACAGCGGCGTGAGTCTGTCGAGGAGCAGGAACGGTGCCCACACCACCGCGACGTACCCGCCTGCTAGCACACCCAGAACGAGCACCGAAACCACGGAGACGACGACGTCGAGCGCTGCCATTCGGCGAGGGTTACCCGAGTCGGCTGAAATAGCTGGTGGTCCGCGGGACCGGGAGACCCGGAGTCCGGTGTCTAGTCGAGGTGGTCGACGAGGTCCGTGTCGAGCGCTCCGAACGTCGGCTCGTCGGTCATCCACCCCCGCTGGTGAAGTCCGGGAACGCGACCGACTCGCTCCCCAGTTCGACCGACTGCTCGGAGAGCGGCGAGATGGCCATCCACGTCGCCGCGTCGTACACGTCGATGGGGGGTCGCTCCCCCCGACGCACGCTCAGCACGTAGTCGCGCATCACGAGGTGGTCGAGACCCCCGTGGCCGGCTCTCAGTCCCGACTCCGTGTACGCGTCCCAGACGGGGTGTTCGTACGCCTCCTGGTACGCGTCGAACGGCTCCCAGTCGTGTGCGGGGCTCTCCCCCTCGACGTGGACGGACGACTCCACCTCGATTCCGCCGTCTTCGTGGTCGATTCGCTCGGCGGTCCGCCGCCAGAGTCCGTTCGTCCCCTGCACGTGGTACATGTTGGTGTACGGTCGCGGGAGGCTAACGTCGTGGTCGACGACCACCGTCTCCCCGTTCGCACACTTCACCACCGTGGTGACCACGTCCCCGATGGCCCAGTCGACGTCGCGGCTCGGGTGGTCCGGGTCGAGGTTCTTCTCGGCCCAGTCGCCGAGTCCGCGCGACTTCGACGCGGTGGACGTGAGGCTCACGAACCGATTTCCGCGGTTGACGTCCAAGCACATCGCCATGGGCCCGACGCCGTGGGTCGGGTAGAGGTCGCCGTTGCGCTTCTCGTTGTGCACGCCCCGGTAGTTCCGCTCGTCGTCCCGGTCGAGCGCCGTCCCGTTGCCGACGTTTATCTGCTTACGGAGGTCGTGGCCGTACCCGCACCGGCAGTGGACGAGTTCGCCGAAGACCCCCTGCCGGACCATGTTCAGGACGGCCATGCAGTCGCGGTAGTAACAGCAGTTCTCTAACAGCATGCAGTGGCCCTCCGACTCCTCGGCGGCCCGCACGAGGTCCCAGCACTCCTCGACGCTGCTGGCCGGGCCGACTTCGAGACCGACGAACTTCCCGGACTCCAGCGCCGAAATCGCCATCGGGATGTGGTGCTCCCACGGGGTGGCGATGACGACGCCGTCGAGGTCCTCCCTGTCTACGAGTCGGTCGTGGTCGCGGTAGCCGTCCGGTTCGGGGCGACCCGACTCGACGACGTCTTCCCGCGCCCGCTGCCGGTGGCGCTCCTGGGCGTCACAGACGGCCGGCACGTCCACGTCGCTCATCTCTAGACACAGGTCGAGGAGGTGCGCCCCGCGGCCGCCGACGCCTGTGAACCCGATTCGGACCGTCCGACCCTCCGGACTCTCGGTCATGATCTTCGCTCCGTCTCCGACTCACGGCGGGCGGGCATCAAGATTTGGTAAGCGGTGACGGGCGTCGAGACCGAGGAGCGCGCCGCGGTGGAGCGTGCGTGACGCGCGTCCCCGCGTCTCTCCTCCCCGCTCTCAGGGAGCGACCGACCCGCCGGCCGCGTCCGAGCGGTAGACGGCGTCCATCACCCGCTGGACGGCGAGCGCCTGGTCCAGCCGTCCCACCTCGGGGGGGCGGCCGGCCGCGACGGCGGCGGCGAACGCCTCGTCCTCGGGGGCGAGCCAGTCCTCCTCGGCGGTCGACACCGGTTCCGGCCCCCCGCCCCCGTCGGGGTACACGGCGAGTTCCTGCGTCCCGATGTCGAGGACGGCTCCGCCCTCAGTGCCGCGGACGACGAGTTCGCGGGTCGCCGGCCCGTTCGACACCCAGGCGGCTTCCAGTTCGACGGTCGCATCGTCGGTACACCGGAGCAACGCCGAGGCGGAGTCCTCGACGCGTTCGCCCGCGACCCGACCCCCCTCCGCGCCGCGGGTGCAGCCGAGGACGGCCTCGACGTCGCGGAACTCGAGCGCGGCCAGCGCGAGGTCGAGGACGTGCACCCCGATGTCGACGAGTGCCCCGCCCCCGGCCAGGTCGGGGTCGAGGAACCAGCCGCTCCCCGGTCGGTCGTGTCGGCGGACGTACCGGGCTTCCACCTGTGTGACCTCGCCGAGCGCGCCGCGGTCGCGGAGGTCGAACAGTTCGCGCACCGCGTCGTAGTACCGCATCACGAACCCGGCGGTGCAGAAGGCGTCGCTCTCGGCCGCGGCCACCGCGATGCGTTCGGCGCTCTCGACGCTGTGCGCCAGCGGTTTCTCGACGAGCGCGTGTACGCCCTCCTCCAGCGCCGTCACGGCGACCTGTTCGTGGAGCGCGTTCGGCACCGTCAGGACGACGCCGTCGAGGTCGGTCTCGTACATCGCCGCGTGGTCGGCGTAGGTCGGGGCGTCGAACCGGTCCGCGAACTCGGTCCGGGCCTCGTCGACGACGTCCGCACCGGCCGCTATCTCCGCGCCGGCCGCCGCGAGGCGTTCGGCGTGGTTCACTCCCATCGTCCCGAGTCCGACGACTCCGATGCGTGCTCCCATTCACTCGGTCGACGGTCCTCCGTTCGAAAACGGTTTCGCTGAGCGAAACACGTGCCGGGAAGCGGAGTGTCTCTGTGCCACCGCACGCGTGGCGGTCGTCGCCTCCCCGGGTCGAGTCGGCGGAACGAATCCCGGTTACCGACCGTCGCTCGCTCGAGACGGCCCACGGCGAGTCGTCGGTCGCTGGCGAGTTTGGTACGGACTCCCATGAGTTAAGAGCGCGCCGGGCGGTAACACTCCCACCCATGCGAATCGCAGTCGCGACGGTCAGCCACGAGACGAACACGTTCGCCGACGGACGCACGACCCTCGACGACTTCGCGTTCGCCGCGGGCGACGACCTGCTGGACTCGTTCGGGGCCGCCCGGTCGCTCGACGGAATCGTGGAGGTGCTCCGAACGGCACCCGAAGACGTGTCCGCCGTTCCGCTCGTCGGTGCGGCCACCATCCCCGGCCCGACCGTCACCGACGACGCGTTCGCGACGATTCGCCGCGAACTGCTCGACCACCTCGACGGGGAGCGCGTCGACGGCCTCTGTCTCGACCTCCACGGCTCGATGTACGTCGAGAACCAGCCGGACCCCGAGGGCGCGTTGCTCGCGTCGATTCGGGACGTGGTCGGCCCCACCGTACCTATCACCGCGGCGCTCGACATGCACGCGACGGTCACCGAGACGATGGTCGACCACCTCGACGGCGTCGCCGGGTACCGGACCGCGCCGCACACGGACACCGTCGAGACCGGCGAGCGGGCCGCCCACCTCCTGCTTTCGAGTCTCCGCGGGGAGGTCGACCTCGCACTCGGGTGGCGGCGACTCCCACTCCTGCTCGCGGGGGAGCGCTCGGAGACCGACGCCGAGCCGATGCGCTCGCTCGTCGAACGGCTAGAGGACGCCGACGAACGGGAGGACGTCCTCGACGCGAACTACTTCCTCGGGTTCCCGTGGGCCGACTCGCCCCACGGCGGCTGTCACGCGCTCGTGACCGGGGACGCGTCGGCCGGAGAGGACGTCTCGGGAGTGGCGACCGACCTCGCGGGCGCCTTCTGGGACGCACGCGAGACGTTCGACTTCACGACCGAGGCACACCGGCCGAGCGACGCGCTCGACGCGGCCGCCGCGGAGACGGACCGGCCGGTCGTCGTGGCAGACACGGGCGACATCCCCGGCGCGGGCGGGAGCGAGGACGTGACCGACCTGCTCTCGCTCGTCCTCGAGCGAGACGACCTCGGAACGCCCGTGGTGGCCGTGTTCGCCGACCCCGAAGCGCTGGCGGCGTGCGAGCGGGCGGGCGACGGCGGGTCGGTCGAGGTGGCCCTCGGTCGGTCGGCGTCCGCCGGCGACCCCCTCCCGGTCGAGGGCGTGGTCGGCGCGCTCCACGAGGCAGAGGGCGTGAAGACGGCGCGAATCGACGCCGCCGGCGCCGCCGTCGTCGTCTCGGACGCGCGGACGAACCTCCACCGCGACCCGTCGTTCCTCGAGGAACTCGGCGCCGACCCGGCCGCTCGGAGGCTCGTCGTCCTGAAGAGCGGCTACCTGAGCCCCGCGTGGAAGGCGGTCGCCGCGCGCCGGTTGTTCGCGCTCACGCCGGGCGACACGAACCAACTCCTCTCGGAACTCCCGTACGAGAACGTCCCACGTCCGATACACCCGCTCGACGAGACGGCGGAGTGGTCGCCGTGAGCGTAGTGTAGTTCCCGCGTACCGACTCACTCGTCGACGGAACGCGGACCGGCGCGAAATAGATTAAATATATATAGTGGTAAGTAACTGTAATACAAACTTCTCAGATTCGACGGCGATTACGGTGGTATTTCGGCCGGACGACTGGCCAGAGGGGCTTTTCACATCGCGGAGCACACCGAATTTCGGTGAAGTGACACCCGAGATACGCCGAATCCGGACGACTGAGGCGACCAGTCGTGCCCTAATATTCGGTCCTGTCTACGGGCAGGAAGTCTCTTCACCATCACATTGCAACTAGCTGTCGGGTGGGTCCGGTCTGCCGAGCGGTTGACTGACGAGCGAAATGAACGACTACCGAGAGAGTTGAACTTCACCGATAATACTCGGGTGAGTGTTACTATCGAACCGACGCCTCGACCCGCTCGGTGGATGCCGGTGGCGACGGCGGGGTGACGACACCCGTCCGACGTACCGTGGATGCGGCGACCGGTGTTCCTGTCCGCGAGGAGCGACCGACTCCGAACCGCTGGACGGACCGGTCGGACCGGACTCGCCGGATTCCGCTCGCGGGCGAGCGAATGAACTAACTCGCGTGCCTCTCGTCGTCCCAGTATGGTGCGGAATCCGATTGGTGCGAACGAGGGGCCGGGCGTCGAGGAGGTGCTCTCGAGTCTGGACGATCGGACCTGTCGCCAACTCGTCCGGACGCTGGACGAGCCCATGACGGTGAGTGAACTCGCCGAGAAGGCGGGCGTCCCGCTCTCGACGACGTACCGGAAACTCGACCTGCTCGACGAGGCGTCGCTCCTCGAGACGCAGACGAGGCTCCGGGAGGACGGTCACCACCAGATGCTCTACCGGGTGGCGTTCGAGGAGGTCTCGTTGCGCCTGACCCCCAGCCGCGAGTTCGACGTCTCGATCGTACGCGTGCCGGAAGACCCCGACGAACGACTCGCCAGTATGTGGTCGGAACTCCGCCGAGAGACATGAGTACGAGCTCGTACCTTCCGACGGTGGTGGTGGCGCTCAAGACTATCACACTCGCGCTCGGCGGGTTGATCACGTGGTTCGCGTACAGGGCGTACCGACGAACCGCCGCGAACCCGCTCCGTCTGCTCGCGGTCGGGTTCGCGACCGTGACGCTCGGTTCGCTGCTCGCGGGCGCGGCCCACCAGGCGTTCGGGCTCGATTCGGGGCTCGTCTTGTCCATCGAGAGCGCGCTCACGGCGGTGGGATTCGGGGTCATCCTCTACTCCCTGTACGCCGACTGATATCGGTACAGAATCGGGAGAGCGCTGTCCGTTCTCGGGACGGGAGAACCATCGTCGGTTATATACTTCCCTCTCTCCTCTATCTATCTGAAGGTGAGTAAAATGGCTACCAACGCTCCCAACACGTTCGAGAGCCGCGTCGGCAACCTGACCATCGGCGGTCGGGCACACAGTCTCAGCGCGTGGTTCGTCCTCTCGCTCCGTCTCGTCATCGGCTTCGCGTTCCTCTACTCGGGGCTCGACAAGGTCCTCGGCGGCTTCGGCGCCGCGGGCTACCTGACCAACGTCGCGGCGGCGAACGGCAACCCGCTCGCGGGGATGTTCCTCTGGATGGGTCAGACACCCTGGTTCGTCGCGTTCGTCGACGTCGCCGTCCCGTGGGGTGAACTCGCCATCGGACTCGGCCTCATGGTCGGTCTCCTGACCCGCCTGGCCGCGTTCTTCGGGGCGTTCATGATGCTGTTGTTCTACTTCGGCAACTGGGACCTCGCGCACGGGGTCATCAACAGCGACTTCATGTACATGCTGGTGTTCCTCTCCGTGGCGGCGTTCGGCGCCGGCCGCATCCTCGGCCTCGACGCGTACGTCGAGAGCTACGAAGTCGACGGCGTCCCGCTCGTGGAGAAGTACCCGATCCTCGACTACGTCCTCGGGTAAGTCGGCACCCTTTTTCGGTTCACGATTTCACAGCCAGGTGAGCGACCTGGCTGGTGTACGGCAGACGAAAGAGAGCACGGCACGGTCCCGACTTCTGTTCTCGTAGCGGCCGTCCTCGTTGCGAGCGGCGGCTGTCCTACCCTCGTGTGCCGAGGGACAGTCACCGGCGAAGGGGACCGGGAGTCCACGCGACGGACCACTTCGCGCCTATCTTCCGACCGGCGAGCGAAGACGGGGGACGAGTCGCCGAGCGCACTGCTCACGTGGACTGGCGGTGCTCATCGTCGCCGACTTCGTCCGTCGACGGCCGGGGTCCCCCCGCCATCGAGCGGAGGTAGGTCGCGGCCAACAGTGCGGACACGACGATCGGAACGAAGGTGAAGGCGGCGGCGACAGGACTGACGGTGACGCTCTCACCAGCCATGTACACGAGTGTCATAGCCCCGATCGGGGCTGCGAGCGTCGCACCGAGCACCAGGACGACGCCGGCGAAGACGTACCCCCAGGTGCGTTCTCGGAACAGCCACGCCGCGGCGAGGAAGATCGACGGCACGACGACGCCGAGGTCGACGACGTGGCTCGCCATCGCCTGCGGTCCGGACTCTTCGACGAGGGTGGGCGTGGTCCCGCTGAGCAGAGGCGGGACGACGTCCGACAGCCAGAGCACCGCCAGCCCGACGCCGACGACCGCCAGCGCCCCGGCGTACAGCGAGGTGTCGAGACGCCCCTCGAGCGACCGACGGACGGCGTCGGCGTCGGTCGTCACCGTCCCGCCGACGAACGTGAACAGCGAGAGACCGAACAGCGCGACGTACACGAGGAACAGTTCGTTGAACGGGACCTGGACGGCGACCGAGACCCAGATGTAGGTCATGTACGCCAGGCCGCCGAGCCAGACGACTCGGCCGCGTAGCGAACCCCGTATCGCGGACCGGAGACCGAGCGACAGGACGGGAACTCCGACCGCGAGAATCGTGAGGTCCTGTACCCGATACGCCTCGACCAGTCCGGGAGCCGCCCGGTAGTGACCCGGGCGGACAAGTCCGACGAGCGACGAAACGGCTGTCAGAACGAGGACGGCGACGGTCGCCGCGACGTGCCATCGGCGGAGGTGGCCGACCATCGTGTTCATCGGGCGGAAGTACGCTCGCCGTGACGTTAACTACCGGTGGTGGTTTCGCCCGCCCGTGGAGCGTCTGGTTCGTCGCTCTCTGTTCGTCGTCACCCGCGGCCGACTCGAATACGAGGGAGCCACCGGTGGATGTCGGACTAGGCGGCGGGAGTCAGTCGGGACCGGAGTGGCTGGACGACGAGGGTTCGTCTGTCGGTTCCGTCGAGGCGTGTCGAGGTGTCGTCCCACGTCGGAGGGAGGTCGGTCGATAGCGACCTACGGTCGACCACCGACGTCCGACGCGTCCGGAATCTCTCCGCGAGCGAGTTTCTCACGGCCGTAGACGGCGACGATTGCGAGGACGACGAGGACGTACACGCCGACGTGGACGGCGGTGACGACGCCGACGGCCCCCTCGTCGATGACGCCTTCGACGAGGATTCTGTCGGCGGCCAGCGGGATGACCACGTCCGCGGTGTTCGCCATCGCGTGGAGAGCCATCGCGAGCAGGACGCTCCCCGTGCTGTTGTACAGCCACGCGAGGATGACCGAGAGCGTCATGATACCGCCGAACCACCCGATCTGGTTGACGAGCGGGAAGCCCGAATGGGGCGCGACCGGGATGACGAAGTAGGGCAGGTGCCAGAGCGCCCAGACGACGCCGATGACGAGACTGGCCCCTAACGCGCCGTAGCGCTCGTTGAGCCGGGGCTGTGCGAACCCCCGCCACCCCGGTTCCTCGTTCAACCCGCCGCTGAGAACCAGCGCGAACAGGAACAGTCCGACGAGCAACAGCGGCGAGGGGGGTGCCCGACCGATGTCGACCGGCCCACCCACGGCGAGAATGCCGAGCGTAATCAGCACGGCGGCAGCCAGCGGCAGTCCGAGCGCGACGACCCACCACCGCCAGCCGACGCGCCAGTCGGTGATCTGTGCCGCCCACGCACCGACGTCGTCCCCGCGCAACCACGTGACTGCGGCGGCGCTCACTGGCGGTCCGAAACTCCCGAGATACATCAGCACCGCGGCGCTCCAACTCGGCTCCATGAACACGGTGGGCGCCGAGATCGTCCACGTGTAGACGAACGCGCCTACGAAGAACGCCGCGACCGGGTAGTCGTCGACGAGAGGCAGACGGCTCGCAGCCATGCGCGGCAGTACTCGAACGAGTGACAAAAAACGTCGGTTCATCGGACACCGTTCCCGTGGCCAGCCGACTCGCTGCGGAGTTCGGGAACGTGGAAGCCGACGCCATCGCCGCGCCGGTCACCTCTGTCACCTGCAGGCGTCGGACCGGTACGCCGACCGAGTGCGGGCGTTCGTGAGGGGTCGCCGGGACGCTCGGTCGGGAAGCGACCCCTGAACTCCGAACCCCCCGTTATCGCTCGGTCGGCTCCTTCTCCTCTGTCGGTGGTACGGGTTTCCCGTCTCCGGTCAGGTGCATGACCACCGGGATTCCGAGCGGCGACAGCAGGAGCAGGAGTCCGCTGGCCGCACCCGCGAGCAGACCCGGGTCGGTCCCGCCGAACATGTCGTCCGGTTCACCGTCGTCGACGACGACGACGCCCCGCATTCCCAGCGAGGCGTGTGGTTCACAGCCGTACTTCACCACTCCCTCTCTGGTGAACGTCCGAGCGAACTCGGTACCCCGTTCGCTCGTCAGTTCGCTCCGGAACGACCCGTCGAGCGCGGCGACGTTGTGGGTACCACCCGTCCCTCTCCACTTCCAGACGACCGTCGTACCGGGGTCGACACGGACCGCCGCTGGTCCGAATCCGAACGCGCCGCCGTTGCCGTCGACGCCGACGTCGACGACGACTTCCGACTCGCCTCGCTCGTCTACGACCTCGGTGTAGTTGTCCGTCCGCGTGAGCCACCCGTCGAAGGTTCGGCCCCGAGTCTCCGTCTCTTCCTCGGTTCCGAGCGAGGCGGCGACGTCACCCACGAGCAGCGCGCCCTTCATCCCCATCGGCTTGTGGGGGGCACACGCGTACCGGACGATTCCCGACTCGCTCGGAGCGTGCGTGAACGTCGCCCCGGCGTCGCTGTGGTACTCGGACTCGAACGCCCCGCTCTCGGCGACGACGTTGTGTGACCCGCCGTCGCCGGTCCACGCCCAGGTCACCGTCGTCCCGGGGTCGACCCGAACGGCCGCGGGGCTGAAGCCGAACGACCCGCCGTTCCCCTCCGCGCCGACGGCGACCGTCACTTCGGTCCGACCGCGTTCGTCGACTATCTCCGAGGCGTTGTCGGTGTTCGAGAACCACGACGAGAGGTCGACCGTCGTGTCGTCGCCGGCCGTCTCCTGAGCGGCGACACGCGGCGCGAGTACACCAGCGCCGACCGCCGCACCCGCAGTCGCCTTCACGAACGTCCGCCGGGATGTAGATGTCGTCTCCATGCTCTCTCCTCCGAATCAGGCCTCGTACCCCGCGTAGCCCATGACCTTATGGAAGATGTCCGTCTGCATCGCCTCCGTGTAGACGATTCCGGTGAGCATCCCACCGGGGTAGGAGGTTCCGTTACGGACGTGGTTGACCTTGTGGCAGTGCATCAGGTAGATGCCCGGATCCGCGTCGGCCTGCATCTCGAGCGTGTACCGCTCGGCGGGGGCGACGTTGATCACGTCCTCCTCGTGCCGCGCCGCCTCGGGAATCACGCCGCCGTCCTTCTCGACCACCGTGAAGCGGTGGTTGTGGAAGTGGAGCGGGTGGCTCATGAACCCGGCATTCACGAAGTGGACTCGCATCGTGTCGCCCGACTCGACTATCATCGGCGACCCCTCTTCGGGGTGAAGGGTGTACGGCGCCGAGCGGCCGTTGACGGTGAACACGTCAGGTCGA
Organism: Halorarum sp. SLYT50; assembly: GCF_059821265.1. Taxonomy (NCBI): domain Archaea; kingdom Methanobacteriati; phylum Methanobacteriota; class Halobacteria; order Halobacteriales; family Haloferacaceae; genus Halorarum; species Halorarum sp. SLYT50. The sequence goes on along the minus strand of NZ_JCAMRW010000002.1, from coordinate 415,374 downwards.
CGGTCGGTGATGTCGTAGGTGGCGTCTTCGCCGCCGTACTGCCGCGAGAGGCGGGTGTCCCACTCCCTGACCGTCATGAAGTACTCCTTGTCGGCCTCCTCGTAGCCCTCGGGGTCGACCCGGAGGATACCGTACATCCCCATCTCCATGTGCCACGGCGTGTTGTAGTGGCAGTGGTAGAGGTGGGTGCCGGGCTGGTTCGCCGTGTACGTGTAGGTGTGCGACTCGCCCGGGTCGGCCTGCACGCCGGTCGTCGTCGGGACGCCGTCGTTCTCCCACGTCTTGCGGAGGCCGTGGACGTGGAACGTGTGTGGCATCGACATCGCGGTGTTGTCGAGCGTGAGTTCGATTTCTTGGCCCTCGGTCACCCGGAGGACGGGGCCGGGGACGCTCGGCGCGCCGTCGTTCGCCTTGAACGCCCAGACGACGGGGAGGTTGATCGGCCCGCCCATCGTCTCGTGCGGGTGGACGTCGTGGCGGGCTCTGACCGCGCTAATCGTCACTTTCCCGTCGAGTGCGTCGAGGTCGACCACCTCCGGTTTGCTCGTGAGAGGAAGCTGTTCTGAAGCCTGCGCGAGGGCTTCGTTCGGCCGCGTGTCGGCCGGAGCCGTACACCCGCTGAGCGAGAGGGCGCCGACGCCGCCGGTCGCCGCGAGGAACCGTCGTCGCGAGATACCCGTTCCAGGTGCGCCGATCTGTGTACTCATACTACAGGTACAACCCCGGGCGGAACTCGTATATAAACGGGTTGTGATTCTATAGATCAGAGAACGGAGTTTAGAGGGCTACTGGGGGCGATATATGGCAGTTTTAGGTACGCTAGGTGATTCTGATCAGCTGAGGGTGTCTTCGTCCCACCAACTACGAGTCCCAACGCGAAACGTATCTATACCGAGTTCGCCCAGAGGTCCTTCGGCTGGACCGTTTCCCGACCGTCATCAGTTGGCGCGGGAAGAACCGGTCGCCGAGGAACGCCTCACCGGCCAATTTCGCTGACTGACACGACGGCGTCCGTAATCAGGAGGAATCCGAGGAGCGAGAGATCGGGTATCGTCGACTCGAGTACCGGGAACTGCCACAGGGCGGCCGTGCGCGGGCCCACTGACGAAACGCGGTTCTCTCAGTCACCCCCGACCAACTGGCGTACCCGGCTACTCAGCCCGGAAGCGCCTCCGACCCCTCGTTTCGTCATGATGGTGATGTTCTCCGCTCGCCGACCGATCTCTTCCGGGATGGCTCCGAAGACTATCTGTCGAAGACGACTCTGCCGCGTCGCGCCGACGATCGTGATATCGTAATCCTCGCTCTCCCGGAGCAGTCGCTCCGTTACGTCGTCTCCTTCCAGGATTTTCGTTTCGACGTTGGACTGTCCGGTCGCACTCGCCGTCTCCTCTATCGCCTCACGGGCGTCGTCGTCACTGTTGTCGCCGGTCGGATCAACAACTTGAACAACCGTACAGGTCGCCTCCTCCGAGCGGGCGATGGCACCGGCGAGTTCGCCCGCGAGTTGAGCGTGGGGACCGCCAGCCGTCGGGATCAGGATCGACTCTACGTCCTCTCCAGCGTTCGCTCCGATCCGTTCGACGAACACGTCGGCATCGGCCTCTCGGACCACGTCGTCGACGGTACTCCCGATCACGACGTCGTGACGGCGTTTACCGCCGCCCCAGCCCATCAGGACGCCGTCGCAGTCGTGTTGGTCGACGGTGCGGAGGATGATCTCCTCGGGTTCGTGGCCGACGCGGACGAGACCGTGGACGGGGACGTCGGTGTCGCGTGCGTGCGCGATCGCCTCGTTGACGACCGCCTCCTCTTCGTCGACGAACTCCTCGGCGCGGTCGAGTGGCGTCTGTTCGGGAATGGTGACGCCGCTCATCACGAGCAGTTCCGCCTCGCGGTCCTCGGCGATATCGATCGCCGTCCGCATCAGTTGGTCGACGTTCTCCGTGCGGGCGATCGGGACGAGGATCTGCTCGTCACGTTCGCGATCACCGACTGGGGTGCGGGTCGTGAGCGTCGGTGCCGCTCTCTCGTGGTCCGTTTCCCCCTCCTCGCGGTTGTATCGCATGTAGCCGAACCAGAAGAGGACCCCGACCGCCTCCGCGATCAGGCCGACAATCAGCGCCGTGAACTCGACCTGCGTGACGAGGATGACGTTCGCGAGGATAGCGATGGCGGGTATCACGGGGACGAACGGTACCTCGAAGTTCCGGTCGAGGTCCGGATCCTTCCGACGCGACTGGATGAGCGCGACGTTGACGAAGATGAGTCCCGCCAGCAGCATGAAGTCCGCGAAGTGCGCGATCGCGTGAAAGCCGAGGTGGATCCCGAACAGCGTTGACCCGCTCTCGCTCTCGGGAGCCGTGCCGAAGACGACGCTGAAGACGACGATGTAGAAGACGATCAGCCCCCCGGTAAATAGCACCGACGCGTACGGTGTGTTGAACCGTTCGCTCAGGTCGCCGAACACCGACGGCAGATGACCGCGTCGACTCATCGCGAGTTTGACGCGCGACCCCGCGAGGATCGTGGCGTTCGCCGCCGAGATCATCGACAGCAGCGCGCCGACGATGATGACGTAGAAGCCGATGTTGCCGAGGTAGTACTGGGAGGCGTACGCCATCGCCACCTCGCCGTTCGTGCTGACGAACTCCCGTGCCCCCTCGACGCCGCCGAGTCCCACCTGCTCGGCGAGTCGTGTGAGGAACGTCTGGTCGTTGATCGCGAAGACGATCACGAGGACGACCAGCGCGTACACCACCGTGACGAACCCCATCGAGATGAAGATGGCTCGGGGGATGTTGTGGCCGGGTTCCTCGATCTCCTCGGCGTTGGTCGCGATCGCCTCGAAGCCGAAGAACGTGATGAACACGAGCGTCGTCGTCACCCCCAACTGCCCGAACTGAGTGATGTTGTTCGCGAGCGAGGTCCGGACGGTCGACGCGTCGAACGCCTGTAACCCGCCGAAGAGGAACAGCGCAATGAGCGCCACCTTCAGCGCGGTCACGACGATCTGGAACATCCCCGTCTCCTCGGTCCCCTTGAGGTTGACCACGACCAACAGGCCGAGGATGACGAGCCCCGACAACCAGTACGGGATCGCCTCCGGGATATTGAGAGCGGGGTACATGAAGCGTCGGAACCAGCTAGAGAACGAGGCGAGATAGAACGCCGCGGACGCCGGATAGCCGAGGATGATCGACCAGCCGACGATGTACGTGAGATCGCTGTCGAAGACGTTCGCGACGTACGCGTACCCGCCCCCACTCTCCGGATAGAGCGAGGAGAACTCGGCGTACGCGAGGGCGGTGAACCCGGCGACAACTCCCGCGAGGAGGAAGGAGACGACCGCCGCCGCACCGACGTTGCTGACCGCGAGCCCCGAGAGGACGAAGATCCCGGCCGCGATCATCGTTCCGACTCCTAATGCGATCGCTCCGACGAGCCCGATATCTCGGTCGAGCTCGTTTCCGACAGAACCGTCGCTCTCACTCATTACTGCACGTTCGCCGTGCGCGCCGGTAAAAGACTAGGACCCACTATACATCGATACTATTTACCCGATTCAGATACCCGCGTTCCTTCGCTGATTCGAACCGAGGCACTCGGCGGGATAGCGTTCAGTGGACGACGTCTCCACCGAACTTTTCGAGGACTTCGTTCGAGAGACCAGTTCGAAACAGGAGGCTCACGATGTCGCCCTGTTCGAACAGCGTGTCCCCCTTCGGTGAGACGGTCGAATCGCCCCGTTCGATGGCGACCACGAGCACGTCAGCCGAAAGGATTCCCTCCTCGGCGGCCTCGCCGATCGTCAGTCCGACAACCGGCGCATCCTCGAGGAGACGGAGGTCGGTCAACTCCGCGTCGCCGCCGAGCGCCATGAAGTCCTTGCCCGAGTAGTCGCGTTCCCCTTCGGGACCGTACGGATGGTAGGGGTGGAACTCTTCGGCCTCCAGCAGTCCCTCCTTCTCGATCTCGATCCCCAGTTCGGTCAGCGCCTTCCCGATCCGGCTGATATCCTGCGTATTACCTCCTACCGCGACGACATGGAGGTTCTCTCGCCCGGTCATCGCTCGGCGGACGTTCACGACGCCGGGGACGTCGAGCGCCTCGCGCGCGAGCCGCTCCCGCTCCGCGTTCGGCGCGTTACAGATATAGAGCCGGCTGAGCAGGTTCTCGGCCGCCTCGTAATCGATATCCGCGTGATACCCTTCGATGACCCCGTTGTCTTCGAGGTTCTGGATCCGGTTACCGATCGTTCCCGACGAGACGTCCACCTCTTCGGCGATCTCTTGAGCGGTGGTGTTGCGTGCGTCCCGTGCCAAGTGATAGAGGATGCGTTTGTCGATCTTATCAAGCCGATAACTCATACGGGAGTCTTGGGGAACCAGCGGGGAATAGGTTCTGTCTTCCACTCCGCTCTGACGAGTGGACGAGTTACTCGGTACTCGTCGAACGGGACGATGGGAGTGACTGCGATTTCAGGAGGTATCGATACGCCGAGAAGACCGCGGATTGAACACGTCCACCCAACCCGGTCTGACTCGCGTAGACGACCGTCGGAATCCGGCGCGTCGTCGACTGGTCGATGACCCTATCCGCGACCCCACCGAAGATATACCGACTAAACACACGGTTCCGTGACGCGCCGACGAGAAGCGACCCGCCGACGTCGACGGCGACGTCCGCGAGCGCTACGGCGATATCGTCGGATTCGAGTCGGTGGACTTCGACTGCCTCCTGTTCGTCGAACCGGTCGAGCGTGTGCACGACGTCCTCGCCCGTCCCTTCCTCGCCGGTCGGGGTGACGTTGACGACGTGAACGGTAGTGCCCTGCGCTGCGAGGGTGGTCGCCAGTTCGACGAGGTCCTCGTGGTGGGGGCCGCCGCCCGCACCGATCGTCACCGTCGAGAGGTCGACCGCCTCGTCGATCGCGTTGAGGAACAGCACGTCGCACGGCGACTGGTATTCGACCTTCTCCGTGATGTCGCGGCGTTCCTCGGGGTACCCCATCAGGATTCGGTCGACCGACTCGTTTCTGGCCGTCGTGAGGACGTCGAAAGCGACGTCCCGGCAGATGTGGCCCTCGACGACCACGGTCGCGTCGAGGTCGGCCTGTACCCCGCCGAGTTCTTCCGAGATGCGGTCCGCACGCCGTTGGGCGGTGTCGACGAGCGCAGCGCTCTCGGTCTGTTCGGGTATCTCGGTCACGTTGAGTAAGCGGACCACCGGATCGTCACCGTACAGTTGACCGATCGCGGCCGCGAATCGGGCGTACCGGCCCGCCCGGTCGGGTCGCCCGACGGGGACGAGAATCTGGTAGCGGTCGTCGGAGATCGTCTCGTCTTCGGCGACCGCGGTCGCTCCGTCGCTGACGGGGACACCCGCGGTCCCGCTCCGCTCGCTCTCGCCGTGCGTTTCGGAGGTCGCGGCGACCTGTCTCGCTTCGACCGTCTCCGTGACGAGTTCCTCGCGGTCGGGGGCACCCCCCCATGCGAGGTAGCTTGCGACCAGTACGGCCTCGACGACGACGGCGATGACGATACCGACGGGCGGGAGATTCGAGATGAGCGCGATGTTCGCGAGAACCCCGACCGCGGGTACCCACGGCGAGGCGGGCACGGAGAACGGGCGGTCGATGTCGGGGAACTTCCGCCGGTTGACGATCAGCGCGACGTTGACCACCGCCAGCGGCGCGAGCAGGTTCATGTTCGCGAAGCCGGTCAGTGCGTTGAGTCCCAGGTTCGTCAGCGTCACGCCACCGACGACGGGAAGCGTAATCGTCAGGTCGGCGGCGACCGGCCCGCCTTCCGCAGGGAACAACCCGACGAACACCGCGATCAGGGCGACGATCGTCCCGATAGCGGTCACGATGCTCCAGAACGGTGTCCGATACTCCTGGTGAATCCGGGAGAACGACCGCGGTGCCTGTCCCCGGTTCCCCATCAGGCTGCCGATGCTCGACGCGGCGAGGATCGAGGCGTTCGACGCCGACACCATCGAGAAGATCGCGCCCGCGACGATCAGTGGTTGCCCCCACGCACCCAGTGCCGAGAAGGACCCCGCGACCTGCCCCATCGCGGTCTCGCCTGCCTGCAACACCGAGTCCTCGACCGGCGCGTTCACCATCGCGACGATGACGAACGTGTAGAGGACGGTGACGGTGCCGATCGACGCCGCGATTGCGAGCGGAACGACTCTGCGAGGCTCGATGATTTCGCCCGCACTCGCCGCGATCGCCGAGAAGCCGAAGAACGTGATGAACGCGACCGCGGCTATCTCGACGATCCCGGCGAGTTCGAACTGGAAGGAGGCGGTGAACGTTCCGACCGACTGAGTCGGGCCGACAGAGGCGACGGCGCCGCCGATGAACGCGAACAGGACGGCCACCTTCGCTCCCGTCACGAGCACTTGGAACGTCCCGCTCTCCTCGGTCCCCTGCGCGTTGAGTGCGCCGAGAATCAACGCTGTAAGGATTCCCCAGACCCCGCCGGGAAGGTGGACCTCGCCCATCCCGAGCAAATCCAACGCGGGCGCGAGGACGAACTCCGAGACCCAGTGGTCCATCGTGCCGAGGTAGAAGGCGGTCGTGGCGCAGTAGCCCACAAAGAGCGACGCGCCGACTCCGAACAACAGGAAGTCGTTGTCGAACGTGCGCGACGAGAACAGGTAGCCACCACCGTTCTCGGAGTAAATCGAGGCGAACTCGGAGTAACTCGCGGCGGTCACGCCCGCGATGACCGCCGCGATGACGAACGCGATGACGGCACTGGAACCGATCTCGTACACCGCGCGCCCCGACAACGAGAAGATGCCGGCTGCGATCATCGTCCCCAGCCCGATCGCGAACGCGACCTTGAAATCGAGCGTCCGGGTCTTCTCTACCATACTAAACCCCCGGACCCTCTCTCCACGCCGAGGAAGGGTTCTCTGCTTCGGTTCGTTTCCACTCCAGCAGGCGACCCGCCGCGTTGATCGTCACGAGGAGAGCGAGTAGCTCAGCAAGTAAAAAAGCACAGATATACAGACGCTAAAAAATCCAAAATTTCTCCATTCAACTCCATTCATCACATCACGTCGGGTCTCGCGTCGAGGTGAAGCCACTTCGTCGGCGAGATATCCGGTCGATAGGGTAGTCCAGTTGAACGGACACCTCATTCCCTGACTGCCACCCTCATGAGGGGGAACCGGTCGGTGGTCTTCGGTCCTTCAGAGGAACCCGCTGTCGATTCCAATGAGAAGTGGACCGCTGGTATACCGGAGTACGCCGCGCCGAAGCCGAACCCACAGAACGCCAACAGTGTCACTACCCAATCGTGGGTGGTCCGAACCCCGTCCACGACTGCGAGGAGGATTAGACCCAGCCAAGGGGCAGACGAGACTCCCGCCCGCGAACGCGAGCGACAGTAAGTACAGATCGCGTGTCGCGGAGAGGAACGGATACGACGGGTGCCAGAGGTTCAAGAGATGAGAAGACTCCCTCCCCCTACGTATAGAAACAGTATCGCACCGAGTACGTGAAGCAACGGACGAGACACACGCAGGCTCGTTCCCCCGGCCCACTCGAGGCCCTCCGCCGCACGGATGTACGGCAAACGGGAGGGCTCAGGGGGTTGCATGGACCCTTCCGATCAGACGTGAGGACCACATATCTCGGCGAGGCGAAACGAATCGCTCGTCTATCCGAGTCGTACAACCCCATCGACCCGGCGAACGCCGCCCAGGTTCGAAGTGCTGCGAGCAGTAGGACAGTTGACGGAGCGAGGCTATCCGGGGGTGACCGATCTGGTTCCGCCTGTCTGTCGGCCCCCTGACCGCCCAATCCGGACTCACACTCGGCTGTATTAGATTCAGTAGAATGAATCTAGAGACTAGTTTCAGACGATAGAAATATAATCGAATATTTTGTATTTCCCGGTCACGATGGAGGATTCTACGTCCAACGAGGGCCGTGACCCACCGACTCAAGTGCCTTGACAGCATCCGGGCGCGAGAGATTCTCTCCTCTCGTCTCAACGTCGCTTCATCGAGGGGAGTAGGTGTCGTCTGGGTGGCCTGTCTCTTGGTCGTCGTTCGGCATGGGGTAGGGGTTCAGATAGCCGGCTTCGAAAACGCTTCCCGAGCCCTCCAGCCAGTATCCCGCTGATGAAATATAAGCACCGTCAATGGGAAGTATTACAACTTTGCGCTACTCAATTCGATTCGATGGAATTGCTCATCGTCGGGGCAGGTAGTGTTGGATCGAACATCGCCCGCGACCTCGCGGAGACACACGAACTCACCGTCGTCGATCGGGAACCCGAGCGGGTTGAAACACTGAGTACACAGGTCGATGTGGCCGGCCACGTCGGTGACGGCCGCTCCCGTTCGAGACTTCGCGAGGCTGGACTCGACCAGGCAGATATGATCATTGCGTGCACGGACAACGATGCCACGAACGTGATGGTCTGTAACGCTGCCAAACGGGCGACGGATGCACACACGATCGCGCGGGTGAAAGCGACCGGACTGCTTCAAGCGTGGCAGTCGTCGGACGAGGGGTTCGGGGTCGACACGATGGTGTGTCTCGATCTTCTCGCCGCCCGAACGCTCGTCCAGACACTCACTCTCCCCGGCGCCGATGCGGTCGACACGTTCGCGGACGACCGGGCCGAAACCGCCGAGATCCACATCGGTGAGGACACACCGGTAGCGGGGCGCACCGTTGCGGAGGCCGACCAGTACCCGTCGCTCACGTTCGCCGCTATCGTCCGCGACGAGGAGGTCATCATCCCCACGGGAGAGACGGTCATCGAAGCAGGCGACTCGCTCGTCGTTATCGGGAGTCCGTCCGCAGTCACCCGATTCGGGCGAGATATCTCCGACCGCCCGGCGCCCACGTCGAACGACGACATCCTCGTACTCGGCGGCGACACCCTCGGCTATCAGGTCGCCCAACTGTTTGAAGAACGTGACCTCCCCGTCCACCTCGTCGAACACGACACGGAACGGGCGGAATGGCTCGCAGAGCGGTTACAGAAGTCGAGGGTCGTCGAGGCCGACGCCACCAACCTGGAAGACTTCGGCATTGACCGTCTCCCTGACGCCGACTTCGTTGTGAGCGCACTTGACGACGATACCAACTACCTCATGATGCAACTCTCCCACGAACTCGGGACCGCGCGGACCGCGACCACCGTCGACAGTCCCGACCTCCTCGACCTGTTCGAAGAGAGCGAGACCGACCTCGTCGTCCACCCCGAGGACATCATCGCCGGCGAGATACTGGAAGTCGTCTACCGACACCGCGCCGAGTCGGTCTCCGTACTCGAACACGACAACGCCGAGGTGCTCGAGATAGTCGTCGATCGAGAGAGCGTTCTCGCCGGTGACTCGTTAAGTGACGTGGCCCAGCACCTGCCCGATGGATTCGTCGTCGGGGCGGTCATTCGGGGGGGTACCCTCCGAACGCCCCGCGGGGGAACGATCATCCAGACCGGCGATCGCGTAATCTCGTTCGTTGACGCTGACGTGGCCGAAGAGGTCGCTGAACGCGTTTGAGATGAGGACGCGACCAGCCTACTCATCACGAGCGCGCCCCAGAACGCCGCGAGTCGAATCGAGGCACCGACTAGCAATCCGAGGCCGATGACTACCTCTCTCCACGGGACCGCGCCGTTCACGAAGTCGACGAACCACGGCGTGGTTCCCATCGCAACGAACGGGTCCGCGGCCGGACCGGCCTTGTTCGGGACCGCCCCCGTAGATAGCCCCCCGCGCTGAACCTTCCGGAGAGCACTGTATCCAGCCCACTCTGGAAGAACGCGAGTCCCATCACCAATCGAAGTGCCAAGATGAACCAGACACTCACCGTGTGCGACTTCCCCCGTGCCGTGAAGCCCCGATGGTACTCCCCAGCTGTACTTCTTGCGATGCCAGGTTGTAAGAGGATTCACGAGTAGCTGCAAAGTGGTAATCTGTCGAAAAATTAGGAGTCGATAGAAGCGGCCCTGCGATCGAGCACGTGGTTTTAGTGAGCGGTTCTATGGGATCGTCGGTTCGGAGTCGTTCGGGAGCGGGTCAGCGTTCGATCCGAATATCGTGCAGTGTTGTGATGAGTGTCCCGTCCGGTTTCGACTGGAGGTACAGCCGGTATCTCCCGGGCGTCGGGAACTGCGCGCCGAATTCGACTCGTCCGCTGTCGGGGCTCGTCTCCTCGGGATGGACGTGCAGATAGGCGAGATCGCCCTCGCGGAGTGCAACGAGATGGCCGAGTGCGCCCAAGTACGGATCCAGACGGGACACGGCCTCGCCGTCACGCCTGATTTCGAACGCTAACTCAACGGACTCGCCAGCGAGAACCTCGTCAGCCAGGAGTTCGACGTCGTATCCTTCAGTCGAATCCTGCTGTGACGTATCTGGGCGTGGCGCAACCGCCATCTCCCCTGAGGCGAAGAGGTCGAATCCGAGCGTCGTCGGTCGCCCGTCGACGACGAGGTCAACGAACGCCCGGTAGACGCCGGGGTCGGGGAGGGTGAACGCCTCGACGCGCCACGTTCCATCGCCGGCAAGCGTTGGATGGAGATGCTGGAATCGAGTCAGGTCGCGCCGGACGACGATCAGGTGGCCACGCTGTCCGTGCGCCTCGTCGAACTCGGCCACGACATCGCCATTCGACGCGACAATCTGGAAGCTCCAGTCGACCGGGTCACCGGGAGTGAAGCGCGTGTCCGTCGGGACGAAGCGGAGTCCATCTGCGTCGACCGAGAGTCCGCCCAGCGTAGCATGTCCACTGGGCCCGTACCCCTCAGGCGGACCGTGGCCCCCGTGGTCGGAGTGATTCTCCATAGCGTAGAGATGGTCTGGTACGGATTTACCGATTGCTCCGATCTGGTGTCGCGAACCGGCTTCTCTACCGGGCAGTGGAGCAGCTTCCGGTTCACAATCGGGAGATCGACCCGTTAGTGTCAATTACGACGTCGGCGTGGTAGCCTCGGATTCGAGCCGCTCTTTGAAGAATCCGAGTTCCCTGTCGGTGTGGTCGTAGAGCTTCGCCTTCGCGTCGAGGACGGTCGCGAACACCCACTTTAGGAAACGACCACGACGGTTGTTCGGGAAGTCCAGCCCGACGGCGTGTGACATCCGGGTTCCAGCCTCGGTCCCTTCGAGCCGAATGGTGCCGCCGTCGGGGATTCGAACGGTGACGAGGCCGCGAAGGAGAGGATAGTACGCTGTCTCCGTTCAGCCGCCACGTTGGGATACTCGGTGTAGGGGGAACCGACCGTGCAGGTCGGCGTACATGCCGGTGACCTCTTCGCGCTGGTGGAACGTCGCACCCTCGCGCGGGCGGTTATCAACAGGCGTGTCGTATTCGAGTCCGTAGTGTTCCTCGGGGTTCGAACCCCGTCCAGTGGACTATATCGGTCATGTACTCCCAAGTCTCGGCAGGGGTGGCATCGATGACGATTTCGGCATTGTCGGTTCCGTACATTGGAAGACCTCCATTCGTCACCCACCGAACGAAGACGTTGTACAGCCACGCGAAGGGGTACACGACGACGCTGATGACGGCCGCCTCGATTCACGCCAGCCACAGTCCCGACGACCGTCGGCTGGAAGAACGTGTGCCACTGCTGCATCATCTCGACCCCACCCTCGTAGACGCCGGTGGCTCCGAACACGCCGAGCAGGAGCATTACGACGGCGAGACGTACTACTTCTGTTCGAAGCGGTGCGAGCGATCGTTCGCGAACAGTCCCGCTGCGTTTGCACAGCACCACCCGCAGGTGTCAGGGGCGGAAGCTTCGCAAAGTCATGAGCATCACTGAACGCCGTGGGTCGGTCCCCGTTCGCGTGGCGGGGGTGAACGGAGTCTTGCCCCGAATAATCACAACTGGTACAGCGCTGTCTCGCCAACAAGCGGGTATGACCAAGCAAGCCAGAGTGAGGTGGGGAGAATGAATCGACGCCGGGCCGACACAGTCGTCGGACTTCTCGTTACTGCCATCCTCCTCGTCGGCGGTGCGCTCAGCTGGCAGGCGTACCAGCAGCAGCGAGCCTTCGAGCAGATGGGCTCGATGATGGGGACGTCGATGGGAGCAGTCCACGGGACTAATCCGCTCTGGTACGTCCTCGGGACACTGTTCGTCGCCGCGGTCGTCGGGGGTCTCTATCTCACCGTCCGTGACGATCTCTCGGTAACTGATGCGAGTGCCCAACCGGAGCTGAACGAGTCATCGAGCACGGCCAGCGAGGAGGTCGACGGCTCGCTGCAGCGTCACGCCCAATCGGATGGCGCAATCAATCCAGAAGAACAGCCTCGAGCCCGTGTTCTCGACCTCCTGCCGGACGACGAACGCCGAATTCTCGAACCCGTCCTCTCCTCGCCCGGCATCACACAGGTCGAACTACGGGATCGCTCGGATTTCTCGAAGAGCAAGGTGAGCCAGACGGTGAGTGCCCTCGAGAAGCGCGGCCTGTTGTATCGCGAGCGGCAGGGACGGACGTATCGTGTCTATCCGAGTGACGACTTGCAGCAGAATCAGACGCAGTAGCATTCGTCACTGCAACTCCACATCGCTTGGAACCGTGGTGTCGTGGGTACTGAACGCGAGGCGGGATACGTTCATGTGGCCCCGTTCTTACCACGAGGCCTATACCGGACGACCAAAAAACGGGTATATGCCCTCCTCAAAGCTCTCCCGCCGACGTATGTTGAGATCGAGTCCCATCGCACTCGTCGGACTCGCAGGCTGTCTGTCCCAGCCCAGGTCGTCAGACCCATCGACGAACACCTCACTACGGTCACCGACTACTGGCGGGACGAACACCAGGACGCCTCATGACGACAACGAAACGAGTGTCGCGTCCGTAGACGTCGTCGACTTCGTACTCTCTCCACTCGCGGGTGTCCATCCCCACGTTCATCGCCAGGCCCACATCCAGTACGTTGTCGTCCGGCTGACAACCTCGAAATCGGGGGACGCGCTCCGAAATCGACTGGCGCTCACACTCGACGGGGGGACCGTTCCGCTGGCTGAACGCCAGCCTGTCCCACGGGAACACGATACCGTCGATCTCGCGTTTGCCGTCCCGAAAACCCAGACGTTCGACCAGGGACGAGTCGTGTTCGAGCAGACAGAGCTTTGCTCACTCTCGGAATCGACAGTCCGTCGTCTGAACAGCCCACCTGCGTTCGAGGTCTCGGATGTATCCGCCTCTCCCTCCGAGATTCAGGCCGGAGAACGTGGGACTGCGACGGTTCGGTTCGTCCTTGCGAACACCGGTGAAGGACGTGGAACCTTCGGTGCCAGCCTCAACGGGAACTTCGTCTCGGGATATCATACAGTGACCGCAACACTCGACAGCGGGGCACACCGCGATGTCACTGCGTCGACCGAAATTGTAGGAAATAGCGACGAAGCGGCGGTTCGTCTGGACTGGGGCTCTGACGAGTGGTCAACCCGCATCTCGGTAGTTGAAACCCCGACCACTACTGAATCGGCAAGCGAAACATCCTCTTCGTGAGCGGGATGGGGTACGAATCGGACGGACGCTCAAAGGTAGACCCGTTTCGACTCGAAAGAACAACTGCAATCAACCCTACCGTCGTAGTGGATGCTATGAGAACGGACTCCCTCCTGCCCGTTACCACGGACAATAGCCGTGGTGAAACAGGTCCTCAACACGGGTTACCAGCAGCACTCGTACGGATAACGACCTGGTGCGTGTACGCGCTCATCACGGGAATCGTCCTTATGGGACTGTCCTTTCTCACGAATCCGGTCCCCGATCCGTCATTCCCATGGGCGACTCTTCCCGACTCTCTCAGAATCGCCTACACGCAACCCCGAATCGAACACTGGCCGGTCACCTACACCGTAGGCCTGTGGGCGATCGTCTTTACGCTCCCGCTCGTGCTGTTGCACGCCTACCACTGTTGCGGGTCACGGCTCTCGCTTCGGCCGAGTACGTGGCTCGCAGCGCTCCCCGTGACGGTGATGCTCGCGCTCACCACCTACTGTCGGTTCTTCTGGCCCAAACTCCGGCCACCGACGTGGAACGCCCCTTCCTACACGCTCGTCTGCTGGGGCTACTGCTCGACGTACGATCCGTTTTGGAGCAACCTTGCGTACGCAGCGACAGTCGTCGGTGTGGGTGCCACGTACCTAGCCTATCGAGAGTCGTCGTACGCGAAACACGCACTGGCGACGTTCGGAGTTCTCTCGTTTCCACTCGGTGTACCCGCCCTCGTGGACGCCTATCGTCGGCACGTCTGACCGACGTGTATCAGCGAATTCGAGCACCCAACTCCAAAATCGGTGAGCCACTGACAAGAAACGTACTGGGATGTCATTCAGCGGCGTGAGCGTGTTCGGTCGAGGAATCGGCTTCCGGTCTCTGGAAAACCGAACTGGGGAGATGGTCAAAAGTGGAGGTGGAGTCCGGAGACGCGTATCACGTCCGTCGCTCGTCGTGCGCGGAGAAACTCGTCGAGCAGTACGAATCCCCGAAACAGGCAGCCGACGAATAGACGCGTTCGTCTGAATCGGGGCCGTGTCCGCTGTTACAAACCACGGATTGCTCAGCCTGCTACTTCGGATTGTGAAACGACTGGAGCGCCAATTCGCTCCGACGTGAGGTCATACGCTGATTCCTCTACGCACCAGATGACCAATATCTGCCTTTTCGGGCCCCTGAGCGGACAGGACAGAATCGCTCGTTCCTCGCTTGGATCGGTAGCCACAACTCACGAAAAGGAGTCGGTCGTAGTACCGAACGCGATGGCTCAAATCAACGAGTTGCTCGACGATTCGACCCGCGAGTGTATCGACAACTGTCACGAAGCCGTGAAGGCCTGCGCCCACTGCGCTGACGAGTGCATCGGTAAGGGCGAGGAGATGGCGGAGTGCCTCCGGCTCTGCCGCGACGTAGTCACGGTCGCGTCGACGTGCGCTCAGCTCTGTGCATCGGGCTCGCAATTCAACGGCGACATCGCGGAGACGTGCGCAGACGTGTGTGAGTCCTGCGCCGATGAGTGTGAACAGCACGACCACGACCACTGTCAGGCCTGTGTCGAGCCGCTCCGCCAGTGCGCGGAGTCCTGCCGCTCCATGGCCTGAGCCACCCAGCGCAGTACACATCCGACGTCGATATTTTTAGTCGGTCCACGACGATGGCCGACGGATTCCCGATACGACAGTCCGACCGGTGGTCCGCAGCCGAACTACCTACCGTCGTGGTGGCCCTTCCTCTGACGCGATGCCGCCGATATTCCGCATTGCACGCGCGCTTCACGGCCCACAACTTCAACGACAGCGCCCACCTGGCCGCAGCCTGCGCCGGTGCCTGTGAGGAATGCGCCGAGGAGGGTGAGCGTCATGACGCCGACCACCGACAGACCCGCGCTACAGCCCGAAATTCGCCGAGAGCTGTCGGAGCGTGGACGCCGTATTCAGCCCTAAAAAGCGCTCAATCCAGTATCGAGCCACGGATACCACTCACTATAGAGTGTGGCAGCAGAGTTCCCGAGAGAACGTGCTGGAACCGGAACGAATCAAAATAGCAGAACTGCGTCAGAGCTCAGGGATTGCTGTGAAGAGCAACACGAATGCGTTCACAGTCAGCAGTCCAAGCACGACCCATTGGAAGATACGTTCGGGGATGTTGTCGAAGATGTAGACGCCAACCCAGGCGCCAAGAAACACCATAGGGACCGCGACTACAGCTTCGAACATTAGCGGCGTCGTGACCGCCCCCGTGTACGTGAGGCTTCCCAGTCGATACAGCATCAGCGCCCCGAAGAAGGCGGTGAACGTCGCCTTCATCTCTTCGTCGCTCCAGAACCCGCTGGCGGACATGAACGCACCGTAGACGATCATCGGCGGACCGGGGACCGCGACGGCACCGCCGAAAATTCCGGCGAGGAGACCGGCCGTCGCGCCGACGACCTTCCCCGGTCGGTAGTCCCGTGCTTCGATCCAGTCGGTGACCACGTCGAGTTGCTGGGTCGCCCCGACGATGATGACCGCTAACACGAGGACGGTTCCGATGGCGACGCGCATCTGTGCCTCGTTGAACTGGCTGAACACGTAGATGCCGAGCGGCATGCCGACGACGAGTCCGCCGACAGGAACGACCCACTTACGCCAGTCGAACGCGTCGCGGACGCTCCACCAGACGCGGGCGTTGCTTACGACCGCTGTCGCCGTGAAGATGATAGAGGCACTCGAAGGCGACCGAAACAGCGGCATCAGGCCCATCGACACCTGTGCGAAGCCGAAGCCTGCGATACCGTGAACAACAGACGCGACCAGGATGACGACCGCAGAGAGGCCGGTCGTTATCCAGTTACTCGTCATCAGTTCGACTCTCCTTCACGACCACTCAGATGCATTATCCGACTCGTAGTACGGTGTACCAGTATATTGCAGTTGTTGCTTCGCTGCAGTTGGCGAACCGGCGCTTAGATTTGTAATATATTATTCTGGTAGGATAATTCGTATTCTAATCCATTATCGGGGCAATAATCGGAATATTCGTTCAATCGTCCGCGATTGCAGCAGTCAGTCCTTGTGCGGAGTTTCGACTATCACCCACAACACTTGAGTGTCGAGTAATCGTACGAGTTCACCGTTACTATGAACGGCGTACAGACGGCGGCTGGGGAGTGGCGACGGCTCGACGGGAGCGTTGTCGAGGATGAGGGGAGAGAGCCGGATCTCGTATTCACGCACGTCAGTGACCTCCACGGGCAGTTGGTGCCCAGACACCAGATATACTACGACAACGAGACGTCGAGGCCGGACATGGAGTTCGGAGACGCGGACCACACTATCGAGCGGGCCGGCGGCGTGCCAGTACTCGCGGCGAAGCTCGCCGAACTCCGGGACGACTATGACGTGTGTACGCTGATGAGCGGTGATACGTTCCACGGCTCCGCCGTAACGACGTACACAGATGGGCAAGCGATGCTCGAACCGATCAACGAACACGTCATCCCGGACGTCTACGTCCCGGGTAACTGGGACTACTCAAACGAGGCCGCCGAAGACGGGAACTTCCGCGACCTGATGGCCGCACTCGACGCGCCCGTCCTCGCGACCAATCTATTCGACTGGGAGACGGAGGAGTTGCTGTACGACCCGTACCGGCTTCTCGACGTCGGTAGCCTCTCGGTAGGCGTCGTCGGGATGACGAACGTCTACGTCGACCGGATGGCCCCCGCGTTCTACGAGGGGAAGTACCGGTTCGGGAAACACCCCGCACTCCTCGAAGAGGCCGGCCACGCCGCCCGCGAGGACGGCGCTGATGTCGTCGTGGCGGTCACCGAAATCGGCCTGCCGTGGATGGTCCAGGCTGCGAAGGACTGTACGAATATCGACGTGATGTTCAGCGCCCACACCCACGAGTACACGTACGACCCCATCGTCGTCGAGGAGACCGAGACAGTGGTCGTCGAGTCCGGCATGGGTGAAGCGCTCGGCCGCGTCGACCTCCGCGTTCGAGACGGGGAGGTGCAGTTCAGACACCACCTCTACTGCCTCACCGAAGACGGCGAGTACACGCCGGACCCGGACGCCGATGCACAGGAGACCGTCGAGTCGGTGCGTGCGCCGTTCTTCGAAGAAAACCCAGACTTCGAGCGCGGAGCCGGCACGCTCGGTCGTCCCCTAGATACGGTCGTTGGGCGGACGGAAACACCGCTCTACCGGCAGTCGTTCCTCGAAAGTGCCTGGAACACGCTGTTCAACGACGCACTGCAGGCCCACTTCGGTACCGACCTGGCCGTCTCACACGGGTTCCGGTACGGGACCGCGATACCTCCGGGTGACGTCACGCTCGACCAGTTATACACGTTCTTCCCGATGGCGACGCCCGTCGCCCGCGGCGTCGCGTACGGCCAGCAACTCACGAGCCACATGGAGGAGTTTCTCGAGGACAACTTCACGCCATACCCCTACGACCAGGAGGACGGCCGCGTCCGGAACTTCTCCTCGAACGTCGAGGTAACGGTCGACCCGACCGCCAAGCGCGGCCGTCGCCTCGTCGAGATGCGAATCGACGGCGAACCGGTCGATTCGGAAGAGACGTACTCGGTGGCGACGTTCCGCCGTCCTGGCGACCCGGAGCGCGACCTCGGTAACTGCGGGTTCCCGTTCCAGGACGTTGAGGTCGACGACGGGACGATTCCGGTCGACGTCATCGTCGAGTACCTCGGAGAACACTCACCCGTCGACTACGAGGTGACGGGGCTAGTCGAGACCGCAGACGACGGTGGTCGAGCCCAGAACACGCCCGCCGACGGGCCGTATCCCTTCATCCAACCGGGCGTCGACTATCAGGGCGGTGAGGCCTACTGCGAGACGTCGATGATTCCCAGTGGGAACGTTTTCCCCGAAGAAGGGCGTAACCGAAAGCGCTAGAGAGCGTCGGCGCACGCGACAGATCCAACGAACGACAAACCAGACACGACACGGGTGAGATACGATGGTCAAAAACATCACTGCGGAACAACTGGCGGACAAGATCGACTCTGACGAACAGTTCACACTCATCGACACGCGTCCCGAAGACAGCTTCGACGCCTGGCACGTCCGTGACGCGGAGAACGTCCCCTACGACCCTGACGAGGGATTGAGCGAGGGCCAACTGAACGAGGTGAACGCGCTAGTCGATGGCCGGCCGGTCGTTGCTATCTGTGGCAAGGGCCTGACGTCGACACCGTTCGCGTTCGACCTCGACGAACACGGTTACGACGACGTTTCAGTCGTCACCGGCGGGATGGAAGAGTGGAGCAAGCTTTACGAGGTCGTCCCTATCGAGACGTCCAGCGACGACCTCGTTGTTCGGCAGGTCCAGCGCCGGGCGAAGGGCTGTCTCGGCTACGTCGTCGGCTCGAGCGAGGCAGAAGAAGCGGTCGTGGTCGATGCGACCAGACAGACCGACCAGTTTAAAGTCGCCGCACAAGACGCCGGACTCGCGATTGCACGCGTCCTCGACACACACGTCCACGCCGACCACATCTCCGGGTCTCCGACGCTCGCCGACGAGATTGGCGTCCCCTATCACCTCGGCGACGGTGCCAGTGAACGTGGTGTCGAGTACGAATACGACCCGCTATCGGACGGCGACGTCGTCGAAATCGGTAGCATCGAGATCGAGGCGCTCCACACGCCGGGGCACACTTCGGAGATGATGAACTACCTCGTCGACGGCGAACTCCTGTTGACGGGTGATACGTTGTTCGTCGACTCCGTCGGGCGGACGGAACTCCAGTTCGGCGAGGACGACGCCGCTGGTGGGGCCGAACTACTGTACGATTCACTCCACGAGACCGTCCTCGGCTTACCGGACGATACGAAGATACTGCCGGGTCACCTCACCGTCACCAGTGACGGGCGCTACGAGAACGGCTCACCGGGCGACCCCCTCGAAGCCCGACTCGGCGACCTGCGCGAGGAACTCGACCTTCTCGGACTCGACCGCGACGCGTTCGTCGAGCAGTTGGTCAAGAACGCCCCGGAGAAGCCCCCGAACTACGAGCGGGTCATCGCCATCAACACCGGTAGAGAGACTGTCACCGACGAGGGAGAGGCGACGGAACTCGAACTCGGGCCGAACAACTGTGCCGCCTAGAGGACGGAGACCGCTCTCCCCTGGTGGAGGTCAGACCGACACGTAGTCGATCGATGGACAGGCGTATCCCGACGCCGACCCGCTCCAGATTCGACCGGAGAACACGTCCGGATTCGGATGACCAACCAGAGTCGTCCATCCGATGCACCTTCACGGCCACTTTTCCGGGTCGGCAACGCAGAGACACGGTCATCGTCCCCTGACACAGAGGGCAGTAACGCTAGACTTCCACGCGGACAACCCGGGCCGGTAGTTGTTCCACTGTCACAACCAGTACCATCTCGATGCCGGGATGGCGCGTGTCGTGAGCCACGCCGAACAACTCAGGGGCGGGATTCGGCTCAGACGACGGTCAGCGTTGCTCGTACGACCGGACTCGGCTTCGCCGTCTGGGGCGAACACTGGAAGAAGTTCACGGACGATACAGAACCCAGCGGTCGAACACCCGCCACCGAGAAGTCAGGTGCAACCCGTCGTACGCTCTTGGTGTAGCCACGAAGCGAAGTTCGGTGTCTCGACCATGCTCGAGAGTGGGGCGTTCAACCCTCACCGAGAAACTGGTTGGCTCGAGTACGAGCGCCCGTCTGAAGTCACTCGGTACTACTCCTCCCACGCCCCCGGCCACTGGCGCGCGTCCGCCCGGATTACCCCGTACATGGTCCGACGTCGAGTTTCCAGTTCGTCGAGCGCGTCCTCAAACACCTGGTCGGATACGGTCGGGACACCGGCCTCACGGAGGGCGGTGAGGTCGGGCGAGGGCGGCGACTCGTCTGCCGGTGTCGAGAACGTGCCGACCGTGTTGAGGTAGTTCTGGACGCTTGAGCGCGCGTTTTCAAGGACGGAGTTGCCGGGCCTGTTCTCCTCAGGCGTCGCTCGCTGCCAGAGGGTCAAGGCGTCGTCAAGACTGGCGACGCTCAGCACGGCGGCGGCCTCGCGGTCGTCGGTGTAGAAGTAGTGCAGGATGGGGTAGGCCTTGTGATTGGCCGTCAGATCGTTCAGCGCAGTGGTGATACTGTTGAGTGGGAGCGCGATGTCGTCGAATCCGTCATCGTTCCAAGCGGTAGCGACGATGGATTCGCCATCCGGTCCGAGTCCACTCACGTTCTGTGCAAACGAGCGTTTCTGCGTGACTGCATCGAGGACTGAGAGGACGTAGGTGATACTCAGGGTTACCAGCAGCATTCCGCTCGCGGTCATCAGTGCAGTCAACACCTGCCAGAGACCATCCTGGGGCGCGAAATCGCCGTTTCCCATCGTGAACATCGAGTACCCTACGAAGTAGAAGCGCTCGACCCAGGAGATGGGGCCCGCGTCGACGGTGTCTCTCAGAGCGTTGCCGGCACTCCCGAAGACGAACATCCACCCGCCCCAGAGCAAGGCGATCCACATCCCGAGCCCGAGGACGAGAACGAGTGGACCGGCGAGCGTCCGGATGCGGGGGCTGTATGTCCCGAAGCGTCGTAGCAGCTTCCACGTCCCCCTCATCAGGCGTGCGGTGAGGGGCCCCGCCCCGCCCTCGACCCAAAGGGTCGTCCACAGGAGGTCGAGCGCAGCCACGACGAGCAGACTCACGCCCAAGCCGAAGTAAAGATAGTTCACTGGTCTGTCGTTCCCTCCGAAGCCGGATCAAACTGCGTAGGTGCCTGCGGCGAGTTCATCGTCGACGATGGTGGCGGCTGAATCATTGTTGTGAGGTGCGATAGTCGGCGGCCTGTGCCTGTCGGCCGCTCTGTCTCCTCTCGGCCGGATTCTCCACACCTTCCTTGACGCCGAAGGGGACCAAAACGGCGTTGACCGGGAACGCGCAAACGAGCCCAACGGACAGTGAGAACGTCAGCGTCCCCCAGAACAGGAGATCGCCGGTGCGGGCCTGACTGGCTATCAGTAGGTCTGTCCCGATAGCAGCGATCTCCATGATTGTGATGCTCGGCGTCTCGCTGTAGAGGGCGTCGGGCATCGTCTCGCCGAATCCGACGCCCTTCTGCATCAGTGGACCGACGGTGAGGGCGTAGCCGAACAGATACGCGAGCGCGAACGTCCCGACGGTGACGACAGCACACTCTGGAGTGCGAGCAGGCCCGCGAGGAGCGCGAACCCAAGAACTTCGCCGGCGCCACTGCCGGAGTAACAGTGGGCGGTCGAGCGGAAGTCACACCGAGTCGGTGCGGATCTGGGGGCGGCCAGAGTACCAGTAGACGGTGAGACCGAACGGGCCGGGATACAGTACGACGAGCGTCCGGACGCCTTTCATCAGCGACGGCAACGCCCGATTCCGCTCGCGGATGTCCCACCAGAGAGGGTGCCGACGGACGCGAAGACGAACAGCGCCCAGACACCCATCACGAGCGGGTCCGACAGGATCGGTTTCATCACGTACCGAACCGGTGCGAGCGCGTGTTCGGCTGTGTGGGGGGTCCTTGGAGTGGCATAGTCCACGGGTAGCTGATCTCATTAGAGGCTGTGCGCTATCGTCCGCCGCTCGATGAATCGCTACACGACTTAGTTGGGGAGGAGAACATTCTGCAGTTGTGGTTACCATTCTAGAGTGGGCCGGGTCACCGTTCTCGGCTCTCACCGGTTCCAGCAGTTCGGGGCGTGCCAACCCACTCTCCCGACAGATTCGGTGGAGATGAACGATTCTATTCCTGAAAGACGATTAGAACACCCTATACACGTTCTCGAACGTTCTCCTGTGTTGATTCACATCCACCGTGCCACCCAGTGTGAAGACGACGAGGTGTTCGTCTGCGAGCACTGCGGCCTCAGCTGTCACCGCCACAGTATGGAACAAGACGAGACGGAGGTCTGTCCCCGGTGCGGGGGCGAACCGATGATCGGGGCGATCGAATTTCAGGGTCACTACCCTACACGCGTACCGGAGACAGCCGGGAATCGGAGCGCTAGCTGTTCGACTGGCGAAATGCGTTTTTAGCTCGTGCCCGTAGCGCAGGTATGTCCACGACCGTCGAAGTTCCCGACGCCGACGAGGCCTGTGCGTACTGCGGGTCGCGCATCTTCGACCACGACCCGATCTGTGTCCGCGACTGCAACGACGACTGCGGGTCGCCGACGTACTTCTGTAACCACGCGTGTCTCTCGGCGTACGTGGACGACAACGGTCTGACGACGGGCGACGCGTGCGAGTGGTCGCCCGACGAACCCGACCCCTGCTGAGTGCACTCAGCTCGGCGAATACACGGAGCCACGTACTTAGAACAGGTACGCACCGGGGCCGAGTCGAACTCCGCGGTCGGAATCACGGATGCGATCGACAGCCCGCTCCTCTCTCCCCACCAAACGTGACGACGGAGCTCAATTGCTTGGGTGCCGGTGCGAGTCGTCGACATCGCGTGACCGGGTGCCATCGGTGAATCGGTCGAGTCGTGGCCAGACGACCGCGATTAGGGCCCCGAGTGCGACCGCCGTGAGGATGCCGGCGTCGGACGCCCCGACGAGCATCGTTGGTGTGTTCATGAACGCGTGGATACCGATTGTCACGAACAGGTTTCCTGTCCGGTAGTAGACGACTGCCAGCAGTGTCCCCCAGACGAATAGCAGGAGGAGTGTCGGGCCGAGTTGCCCCAGCGTGAGTCCCTCGCCAACGAGCCGGTTCGGCACGTGGATGAGCGCGAACACCCCCTGTGAGGCGACGAGTGCGAGGAGTATCGACAACCGCGGGGCGGTCGTGAGTCGCCGTTGGAGCTTGTGACGGAACTGGTTGAGGAGGAACGCTCGGAAGACCACTTCCTCGTAGAGGGCGTTCCCGAACAGCTGGGCGACGAGTGCGCCGATCGTCGCCAGCGCGCCTCCCGTCACCCAGGTCCCGTTGAGCTGGACCGGCTCGCCAATCCAGAGGAGGACGGCGACGCCGACGACCTGCATGAGCAGCCACACGCCGACCGTCACGACCACGCCCGCCCTGAGGTCCCCGCGGCGAAGGCTCAGATCACGGAGCCGGAGACGGGCGGCCCAGAGCATCACTCCGCCGATCACGAGCAGCAGAACCGGCAGGTACAGGAGTAACGTGGGCTGTACGAAGCCGCCAGTCACAGTGACGATTGGCCGGGTAACGGTGAGGACGAACTCGCGGTTAGACCAGATCAGAACCGGATATCCGGCTGCCAGGAGGACGACGGCGGCGATGACGAGCCACGACGCTTCCCTGATTCCCGTCAGGTCAACTCGCCAGCGACGGAGCGGAGAAGGGGTGGTGGAAGACATTGCTGTTCACGTATCCTAGTACGCGTTCCGAAATCGTTAATCGAAGAGACCGTTCTCGGCCGGTGAGAACGACGTACTTCGTGTGATATCCCCAGTTCACCTGGCACTCGTCGTTCGGTCACCGGGTGTTCTACACGAAGCCGTACACGTAGAACACCAGCAATCCCAGCGAGGAGCAAAGCCCGGCGAGAGCCGTTATCGAGAGGCGCCCAACCGTCAATGGGGCCGTGAAGCCGGCGCGAGCGTCCGGTGCGTCGAACCGCAGTTTCAGGAGCGCGCTGTTGACGAGGACGAACACGACGAGGAGGCCGCCGTTAGCGAGCCCGGCCACCTGTCCGAGATCCCGGAGCAGCGTGAACGGGACCGTGACGCCACCGGTGAGAGCGATGGCGAGATAGGGCGTCCGGCGATCCGTGTGAATCTGGGCGAAGAGCGCGGGAAGGACCGGTACTCCGATTTCGAGACGCCGTACACCAGCCGCGAGGTCGAGACGAGCAGTATCAGGACCGTGTTGGCCGTCGACGTGAGTGCGATCGCCCCGACGAGTGCTGCTGCCGTCTCCCCGCCGGCGGCCCGTGCGACCAGGGCCAGTGGCGAGGCCGAGTCACCGAGCGTCTGCCAGTCGACCACGCCGACCGCGGACAGCGCGACGAGGACGTAGAACACCGTCGTGACCCCGATGGCGATGAGAATGGCTCGCGGGACGGTCCGCGTCGGGTTCTCGGTCTCCTCGGCCACGTTGACGATGGACCCGAAGCCGAGGTACGCGAAGAACGCGAGAAACGCACCCTCGACGACACCGGGGGCTCCGAACGGTGCCTCGAAGACCGCCACGGTCCCCCACGCCCTCCGACCGAACCAGATCACGATCGCGAGTCCCGCGACCTCCGCGACGGTGAACAGCAGGTTGAGCTTCGCGGAGACGTCTATCCCCCAGAAGTTGACGGCGGAGGCGAGGACGACCAGTCCCACGGCCACCGGGACGGTGGGGCCGCGGACGAACATCCCGAGGTAGCCGGCGAACGCGAGCGCCACGGCGGCCGCCGAGACGGCGCCGACGAACACGCGCATGAACGCGACCACCTCCGCGAGCCGCTTGCTCCCGAACGCTTCGCGGACGTAGACGTAGTCGCCTTCTCCTTTCGGAAACCGCGAGGCGAGTTCCGCGTAGCTCAACCCGGTGAACGAGGC
This sequence comes from Halorarum sp. SLYT50, assembly GCF_059821265.1. Taxonomy (NCBI): domain Archaea; kingdom Methanobacteriati; phylum Methanobacteriota; class Halobacteria; order Halobacteriales; family Haloferacaceae; genus Halorarum; species Halorarum sp. SLYT50. The sequence continues at coordinate 390,345 of NZ_JCAMRW010000002.1, read as the reverse complement.
GACGACCGCGGCGACGACGAACGAGAGAGGTAACGCTTCGCCCGCCACGCCCGCGGCCTCGCCGAGCACTGCGTAGATACCGGCGCCGAGGATGAGCCCGACGCCATAGACGGCCACCTCGAACAGACCGAGGTTTCGACGTAACGTCGGGACAGCCGCCTCAGTCGCTCCCGTGCCATCGGGCGTACTCATCCTTCGTTAGCCTCGAAATGTCCGCAATACAATGACGTCTACGCTTCGTGCCTCCTCCGACAATCACCCATCGGGCTATCTATCTGGCTCAAGTAACGTCACCGCTATGCTGACGTCACGAAGTCGGTGACAGCCCGCCTGATCTGTCCCCGTGGTCGAACACGAGATGACCACCGGTCCCGTACGGCTGGAATCCGGCGTCCGGAATCCAGTCACCCGTTCGTCGTTGACGATGCCCGCGTTTCACGGGTCGACGGGGACCAGCGTGTCGAGCAATGCGTCGACTCGGTGGCGTGTTTCGGGCGACGCGGACCGGTAGTCGTCCCTGTCGATGCCGAACAGTGCCTGGAAGGCCCGGGTGTGTGGTCCACGAGGAGCCAAAACACGGGGGTTTGCAGGAGAGCGTGCAGCACCTATTGCAGCGAGCAGGACAGGTGTTCACCCCACGTTCGAAACGCATCAGACCACCTTCTGGAGGCGACGACTGGCGTGTGTGACGACGTCTCTGGATACGAGGGTCGGAGTGCCGCCACGGGAACGAAGACGGGACGGCGTTGACCGGACCCCACGGCCCGGACAGGAGCATTCCCGCCTGAAACGCCGGGTGGTCCACGAGGGCTGTCGGCGACTCCTGCGCCGTAACGCTCAACGCTCCCATCGCCTACGACGCAGGGACCGAAGTGCAAGCGAGTGTGATCCCCGGAGTGGCAATGGGTACGAACTTGCTCTCCGGACGCTGGCGGTCACACCGGAGCGATCGTTCGACTGTGACCGTGTCCGGACGACGTTTGCCATAGCCACCTCTCTCTCCACCAACGACCAGCGGTTGACCGGAACAATGAACGGCCACGACTCACCCAAGAGCACATCCTCATCGAACCGATTGCCTGAATCTACTGTGCAAACCATCTCCCCCGACGCCTCTGCTATTAGGAACTGACCGGATACCCCTCAAGCGCGTCCTCGTCGGGTTCACAGCCCCAGCCAGGCTCTCTGGATAACTGGAGTTTCCCGTCCTGGTACTCCGGGGCGGTCGTGAACAGTTCGTCGTCCCAGGGAAGTCGGTCGATGTCGGTCTCCATAATCCGTAGGTTCGGTACTGCGGCCGCCCAGTGGGCGTTCATGAACGTTCCCAAGTGACCGTAGTAGTTGTGCGGGGCGACGTGGAACTGGTGGGCATCGACCATGGATGCGATCTTCGTGGCCTGCTGGACGCCGTTCCAGAGCGCGTCGATGATGACCACGTCCATTGCTCGCTCGTTCAAGAAGGGGACGAACGACTCGTGGGGGACGACGGCTTCGCATGAGGCGATGGGGTGGGGGCTCTCGCGTCGAACGTCTGCCAGCGCTTCCGCACTGGGAGAGTCTATCTCGACCCAGAACAGATCGAAGTCGGACAACGCTCGCACCATGCGGGTATACCCCTCCGGCTTCAGGTTGTAGTTCAGGTCAAGGAGGATATCTATGTCGGGTCCAGTGCCCTCCCGGAGGGCCTCGAGATACTCCCGCTGGGCCTCCAGTTGGTCGTCCTCGATTGTCAGCGAGGGGTGTAGCGGCTCGCCGAAACCCGGAGCCCAACCATGGGGTTCGTCGCCACTGAAGTCGAAGATATTCGTCTTCAGCGCGTCGAACTGACTGTCACGGACTTCCTCGCCGAGGGCGACTACATCGTCCAAGCTCTCGATCGGATCGTAGTACTGCGGGCGGCTGATTCGGTAGCTGCCGCAGTGAGACCAGTAGACGGGTATCTCTTCGCGGACCGCTCCTCCGAGGAGGTCCACACAGGGCACGCCCAGTGTCTTAGCCTTCGCGTCGAGGAGGGCGTTTTCGATGGCTCCGATAGCCATCGCCCCGACCCCAGTGTAGGATTGGCGCACTCGGGGGACGAGCTTCGACCGGACGCGTTCGACGGCCATAACGGGTTCGCCGACAACCGTCTCGGCCATGTCCTCAACGACTGGGGTGATGCCCGTAGCCCCCAAGTTTTCATCGAACTCGCTCCAGCCCACGATGCCGTCGTCGGTGGTCACGCGAACGAAGTGGTAGTTGCGCCATCCCGCGTCGCAGTGTCTCGTCTCGACCGATTGGACCGTGTTCATGGACTCACCGCAAAGAACATACACGCACTGATATAAAACTCCTCGACTACTACTCTGCCGCTCGAGATCACAGGTCGTAAAGAGAACGTTGTCTATCCGAGCAATCCGGACATCAGTCGTTATTATGACTATTCCACACGTAGAGCAGGGTATAGACGTCCAGAAGCGTCGGGGCCTTATCGTTTAGCCCACTTCGTAATTCGGCCAGAACCTGGTTTTTACAGGCGAGATTGGGCTTCCAGTACTGATTGGGATTGTATCCGGTTCGAACGTTACAATCGGCATACGTACCGAAGAATCCACTCATGAGGCTATACTTATAGAAGACGTACTCGCGAGGGTAGACGAACGTCAGCAAGACGGTCGCCAGAGACAGACGTGGGCCGTCTGTTGTGTCAAGAGCCGAGTGAAATCGCATAAACCGGTCGAGCCGAAGCGTGAGATCAGTCTCCTCGTGAAATAGATAGGAGAGTACGTCGGCCGCTTCAGCCGAATTGGCCTCGGAATACTCTCTGAACTCGTTCCAGAGTATTCCCCTGGATCTGCCGCCCAGCAAGTACGTCGGGATCGGACTACGTAGCGTCGTGCTTTCCGTCAGATCATCTACGAGGGGACCGACGTCAGATTCGGATAGGCTCGCTAGAGGTGAACGATGTCGCTATCTCTTATGACCTGGTATACTTAAACCAGAGTCCAAGAGAACTCTTCCTTCATCAGGTCGTCGGCAATTAGACGTGGGAAGCTACATCACCGAGATCAAACTGTTTTACATCGTCACGATCAGACACTGCATCACGAACTGGTTGAGTGGCACCGTTTCGCGTGACGAGTCCGTGCTCCGCTGTTCACTCGCCACCCGTATCCGGCGACCGCGGATCTCGTCTGCGTTGGGTCTCAAGCGACGTGAGCGCGCTGTAGTCGAGGGATACGTTCGTGATCTTACCTCGCCGGCGCCAGCATGCCGTCTACTGTGCAGCCGACGAGGTCCACCTCGTATTCGTTGTACCATCACCGACCGGCTGTGAATACGCGATTGTCGACAAGCCCCCGACGGCTCGGTTACGTAATACCTCGTTGCGACTCCAACAGCGGAACACGCGCTCGTTGACGAACTGGTCGACGCCGTACTTGATTCTACGACGACCTCTCCAGCGTCGATTCGACCCTCTATCGAGAGGAACGGTGACGTACCCTCCGATACAGTTCTTCCACTCGTCAGATCGTCACTCCGTCCGGCGCAGCCTGAATCGTCACCCTCACCCATCATACCGGATACGCCGCCGGCCCACAGACAACGGCACGGGTTGTAAAACGGGAAATTGGTCGCCTGGTATGGGCGGGGGAGGGAGCGATAGCGGGATTACGATGGGAGTGCAGACGCAAGCCGCGGGCCTATTCTTCACGAAAGAGTATAAAAAAGTGCGATGAACAACGACTCGTCCTCAGTCGGATCGGTGGGAACCGACAGAGAACGTCTCCGGTCTGGGATGGACCAAGAGCGACCGGCCGAACAGGAGGACGCTACGCCACTGGTAGACGACCTCATCGTCGTCTCGAACAGACAACCGTACCGCCATCGCAAGGAAGGACCCGACGGCGCAGTTACGGTCAACAGTCCTGCTGGGGGGTTGACTGCCGGACTCGATCCCGTGATGAAGCAGATGGAGGGAACCTGGATCGCCTGGGGTGACGGCGACGCCGATCGGGCTGCGGTCAATGATGACCAGCAAGTGTCGGTACCTCCCGATGCCCCCCAGTATACGCTTGAACGAGTCTGGTTGACCGATGAGGAGGTAGACGGCTACTACAGAGGCTACAGTAATCAGGCACTCTGGCCGTTGTGTCACGTTGACTCGGCGAAGGCAACGTTCGACACCGATCACTGGCGTCAGTACCGGGACGTGAACCGAACGTTCGCGGAGAGGGCCGCCGACCGCGCGGACAGCGGGTCAACCGTCTGGTTTCAGGACTACCACCTCGGACTTGCGCCGCGTCTTGTGCGAGAGCAACTCCCCAGTGAGACGTTCCTGATGCAGTTCTGGCACGTACCGTGGCCGGTACCCGACGTGTTCCGCATCTGCCCACAGCGGCGCGAACTACTCCGCGGGCTTCTCGGTAACGATCTGCTCGGGTTTCACACCTCGCGCTACTGTGTGAATTTTCTCAACTGCGTCGATGCGATTCTCGACGATACAATCGTCGATTGGGGCGAACAGCGTGTCCACTATCAAGGTCACGCGACGACAGTACGACCGTTTCCGATGGGCGTCGACGCCGCGGAAGTCCGACGCCGAAGTCTCGAAGCCGACGGGACGTTCATCCGGAGGTTTGAACGCGAACACGACATCGACTCCGAGACACGGGTAATCTTAGGTGTCGATCGACTTGACTACACCAAGGGGATTCCGCGGCGACTGGAGGCGCTCGAACGGCTCTGGGAGAGCCACCCGGAGTGGCGTGGCGAGTTCACGTACGTCCAGAAGGGGTGCGATAGCCGGTCGTCTATCCCTGCCTACCGAGAGCTACAGCAGCGCGTTCGAGACGGTGTCGACCGACTCAACCGGCGATTTGGAACCGACGAGTGGCGGCCCGTTGTCTCCGCAACCGAGATGTTCCCCCGCGAGCAGCTATGTGAACTCTACCGACACGCCGACATCGCGCTGGTCAGCCCGCTCCGCGACGGGATGAACCTCGTCGCCCAAGAGTACGTCGCCTCACAGGTCGAGAACGATGGCGTGCTCGTCCTCAGTGAGTTCGCCGGTGCTCACGGCCGACTCGGAGACGAAGCACTCACGGTCAATCCGTACGACACGGGAGAATTCGCAGCGACCATCGCCGACGCACTGACGATGGACCGCGACGAGCGAGCGGAGCGCATGGCTACACTCCGCCGCCGGGTCCACGCCGGGAGTATCGATATCTGGATCGAAGACGTGCTATCGACTGCAACGGCGGTCAAGACCGACAAGAGAGATCAAGAACACACCCTCCAGCGCATAAGCTAGCGGTTTGGGTATCGCTCCTTCTTAGCGTTGGTCACAGCCCGACGTATCGGACGTGGACAGGAATGACATCTTGAGAGGGCTGACGATGGTGTACTGCAGTGTGAAGGTTGCTACATAGGTACTCGCGGATTGGTTCGATGTAGAGATGGATGACTGAGGACGAACCCGTGGAGGGATTCACCGGTTAGTGAAATGGGCTCGCTGAGAATTATCGCTCGTTTGGTTCGCTAACGTTCCGCATTTCCCCGCCACAGTCGGGGCACTCTCCGGACTGGTCCCGGCAGCACCGGCCTGATGATCTACACTATGTATAACCCTGCGTGTTTTTACCTCTCTGTTGTATCAGTTCACTATCGATGACCACGGCACACGTCGCCAACCCGTTCTGGGGCGAGACAATGACGGTTCTCCGTCACAGGGAGTTCCAGAAAGGGATACAGCGTTACGGTACTGGGGTAGTACACAATGCCCAATAAGTACGACGTCATTGTTGCTGGTGCAGGGCCGGCTGGAGCACAGTGCGCGAGAGCTCTCGCCCAACGGGATTACGACGTGGTCGTCCTTGAGTCAGAGCCCGAGGACGAGTTCCCGCGGCAGTCCAACAAGTCCACAGCGGGTACGTTCCCGTCGATGATGAGTGCGTTCGGGATTCCCGACGACCTGGTGATGCAGTTCACTAACACGGTCGTACTTGAGTCTCCGAACGAGCACTTCGTGAAACAACAGCCGGGTGCCGTCTTAGCGTTCGCCGACTTTAAGAGATTCCTCGTGCGGGAGGGCCGCGAGCACGGCGCGGAGTACCTGTTCGGGTCACGCGTCCACCAGCCAATCATGGAGGGTGGAGAAGTCGCTGGCGTCCGTTACGCGGGCGATGAGGAAGTGTACGCCGACATCGTCGTCGACGCGACGGGGCCGGCGGCACCGCTCGCGAAGAAACTCGGTGTGAACGACCTGAAGCGCCAGAGTCAGGCGATCGGCCTCGAATGGGAGATGGAGAACGTTCACGTCGACTACGAGGGATATGCCGACCTCTCCGATGCGATGATGCTCCGCCTCGATCACGAACTCGCGCCTGGGGGCTACTCGTGGATCTTCCATACGGGCGCAGATACTGCGAAGGTGGGATTGTGTTACATCCAAAACGAGAGCTACCAGCGTTTCGGGGAGTCAAGCATGAGCATCGACGACTACCTCGACCGCTGGCTCGATACTGATCCTCGGCTCGCAGACGCCGAGAAGCTCAACGGAAAGCAACATCGTGGCTCCGCGCATATCCAGATGCCGTCCCAGCTCAGCACGGACAGCTTCATGGCCATCGGCGATACTGTGCCGACCATCGACCCGCTGTGGGGGGAGGGCATCCACAAGTGCATGGAGTCCGCACGCGTCGCAGCCATCACCGCCGATCACTGCCTCACCACGCGGGGTCGGGACACGTCTGCCGAGCGGATATCGGTGTACGATCAGCTCTGGCGCACCCGTGTCGCGCCGAACATGCGCTCCCGGCTCGCGATGACCCAGTTGCTGTACCTCGCGCCGAATGACCGCTACGACCGTCTGCTCAGCGACCTGAACGACGCCGACCAGGATATGCTCGCGAAGGCGAATGGGGGAAGTTGGCGGGCCCTCTCGAAGCTCTTTCACGCGCGCGACCTACCGCTGCTTGCGCGGTTCACACACGAACGGCTCGCAGGATGATACTGGATGCGCAACATCTCTCGGGGCACACAAACAGAATCTTCTCTCGAACAGGATTTAATACGGGGGGTGGTAGAGGAACGGAGGTAACACCTTCCAACAGTCACCACGAGAAGATGAGCCTCTCAGATACGCTTTGCGGGACCCTCGGAACCGAGATGTCGACCCTGTGGGAGTGCCGACCATGCGGGCATACTCTCTCAGAGGATGCCGACGAATGTCCAAGTTGCGGTGCTGAGGATATCGCTTGCTACCAGTTCTAAACAGTATGGATCGTCTCTCCTATCAGCGACGCCAGCCGTGACGAGGTACCAAAGGCCGGCTGGAAAGTAGATAGGACTACAGCCACAGGAGAGGGAACTCTGACGCGTGATTACGAGCGAATCGGAAGGTGAGAACAGCTCGGTTTCTCTCTATCCGTGATTGATTCAACGCGCCAACTGACACTTGCTCAGTCGTCGTTGCTGAGCCAGCGCTGCTACTTACTGACGGGCGATCTCTCTAAAGGCTCTATCCAGCTCCAGCCTGCTCCTTTAGCAGCGTGAGAGCGGTGTTCGCCGTCACTGCTGGCAAGTACTCGTGCTTGCCAGTCAATTCAACTTGAACGCGTGAGTCGATCGCACGCCACCTCGGGTACAGTAGGCGGGCGAAGGTGAAGTAGGAGAACCGCAGTACGAAACTCTTCGACACCGTCGCAGCCATGAACCACTTGTGCCCTTGTAGCTGCTTTCGATCTTCCAACGGTGGCCATACTCGGTGAACTGTCCACGTTCACAACCCTCCGTGCATCGAGAGTACCAGTCTCAATTACCGTTCTACCCTCCATGACGCGGACTCTTCGATGATAGATGTTCGTCAGAGTCGTTAGCGAATCGCTCCCGACCGAGAGTATCGCCGCTCACGAGGCACGATCGATGCTGGTACGGGGATGAGAACGGCCCACGCGTTGCGCTCGCCGTGGGTACTGAGGATGTTGATATCGCTGCCGATGGTGGCTGTCCTCTTCTTATTCGGCCGTCACCCGTGTGATAGACGAACGTCTCGTCGCCGTCCTCTCTTTTGGTGGAACGAGGGCAGAACTGTCTACCTAACAGGTGAGAGCCCCCTGTGCGGCGGCAGTGATCAGATCGCTTGACTCATCCTCACGCGCCCGCGTGAGAAGCGCCAGCTCGCGCTCGCGTACGATTCCAACAAGGGCGGCGAGCCGATGGATGAGGAGTCCGCGTGCCCTGGGCTCGTGGGATATCGTCTGCCCTGTAGGAGTAGTCCATCGCGGGTACGACGATAGTCGGTCGTCGTGATTGAGAGTAGCATTTGAGACGAGTTGAGGGAGGTGATTGCAGAGCGCGGTGGTTGATTGGACGGCTGATTGGGCGATCCACGTAGTGGCTGATCCCTCGTCTGCGCCCCTGCATGGAACGAGGCCGGTCGTACCTTCTATTGAGTCAATGGGAGCCGAGACTGTGCATTGAGGGCACCAGTCTCAACTTCTGTCGGTGGTGTCGAGAAAGAACTGTGCATCGAAATATCCGGGCTCTGCTGGTGTAGCGTTCAAGACCTACGAGTCCGAGCGCGACCGACTCGTCGGCTCGTAACAGGGTATTGACTGTGAGTCTGAGTAGCAAAGTCTTATCAGCCTTGACAACGAACCTCTTCAGTACGGAACTACGACTGCGCACTATGTGTTCGCTCCCATCAGGGGGGCGTTTGAATCGGGATACCCGGTCGAGACGGCAGTCTCCTCGTTCTCCTCGCGTGGCGGTCACGCGGGACGCATCACACAGCACACGCGTTTCCGCAACCCAACCCGCCACGAATGACAGTATCCAAACACATCACCCGCAGAACGCTCGCCATACCCCGGCTAACGGATAGGCCGTCGACCATCCACTCAGTCACCGCTTGGGGGAGTACGTCCCGATGAGCGTCATGCTTGAATTTACGATTCCCTCGGATTCGTTCCCGTTCGGACGGTCCACGAGCGGGGATCCGGGCGTCCGGGTACAGATCGAACGCCTCGTCCCGTTCAACGAATCCCGCATCCCCTTCCTCTGGGCGACCGGCAAAGACTTCGAGCAGTTCGAACAGCATCTTCGAGACAGCGACGTGGTCGAACACGTCGAGGCCGTCACGCGACTCGGCGATAGCGTCCTCTATTACGTCGAGTGGGATACGGACAAGGAAACCTTCCTGAACGGCCTCAGTGACCAAGACGGGTCGATTTTGGAAGCCCACGGCAACTCTAGCTGGTCGTTCACCGTCCGTTTCAGCGACCACACCAAGCTCACAGGGTTCCACCAGTTCTATCAGACTCACGACTTTCCGGTTCACATAGACCGAGTGTACGCCCCCGACGACATGCCCCGAACGGAGTACGGCTTCGGCCTCACACCCGAACAGCGTGAGACGCTGACTCTGGCCGTCGAGAAGGGTTACTTCTCCGTTCCCCGAGGCACGACGCTCAACGAGATCGCCGACCAGTTGGGAATCACTAAACAGGCCGCTTCCGAGCGCGTCCGGCGCGGGGCCGAAACGGTCCTTCAAAAGGCACTGATCGGCCTCATCGCTGAGGACTTCGAACCGACAGACGAGGAGCAACACCGGGCCAATTAAACCGGCTTTCTATGTCCGACACAGGTGAGGCGCCGAGAATATGTCTACCCGATAGTTGAACCCCACAGGATGATTCTGAGTGGGTATGGGAGCAGAAAATACCAGTTCGAATTCGGTAGTTCCGTGCCTCACCCCCGAGCGGCGGCACACTATCGACTTCTCCCGGGCCAACGTGGGCGGGACAGTATCGCTCGACGCTCTCGTTGATGCGTCGACGCTCGAAGCCACCCCCGATACCGTCGTCGGCGGTGGTCGGGTAGAAGACGGACCAAGAGAGCGTATCCGTCGATGAGCGACGAATCAAACCAACCGGCCGACTGCAGGGAGTTATCCGGACATATGGAGCAGGCTACCGAGCCAATGCTCGACGTCGATCCGGTGCTTGACACGCTACGGAATCGCCGCTGTCGGTACTGCTGTTATCACCTCTCGGCACTCGATAGCGGCGAGACAGCCGTCGAACAGCTAGCGGCCGAGGTAGCGGTGATGGAATCCGAAGTCGACGGAACCGACCTGTCGGTCGGACATTACGACCGAGTCATACTTACTCTCCATCACCGCCACCTCCCGAAGTTAACAGACGCGAACATCGTCGCATACGACTCGGAGACTAGGACAGTAAGCTACCGACCAGATCCAGTCGTAGACGAGTTCATAGACCAGATTCGAGGGGAAGAACTCCCCTCGACTCGGGAGGCCCCATGAGTAGTACCATTAAAGAACCGGAAGTAGAGGAGTCGGCGTCGATCGTGAAAGCCGAGATATCGGCCGACGAGTTCGCGCTCGCGGAGACGTTCTCTGCGATGCCCGAGGTCACCTTCCGATCCGAGCAGGTAGTCGAGACGGGAGGGCAGATCGTGATGCCGCTGCTTTGGGCATACGGGGCCGACAGAGAATCGCTCGAAGAGGCACTCGCGGACGATCCGAGCGTCACCACCGCCTCGCTGATGACGGCGTTCGACGATAAACTCCTCTACCGGATCGAGTGGGACGACACCGTTCATCTCGTATTCGACATCATTACGAACTCCCACGCGACGATCCTCGATCTTCACGGAGACGCCGGAAGGTGGACGCTTCGGCTGCTCTACCCCGATCGAGAGTCGTTCTCAAACACGCATCGCTTCTGCGATGACCATCAGATGAGATTACACATACGATCTATCTGTGAGATGGACGACGAACACGTCGGACAGTTCGGACTCACGTCCAAGCAGTACGAAGCACTCACGACTGCATACGAACGGGGTTACTATCGGATCCCCTGTGAGACTGACCTTGAGGAGTTAGCGGCGGAGTTAGATATCTCCCATCAAGCACTGTCCGAACGCCTTCGCCGGGCGACGATGATACTCATCGGAGAAGGATTGCTGGCCGGTTCTCCCCCATCGGATACCTCAACGTAGCCACGGGTTACAATCTGAATCTACGTACGCGAAACGGCAGGCATCACAGCAGCGCGATTACGAGGTCAGATACGGCAGACGAACCGAGCAACTGAAGGACCAGATCCGGGCGATGTGCGAAGACGGCTTCGACGGGGCCTGTCGTTCGCGACGGGTACGAGACGCCAATCTCGAAGGAACTCAGAAAGCCGCGGCGTTCGATCGCCGAAGCAGGGCGGGCAGCGATGACGATTCGACGAGAACGCCGGTCTTACCAACTCAACTCCTCTATCCGTCGGCCGGCATTGGTTGACGAGAGGCACCGAGCAGCGTCGCGAGCGCCTCTTCCTCAGACCCCTCTCTTCTGTCGACAGATCAGGGAACATGTCAGCCGCTCCCGTCCTCTCGCCGGCGTAAAAGCGGGCCACCACACCGGAGTCGAAGGGGTCACGTGCTCACTCCCTCACGCCCGGAGGCATCACTCCCGTCCGGTCTGGAGGGTGTCAAGCCTGCGTGTCGGGCTGTGACTGTAACGGGGTCAAGCAGCGTGAAGGTGCTCCATGCTTCTGTAGGTGGTCCGTTACTAGATAGTAGGACCCATCGTGTGTTCGGTCTGCCATCGCCGGGGCGATAACGGGCGAGCATGATTCGACTATCGGCCCTTACGGAGAGAACTCAATCTGACTTGTTCCCCTTCGGTGTCGAAAAGACCCGAGTCCGGACGGTTGACGCAAAATACAGGTTATCGCCGCGAAGGGCAGGTACGACAGCCCGCCGACGGCTTCACGCCCGTCGTTCGGGGGTGGATGGTCGCTCCGACTCGCTCGACTGGTGACCGAGCGGCGTTACTTTCTTCGCTTCAGAATAAGCATTCCGTCGTTCGTCGTCACCTCGTTGACCTCGTCGGGTAATTCGAATTCGAACTGATCATCGCCTGTAACGACGATCGCCGTATCGCCAACGATATCGACCGAGAGGTCGCCCGCGGCGGGACCGAAACCCACGGTGAGGATGATCTCCTGCTCGTTCTCCTGTTCGTGGACATTAATCTCCCTCTCGTCAGTCGCCGTCCGTAACTTCCGTGGGATTTCCATGGTTCTTACTTAGCACGCTCAACAGAAGTACTGTCTGCAAGCACAGGCCGAGACGGAGTCGACGGGAGACTCGCGGCAGCGCCCGGCCGCCTTACTCATGCGGACGCGGCGGAATCCGGAGTTCCTCACCGACCTCGTAGAGATATCCCTTCAGGCGGAGCCGTTCGAGTTGCCAGTGAGCCTCGTCCCGTTCGAACCCGCTGTCGGTAAGACGCGAGACTACGATCTCACGCGTCAAGACGCCCCCGTCACCTCTCGCGTCGACGTACCCCTCGATACGATGGAGGACGGTTTGATTGGTCGGATTCAGCGGCGTCCGCGAGTGCGGCATTGTTCGTGTTATGAACGCCGCACAGTAGGTTATTGGGGTGCGTCAGACGAACTCGACCGGAACGGAACCCGGATTCCGCGTTCGGTCGTGTCTGCACGGTCGTGCCAGAGACGATATCTCCGAAGTGACGACACGATGCCTTGGTCGCTCTCTATCGGGCGAGACGGCACCCGTCACGGGCCGACACACGACTTAATGAGCTGGCGTATGGATACTATTCGATGACAGACGAAGCCGCTGAAGGCGACGGTAAATACACCGGTGCCGACCTATTCGTCGACGCGCTCGAGTCGTACGGCGTCGACTACGTGTTCGGCAACCCGGGCACGACGGAACTTCCGGTGTTGGAGGCGATCGGCCGGAGCGGCCTCGAGTACGTGCTAGGCCTCCACGAGGACATTGCAGTCGGGATGGCCGCGGGCTACGCCCAGACGCGACGGTACCACGCGCACCACGACGAATCGGTCACGCCCGTCGGCGTCGTGAATCTCCACATCACGCCCGGACTCGCGCACGGACTGGGGAACCTCTACGCGGCCGACCGGGCGGGCGTACCGCTCGTCGTCACTGCAGGCAGTCACAGCACCGACTTCCGACACGAAGAACCAGCTCTAGCGGGTGATCTCACCGAGATGGCCGACCAGTTCTGTAAGTGGTCCGATGAGGTGCTCGACGTCGACGCACTGCCGGCGATGCTTCGGCGGGCGATCCGGGTCGCGCTGACGCCGCCGACCGGTCCGGTCTTCCTCAGTCTCCCGCTTGATGTGACGATGGCACAGACCGACACCAACCCCGAGCGACTGGGCGAGATTCCGAACGCGGGTAGCGGTGACCCGGCGCAAATCGAACGTGCTGCCGATTTACTCGTCGATCCTAACGATGAAGATGTTGCGATGGTCGTCGGCGACGGCGTCGCCCGCGCAGGTGCGGACGCCGTCGCAGCGGCGGTCGAACTCGCGGAGTCGACTGGCGCTCGCGTTCACGGCGAGATCCACACAGGCGAGATTAACTTCGCAACCAACCACGACCAGTGGGTTTCGTATCTCCCGCCGGACGAGGAGTTCGCGTCGGCGATGCTTGATGCCGATACGATCCTCTTCGTCGGGACGTCGACGAATACGACGTTGACGCGCCACGAGGAACCGCTGGTGGATCCCGATACGACCTGCATCCACGTCGGTGACGACGGCTGGGAAGTCGGCAAGAACCATTCTGCCGACGCAGCTGTCGTCGGCGACCCTGGGCTGGTACTGGAGGGACTCACCGAGCGCGTTCGACAACAGATTTCCGAGGAGACGGTGGCGGCCCGCCACGGGACGGTACGCGAGGTGAAGGGGAAAGTCGACGAGATGTTGGCGGACGTTGGTGAGGGTAATGCGAAAGACGACCCTCGCGCGTCGAAGGCGGAACTCATTGAGGCAATGAAACGGACCGCGGCAGACGCCGCCGTCATCAACGAAAGCGTCACGGCGAAGTTCCCGATCATGACCCGCTGGGACTTCGCCCCCGAGCAGTTCATCACCAACAAGGGCGGCGGCCTCGGCTATGGTCTCCCGGCGGCGATCGGCGCCGCCCTCGCAGAGAGTCGCCGAGAGGAGCCGCGCGACGTACTTGGCTTCGTCGGTGACGGCTCGTATCTCTACTACCCAAACGCGATCTACAGCGCGGTTCGGTACGGCCTTGATCTCACCGTCGTCATCCCCAATAACCGCAACTACCGGATCCTGAAGGACAACACGCTCGAGCTGCTCGGCGGCGACGAGGAGGACTACGAGTTCGTCGGCATGGATTTCGATCCGCCCGTCGATATTGTACGGAACGCCGAGAGCCACGGCGCACGCGCCGAACGTGTGGAAGATCCGGACGAGATCGAACGAGTGCTCGGAGACGCACTCTCCCACAACGGAGTCGACATCCTAGACATGGCGGTTCACGATTGAACCTCGGTGCGCGTTCGCTCGTCGATGGCGCTCAACCCGTCACGTCGAAGGACTACACAGTTAGGACCGACGAGACGGCGTAGAAGCCCGACGGACTCGGGTCCGCGACTGACGGACGAGTGCCTCGCTTGAGCCGCGCAGACTACTGACACGGGCGGCTGGCGTCTGGATACTATGAGGGCTACGAGCGGCCGCCTGGTGGCGGTTACGAGGAGTCGTCGCCGAGGTCTTCGTGACAGTGGGGGCAGCGGTCGTAGCGCACCTCCGTGCTCGCTTCGTGTACGGATTCGAGCGCAGTCCTCACGCGCGCTTCGGCGGCACCCTCTCGGTCGTGTGGGAGTTTAGCGCCCTCGGCTTCGAGGAGGAACTTCGCCACCTCCGTCGCCTCGTACGTGATATCGTCCATCTCGTCCGCTGTGAAGAATCCGCTGTAGGCCCCGTACAGGAACGTCGCTCCCGCCTCGCGGACCTTCTCCTCGAACGACCGCCGCGCCTGATAGACGGACTGTCTCGTGTAGGGATCGTCCATGAAGGGCACGAGTTCGGGCAGGTTTTCGCCGATCGTCTTCATCTCGACGCCCGTCTTCGTCCGGAAGTCCGCACACAGTCTGGCGAGGGCCCACTCACGGGGCGTGAACGCGACGTACTCGCGGAGGAACTCGCTCACGCGGTCGTAGTCGGCGCCCTCCAGTTTCTCAAATCGGCGGTACTCGGTACTCTCGTTCTGCGGGGATGTCTGTGGCTCTTCGGGCATGGTGTTTTCGTGCGGTTGCCCGCATCGAAAGGCGGGTCCCGATAGGCATAACGCCTTCCCCTCACCGGGACTCGGGCACGGAGTCAAGGAGGAGCTGCCGTCCATGTGCCTCGAGTCGCAGACCACCGCGTGACGGTGATCGCCGGCTATTGCGCGGACGACGCTTTTACGCCTACACGACGAATTATCTCGCATGAAGGACCTGTGGCGGGACCTGCGGGAGGCGTGTGAGCATATCGATCCGGACTCGGAGCTGATAACCCCCGTCTCGGAGCGGCGCTTCAGAATCGAGGCCACGTTCGACGACCGGATAGTCGTCCGGTTCCGGGACGGCGACGAGGATCGTTCACTTCACCGCGAACAGTTTCAGGTACTCGCAGACCGCCTCGTGAACGGTCCGATCTCGCTTGGGAGTCTGCCGCCGGGCGTCGAACCGTATGCGACGGTGTTGAGCGTCTCCGGCGAGTACGCCTCTGAGGATGGAAGCTTGTTCGAATCGAACGACGCGGCCCGTGGGGAGAGCCCGCACCTCGTCCCCCCGGAGGAGACGCGGACTCCCCCGGAGCGCGTTCACGACGACGCGCTGTTGCTCGCGGACCTGATTGACCGTCTCGACGCGGACGATCCAGCGTCGATCGATACGGAGGCACTGACCGATCTATACGTCCTCCTGTCTGACGTCCAGCGCGGCGCGGATCGGGTACGTGGGACCGTTGGGGAGTCACTCTTGGAACGTATCGGCGCCGATCAGCAGTTGCACGGTCGGTTCGGGACGGTCCGGCGGACGACGCGCGAACGGCGGCGGGCGAAAGATGACGAGGCGGTGCTCGACGCACTCGACGAATACGGGATCCCGCACGAGTGGGTACTCGGCGTCGACCCCGATAAACTCGATGTCGTACTCGCAGTTACAGACCTCTCCGAGGAGGAGGTCTACGACGTGAATGAACAGGTGTACGTCCAGAAGACGGGCATTGAGGAGGGGGAGAAGTTCTCCCGACTGCAGGGATTAGCAGCTCGGCTCGGCGAGATCGACGGCGGAGGAGACCTCCGAGACGATCTCTCCGAATTCGAGCGCCGCCTCGACGAGATGCTCTCAGCGGGCTGACCGCGCCAGTGACCGGAGCACGTCGGGTCCGCGTGTAACGTCACTTCGATTGGGGGCGAACTTCGCCGTTCATGCACAGAGTCCACAGCCGTCGTAGACGAACTGCGGTTGCGACGACGATGCTGCCGTCCAAATCCGGGAAAGCCCGATAGCACACGTCATCCTTGACCGAGGAACTTCACCAAGTCCACGTTCTAGATAGCGGCTCGTCGGCTCTGGGAACGTCGCCTTGTTCCTCGGTCAGTTCGCGGGATCGCCCCTGGTCGCGCACGACGCGTCATGCTTTAGGATTCCTCCGACAGTCGCCTCCCATTACGATCCACGAGTGGCTGAGTCTATCGGTCGAGCACCGTGGCCAACTTCGGCAATGAGACTCTTGACGCTGGTCGCCGTACGCACCGCCATGATCGAGTACGATCTGCTTGTACTCGGCGGTGGTACGGGGAACGTCGTCGCCTCGGCGGCCGCCGACGAGGGGCTCGACGTAGGCATCGTCGAACGGGATGCGCTCGGTGGGACCTGTCTCAACCGCGGGTGCAACCCCTCGAAGAAGCTCATTCACCGGGCGAACGTTATCGAGACGGTTCGTGAGGCGGAGTCGTACGGGATCGACACGTCACTGAACGACGTCGACTTCACGGGCATCGTAGGCGAGGTAGCCGCCGAAATCGACGAGGAAGCCGAGGAGAAAGCAGCCCAGGCGAACGAGCACGACAACATAAACTTCCACCGAGCGGAGGGCCGATTCGTCGACGAGCGGACCGTCGAAGTTTCGACCGACGACGGCGAGACCAAATTGACCGCCGCCGACGTCGTCCTGGCGGGTGGGTCGCGGCCGCTGATTCCCGACTCTATCGACGGGACCGAGGACGTGCCGTTTCTCACCAGCACCGAAGCGCTTCGCCTCGACGAGTGCCCCGACCGTCTCGTCATCGTCGGCGGCGGATACATCGCCGTCGAACTCGGTCACTTCTTCGGCGCGATGGGGTCGGACGTCGTCATCGTCGGCCACGGGGACGTGCTCGCGGCCCGCGAGGACCGCGATGTTGCCGAGCGGTTGACCGACGCCTACGCGGAGCGATACGAACTCCACCTTGGCTACGAGGCCACTGCGCTCAAGTCCGAGGGCGGCGAGAAAACCGTCGCCGAGACGATTCACGTCCACCCGGCGCTCTCGGAAGTCATTCAAGGGGCCTTCCGGGACGTTCGAGACGTCGCTCCGTCGGGCATCTGAACACTCCCGATGTTCGGTGGACCCTCTCCGGGTTATCCTCTGTCACCGCCGTAGCCAATAGGGCTCGGTGTTCTCCGCGCTCTTAGATACGCTACGCGATCCGTAGTCCACATCGTTTCGGGGGGCGAGACCGAACGGGAGAGCGCACTCAACATCGTCAGAAGTCTCTCGGAGGACGAGAGCGTCTCGTTCAAGGCCTGTAGCAACATCCTAGAGGTGAAGGAGCTACGGGGATCCGTTTCGTTGAGGGCGTCGGGACGGCGCCCGAGGGCGCGGTGGGGGTCACGGACTGGGGAACGACGGTTACCCGCGTATACGGCCGTAATATGTGACGAGTGCCCGCCAGCGACCGACCTCGGAAGCAACCGCTCCAGCCGCGGTCTCGCTTTGAGCATCACCCGGGCGGCGGTATGCACCAGTACGACGCACTGTCCAAGTTAGTCACCGATGGCCCGCCGCGGCTCCGCTGTATCCGAACGGTAGCTAGAAGCGCGTTTATTCCGTTGTTGACCGTGTCCTCGCACATGGACACGTCCGACATCCAAGAGACCGAGGAGGGCGACGAATACGTTCATGTGCGCTTCCTCGACCTAGACGAGTTTGACGATGTTCGCACGCCGGACTGGGCACAGGAGCCCGCGGAGTCGGGTTCCGACGGCTCCGAGGTCCGGACCGGTCACGAAGGAGACGGCGACGACTGGGAGATTCAGAGTGTCCTAGTTAAGAAGACCGTCGGCACTGAGAAGGCGAAGGAGCAAGCGGTGGAAATCACGGCGAAGGTCGAATCCTGCGCCGTCGCGGACCGGTTCGAACAACTGTTCGAACTTCGCGGCGAATCCGCTTCGGTCACCAGTCGATTGAGCGAGCATCGGTTCGTTTCCGGCCACGTGTGCCATCACATCCCACGGATTCTTCCGCTCGAGAGTAATCGAGGTAAAACCCGATAGAGGCGTTGGAGGCCCCTCGCTTGGGACGGTACCGCGGACGCTTCAAGGACTGCTAGTCACTCCCTTTCGAAGGCAAGGCCAATTACAACGGTATATTTGTAATCGTAGCCAAGAATAGTATAAACGAACCGAGCGGGAGGGAGAGATAGATGTGATTTGCAGTCCGAATACAATTGTCCAGAGTAAGTATGATTACGCACTACTACAATCTACTGTAGGAAGTGGAAGTTTCTACCTTATATTTAAAGTGGATATTTGTCTACTATTCCGGTGGTGTACCCGCCGACTGTGCTCTGTTCCGTCCTCGGTGTGGTTCCCCCCGTCGCAGGTATTCCGGGAGGGAGAGGAGGTCCCCCTCATCGAGTCCGAAGGCATCGATATCGTTGTGGTCGGTGACGTTCGACATCTCCAAGGCTCGTGCTTGGTCGACACCGAGCGGAATCACGGAGATTGGATCGACTATTCGAAGCCCAATCTTCGCGAGTTCCATCGGTACCGAGAAGATCTTGACTGGCTTTCCTTCCGCCTGGTAGAGCATCCGTGTCACCTCGCCGAACGACAGCACGTCCGGGCCTCCGAAGTCGTATACCTCGCCGACGTGTTTGTCGTCCTCGATCGCATCGGCGGTGATCGTCGCCATATCACCAACCCAGAGCGGCTGGAACGTCGGATCGTCGCCACCCTCTGGGAGGACCGTCACGTACGGGGTAGTGTACTTCTTGATGAATCCGATAGTCTCGCTTCCCTCTCCGAAGATGAATGACGGACGGAGGACGACCCAGTCAAGATCCGAATACTCGACAACCAAATCGCCGAGTCCTTGAGTTCGCCAGTACGCGATCGGGCTGTCCATCTCCGCCCCGAGCGAACTCATCTCCACGTACCGATTGAGGTCGTGTTCACTCGCTGCATGAGCGGCGTTTACTGCTCCCCCGATACAGACTGTATCGTGGAACGTGCCGGGTTGCGGCTGATGGAGTGGTGGGAGGGCCGTCAGATTGACTGCGACGTCCTTCCCCTCGAATTCCCCCTCGATCGAATCGTAGTCCGTGACATCACCAGTTACCGTCTCGACTTCGTCCGGCAACACGTCTGGGTCCGGTGACCGAGAGAGTGCCGTGACCGTGTGGCCCCGGTCGACGAGTTCCGCACAGAGGTACCGGCCGACGAACCCGTCTCCACCGCTCACGAGTATGTCCATACTCATACACGCGGTACGAAGGGTCACCGTGTAAACCTTGAGGGCGCTTCCCTAGCGAGAGCCGAGACGGGGGTGTGGGCCTCTCCTCCCTCGAAAATCACATTTTGACCTCGTTGAAACCCTCCACCGTCGGGAGCCGACAGGGTCACGCCACTCGGCACTCACGATCAAAGTGGGGAGCTCACCTACCAGACGAAATCGCACGGCGTGGGGGGGTTTCGACAGATCCGATATTTTCACGAACTCGGCGGAGGGGGTGGTAGTCTCGTTCGACTGGTTCACTCACGAAACGGGAAAGACGAAGGGAGTCACCTCTTTCTGGATTTCGGTTCTCCTCAGTAGACCCGTCTTCGAGGACCGCGCTCGACGGGAGGAGCTCCCTTATAAAATACCACGGTAGGGTTCTGTCCGTCATCGAAGTTCTCCTGCGTAGCTAACTCGTCACAGTTCACTGCAACAGTGCGAAGTTGTTCCCCACCTAAGATGAGTGGTCGGTCGCGTTAGAACTGCTGGTGTTCAACGCTGTCCTCGGTTCCAATATAGAGATCATCGACAATCTCGACGAACAACCCGTGTTCTTGCACACCGGGAATCGACGCGATCCTATCGGCGCGCTCGACCGGGTCGAGAATCGGGCCGAATTCGCAGTCCAGGACGAGATTCCCGTTCGCCGTAAACAGCGGGCCGTCCTTCGCCTCCGCGTACCGCAACTCCGGCTCACCGCCCTGCTCACACACCCAGTTTGCGGCGAGGGTTCGGGAGTCCGGAAGTATCGAGACGGGCACCGGGTGGTCGAGCGGGTCCGCCTCTTTGGTAGCGTCGGTCGCGACGACGAGTCGATCCGCCGCAGTGTCGATCACTTTCTCGCGGGCGTGTGATGCGCCTCCCCCTTTCACCACGTGCGGGCGTTCGGCAGAGTACTGGTCGGCACCGTCGATCGCTACGTCGAGTCCGGTCACTTCGTCCAAGTTGACGAGTGAGATTCCCGCTTCCTTTGCGAGTTCGTGTGACTGCAGCGATGTTGCCACGCCGCGGATATCGAGGCCGTTGTCGACCCGTTGTCCGAGTTCCGCTATCGCCCACGCAGTCGTACTCCCCGTTCCGAGCCCGATGTCCATCCCGTCCTCAACCACCTCAGCCGCGCGTTCGCCGGCACGTCGTCGTCGCTCGTCCAGCACGTCGTCCGCGCTACTCTTGATCCGCCGCGGCGAGGGAATGACTCGTATCTGCTCACGGACTTCATCGGGCTCCGCCGACCGACCGTGGTCGTGGAGGTGATCGCGGGCTACTCCGATGAGCGTCTCTTCGTCTTCGGTCCAGTCAGTGAACGCACATCCGTCTTCTGGGCACTCGAATTCTCTTGCCATGAGTAGTCCTCTTAGATCGTGTCTCGGTCGTTATCCTCTTGTTCGAGGTGGTACCGGGACGTATTCTCGACCCTGCTCGTCTCCCGCTCCTCCGCGATGTACTCGTCTTCGCCAAACGGGTGGTCACCGAACCCGTGCCGCATCAACGCGACGGCGCGGTAGGCGTTGTCCTGCTGTCCTCGGGATTTGAACAGTTCCATGACCGACTGGGAGATCACGGGGATCGGCGTTTCGCTCTTGACAGCTTCCTGTACCAGCCAGTTCACCTCGCCCGTATCCTCGATGTAGTTCGGCACCTCACCGAGCCGTCGTTCGCGCAATTGCTCCTCCATCAACTCGACGAGCCACCCCCGGATCACGGAGCCGTTCGACCAATTGTGGAAGACGTCGGCCAACTCGATATCGAACTCACTGTCTTCGAGGAGTTCGACCCCTTCGCCGATCGCTTGGAGCATGCCGAACTCGATGCCGTTGTGAACGAGTTTCACGAAGTGACCGCTTCCGGACTCGCCGACGTGGACGTATCCTCCATCGACGGACAGTTCTTCTAGGATGGGCTCGACGAGTTCAATGGCTTCTTTGTCGCCCCCGGCCATGAAACAGGCCCCGTGGCGCGCGCCTTCCCATCCGCCGCTGGTGCCGCAGTCGAGGAAGTGAACCCCTTCGTCGCGAACCGCGTCTGCTCGCCGAATCGAATCTCTGAAGAAGGAGTTCCCCCCATCCATCACGACGTCGCCCTCGTCGAGGCGGGGAACGAGTTCGTCCAAGGTCTGGTCGACTGGCTCGCCCGCCGGAACCGAGAGGTACACTACCCGCGGTCGGTCGAGTTCGTCGACGAATTCGTCGTACTCCTCGACGAGTTCGACTCCTTTCTCCCGTAACTCGGGCTTGTCGCTCGAGTGGATCTTCCCGACAACACGTATCTCCTTCTCGACCGCCTGTTTCGAGAGGTTCCCACCGATCGTTCCGAGACCGATCACGCCGAACTCTGGATTCGATTCCATGGAAAATCGTCCCCGTGGAACAGAGGGGATGGATTGGGT
Source organism: Halorarum sp. SLYT50 (assembly GCF_059821265.1). NCBI lineage: Archaea > Methanobacteriati > Methanobacteriota > Halobacteria > Halobacteriales > Haloferacaceae > Halorarum > Halorarum sp. SLYT50. The sequence goes on along the minus strand of NZ_JCAMRW010000002.1, from coordinate 368,334 downwards.
TAAAACCCAGACTGGAAAATGACGGGTCCGTCTTTCTCGGAGTCGGGCAGCGATTCGGTTCTCGTTAGCGACGACCGACCTCACTGCTCATCGTGAAAAGACCCGCCCGAACCACGCTCGACGGTTCGCGCCGAAGCGATAGGCCGCTTCGCGGAACGCGGAATAGCCCGGAACGTGACTGAGTACTCCGAACACGGGATGGAGAGCGGGGTACACTCGGGCGAGCGTCTGTTCTATCGCCCGGCCACAGGAATAGACGGTACCGTCGACGAGGAGGTGCGCGCACGTGTCGTAGTCCGACGGGAGGCGGGCGCGTTGACGAACGGATAGTTCGGAGAAGCCGACGAGAGTGACGTCACTTCGATTGGCAGCGAACTCCGCCGCCCACGTACAGAACCCGCAGTCGTCGTCGTAGACGAACTGCGGTCGCGACGGGGCTGTCGTCCACAGCTGGGAGAGCCACGAGAGCATACGTCGTCCCTGAACAGCGAGCCTCATGAGATTCCCGGTTTGGAAAGCGGATCGTCGGCCGGGGACCCAACTCACTAATCGGACCTCTGTGACCCGTCGAACTCAGGTGATTGTTCCGCCTCGCCCGCGTCTTCGCTATCCGAAACGTTCATTCGTGCGAGCAGTGCTCCGACGAGCACGAAAAGGGCGGCCCCCGCCGCGAGTAACTCTTTCCGCTTCGTTTCTGCCCAGAAGACGTAACTGTGATCCCGTGCCTCGTCGTCGAACCGTCCGTGGGCACCGTGGTCAACGTCGTCGTCGACCGGTTCCCAGAGATTGTGCTCGCGGTCGGGGTCCTCGGGTTCATCCACCATCTGGGAGTCCCACCCCGAACGAGCGAGCAGTTTGTCGAGATGTCGCGGGATGATTCGGTTTCCGACGATGGCCTTGACCGTCGACCGGCCGACCCACACCTCGTCGCGGTCGTTGCGGACAGCCCAGACGATTGCGTCGGCCGCGACTTCCGGCTGGTAGATCGGGGGAACCGGCTGCGCTTTCTTCGGGAGGCGACTCTTGACCCAGTCGAACTGCGGCGTGTTGAGCGCCGGCATCTGGACCATCGACAGTTGGACGCCGCTGTCGTCGTGGAACAACTCGGTTCGGACCGACTCAGTGAACCCCTGGATGGCGTGCTTCGAGCCGCAGTACGCCGACTGAAGCGGGATACCACGGTAGGCGAGCGCCGACCCGACCTGGACTATCGTTCCCTCGTCGCGCTGGCGCATTCGGCCGAGTGCAACCCGTGTGCCGTAGACACAGCCCAGGTACGTGACTTCCGTCACTCGGCGGTACTCGTCGAGTTCCATCTCCTTCGCCTCCGAGAACACCGACGCCATCGCGTCGTTCACCCACACGTCGATCGGGCCGAACTCCTCCTCGACGGCGTCGGCCGCCGCTTCGACCTGCTCCGGATCGGCCACGTCGGTCGGTACCGTAAGCGCTGCGCCGCCCGCGTTTTCGACGTCCCGACGCGCCCCTTCGAGACCGCCCTCGCCGCGTGCGAGCAGTCCGACACGCGCTCCCTCCTCTGCGAAGGCACACGCTGTCGCGCGCCCGATACCTGCCGATGCGCCCGTTACTACGACGACTTCTTCGTCTGTCTCACTCATGTGAATCGTCCTCCTTGGATTCGAGTTACCGGATGTACTTCGGCCACCAGTACCCGTACTGGTCGCGGATGGTCCCACGCGGAATGCTGACGCCGGCGATCAGCGCCCCAGCGACGGTAGCGTTGAGTGCCGAGATTAGTGGCGCACCGCTCACCCACGGTGCGACGACGATCGCCGCTCCCAGCAGAATGTTTACGTAGCGGAACGCTCGAACCGGTTCGGCGGTCGCGATCACGGAGAACGACACCACCAGCGCACCGACGAGGTGGTTCGCGTCGGCGAGCATTCCCTCCGTTCCGAAGACAGTCGGTGAGAGCATCAGCCAGAACCCGAGTGCCATCGCCCCGAGGAGATACCAAGGGGTCGAGACGCCCCAGAACATCCCCGCAGGGCGGTCGCGGTCCGACCGAGTTTCCCCCTCGATGCCGGCGTCCTCCTCCGAGAGCTTCCCGCCCATCCAGAAGGCGTGCCACAGCGACACGCCCTCGTCGGTCCGCCGCTTGAGGAGTTGTCCCATCGCGATGACCTCGTCGAACGACAGCGATATCATCCAGAGCATGCCGAACGCCGACAGCAGACAGAGCGTACACCACGCTCCGACCAGCAGCGGCTGGGAGATGACCAACAGCACCTGCACGAATCCGAGCGGGATCACGACGATGCCGAAGAACGTCACCATCCACGGCATCGTCCGCCATCGAGTTTTGTCCCCCATGAACCCCATTAGCCCTTCAATGGCGTATGCGACCGCGCCGAGCCCCGCGTCCGAGACGGGGAACGCCTCCGACACCCGCGATTCGAGGATCTGGCGCGTTCCATCGCCGAATACGGGGTCCCAGACGGTACTGATATATCCGAGTTGATACGCACCCATGTACCGCGAGGCGATGAAGCCGAAGATGGCGAGCGCGATCAGCGGGGCGCGCTGGGCCGCCGTCGAGGGGTTGTACGACCACCCCTCCGGGACCGCCCCCCCATCCATCTCCATACGCATCATGATGATGATCGAGAAAGTGATTACCAGCACGCCGACGAGCGTGTTGTTGAGGTACGCCGCCGCCGTCGGGGCGTGGAACACGAGCGGGGCCATCAACAACCAGAAGCCGACAAAGCCGTTCGCGTAGGAGGTCCACGGGTTGTCCCACCGTACGGTGATCGTGCTCAGTATCACGAGTACGGTGCCCGTGACGACGTCGCTCCACGTCATCCAGACGCTCTCGTACCCGAACGTCATCGGACTGAATACGAGCCACAGACCGAGCGAGATGACACCATATTGGATCCACGGTTCTTTGAGAGGATGAGTGAGCATCATCTCTCCCGGTTCCTGCTCATCACCGCTATCTGCTTCCGCTGTGTTTGACATACTCATTGTGTCGGAGTTTGATTATCGGTCGTTGTGTTCTAGTGGGTTGCGCGTGCCAGGGTACGTTGTGGACTGTTCGGACGCGTTCGTCGAGGGGAAGTCATCCGAGTCGGCATCGATGTTCACGCCCTGTTCTGTCAGGGTGATCGCGCTGTTGATGAGTCCGATCTGACTGAACGCCTGCGGGACGTTCCCAAGTTGTTCTCCCGTGTCCGCGTCGACTTCTTCTGCGAGGAGACCGAGTGGGCTGACAAACCGACAGACGTTCTCGAAGAGCGTCGTCGCCTCGTCGGCGCGTCCCCCGAGGGCGAGCGCGTTGATCAGCCAGAACGAACAGACGACGAACGCCCCCTCCTCGCCCGGCAGTCCATCGTTCCCCTCGATGCGCGTCACTAACCCCTCGGGGGTCGTCAATCGGTCGAGGATTGCATCGATCGTCCCCTGGATCCGCGGATCGTCTGGGGGGAGGAAGTCAACCACGGGGAGGCGGAGCGTCGCCGCGTCGAGTTGGTCGGTCGACCCGAACGAGCGAACGAAGCTGTCTAGCTCCTCGTTGTACCCCCGCCGAAGTACGGCTTCGCGGACTTCCTCGCGCGCCTCCTCCCATCGTTCGACTGGTCCGTCGAGTTCGGTTTCGTCGACGAGTTTGATGCCCCTGTCGAGGGCTGCCCAGCACATCACCTTCGAGTAGACGAAGTGTTCCGGGCTGTCTCGAATCTCCCAGATTCCGACGTCCCGTTCGTCCCAGACCGAGGCGACGTAGTCAACGATGTTGCGGATCAGCTCCCAGTGACCCGACTGGAGACCCGTACCGTACTGGAGTATCTTGTAGACACCCACGACGAGTTCGCCGTACACGTCCAGTTGCTGCTGGGACACCGCATCGTTCCCGACGCGAACGGGCGCCGAGTTCCGATACCCCGAGAGGTGGTCGAGTGTGCGCTCTTCGAGTTCAGTCGCCCCGTGAAGGCCGTAGACGGGTTGCATTTCGTCCGGCGTTCCCTGACTGCAGTGGGATAGACAGAGGGTGAAGTAGTCCCGTGCCTCTTCGATGTGACCCAGTTCGGCGAGCGCTTCGACGGTGAACGCGGCGTCGCGGATCCAGTTGTACCGGTAATCCCAGTTCCGCACGCCGCCAATCACCTCCGGGAGCGACGTTGTTGGTGCCGCACAGATCGCCCCCGTCTCTCGGTGGGTCAACAACTTGAGCAGGAGTCCCGACCGGACGGCCAGGTCGTGCCAGGGACCGTCGACCGAACAGGACGACCGGTCCGAACACGAGTGAACCCACTCACGCCAGTACTCGACGACTGAATCGAGTCGCTCTTGATGCCTGTCCGGTTGGTGGGGTACCCGTCGGTCGTACCCGAGGACGAACCACCGGGTCTCGCCGTCGCTCAGCGTGAATGACGCCGTGGCAGTCCCATCGGCGGTAGTGAACGGGACCGAACCCGAGAGCGACACCGACTCGCCGTCGCCATGAGCGTCTACTCCGTGGTCGATAGTTTCGATCGTCGGTATCGTCTTCGCGTAGTCGAATCGAGGAGCGAACTCCGCGACGAGGTCGATCGCTTCACCGACAGCAGTGACTCGTCGATAGATAGCCCGGTGACCGTCCGGAGCCGTCCGCTCCGGGACCGGCATGAAGTCGGTCATCGCCACTCGACCGGTTACCGTCCGAAACTCCGTCTGTAGAACGTTGGTCCGGTCGAGATACGCCTGGCTTGCCTCGAACGCCTCGGACGGGGAGAGGGAGAAATGGCCTCCCCGGTCGGCATCAAGGATCCGAGCGAAGACACTCGACGACTCGACGTGAGGGAAGCAACACCAGTCGATCGCTCCGTCGCGTCCAACGAGTGCTGCCGTCTCAAGATTTCCGATGATACCGTACTCTTCGAGTGGTTTGTACGCGTCTCGTTCGGCCTGAGACGCTCCATCTGACGTAGTCATCGGCTCACCACCGGGGGCTCACGGAGTGGCTGTCTGGTCCGCTGACGGGAGAATAGACTTCGGGTCATCGAAACACACCCTTCGTTCGATTCGAGCAGTCGATTCTCGAAGCGGGATACTGAGTACCTCTCGTCTGTGTAGGTCCTCCTGAATTCCACTCCTCGCCGGCGAACTCCCGCTCTGGTGCGTACAGTTGTCTGTGTGACGTCATCTCGATTTGTCCCTGAGACCTCCCTCGTAGCTCTGTCGTCGCTTCGTGAGGGGGTATATCGATGACATACGAGGGGCTGGTTTTCCCCTTTTGTGGCTACGGTCGTTAACTGAGAGAGGCTGTTCGATTTGGGAACCGTTCTTCGAAACGCCGGCCGAGCTCGGACTTCCCTCGTCTCACGCGGACGCCATCGTCCGACAACTCTCCGCACAGTCGCGGAGGACGTCCGCACAAGTCTGGCAGTGTTCCTCGTCATGCTGGTCGCATTCATCGGCACACTCCTCGCACATCTCCGCGCATTGCTCTGCGATCTGACGGCTGTAGCGTGAGTCCCGAGCCATGAATCGCGCGTGCATCGCGAGGTGATCGGCGACGTCCCGACAGAGACGAAGACACTCGGTCATCTCTTCGCCTTCACCGGCGCATTCATCCGCACACCACTCACAGACGGCAACGGACTCGAAACAGTCCTCGAGACACTCACGCCCCTCATCGCTCAGATGGTCGATTTTCGACAGCGTATCCTGTAATGCCATTGCAGGTGAGAATCGGCAAGATAGAAGATAACCCGTCTGCTTGAATGTGCCGTCTCTTTATGAGACCAGAATTGGCCGGTGTTGTGAATACCGAGATTCGTTCTATCTTCTCGATAGACGGGATTCGCAGACAGTCGATACACGGGTGAACGTCACCCGAGGCCCACGAGAAGCCTCCCATACATTGTACCTATCCTGATAAAAGTGGTTGGGTGTGCGCGCTCGGGGAATTCCATCTTCCAACGGAGAAATTTGGATGGCTGATCCAGTGCCTGAGAGATAACAGGAGGTGCCTATCCGGAGTTACAGGTTGTTATCACACTACGGTCACATGGTCTGTTGTGATGAAGCTTCCTGTTGGTCTTGTATCGCGTCTTGGACGAGTCCGTTCGCGAACGACGCAGCGGGCGGGAACTCCTCCGACCGAATCGTTTCGTGTTGCTCAAGTTGTAACTGCTCGGCCACGTGGTCGGTTGTGATGGAGGCCCCCATACCGGTGTCCAAGAATCCCTCGATCAATGTCGGAGTACTCGCTTCGATTTCGGTCGATTGGTGAAACGTGGTCTCAGCCATAGGTCTATCGAAGCATGATTCGCTTTGCACAAATTCTCATGGTGTATTCGAATTCTAGACGTGAGCAGTTCCTGTTAGAATTATTCTCCCCAGATACGAGGTGACTCGATCTCAGGAAACGATAGGGCTAGAGACGAAATCGATCGGTAGTGAAGTATTCGCGTGATCGTTCCACAGTACTGCCCCCTTTTGTGGGTTCGCGTTTGACGTGCCCGTAACGAAACAATAGGCCTGTATCCGTTCCCTTGGATGGGAATACATGGTGCTATCGACCCAATTGAGACGCCCCGTCGACTGGCTGCTCCTCACTGGAAAGCGACGGTTTGTCGCGCTCGTCCTGTTCGCCGTTGTGTTCGCCGCGCTAGTCGTGTTCGGCTCGGTTGCAGCGGGGGAGATGCGCAATCTCCTGAGCGAGGAGAACACCGTCCAGATGCTGTTCAATACACTGTTAAGCGGCATCATCCTACTCGTGTCGATCGTCGCGTCGGTCAACTCACTCGCCGTCTCCCAAGAATTGACGCCGATTGGCGAACAGTACGAGCGCATCTCGGAGTCGTGGAACTTCCGCGACGAGACCATCACTCAGTACGGCTCTGAAGCTCCGTCCGGGCGGCCGAACGTGTTCCTCACCTCGCTCGTGGGCGGGACTCTCGGACGACTCGATGATATCAGCGCTCCAGACACGTTCGACGAGGAATCCAATCAAGAGTTCGAGAAGTTCATCGAACAGACCAAGACGGCGCTCGATCAGACGAAGACCATGCTCGACTCCTCTACTGGGTCGTTCGACGTCGCCCTGTTCACTCCGAGATATGACCCCACCAGCTATATCGACGAGGCCCGACTCATCCAAGCAACGGGATCCGATATCCCGGAGGAAATCGACGAGAAGATCGAGGCGGTGGTCGACGCGCTCCAGCATTACGCGACCGCCCGGGAGTACTTCAAGACAGTTTTCTATAAGCGAGAGTTCTCGTTCCTCTCACGGGACCTCCTCTACGTGGGACTGCCGGCGATCTTGGTAGTTTCGTACGTCCTGTTAGCAGTCAATGCGGAGTCGTTCGCAGGGACCACGCTCGGCGTCGCCAACCTGGTGTGGTTCCTCGGGCTGGCGTATGCCATCGCACTGCTTCCGTTCATCGTCCTCACGTCGTACATCCTGCGTGCGGCCGTCATCGCCGAGCACACGACAGCCTCGGGCGGCTTCATCTTGGACGAACGGAGTCACAAGCCCCTCTCGGAGTCGCGCGCGTCCATACGCTGTCGTCAGAGGTGAGGTTAGAGGACGACTGACCTGACTCCCTCGAGGGCAGCAGTGGTCTACTGTCCTATCTTTATCACCACTTCTGCGGTTGGCGTTGATGACGTACTGGGGTCGTTTCCACCCGCTATGGAGAGCGTCTCTCTCCGGGTGACTGGGCTGCTTCCGCGCTTCCTGAGGAAGTTGCTCGGAGCGGTCGTCCTGCTGTTCACCATGCGCCTGAACGAGACACAATTAAAACCGATAGAGCTCGCTGCCGTTCCGGCTGACTGTACTACCCGTCGTCGGCAACCGCAGAAGTAGAGGACAAAGAGTAGAGTGACGCATCGTCGCTTGGGGAGTCAGACCCGGCGGTATCTCGCCGGTGTGAGTCCTGGTGAATCGCCGCCGCGGTGTCGGTGTGGTCCGGAATGCCTGCCAAGAGCGAGGCCCCCAAATTCCGACAGCGACGGCAGGCCGAGGGTCCGGTGAGCAACGACCGACTGAGTGAATGCTATTCCCTAACAATCCCGGTAGTGTAATTTCTACTGGAGCGTCCACAGTGGCTAGATACGAACTCCTCGACCCGCCGTACGAGTACGATGGACTCGAACCGCACACTGATTGACGCATTATGGGACTGTACCACGACAAACACCCCTAGGATACGTCGATGGGGGAACGCTGCACTTGACCGGCTCGAAGTAACGCATGAGTGCGTTGATTTCAACGGTATCAAAGCCGCCAAGCGCGATTTTTTCGTTCAATCTTCCGAGCGCGTGAATTATTTAGTATTCTGGGGGGAATACGTCACCTGACGCTGGTGGCGAACCAAGCGGTTATCTTGCGGTCGATCGAGACAGATTTTGATCCGTTCGGCGCGTTCGAGGACGACTTTACTGCGGCTGCGCCGAACGTTGAAGAATCAGCTGAGGGATGCTCGTGTAGGAGAACGTCGCTGATCAACTGATGGTCATCTAAGCTGAAACCATAACAATCGCGCCGTCCAGGGATCGAGACCGCTCCTCGCACTTGACGTCCGGGAGCACGCCTACTCCTTACAGTACGGGAACAACAGCGGCGAGTATATCGACAACTGGCGGAACGTCGTCGACTGGGGCAACGTAGCCATGCAGTACGAGCGTGCTCGGGAAGGTCACGGCGCCTGAACCAACGAATCTCGAGCGCTTTCTTGACCGTACTAACGTAGACCCTGCTTAGTTGCGCTGTAACCGTCTCTTTCTATCGAAGTGATGGATACCGAAGTTCGGATGACTGAACGGATGAGCATCCGGTTTGATAGTGTGTCCGGCTCACGCCAGGTCACGTTTCCGGCGAAATGCGTCCACCTCGTTACGAGCCTCACGTAATGCCGCTTCTGTTTCGCCGCCTGTTTCATCCATCAACCCGCGGAGCTTCTCTTCGATTTCTTCAAACCGTTCCTCCTCAGCGGAGGTATCGCCGCCGCTCTTAGTCTTTCCTTCCTCAGTCAGTTCCATGAGGCCCTCATCAAGAGAGAGCAAGTTTTCGCGGACTTCACCATCGACGGTCTCGCTGGCTTGCTGAATGTTCTCTCGGGCACGTTGTAGATGGTCTGCCATGCGATTAGTCTGGACGCTTAGTGAGTTAGAGATGGTGGCCAGATCTCGTCAGGTATAATGATGACTTCGTCCGACACTGGTTCCCGTCACCGTACGTGTGAAGGAGTACAGACATGAGTCTCCTGACGTGCTGTTTTACCTTCGTTCGGCTCCCCGACTGACCACTCTCGTTATGAATACGAAATCAGTGGACTAGACGGGTCAAGTACCTCAAAAACGATTTCATATCCTGAAGATACGGATCGACACTTTCGGCTGGAGAGACTCTCTGCAGTCGGCGACCGCTTAGCACCTGCTTGGACGAACACCGACCAGAACCCGGCAAAAGACCGCATCCGGTATTGGCAGACGATACTTAAAGCCGGTAACGCAGAGTATTCTTCTCTCATCCTACAAACAGCAGTGACAGTGATCGACCCGATCATCGTGTTCGTCGTTAGTTTGCTCATCGGGGCATTCGGGCTCTACGTGGGAGCACGGCTTATCGCGAAGGTGGAAGATTACACATATGCGATCATTACAGCACTCGGTGGAGCAATCGTCTACGCCGGGGTCACGTTCCTCGGCCCGTTTGGATGGCTCGGGTCGCTCTTGGCGTTGATCACGTATCTCGCGGTGGTCAATTGGCGATATCTCGGCGATTGGGGAGAGGCTATCGACATCACACTCGTTGCGTGGATCGCAGTAGAAATCGTCGTGTGGATTCTCGGTGTCGTCGGCATCGTCGCGCCCGAGGTAACCGGAATCCCATTCGTCTGATCGAGGGCTCGGTGCAGCGAGCATCGAGCTTCGGACTGGGACCACTGAACCCGACAGTTGAGTACTGAACCCAGCCTGAATCACGGGGAACTCTTCTCATCCCAACGAACTCAGATGTTCGTCTTAGCGAACTCCACGATGTCGCTTGCAGTACCAGTGTCTGCCGTGTTGGTATAATACGTGGCACAGGCGTTACCACAGGCGAGGGCCAGATCCCAGTCCCAGCCGTTCGCTAACCCGTATCCCAGCCCGCCAGTGAAGTGGTCACCACCCCCGGTGTGACGCTTCGGCCGGTCAATCTGAAGGTTCTCAACAGTCGCTTGCACATCACTCGTCGAAACAGCGGCTTGGTCCGTGGCGTGCATCACGACAGCTTCGATTCCCGTTATTTCTCGAATTGCGTTGAGTCGGGGGATGTCATCCGCGGGCGGATCGGAGAGCGTCGAAGCGGTCGCTCTGATCTCCTGTCGGTTGGCGTTGTAGACCACGTCGAACGTCCCCTGAAGCGCAGATAGTGCCTCCCGGAGTGTAGTGATCTCCTCTGGCGTGGATCCGACGAGATCACCCGGATCAAGGATGAACGGAACCCGGGGAAGGTCCTCGGTTCTCAGCTGCTGAAAAGCCGCCTCCAGTCCGGGAAACGATACCCAGTTGCCACAACAGATGACGTCGGCGCTGAACACTTCAGAGAGATCGGCAACTCTGTCTAACTCAGCGAGTGTCCAGTCAGCGGTCGTCGAATCCTCGGCAAACATAATATCACCATCGGGGAAGTTGAACGCGTACACGAGCGTTGGGTCGCCCATCGATACGGTTTCGAAGGGGAGTGCATCGAAGACGGGAGCGTCGAGGTGACCGTAGCAGGTCACCTCACCGTCGAGTGCGTGGAGTTGTTTAGCGACGTTGACGGCTTGTCCACCGGGTTCGGTGGCTTCGACACGCATCTGAAACGACGAGCCGGTATCATTAGCGATCTCACGCGCGAAGGACTCTCGCGTCTCAAGCGCGCTACTACCGCCGGAGGAAATCGTACAATAGCGGTCGATGCTTCCGTCCGGAAGCGTCGCGAACGTCGGTGACTCTCCCTCGACGAGACGCTGTCTGAGGCGATCGTATGGCACTAGGACTGGTATACGCCTCGTACTCAAAAAGATGTACTCACCCCGGTTCTCCCATCACACGGAATCATCGCTCCTCTTTCTCTCATTAATACCCCCGAAACGGACAGAAATAGACGTATATGTGTGTTGTGGTTGCGTGGTCGTTCATCCGAGATCTGCACTGTAGCCGCTCTAATCCCGGTTATCGGACGATTCTAAACCACTACTAATCAATAATTACGAATTTCCTTAGTGGATTACACTGGTATCTCTGTAATCACTGGCTGGTAGAGCCAGTCTTTATTAGCTCCACCCAGTACGAGACAAGGTACACTAGTATCTAGGTATATTATGCGTTCGAGATAAAGACGAATCAACTATCATTTGAACAACCTACAATTTAATAGCATCAATTGATTACTTCGAAGTATAAAGTGGTAGGTTAGTCACGTCGCTCCTCACGATCGACCTTTTGTAGGATAGACGCGGACGCGATCCATACAAGTCACTTACAGATCGTTACTCTACTTATTCGCGTTCTGTCCGTTACGATTCGATCTTCTTTATGATCTCGCGGGCTTGTTCCCGGGCCTTCTCCTCGCCGACGTTCTTCTTAATCAGCACGCTTGTGATCTCCCACTCGTCCTCTCCTTTAACCTTCCCAGTCCTCACCTCACTACCTTCGGAAACTGACTCGGCTGGGTCGTCCGCCCAATCGGGGGTCCGGATCTCATCATACTGGTCGGGGTCACGAAAACGAACGTGGATGTATTCGTCTTCCGTCTCTACGGCCTGAATATCTGGAACGGTGGCCATAGGTGAAGCACACCCCGTACGAGCCTAAAGTTTGGGCCTGACCCTGCCGTATTGTAGCTGATCGCCGTTTCGGTTACCGGTCTCCCACTCGACGAGAGCGGTCAAACATCTCATGAAAGAGCCTCTTCGTACTCCCATTCAAGTAGTGACCGCACCCGTGATCACCCGTCCGCCGATCTGAGGATTTCGGTAACCGTGTGTGGCTGATGGATCAGGGTCGGCCATACACCCATACCAAAGGATATCTGCTCTTCCAGCCGTGCTCATTTTACGTCCTTGCATCGGTTATAGTGACAATAGTTCTCCCTTCTACGTCATCTCGTCTAAACTGCGTGAGGAGGCAGCTGTTTTTACTAGAATGTATTTCTGACAGGTGTTGTCAGTACTACCGCAGTGATGAAACCTCAACTACCACCGTATCAACCGTGGCCATCGAGTTCGGGAGCGAACGAGGTCGATGAAATACCTTTCCCACAAATCGTGGTGATGGGCGACTCATCGACCAGCTGTCTGACCGTCTCGAACTGCGCATCGCTCATCGACTCGTTCGGTTCGAAGGGGACGTCCTGTGCGCCTTCGATGTTCCACGCCTCGTAACCATCTTCGCGTCGAGTATCGATAAGCGTGAACGGCTCATCCGTGTCCAGTCGAGCCGTGAGTTCCTCCGCGGTGAGTTGTTAATCACTCTCTTGTCTCCGAAGCACTACCTTGTGACGAAGCCGAAGTGCTTGGTCGTGCTGTATCTCGTCTCCTTCGTACAACGGCTCGAGAGAATTGCCGACTATCGGCCCCCACAGACCAGTCTTGGGTGGCTGGTGCGTGGTGATCGTCACCCCTCTGTGTAGCGTTCGTTTCGTTGTCCATGTTTGGATCCCGCTCCTCTCCGGGGAACCTCATTGGCCAGTCACAATTCATACTAACCGCCCTCGCTTCGGCCGACTGCAAGAAGCGAGGGGCGTCGCCCGGCGTGATATAGTCGACTAACTTCACGACTGTGTCCCCTCGCGGCCCCTCGTCAGCCGCCTGGTGGGATTCGGCAACGGGGCAATGCTTTTGCTTTTCGCCACACCGAGTGTGTCATACCCGGGAGCCGGGCATTTGATTGACGAGAGTGATAACCATGAATCTGCTACCTGCATACGCGTGATGAGTGCCTTAGTCTGAATCCGATGTGGGTAATAGTAGGCTCGCCAAGAGCACCGTATTCCCACTCACGAGAGAAATGCTGTGGCGGGTGACCTCCTCTCAATACCCAGCCGAGACGGAGGTCAATCCTGAGCGACCTACCGAGATTCCGAACGCGGGCGACAGCGACCGAACCCAACTCGGCCGCGCCGCCGACCTGTTCGGCGGCGACGGAGTAGACTACGAGTTCGTCGGCATGGATTTCGACCCACCCGTCGATATTGTACGGAACGCGGAAAGACACGGCACACGCGCCGAGTAAGCGGGGAACCCCGACGAAATCGGATGAGTAGTTAGGGATGCGCTCGCGCGGGGTGGGGTCGGTGCCCTTGACGTGCTAGTCAACGACTGAGCGGTCAAGTGTGCGTCCGCTTTTCAACGCTCGTCAAGTAGCGTGCCGATAAGTCGTTGTGATCGATGATCTGGAAAGACTCTCGTACCTTCTCGGTCGCTGCCGGGATTAGCTCACCGGTAATCAAACACGTGGTCGACGGCAATGGAAGATTTGCACGTTGGGCATGTGTACTGGATCTGTACGTAGCCACCAACTTGAATCACGTCAGGGATGTATCTACCCTATCTATCTCGCGCGCGCAATTCAGCACGCCGGCGAACGCGCCTGTTCAACGCTCGGGATGCCGGAGGAATCCCGATGAGTGAGAGCGACGAATTAGCTGACAAGAAGGATGATATGCGGCAGGCAGGAGAAGTACAGAAATCTCCACAGACGATCCTCGCTCAAGAGATCGAGGAGGGACTGGTCGAACTGCACCGACCCAGTAGCGGACTGTTCCTCTCCGGGTTGGCTGCCGGCCTCGACATCGGGTTTGGGCCGTTCCTTATGGCGGCAGTGTTGACCCTCCCGAAGGAGGGACTGCCGGCGCCGCTCCTCGAATTGCTCGTCTCAGGCGCCTACTCCGTGGGGTTCCTGTTTGTCATCCTCGGCCAGTCTGACCTGTTCACCGAGCAGACCACGCTCGCGACGCTCCCGGTAATCCACGGGCGAGCGTCATGGCGACAACTCGCGAAGGTCTGGGGCGTCGTCTACACGTCGAACCTCCTTGGCGTCGTACTGTTCGGCGCATTCGCTGTCGTCCTTGGCACACGGACCGAGATTGTGTCGCCGACCGTCCTCGGTGAAATCGCTCACGGGATCGCCCGATATCGGTGGTGGGTGACCCTGCTCGGTGGAGTACTTGCTGGGTGGTTGATGGGACTGCTCTCGTGGCTCGCGAGCGCGACACGCGACACCGTGAGCCTAATCCTGATCGTCCTGATCGTGACTGGCGCGATCTCCTTTGCTCATCTTCCCCACTCGATCGCGGGCACGATGGAGGTTCTCCTCGGCGTCTTCAGTGGACAGACCCCGTTACGGGCGTTTGTGATATTCCTCATCTGGTCGACAGTAGGAAACGTAATCGGCGGAACCGTGTTCGTAACACTTCTCCGCCACTCCCACGCGCAACGTGGGGGAGGATACGAGCCCGAAGAAATCTCCGTCGGGGATGACGACAGCACCCGATCGTAGTTTCGACCGCCACGTCATCTGACATCACGTTCGGACGTCGAAACGGTGAGAAGCCCGGAGTTGGGCTGCGGACCGAAGTGACGGCGCTCTTCACTAACTCTGACCCACATCTCTCATATCGGACACCAACCATCTTTCACGCGATCGGACTCGATTCGCCCTTCACCCCCCTGTGAGCCATTCGTCTTGATCGGGAGGTGGTCTATCTGAAGGTGGTGCTGATTACTCCGTCACACGTACATTTGGCTGAAGAAGTCACTCTCCCGTAGAGGCGTTCCATCGACAGACTAAGCACTCGGTTTCGACACGTCCGTCAGGAGTCCCATATCCTCTTAGTTTCGAGCCGACCTTTATTCGAGCGCAGCTTCTGTCGTTGGGGCAGAAGTGATTTGAAACAGAATTAACAGTAATATAAAACCATTTGGCAGTCGATATCAGGCGCGAGACGTGGTGCGTGTTGTCCGATCCGGTAATCTCTATCATCAATTCAACTCCACCTCGGGACGAGGTGTCCGTCTCGTCTCCGTGGCGTCAATTGAGCGAGCAATCGTCTCGCCGAGTTCTTCGAGTGCCGTCCCGTCCCCCAAGCGCGTTCGATGTATCCCAGTACAGGTTTTGAACGCCGTAGAGCGGCGGTATGTAGACGAGAGGTCGCTCAGTCTGTCAGGCTACACGGACTCGGCCAACAATGTCTCTCGGACCAGCGTCGTGGTCGCCCGCCGGAGGCGTTCGGAGAGGGCTTGGTGGGAGACGTTCAGCTCCTCGGCTAACATTTCGAGGTCGGTCTCGCGAGGGACCTGGAAGTACCCCCGTTCGCACGCGGTCGTTAGTGTCTGGTACTGCTTCGACGTGAGCCCGAAGCGGCCGACGTCTCTTCCCTCGGCATCCAGTTCGCGTATGGAGCGGACGTCCAATTTCAGACTGTGATCGTCGCAGAACTCATGCGTGCGCGAAAGCGATTTCCGGTCCGGATAGAGCACCTGGAGCGTCCACGTTCCGTCGGCACCGTGGAGGTCAAGTACCGTCGACCGTGCGTTCGTGATTATCCCGATCAGGAGTCTGACGTGGTCGCTCCACTCAACTCGGTAGAGCAGTTTATCGTCGAACGCCGCGGCCATCGAGGCAGTTTCGATGCTCGGGTCCTGTTTGAACGCCGCTTCGAGCGGTTCTTGGTCGGCATCGTACACCCAGAGTAATGGCATCACGGCCTGCTCACCGCTCTCGACGATTCGCTCGCACTGGAAGCTGACGTCCGATACCGCGGCGAACGTCTCCGCGAGAGCGAACTCGTCGGCCGATAGCTCGGCTCGCATGATGGATGCGAATTGTTCTACTTCGGTCTCCTCCAATTGACTACCGATCATGTCGAATCCACCGCACGTGTCTCCCGCTGACACGCCTGTTCGAACCATTCGTCCAGCGGCGACTGCCGTCTGTACGCCACCGTGTCCTCCTCCGGATTGTAAGCGATGATTCCCGCGTCCGCTAACTTCGGGAGGTGACAGTGACGAAGACTCAGTGCGGTACGGTCGTAGTAGTCGTCGTCCGGGTCGACGCCATCAGCGTCGGCCTCCATCAGGACTACCTCAGCGGTCAACTTGTCGACGGTCGTCCTCTCACTGTCGAGCGCTGAAAGATAGTAACAACAGTGCCGACGAAGACGGTTCTCGAGCGCACTGAACACCGCGTCCAGTTCGAATCCGCCTCCGCCGGCCCGTCGGTCCGTTCGAACTGACTCCCTATCGGCGTCTGGTTTCCTGTCGCTTCCGTCGGTCACTGGTAGAGGGCTCCCATCGGCATCCAGTCGTCTATCCGATGTCGAATGTTCTCGCTACTCACTTCTCTCTCGAGTCTGCGGGAGTCACCTTGGAATGTTCGCTGTGACGCTCCCGTTCTTGGGCCGGCACCCATCTGCCCTCGTGTACGTTTATGCGGTCGGACTGCACCCGAATCGTAGATGGCACTGTCGCGTGTCATCCTTTCTGCCGCCCGTCGATGATAGATGGGACAGCGAAGTCGACCGCCCCACTGTAGGTCGCCATCGAGAGTCCAGAGGAGACAGACCGATTGGAGTCGGGACGGTTCCCGTTCGTCGGCCCGCGGCGAAAAGCAATCCCTCAGATCGAGGAGTGGGTCGACTGGAGCAAGTCGACTAGCTGCCCGATATGAGTGAGCGTCATCTCGACGATTCGGGGAGGTTCCGCCGTATTCCCTCGATAGACGGAGCGGTTGGTCTACCACGACTCTTTTCTCAGCTTCGAGTTACTATTGACGACGCAGTACGTCTACTGCCTTTTCCCATGTCTAACGTAACGGTCGAATCTAATTTTATTGTTTCAGGAACACAGTTGGTTGGAAAAAGCGCATCTGTTCTTATCGGATCTGGTCGCTGAAGGCAGTTCGGTCAGTCCGATGTACTCGCTCCGACACGTTCGATATCGTGCCGCGTATGCTCGCGAGTCCGGACATCGTTCCGTTACGACTCTCACCAAGAGTACGTCCCCGCTCTCACCTACTCCCGGGCCTCTGTTATCCCACGCGAGCCGCGTTTGACGTACACTCACCTCGATAACGACACCGTATCGAGAAGGTTCGTGAGCGCGGCGAGAACCCATCGACACCTACCGTCGACGATTACATCTCCCTTGAGTCGCGGCATCGCGTTCTCCTGGTTCTCTTCCCCCTTCTGTCGGGGGTGCCACCTATCGAGGGGTTCTCCCTCGCGGTATCGGATGGGGAGATTCGTGGATCGGTCTGGCTGTCGATGGCCCCCATCGTTCGTGACGGCGAGGGCGTTAGCGGTTCGCGAGGGACAGATCCTTCCCTCCGCACCGGCGGCACATCGATACCCGCCCCGGCCTCTGAGCGTACTGGGTGTGTTGCTCGTTGATTCCATCGGTCGCTGTATCCAACATGTGAATCTCGATTCTGTGAGTCGTTTCCCGACCGCACGCGTCGCAGTATTCGACCCGTGTCGTCACCGGCTGGTGTGGATGTCGGTCACTCATATCGGAAGTATCGCTATCGCGGTGGCAATGAGTACCCCTCGCCCGGGCTCTCCTCTAGCCAACCCGCGACGCTCCCGTCTTCTCGATACCGAACTGTGCGGCTCCGCTTGTCGTACTCAAGGAGCCCTGCGTCCGCCAATCGAGGGAGGTGAACGTAGTACAAGGAGACGGCGGCGTTCTCCGCTGTAGTCTGTCGGCGGGAGGGTCCGCGCCCCGCGAGGTGGTCGATGAGTTCTACGAACGATGCTGTGTTGTCATCTTTTCGGTGGAGGTACGCAAGGAGAACCTGACGTTGCTCGTCGGCGAGGACGTCGGCGTATCCTGCCGGCGGACGGACGACTGTGGCTCGCGCGTCATCAGTACTACCACCGTCCGGAAAGTCTCCTTCGGCTCCGTCAATACTCCCGCTAGTTCCCATGTTTTCTCATCTCGTCTAACGAGACAAACTGGAGATAGACCGTTCGCCTCAGAGATGAGCCCTTTATCTCACGAAAAGAGAGCTAGGACCCGTCGGTCCACGATGATTGTGTTACTTGAGAAATTGGCACCCACATCAATGCCACGCGGTCTCCTCGAAGGCGAGCGGCCATCCACCTCGTCCGTCAGGCAAGCGGTTTCACACCGTGTTGTTTTCCCACGTTTTGCCGACGATACGAGGAACCCAGCTGTATATCCGTCACATAGTGGTATGTAACGACAACCCGAGGATACACAGCACCTCCGCTTGGAGCCGAATTTTCCCATCTGCGAACCTCGACACCTCGAGAGGTCGTGACGCTTAGTGGTACGTAATGAGTCGTTCTGCTGCACTTAGGAGCGCCGCTTCTGTTTCGACGTCCGTTTCGTCGCACAGCCCCGGAGTTTCCTTCTATCTCCCCGAAGTGGTCCGCCTCATTGGCAGGCTCTCCCCCCGTTGTTCAGTTGTTCGAAGGGCCCGAACGCCTCGTCAAGCGAGAGGCAGTTCTCACCCGTCTCCCCAGCGACGGAACCGCTGGGGTTTTGCGCCGTTCCCAGACGCGTTCGAGGTGACTCTTCCGTACCAACTCCCGCAGCCAATACCGATTGTTCTCCCAACTCAAGTCTGCTCAGACAGGTTCCAGCCGTTTTTCCTCGACTCAGCGTCGTCGTTCAAGAGGTCACGTTCGGCCTATGGCTCTCCCGAACCCAGGTTCAATCTCCAGATTCACGGCCGAATACGCGTGTCGGGTGCGGCTTCGGGCAGGTAGACGGTCTTCTGACGACCGAACTGGACGCGGATTATCCGGTCCTGTTCCTCCAACTTCGCGAGGACAGCCGAGACACGGGACCCCGACCAGCCAGTCAAGTCGATGACCTCCTGTTGTAGAAGTTCCCCGCCCGACTGTCTGAGTACTCGCAGAACGTACTCACTCGGCCGTAGTCCCGTTTCAAGGACGAAGTCTGCCAGGTGACGCCGTCCGAACCCAACTGCGGAATGTCCGCATCGACGGACGCCTGTTCGGCAGCCTTGTCGTAGACCATACAGCAACGTCTCTTTCCGGCGCCAAAGGGGACGCACAGTACTTGTAGTGGCTTTTTACCGAAAGACGGTGGAGATCGAGTTCCACCATCCATGATGCGCCGGAGGCTGGTGAGGACTTTCACCGATGCGACTTCGCCAGCGGAACCCGAGCGGTCTCGCGAGTCTCGCGTAACGAGAAGGCTATACGCTACGGGCGGTAGTCTGGTGATTGTCTCTCGATAGTATCGGGGATGTTATCGAGTCGCTCGCCGACCGTCGCGATGAGACCGTCTAGTTGACGATGCCGACCGACGAACCGTCGTCGTCAACGGCTGGTAGGCGGCGAACGCCGTGTTCACCGAACTAGCCGACGATATCTCCGTGATGCTCCCGACTGGTTCTCCTCGTCAACGACGACGACGGGCCTGCGTTCTCCGAGCGCAGTTGCTCCGTCATATTGCCGACGGAGTCGTCTCGACTTGCCATTACGACATCTTCTGATGCCGTGTCTTGGACTGGCATACCACGTTGTTCACGTACGATTTCCCTCGATATACTGCTCGCATACCCAAGATCACCCATCGAGAGGATACGCCTTCACGCACCCTACTGACTAAACTGCCTCGGCTATCAGAAAGAGCGCTGTGAGCGAGACGGATAATCTCTACCCAAGGGAGTAGATCAGCGATTGACAATAGCTCAGGTCTCGTCGGCTCCTCTGATAGCGCGAACTACCTCACCGAGCCGCTGTACCTTATCGCTACCTCCTACTCTGGGAGAATAACCGTGTACTTGTACGGATGGGGGCATCTTCGCCAACTTCGGATGATAGCGAAGGACCCCGAACGCCTCGTCCTCGCCGTTCCAGTCAAGGTCGCGAAACCAGAACGCGATATCCCCGTTTGTGAGATCGTCTTCGGCTTCCGAGGTGAATTTCGGAGTCATCATCGCCTCGACACGCATCACTATCTCCTCGGCCCCATCCCGACAGACAAGCGTAAATCGAGCGCCCTCCCGTACAGCCTCGAACAGTTGGCCGATCGATTCAGCACTTTCGGCGGCGTCGGACCAGTCTTCCACCGTATTTTCGGTCATCGGATGTCTCCGCTATCGAAGTGGATTCGCATCTACTTGAAGAAACGGCAAGCAGAGTTCGATACCGGGGGTGCAGTCGGCCCGAGGAGGCATTCCGTTACCGAAACCCGAACCAGAACACACGGAAGAAACGGACTTCTAATCTATCTTGGAGTCGATGCCGATACCCGTCGGCTGACCGATCGTGACGGTGTTGTTCAGGAGGTTCGTCTGTGCGCGCCTGAGCCGTTCGGACGCCGAGTTCGTCGAGACTCCGAGTTGGTCCGCGATCTCGTTGAGCGTCGATTCGCGCGGGATTTCGAAGTATCCCATCTCCAAGGCGACGACGAGCGCCTCTCGCTGCTTCTCCGAAATATTGAACTGCCCCATCTTCGGCTCGATCATAGTGAACAGGCGAACCAACCGGAAGTCGATGTCGTTCTCCTGGCAGCACTCTCGGAGGTCGCCGAGTTCGTCACGAGACGGCAGTCGGAGTTTGAGCAGCCACTCGCCGTCCAACGACTCCGACTGAAGCACCGTTACATCGCTAGCCCTGAGCCACTCGAAGAGGGTATTCCCGTCGCCACGGCAGGCCCAGTCGATCTTGTAAAGCGCTCCCGTAGAGAATCCCGCGATCCGTTCGACGTATTCGATCGTCGGGTCGTTCTCCGCCGCCTGCTCGAAGGTCGCTCGGTCGGTATCCGTCGTCCAGAGGTACGGGAGTGATTCGCCGTCGGCGGGTACGAACTGTTCGAACTCGACGACGCTGTCCGGGACCGCTTCGAGCGTCGACGCGAGGAGAAATTCGTCGGACGGCACCGCGAACTCGAGAATCAACCGTTGTTGCTCCCCGTCGTTCGTATCCTGTTCGCCGGTCGTCTCTTGGCCGCCCTGAGCGGGTGACATGTTCTGGTCGGTGGAACGCGCGAACACCGTGATGTATTCCGCGTTTCGACGATACGAACACCCTACCGCCGGCACGAACCGGGATATCGGCTCCCTTTATATTTGGAGCGCGAACACATACTGGAGTTGGGGTTCCACCGTATAAACGGGTTCGATATGGATAGTCTTTTTGGGTCCGGCCCTCGCCTCGAGTGTACGCTCCGTCAGCGTACTTCTATCCACAGCTTGTACCTTCTGCTAAGCGCGTGTATTCGCCTCCGAACCTGAATAGCTGGCAGGACTGTGCAACCAGTAAACTTTGGTATCATCGTGCGGAGCCATAAATATGGCAAAAGAGGACCCCTACGAAGAGGAGCCGCCGTATACATACGAGTGCGTAGATTGCGGGCATCGAACGGAGGCGGACAGCCAACCCGGTGAATGCCCGGAGTGCGGTGGGGAAATGCGGAACATCAGCGAGCCAAGCGAACGATAGCCCTCAGGCGCCTGTCGTCTGTTTGCACACACCCCTACTCCGAGATGAGAGTGAGCGATGGCTGAGCCTGCCATCACTTGCTATCGAAGTTCCGTCTCACCCACTCATTCCCGGCGACTCGCTGCAGCTCGGCGAACGACGCGAACTCGGTGTACTCTCGTACGAATCCATCGACTTCGTTGTCGGGAATCGCCTCAAAGTCGTCTCGCGCCTCCATTTCCCAAGGACTCTCCTCAAGCATCTCGTCACACGACGCGAACACGGTATGGGCCTGCAGGAACGCTGGAGGGAATAACTCAGCGAGGGAAACAGTAGTCACGCCATCCAGTCGTTCGGCGTTTCGCTGTAGCTCCTTCGATTTCTTACCGTAATTATTAAACACATTCATCAAGTATCCCATCCACAATCGGTAGTCGTCCAAGATAATATACGCTTGGCCACCCCTCATCAGTCATGCCGCGCGGTGGGGTCGGATGCGTCACAAACAGAGGTAGAGACGATTGAAGTGCTGTCTCCCGTATCTAGGCCGACACTTACTGCTGTGAGGTGGTCACCGTGCTTCTGGCGAGCATTACTGCCCGACGTTTTCTCACCGGTCCGAACTGCCCTCGATGAGCGGCGGGTGTGGGTAGGTTACTACTCCAATGCCCGGGCCGGGTCAGGTACGTGCTCACTCGGGGACGAGACCGAATACTGTACGAAAGCCACCCGACTGGAACCATTCCATTACACCCGTACTGATGTAATCGGGGGCGAAATATCACTAAACGGCCGCAGACAGGACCGGTACTCGACGAGATACGGCTTGTAGCCTCACTCGGTCTCAGTCGAAGGCGCCCTGGATCCGTACCGGGATAGTACTCTCGACCATCCTACTGTGGATCTGGGGCATGTATACGAACCGTCCCGCTGGCGTGGACGACCACCCGAAACCCCTCGAACGGAAACGCGACCCGTCCCTCGGCCCGATCCGGTTCATCCGTTGGCCGAAACAACGCGTTGAGGGCGTCCGGGTCGATACTATCAGAGAGCGATTCGAGTTCTCTCGGGTCCATCTCCGCGACTGCCGCGGTCGCAGAAACGACGGTAGCGGCGAGGGGTCGCGACCCGGCCCAATCATGCTGGGTTCGATATGTGTGAGATTCGGCGTCGCTGTGCGATCCGTTTCTCGCCTCGCCGCAGCACTGAGGTGGCGTATCGTCGTCTAGCAGTTCGATATCGGACTCCCGGGACGCTTGAGCGTTGTACTGAGCCGGACTGTACGGTGAATATCTCTCGTCTTCGGTACGAGACGAATCAGATGGGCACAGAACGATATCCCCATCGGCGTGGACGGTCACATCCCACTCACCACCGGGGAACGAAATCCAACCAACAGAGCGTAATCGATCTACTCCGGAAGGGCGAAACAGTGCGTTGAGCGCGTGCGAATCGAGCGTAGCTCCAATAGTCACGTTCTCAGGGGACTGTTTACCCGTAATCGCCGCAACGACTCTTCTGATCGAGGAAGCGAGTGGGATCGAATCCGTCCAGTCGTGTTGTGCGTGATAGGTGCCCGTAATCGGATCGAACCCGGTCCGATCTTCGACCCCACCCAGTGCCGATTGTGACTGAGCCGCGACGGCTCCGGAAGTCGAGTTCTGTATCGGTTCTATGCGTCCCTTTGACTCGATTCCGTGTCCCGTGTCGACGAAGTGGTCAATGGCACGATAACTACACTCGGCCCTCGAATGGCCCTCCGCTGTGCTCACCGACCAGTCACAGACGACACAGTACTTTTTCACGAATACGTCCCTCCGATACTGCCGAACTGTGAAGCGTTCTCTGTTACGGCGAGGAGGCGGCAGGGACTACGGGCACTCTGAACTGTTCCATCCCGATCGCGGGTTTCTCGACTCGTATCCAGCCGAGACTCACAGATGCTCCCGGTAGGTATCCGACCCTCTGGTTGAATCGTTATCAGTTGAAACGTCGAGTCGGTAGTCGTGTTTCGTCTACCGCCGCTGTCTGTTCGGGAGGGATTCGAACGGGGTACTCGACCGCTCCGGTCCACTCGCATCACTGGGTTAGTAGTAGCCGTACGGCCGAAAACCTACTGCGTTCATATGAACGTCCTTCGCTGGGCAGCCTCCGCCGTAGTACAGCAGCCCCTACTCGGCCGAGCGTCGTTACTTTGCGGTGTCTCTCATCACCGTCTCTGCGATGAGATTCCTTAGCCCGCGTGCGAGGCGCCGGGCGAACGATTGGCCGGTGATGTCGAGCGTCTCTCCGAGTGCCGCGAGTGTCGTCTCGCGCGGTACGGAGAAGTAGCCGTCGGCGAAGGCTACTCTCACTGCGTCGTACTGTTTCCCGCTCAGTCCATAGCGATTCACATCCGGGTCGTTCGGATTCCAGACGCGGTGTACGTCGAGGGGAATTCCGTGGTCCTCGCTCGTCTGTCGAAACGCTGTGAGGTTCTCTCGGGCGGGGCTGCGGACGCGGAAGCGCCACGACTCAGGAGTCCCTGTCGCCTCCTCAACGATGAGGTCGTGCTCTTGAAACGCAGCGAGCAAGCCGTCGACCTCGGTCGCCCACTCGATCTTGTAGAGGGCTCTATCCGAACCGTTGTCCAGTTCGGTGAGACTTTCGACGTTCTGGTTGACCCGGACGGATCGCTCGAACCCGCCGAAATCGTCCGTCTCGACCCAGAAGTACGGGACGAGCAGTCCACTCGTCGGGACGAATTGCGTGACTTCAATGTGGATGTCCTCCCCGTCTCGGAGTACCTGTCCGATGACGAACGCATCGCTCGGCACGGAGAATTCCGCTACTACGACGCTCATTGCCCTCTCCTCGTCGCCTGAAACCACGTTCTACTGCGGGAAGGAGAATTGGAGTCGCGGTGTCGGACAGCGAAGTCGGGGTAATGGGAGTTGGATTTAGCGGGACGTGGATGTGTCATTAGTGGCTGGCGCCTATTGCGGAACACATGTACACTGAGTACTGTACTCCAGATAGCGGTCACGCGAATGAATGGTGTTACCGTGACGGGCCAGTCGCATTCATCGTCCCCCGTCCTGATAGAGGACGACCACGTGCTGTGTGCTATTGAGTCCCGTAACCACCGTTGACGATGGAGGATGATAAAGGCGTTGCCACCAAGTGGGTGAAAACCAGTTGCGATACTGCTGTAACGACAACAGATTCTACCGTTACGCCTTGTCGATTGAACTGAGCATCGCCGAGACGAGTTGCCTTTGGGCGCGGCGAAATCGTTCAGAGAGCGCCTGGGGGCCGATGTCGAATCCCCCCGTTCGTTCATCACCGGTAGATATACTGACGGCTGCCTCGGACGAGAGACCTTTTCTCGATGCATCTAATCACATGAATCAATAATTGAGGACTCAAGAGCCGGCCGACGTCTCCGCGAACGACCAGTTAGTCGGACAGTCACGACCAAATCAGTTATACGGGGATGGTTATCTTCTCCAGAATGAACATCCGACTGGCTAGACGTAGAATGGACGCCCACAGACACCTGGTACGCTCCAGTTCGACCGGCGGAGCTCGGATGCTCAGTTCGAAGAGACTGACGGGAACAAGTACCCTCTCAGAGACAACCGTCAAGGGGCGAGATGACGACTACTGCGGATACTTCGGTCACCGATGAGGGCTTCGCATTCGGGTGGGCACTAGGAGCCGTCGGGGATCTCGAAGTTGACCTCGACTAGATGGTACCCATGGGCGAACCCGCGCTCCCGTACTTCTGGGTCCCCTCCGGCAGAAGCGATGGGGTCGAAGCGGAGTTGTGCGCCAGTGATAACGCCGGAGAGGTCAACCGAGTCGACGAGGTAACTGATAGGGTCTTGTTCCGCGTTGAGTGGGGGCCGGATGCAAACGGCTTCGTTGAGACTTTCTCGAGTTCGACGCGGGGGTGGCGGATGGACGGCGACACGACGAGACGTGGCTCCTACGGTTCCAATTCGAATCTCGAGAGTCTCGGGATTCTACGAGGCGTGCGTTGAACGAGGGTTCGAAGTCGGAGCAATCGCCGTACACGGTCGGCGACAGCCGGACGGAGAGACAGACTCGGACGACGGAACACGCGTCGGTCTGACGAGCGTGCAGGTTCGGACCCTCCAAACGGCGCTCAGTGACGGTTGTTTCGCCGTGCCGCGCGAGACGACACTCGTAGAACTGAGCACGAAACTCGGCGTCGCCGACTCGACGGTCTCAACCCGGTTACGACTCGCCACTGGGGCGCGTATCGAATCAACGACATCAGTCAACGATACCGCAGACATGAAGCGATTCCCCACGAGATAGTCGACACTCGGTACGGATGCGACGAACACTTCGCTCCCGGTCATCCGTATGACCGATTAGGTAGGGAGTCGACAGTCCTCGTCGAAAAGACCGACTACAGATTCCGCGGCCCCGATCGACGAATCCATCCTGCAGTGAGAGGTGAATTTGAGTACAACGACTGCTCTCCCTAGCGCCGATAGAATCATCTTCCCAATAGGAGAGATGGAAGGTATGGCCGAAAACCGAGCGGACATCACCATTCGAGGAATCGAGTCCGATAGCGAAATCCAGAAGATTCGAAACGAATTAGACGATCTGGATGGGGTGATGGGCGCAGAAATTGATGAAGACGGGACGGCAGAGATCCGCTACGACTACGACATACTCTCCGAAGAGAAGATCAAGCGTACCATCCGCGAGCTCGGGTACGAGCTCGGATAGCTAGGGTCCGACCGGTTGCTCGTTCACGGGGGCAAAAGGGATAGCGAAAGCAACTAAACGCAACCACCATCGTCGATGGTAGGTTGTCTGTCCCACGATCCGATTGCCGTCACTCTGGTCTCAACCCCGTGGAATCGTGGAATCGATCTAAACGTCGTCAACGAGCGTCCCCACCCGGTCGAGGGGGAGCGCTTCCATCGTTTTCGTGTCGAGTCCGTGACTCTCGATGATCTGAGTCGCTTGAAACGCTTCGTCGCTACTGTCGACAGTGAACTCGACGTGGAAGTCGTAATCCCCCATGATAGCGTACGTATCGATGAGTTCACCACCGATCTGCTCGACGTCTTCACGGATTGTTCCCCAGACGGCGATGAGTTCTTGAGGGTTCTGAAACTGATCCTCTGTTACGTCGACTTGGGCAATATACGTTGGCACAGTACTCGTCCGTGTATGAGCGAGGACGCTATCGTAGATTACGGCACCTACTTCCGGAATACGACAAATAATCGAAACCGATGAATTCGATTCATACCTGCCGGAGGATTCTCGTGTTAGTACTTCTTACGGCGAGTGGCTCGGACTTACGCCTTGTCGTGGTAGCGAGATGTGGACCTATACAATGACTATCCGAGAAATCGCGGAGACCGATGTCGTAACTGCTACCCGAGAGACAGCCATCTCGAACATCGTTGAGAAGGTGGTCGACGAAAACGTCGGGAGCGTCGCTATCGTTGAGGATGAACGCCCAACCGGGATCATCACCGACCGTAAAATCGCACCGAGGCTGCGTGACACGCCCGATATCACCGACCAACAGGTCATGGGGCTCATGACGGATGAAGACGAACTCGTCACCGTCACCCATGACGCTCGTGTTCTCGAAGTGATCCGAACGCTAGGCGACGTTGGGATTCGACGTGTCCCCGTGGTAGATGACTACGAAACCCTCGCAGGGATAATTTCGCTAGACGACGTTCGCATCATGCTCACGTTCGAATTGGACAACTCCGTGGCGTGATCGATACACAGTCCCCACGATTTTGCTCAGGTGAACACGGTCGTCACAGCCGCTCTCGAAAAACTGGCCTGTGCTCCCGAGCGATTACGCGTACTGCTCGATATTTTCTTCGAACTTGTCCTCACACCCTTCTCCACAGAAGGTGTACGTCTCACCCTCATATTCTGTCTGTGCTGGTGGATCGCTGTCGTCGACGTCCATTCCGCACACCGGACACTCTGACATTGATGAAACCCACACAGGCACACGGGAGTAACAGGAGTAACCCCTCTGATTGCTTGGGACGGGTTTCGAAGTCGGTTATAGTAATAATGGGCGCTATGAGAACAGCCCTGCCAGCCCTCGAACACCCCAATTTACATGACACGTATCACATTCTGGCCATCAAAACCAATCGTGTGTACTTCTTTGTCTATTCCATGTCAAGAGAGACTGCATCATCCGATGAGTCGGTTCCACTTGAGACGGGAACCGTTGTGTACGACCACGCAGGCAACGAACTGGGTGTGATAGCTGGACTGACGAGCGAAGGGTTCGAAGTTTCCATCCACGAAGATATTCAACACGTGAACGAGGAGGGCCATGCTACAGCTACAGACTCGGATGTCGAGGGGAGTCAAGTGACAGAGGCCGACGAAGAGAGCCCTAACACGTCGGACCAAGAGCAGGACCCGGGTCAAGAGTTCGGAGAGGGGTACATCATGTGGCGCTGTAATAACTGTGGAGAAATGGGAGAACTCGAGGACGGATTCCCGTCGGAGTGTCCGAACTGCGGATCCGAAGACGTCTACAAATGGCGAGAGGATTAAAGACTCGGAAGGGAATGTTCGATGCTCGCCGTAGCTAACGAAGTCCCCGATAGTAAACGTAGTTTCTATCTGTCATCTTCGGCGGTCAAGGCCTACTCGCGAGCCCCGAGTTGCACACGACATTCGTTTCGAAAGAGAGCGGTGGAGACACTCATCGAAATCCCCGCGAGTTCGTCCTGAATGAGGTCACGCATCACGTCGGCGCGGGCCCGTCATCGCGCTCATTCATCGAGGTAGTTTCGTTCAGATACTGAGACGTCTCGGGGTCCCTCCGCGGCCGCGACGGCTACCGTCGCTCGCTTAGTTTCGCCGTCTGAGTGGCTCTCGTGCAGGACTACTGGCGCACGAATCTGGCAGCTTCGGAGGTACAGAGCTCAAAGTTGAGACCACGGGTCTCAACGCATGGAGAGTAGACGCGACGCGCCAGCCCGACCACTCCGACGACCGGTTCCACGACCGTTTTTCTCGCTGTACCGCCTCTACCCCATATGCGCGAACTCGTCTTCGCCCTCGAATACGCCCCCCACACGAATGCGGTCGCAGATATTCTCGCCGCCAATCCCGAGACGACGATTCGGTCGCTCTCGTGCCACGTGACGTCCGACAACCTCTGGCGCGTCGACCACGTCAGCGGCAACGAAGACGCGCTCGAAGCTCTCGCGGAGACAGTCGCGAACGCCGAGTACTACACCGACTGTCTCGCACGCCGCGATTGTGAGGCCGACTGGGAGACACAGGTACTCGATCGGACCGGCGACACGCTCGTCCTCTACTCCTACTGGATGCGGACTCCCTCGTGTGTCTCCATCCCGCATCTCGCGCTCGACCACTTCGGTGACGGCCTCATCTTCGAGACGACGTGGACCGGTCGTCGCTACGAGTGGCGAATCATCGCACCCGGCGATACGACCTATCACGCCTTCCGGGAAGCCATCGTCGAGGAGATCGACGAGACGACCGGCGTCGACTTCGTCCGCGTCGGTGGCACGTCCGACGGACCAACGAGCACCGACGAGGACGCTCTCACACCCGAGCAGGACGCTGCAGTCCGGGCCGCGGTCGAGCGTGGCTACTACGAGACCCCCCGAGCAGTCGAAACCTACGAGTTGGCCGACGAACTGGGTATCCCGGGATCGACGCTCTCGTACCGCCTGCGCCGCGCCGAAGCCAAGTTGGCGGCCGCGTACGTCGACGACCGCCCCTTCTCTTCGCGACTCCCTACACCCGACGCCTGACCCGGCGTTTGGTGTACACCAACCGAAGCGGTTTGTCCTCTACCGCTCTCTCTACGAGTAATGACCACTCCATCTGAGGAAGCGAACGGGACGCCCCCCCGAACGGTCGAACTCGACGTGCCGGGGATGGACTGTCCCTCCTGCGCCGAGAAGATAGTCACCAGCGTCTCCACGCTCGACGGCGTCGTCTCCGTCGACCCGCAGGTGATGACCGGTGCCGTCCAGATCGAATACCTTCCCGAGACGGCTGGAGTGGACACACTCGTCGAACGGGTTCAGGCCGCCGGCTACGACGTCGAATCGAGGAGCGACCTCCAGACCGAGCGGTTCTCCGTTCCGACGATGGACTGCGCGTCGTGTGCAGGAAAGATCGAAAACGCGCTCGACGGCGTCGAGGGGATTCGAGAACGCGAGACGTTGCCGGCGACCGGCACCGTCATCGTCACCTACGACGCCCGCCACACCACTCGCGACGACCTCGTCGCTGCCATCCGGAGCGCGGGATACGAGGTCGAAGAGACCGATACGGAGACTGACGAGGTGAACTCCGTCGAAGAGAGTCGTGCGAGAGACATCTGGACGAGCCGACGAGCGCTCAAGACGTGGCTCGGGGGCGGACTGTTGCTCTTCGGGCTTGTCTTCGAGCTCCTCCTGTCCGGGTTCGACGTGACGGTCCTCACGATTCTCGGTCGGGAGTTGGGTACGGTGGAGCTCCTCTATCTAAGCGGTGCGGTGATCAGTGGGGAAGAGATCCTCCGGAACGGCTACTACTCGCTTCGTACTCGGTCGCTGGACATCGACCTGCTGATGAGCCTCGGCATCCTCGGTGCGGTCGCAGCGAGTCTCGTCTTCGGCGAGGCGCTGTATCTCGAAGCCGGGATGCTCGCGGTGCTGTTCAGCATCGCGGAGTTGATGGAGGAGTACGCGATGGACCGCGCCCGCTCTTCGCTGCGCGAGTTGGTGGACCTCTCACCGACGACTGCGACCGTCCGCCGTGACGGCGAGGAGACGACCGTCCCCGTCGAGGAACTGCGCATTGGCGACCGCGTGGCCGTCCGGCCCGGTGACCGCATCCCGGCCGACGGCACGGTCGTCGAGGGTGAAAGTGCGGTCAATCAAGCACCCATCACCGGCGAGAGTGTACCCGTCGACAAGGTCGAGGGCGACGAGGTGTACGCCGGCACCATCAACGAAGCGGGCTATCTCGAAGCGGAGGTCACCACGGAGGCCGAGGACAGCACGCTCGCGCGGATCATCGAACTCGTCGAGGACGCCCAGCGGGACAAGACCGAACACGAACGGTTCGTCGACCGGTTCGCCGGCCAGTACACGCCGGTCGTGGTCTCGCTCGCGGTGCTGATCGCGGCGGTGCCGCCGCTGCTCATCGACGGGACGGTGACCGTCGGCGTCGGTGGATACTCTCTCCCGTTCGCGGGCGACTGGGCGACGTGGTTCAAGCGCGGGCTGGCGCTGCTCGTCCTCGCGTGCCCGTGCGCGTTAGTCATCAGTACGCCCGTCAGCGTGGTCTCCGGCATCACGAGCGCCGCGCGTAACGGCGTCCTCATCAAGGGCGGAACCCACCTCGAATCGGTCGGGACCGTCGGGGCCGTCGCGTTCGACAAGACGGGAACGCTCACCCACGGTCGACTCACCGTCACCGACGTCGTGCCGGTCCGGGGAGAGTCCCGCGAGGGTATCTTGGCACTGGCGGCGAACTTGGAGTCACGGAGCGAACATCCGATTGCACAGGCCATCGTGGAGGCCGCCGAGGAAACGGGCGTCCAGTCCACGGACGTATCGGCGTTCGAGAGCCTCACCGGAAAGGGGATCCGCGCCGACTTTGACGGGGAGACCTACTACGCGGGCAATCCCGCGCTCTTCGAGGAATTGGGGGTCTCACCCGATAGCGTCCGGGTCGCGTCCGATGGTGGCGTCGCACTCGATGCGTCCGACGACCACGATAACTCGCAGACTGAGGGGGATACGATCGCCGACCTACGAGCCGAAGGCAAGACCGTGATCCTCGTCGGTACTGAAGAACGCGTCGAGGGCGTCATCGCGGTCGCTGACGAGGTGCGGTCGGAGGCGCGACGGACGGTCGAACGTCTCCACGAACTCGGTGTCGAGCGCGTTGTCATGCTGACCGGTGACAACGAGACGACGGCACGTGCCGTTGGTGAGACAGCCGGTGTCGACGAGGTTCGCGCCGAGTTACTTCCCGAGGACAAAGCGGACGTGGTCGCCGATCTCGACGAGGAGTACGGCGGTGTCGCGATGGTCGGAGACGGAGTCAACGACGCACCAGCGCTCGCGACGGCGACAGTCGGTGTTGCGATGGGGGCGGCGGGGACCGACACGGCGGTCGAATCCGCGGACGTCGCGCTCATGGGCGACGATCTCCGGAAACTCCCGTACCTGTACGCGCTGTCGAAGAAGGCCAACGGAGTGATCCGGGAGAACATCTGGGCGAGCGTCGGCGTGAAGGCGCTGTTGGCGGTCGGTGTGCCGTTCGGACTCGTGAACGTCGCGGTGGCAGTCGTCGTCGGCGATATGGGCATGAGCCTCGGCGTGACGACGAACGCGCTCCGGTTGGCGCGGATCAAGCCCGACCGGGTCGAGTGACTGCGACGCCTCTGCCGGGTGACTCGGCGGCGGCTACTCCCCCTTAGACTCACGCTCTCTCCGGACGTCATGTTCCGAGCCCAGTGTTAGACCGTTTTATTGCCGGACGTGATGAGAACTGCATAGAGAAGGCGATGACACGCTCCGATGATCCCTACCGCCTGCAACGGTTCGTCGAGGCCCAAGACCCCGTCATAGAGGAGGTCAAAGAGGAACTGCGGTCGGGCCAGAAGCGCACACACTGGATGTGGTATATCTTCCCGCAGATGAAAGGGCTCGGCCGGAGTCAGATGGCTCAGCGCTACGCGATCGTGTCACGCGAAGAGGCCGACGCCTATCTGGCACACTCGATACTTGGTCCGCGACTGCGCGAATGCACGGAGATCGTGAACGCCGTCGAGGGACGCTCTGCGAACGACATATTCGGCTCACCGGACGACCTGAAGTTTCGCTCCTCGATGACGCTCTTCGACGCGGTTGCGGACGACCCGACCCCGTTCAGAACGGCTCTCAAACGGTACTACGACGACGAACCGGATCCGAAAACCATAGGATTGCTCGAAGACGCCTGAAACGAGACCTCCGAGGCCCGTGAGCCACTCTGTTCGGCTCGAGTCCGCTGTCTCGCGTTTTCCTGCGCGCGATCGGAATAGTGCTCACGAGGGTCCTTCCTAGTGCAGTAGGACTAACCGCCAGAGTCGAGTAAAGTGAACGTCCGACGTACGAGAGCGTACGTATCCACGTACTATACGACGACCCTCGGGGGGTGGTATCGACGCCCGACTCCTACTCGGGGGGAGGGTCGATCTAACTATACAAACGGATGTCTATCGCCCAGTCACACGTCTTAGACGGGAGTTCAGTATCGCTTCCACAGTGGAAAAGTACGCGTGGAATCCGGACGATATTCTGCTTCGAGATGGCCTCGGAGGGTGCTCCTCGGGGTGCTTCTCCTGGTGCCGTCAGGATGGGCTATCGGCGTGTACGCGCTCGCAGGTCCACTGGTGGTCCCGCTTCTCGGGGGGCTACTCGGGTACGGTATTTGGACTCGATCATGTGCCGCAGTCGACGGCGCCTAGCAGGAGGTTCTCGATGCAGTCGTCAGTGAGGTGCGTTCGAGCGAACACACACAGGTTTGGATTTCCGAGCCAGAGGAAACGGGCAGACAGCGTGGTCTCGAACTGCCCAGGAATACGTATTTACTCGCGTCGAACGCGCCCCCGAGTACACCGCGATCTTTGCCACGAGCGGTCCACAACAGCCACCCGTGCACGAGCCGACGACCGCCGCGCTCCCGGCGGTTCCCTCTACTATCTCCGCTTGTTGCTCGGCCCGCCACTGGTAGGTGATGAGCGGACTCGGCGAGGCGACACTCTGAGCGGTCAGGCGACCGGCTGGAGGAACATGAGGTTCACACGTCCGACTGCGTCGAAGTCACGGAGCTGGTACACGAGTTCCCGGATCCGGTCTGCCTGACCCGCACAGAAGATCGTCTCGAGACACCACTCTCCGCGGTGCATGTGGTGCGTCGTCTCGATGATATCATCGAACTCGTGTTGGACCGTGTGGAGTTCTCCGATGACGAGCGTATGCTCGTAGTCGAACGCGATCGCCGCGACCGCCTCCCCTTCGACTTGTTCGAGTTGGGTGTGGCGCTCGATGTACTCCTGCATCGCCTCCCGAGTCGCCCGTGAGCGTGATTCCATCTTCTCCGATTTCCACGTCTCGTCGAAGGAGTCGAGGACCTCCTGTGGAATGTTGAGGCTCGTTCGCATACTCGCTCTTGTCCCCGAGCGCCACTTAGACCTCGTTATTACGGTTTCCCAGGTTCGGTCATAACAACCTCTATCCCGACCAATTGCCTCCGTTCGAGACGATGCTCCACACGGAGGCCTTCGGGCTGTTGGTCGGGGCCGTATTACTCGGCGCGGTCCACGGCATCGAACCAGGTCACGGCTGGCCGGTCGCCGCCGCGTACGCACTCGATCAGACCAACAAGTGGATATCCGGGTTCGCCGCGAGTTTCATCCTCGGCGTCGGCCACCTCGTCAGCAGTCTCGTGATGGTCGCCGTCTTCTTCTACGCGAAATCCTATTTCAGTCTCACACAGGTCAACGAGCCCATCCCCATCGACCTGTTCTCGATGACTATCTTCCTCGGTGGACCAGTGAGTCTCGTCGCCGGTGTCCTCCTGATCCTCCTCGGAGTCCGCGAGTACTACGGCGGTCACTCGCACTCCCACGGGGCGGGTCACAATCACGACGACCACGACCATTCACACGAGGAGCACGCGCACGACCACGACGACCACTCGCACGGCGACAGCGACCACGCCCATCACCACGGCGACCACGCCGAGTCGGACGGGGGGGAGGGATGGGTCGCGCGACTGAAAGGGTTCGTTCCGTTCGTCGGCGGGCACTCACACGACCACTCTCACGGCGACCTCGACGAGGCGGCCGAGCGGGGGCTGTTCGGAATCGCGTGGTTCGCGTTCCTCCTCGGGTTCGCCCACGAGGAGGAGTTCGAGATCATCGCGCTGTGTGCCGGGTCGACCCACTGTCTCGAACTCATGAGTGCGTACGCGCTCACCGTTATCGTCGGCATCGTCACGCTGACGATGCTCTTGATCGCTGGCTACCACAGTTACGAGGATCGAGTGAAGAAGTACACACCGTACCTGCCCGCGTTCTCGGCGGCCGTCCTCATCATCATGGGCTTCGGATTCATCACCGGGGCCTTCTGACCCGAGCGCACCGGGGTGCCCCTCGATTAGTACGGTCTCACGAGACGGTGGTAACGGAACACAGTTGAAGGCCGCTCGGTGACCTCCTCGAGATGGGCCGACTCTATCGATACGGGACGCGGGGAGCGGGGCGCGGGAGCGTCCTGAAGTACTACCTCTACAAGTCGACGAAGGCGGTCGAGTTCTACCGGCCTGTTATGTACCTCTTCTTTCTCGCACAGGGGCTCGATTTCACACAGATCGCGATTCTCGAAGCGCTGTACAACCTCACGACTCTCTTCGGCGAGATTCCGACCGGCTACATCGGCGACCGGGTCGGGCGCCGGAACAGCCTCCTCGTCGGGACCGTCCTGATCGCCGTCACCCTCCTCGGAATCGGTCTCGCCGAGTCGTTCCCTGCGCTGGCGGTTCTGTACGTCTGCTGGTCGGCAGGGTACAACTTTCGCTCGGGCAGCGAGGACGCGTGGCTCTACGACACGCTCACCGACGACCTCTCCGAGAGCGAGTTCGCCCACGTTCGGGGGCGTGGGGAGTCGGCAGCACTCGCGGTCGGTGCGGGCGCGGCGGTCGTTGGGGGGTACCTCGGCAGTATCGACCTCTCGTACCCGTGGTTCGTCGCCGCCGCCGTCACCGGAATCGGTGCGGTGGTACTCCTCACGCTGGACGAACCAAAGACGTACAAAGAGACCGATACGGATGACCTGAGCCTCCGTCGAACGGTCGGTATCGTCAGGGAAGCGCTCTCGCGCCGGACGCTCCGGTCGTTCATCCTCTACTACTACGTGCTGTACGCTGCCGTCACGTACCTCGTGTTCGTCTTCCTCCAGCCCATCTTCGAAACCGTCGTCGTCGACCTCGGCGTGGCTCCGCCGCAGGTGGAGTCGCTACTGGGATGGTTCTACGCGGCGTACAGTCTCGTCGGAGCGGTACTCAGCTACTACACGGGGGCGATAAAGGAGTACGTCGGGGTCCGAACGTGGTTTCTCGCGTTGCCGTTCGTCGTCGGTACGGCGCTGGTCGGGATGTACTTCGTCCCGCTACTCGCGCTCCCGACGTTCCTCCTCGCGCGGGGGCTCTCGGACGTGACGCGGTCGTTCGCGGGCCAGTACGTCAACGACCGGATCGGCACGCTCGGCCGGGCGACCGTGTTGAGCGCGATGGCGATGGTCAGCGGGGTGGCCGTCGTCCCGTTCCAACTCGGGAGCGGCGTCGTCTCCGACTCCGTTTCGCCGCTGTTCGCACTCGCCGTCGCGGGTGGGATTCTCATCGTCGGGTCCGGGGTCATCCTCCTCTGGGAAGCACCGATCGCCCAAGGACGTCTCGCCGATAAACCTCGCTGACTGACACGACGGCGCCGGTATTCGGGAGGAATCTGAGGAACGAGAGATCGGGGATCGTCCATTCGAGTACAAGGAACTGCCACTTGACGGCCGTGCCGGGGATCTACCGACGAAACGCAGTTCGCTCGGTCGCTACCAACCACCTGTCGCGCCACTGGCCGTCCTCGGTCGTGGATGGGCGGCCGCCCACGGCGACCACGTCGTCAGGGCTGATGAGCTTTACCCAACAATCGCTGGTCTCGTCTCAGAGCCGACGTGTGGGCAATGTGGCGCAGCGCTCGCGGGTGATATTCGCGTCGGTGTACAAGGGAGCTGTTCGTCCGCCGTGAGTCCGTCCGGTAGGTTCGCGAGAACGCGCCCTGGTCGTGCACCGTCTTTCATACCGAGCACCGGTTAATCGGCGCTCAGAGCGGATTTCCCCAGTGAGGAACCCGCTCGTTGGGCGGGGCGGACTCGCTCAGTGAAGCATCTGGACCGGTGACGACTACGCGGTCTCGGCTTCGAGTCGGTCGACGAGTCCGTCGCGGAACATCTGCCGAGTTCCATCGGGGCCAGTGACGGTCAACACCGCCTCCTCGTACGGCGGCGTGACCGTGATCTCGTACTCAGCGAACGCGCAACACTGCAATTCCGACGCGACGAACTGCGCGACCGCGGGAAGCGACTCGTCGGTTCCGTCGAACCGAACGGCAAGGCCTCCTTCCGTTTCCTCGTACCCGACGTAGTGGGCGATGAGACGCGAGCGGACTTCCGCACTCCGTTCTCGTTCCTGTTCCTCGGTCAGTGTACACGCGACCTCTCGTGACGAGTCGTTCTGACTCATTGTCCACTATTACTTTGTACGTAGAAGTACTTATACTGTCAATTCCGAAGTATCGAACCTGGTGCAGTGTGCGGAAGCGTTGGAAGAGGCATCAGTTCCGGCAGCTAACGTGGCCGATACCGATGCTCGGAGGTTAGATAGGTGAGACGTAGCGGTACGCGATCAGGGTCACGGTGAGGACGAATACGACGGCCGGAACCGCGAGTTTCGACAGTGGGTCACCGATACGAAGATGAGTCACCACTGCTCCAGCTATGACCCCACTCAGGAGAAGTCTACCCACCATCGACAGTTCCGGTCGCCACAACAGCCCCACGAGTAGTCCGATCCCAGCACCGACCTCGAGAGCGCCGGTCAACACGCGAAACCATTGTGGATACCCGTACCGCTGGAACTCTTCGATCTGGTCATCCTGGTGGGTGACTTTCGCGCCCCCCACTCCCAAGCCGACGAGGCCGAGGAGGATTTGCGAGCCGAGGACTGCGAAGTTCGCGAGGCTAGTCTGCGGCCTCCATCGGTGACGGCGCCGTCAGGGCAGCGGCGATGGGCACGCCAGCGTCGAACGGGATGCCGACCGTGGTGGCAGCCACGT
This sequence comes from Halorarum sp. SLYT50, assembly GCF_059821265.1. NCBI lineage: Archaea > Methanobacteriati > Methanobacteriota > Halobacteria > Halobacteriales > Haloferacaceae > Halorarum > Halorarum sp. SLYT50. The sequence goes on along the minus strand of NZ_JCAMRW010000002.1, from coordinate 330,994 downwards.
CCGTCGCCCAGCGCTCGTACTACCCGCGAGTGTGGAACTCCTTCACGCACGGACAGAGGGCCCCGTAGACGTCCTGCGCAGTCGGGCCATCGTCAGCGGGGATCCCGCGATCAGTGGCTACGCCGAAGGACATGACCGCGCCCGGCGGCGTGACGTCGACCTCGCTGTCGGGGGACACCTTCATCTCGATCACATCGTTCGTGGGTGTCTCCGTCCGTATTTCGACCTGTTCGTCCGCGAGACGAGCCAGAGCGAGTCCGTCGTAGGAGCACCGGAAGTAGTACGTCTCGTCAGCAGTCTGCGCGTAGGGTGGGTGTCTCCGCCTCGACGTGGCAGAGTTCGTCGACCGCGATTCCATCGCCGTCGACCACGGTCCGAATCGCCGAGATCATACCGTCGAACGTCTCGAGCGATTCGCCGAAGAACCGACCCACGTTGTCCGCTATGGTTTCCGGGAGTCGCGCAGTCCTCACCGGCTGCTCCGCAATCCACCTGTCTTCGTTCGTTGCCTGTTCGGGTACCTAGTCGACCGGTAAGTCGCTGAAGTTGCAATTTGCGCCCGACATGCCTCGTTTCCTTCAATCGCGAAGTATTAATGCTGTTAAGTCCGAAGTAGCGTATCAACTGCGGTGCGTGAAAGCGATGGCAGAACCCCCCGACACGTCCCTTGACGCTCCTGACGTCCAGAGTTGCGAGATCGACTGCTACTGTCCACTAGGGGGTGTAATGGACCTCCTCAGTCGGAAGTACGCGATGCAGGTGGTCTGTGTCGTCGGCGCTGTCGGCCCAGTCAGGTACGGCGATATCGAGGGCGCGTTCGGCGACGTGAGCAGTTCGACGCTATCGACGCGACTCGACGATCTCGTCGACGCTGGCTACCTCTCCCGAGAACAGTACGACGAGATTCCGCCCCGCGTCGAGTACGACCTCACCGAGACGGGGACGGAACTCTGTGAGAGACTCGAACCGCTCTTGGAGTGGGCTGAGGCTCACGAGACGCCGTAACTCACGCCGACCGGCTGAACCACCTCGCGAGGCCCGCGCTCGTGGTCATCTCGACGACCCCGAAGACGATCGCCGGAAGCGTCGCGGCCGGCGGAAAGCCGGCTCCGACCAGAAGGGCGGCCGCGACGGCGAAATCACGCATCCCTATCGACAGGGTGGCCGCGATTCGCTCTTCGCGTGTGAACCTCCCACCGACCAGCCAGCCAGCGACGTACCCGGTCCCGTTGAGAACGATCGCACCACCTGCGACGACCAGGAGTACGGGTCCACCGTCACGGATGAGTGACGCGTTCGCCGCCGTGACGATACCGATGACGAGGATCACCATCAGCCCCGAGACGGACGGGTACAGGTCGTCGTACCGTCCGATGCGATCGGACCACCGATAGCGGAGCGCGACCGCGAGCGCCATCGGCAGGATCACCGCGAGCAGCAGTTGCTCGATGATGATGAGCGGATCGACGCTGACAGACGTTCCCAGGAGTACTGTGACGGCGCCGGGGACGACCGCGAGTGTTCCGAGACCGACGGCGACGAGGACGACCGTCGCGAGCGCCGTGTCGCCCCCGCTGAGTTCGGTCATCGTCGGCGTGACGAGTTCGGGTGTGACCGCACCGAGAATCACGAATCCCGCTGTAAGCGCCGGTGAGAGAGTAAGCGCCCGAGCGATCGCGAACGCGAGGAGCGGCATTCCAGTCTGAACGAAGAGAACCGTGACCAGCACTCGCTTGTCGAGGTGCCGAAACTGTTCGAGCGTGAGTGTGAGTGAAACCGCGCCGACCATCACGGCGAGGATCGGAGTCGACAACGGAGTCAGAATCGCGAGCGACGGTACTGCAACCCCAGTTGCGACCGCAAGAAGGATCCAGAGGAGGAGATACTCGTCGACGAGAGCGGCGACCCGCGCGACGACGCTCCGTTCCATCTGAGGAAGTAGTCTCTCCCACTGGCTTTGGACCTTCGTATTCTTCTCGGGCGCGACGTTCGGCCTCCTCGTCTACGTCTTCTGGACCGCGGTACTGGGGCGGTGATCGGCGTCGCAACGTTCGTCTGCTCGGTCGTGACGGGTTCCGTCGTCCACTTCATCTTCCTCGGGTTGGGTTCATGCTCCACCGCTCCGGTGACACCGGGGGTTGGGCAAGGGCGGTGACGGTCGACGACGGACTACGGTAGCACTGAGAGTTCTCCTTTCTCCGTGAGTATTCCCCGTCCCCTGCGGTCGACGGAGAACGAATTTGAGAGCGGTGGATCGAGCGAGGGAGGGGATTCCTCTACGTCGATTCTGTATAGAGGGTCGCCTTCAGGGCGTCTTCGGACTGGGGAACCTGCTCGGATCGCTTCACGATGCTTTCCGTGATTTCCGGAGCGAGTTCGTCGGCACGAGGGTAGTTGAGTTCGACTCGGTTTCCGCTCGGGTCCCGGATGTACGTCTGGACCGAACCGTCGGGGAGTTCGTACACGACCGGGACGGACTCCTCGACGTACTCCTCGAACACGTCCCGTTCTACGGCGATGCGGTAAACACGCTCGAAGTCGTCGACGTGCACGGCAAAATGGTGGTAGGGGGGCGCATCGACGTCACGCTTGAACAGGTGGAGTTGGACGTCTCCGTATCGGAGCCACTCGACGGGGACGTCGAAATCTGGCGACGGAATCCGTTCCATCGCGAGCAACTCGGTGTAGAATTCGACCGACTCCTCGAGGTCGTGTGAGCAGATACTGACGTGAGTGAATCCCGCGGGACACATTGACGAGCAATATTCTCGACCCGGTGATAAAGGTACGTATCGGTGTTCTTCTGCCCGGGCTAGCGAGAGGGAACTCGTCCGTCGTCCTGTAGTGGACGGGCGAAACCGGTCTGGCGGGGGCCTCCGACACGAGTCCTCGATGTCGTCTCTCCTCGCTCGTTTCGTGAGCGGGCGTTTCCGGGATTCCAAATGCGCTGACGAGTACCGTCTGCTGCCGCACTGTGAGCGTGCACCAGATGGAGGGGTGGTATCCGAACCAGAGTAAGGTAATTCGTCTGTTACAATGTTCTCACAAGTATTCGCTATGTTATTACTCTGTACTTATTCTATAGGTACATCGTAATCGGTCGGAGGGTTGTGAGTGAGGTGAAAGGCGTAGTACCGTCGCCGATAGCATCGGTCGGTGCCGGAAACAGGTCGATCCGGCGACGGTCTCGGGCCGTCCACTGCGGCCGAGGGACGAACGGCGAAGGGACGTCACCGCGAGTCGTTCGGGTCCGGCATCCGCCACCCATCTAACCGCCGTGGCGTGGACCGCTGCCCCTTTCCGTCAGGGTTGGGTCGGAACTCCAGCGGTTCGTCGTCTTCAAGGTGGTTCTCATCGGGAGGGTTCGACCCCAGAAAACTATATGAGTAATAAATATTGATGTATGGACGGAATGCCGAACGACAACCGCGAGCCGAGGTCGGTTGACAGTATTGACCGTCGACAGCTCCTCCGGATGATGAGCGTCGGAGGTGCCGTCGGGATTGCTGGCTGTAGCGGCGGTGGCAGTGGGGGTGGTGGCGGCGCTGGGGGTGACGGCGGTAACGGGACCACCGGTGACGGAGGTAGCGGCGGGACACCCCAAGGCGAACCGCTCGCCCCCGAGCGGATCGGGTATCCCTCGGCGTCGAACACCATGGACTACTGGACGCAGGAGGACTTCATCCATACGGCGGAGAACTCCGCACTTGGGGACATCCATTCTCAGTTTCTCACCGCGTGGGCGGAGGAACACCCCGACTGGCAGTTGAACGTCCAGATCCAGACGAACCTCGAGCAGTTCAAGACGAAACTACTGCAAGCCAACGCCAGCGGTAACGCCCCGCCGATGTCCGAGTGCGACTCGTTCTGGGTACCGCAGTTCTACGGCGACCTCCAACCGGTCGACGAGGCCATCGAGAACCCTGACGACTGGTACCCGTTCGTGACGGACGTCGCCAAGAACGACGGGAGCTGGCGAGCGGTGTGGCAGAACACGGACTGCCGCGCCCTCTACTACCGACAGGACCTCATCGACGAGTACAACGACGGCAACCCCCCGGAGACCTGGGACGAACTCGTCGAGGTCGGGTCGGCCATCGTCGAGAGCGAGGACATGAACGGGTACATGTACAACGGTGGCCGGTGGGAAGCGACCACCTTCGACAACCTCGCACACTTCTGGGCGATGGGCGGGACCCTCGTCGACGACGAGGGCGCGCCCGTACTCGACGAGAGCGAGAACAAGCAGGCGCTGATCGAGGTGTTCAACTGGTTCAAGCGAACCATCGACTCCGGCATCACTCCCCAGCGGGTCGCGAACATCACCGACTACGTCCAACTCCGCGAGGCGGCGCTCAACGACCAGACGGCGATGTTCCTCGGCGGCAACTGGCAGATTGCGACCATGCAGTCACTGGTCGACGAGGAGGTGTGGTCGAACTGGAAGGTCGCTCGCATCCCACAAAAGAGCGCGGACATCAACGCCACGGGCGTCGGTGGGTGGACGAAGGCGGTGTTCACCGACGACGAGGAACAGCGTCAGGCCGCCGTCGACCTCTACAGGCAGTTCGTCACCGCCGAGAACATGGCCGAACGGTGCAAGGCCGGTGGCTTCCTGCCGACCCGACCGTCGGTCTTCGAAGAGGAGGAGCACTTCTCCGAGGACCCGTACTTCCAGGTCTACTCCGACCTGTTGGAGGCGGGCACTGCTCGTCCCGGTTACCCGATCTACACCACCATTTCGAGCGAGTGGCAGATCGCCGCCGGGAAAGTCATCACTGGCCAGGCGCCGCCCGAGGCCGCGGTCAACACCATGATCGACAACGTCAACAGCGAATACTCCGGGTGAACGGTCTCGGTTCAACGTCTGGACCGCACTGACGACATTTTTCGGTCCTTCGACCGGTCGGCCGGCGGGCCGACGCCGGGTTCGACGCATCTTCGCGGGTTGGCGGCGAAAGCGGACTATTCGACCGACGTCCGTCCCGGCGTATATCGTCTATTCTAGGCAAATTTTTATACCGTCTGGTAGTGCGTATCCCTAGCATGGATCTGGAGACGGATAGCGGACGAGAGGACGCCGTGACTGCTGGCGGGGCGAAGCGGTTCCGAGCGGCCTTCGCTCCACTGACGCGGGTCCAGGAGCACCCGTTGACGTGGTTGCTCCCGGCGTTGACGGTCCTGTTGGCATTCAGGCTCTATCCGCTTGTCGAGGTGTTCCGGATGAGTTTCACCAACATAAGTCTCGTCGCGGATTCGTATCAGTACGTCGGCATCACCCAGTACGTCGACGTCCTCACCGCGCCGGGATTCTGGACGATGGCGCGGATCACGCTGATCTTCGTCGCCGCGAGCGTGGTGGGACAACTCGTCCTGGGTATGATACTCGCACTGGCGATCGACTACGGGGTGAAAGAGCACGTATACGGCAGCGTCTCCACGCGGGTCGCCGTCCTCTCGGCGTGGGTCATTCCGGGCATCGTCATCGGCATCATCTGGCAACTGATGATGATCGAAACGCCGTACGGGGTGCTGAATTTCTTCCTGACCCGACTCGGCTTCGACGTCGTCTCCTGGCTTTCGGACCCCCAGATGGCGCTCGTATCGGTGACCACGGCAAACACGTGGCGCGGAACCGCCTTCTCGATGATCATGCTGTACGCCGGACTGAAACAGGTTCCCCAGCAGTTGTATGCCGCGGCGAAGATCGACGGTGCGTCCGCTGTCCAGCGGTTTCGGTACGTCACTCTCCCACAGATGAAGCCGGTCATCTTCATCAACCTCGTACTGATCACCATCTACACCCTGAACACGTTCGACATGATCCTCAGTCTCACGGGCGGCGGTCCCGGGCGGGCGACGGAGGTGCTCGCACTGTTCATGTACTTCAAGGGGTTCCAGTCGTTCAACCTCGGCGAGGCGGCCGCCATCGCAGTGGTCATGCTGCTCGTCAACGTCGTCATGACGCTCGTGTACATGCGGTTCCTCATCGAGGAGGAGGAGGTCTGACATGGCGACCTCGTCGCGGTCGGGCCGGTTCGATCTGGACCGGTACGAGGTGGCGACGTACGTCATCTACCTCTTCGCGCTCGCCTTCTTCATCTTCCCCGTCCTGTGGGCGATTCTGATCAGCGTCCGCCCACGACAGGCGGTCATCGCGGTCCCCTTGGAGATCATCCCGGACGAGTTCACCTTCGAGGTGTACCGGCGCATCCTCTCCGAAAGTGACATCCTCCGCTGGGTGTGGAACTCGCTGAAGATCGCGCTGCTGGAAGTCGCCGGCATTCTCATCCTCGTGACGCCGGCGGCGTACGGGTTCTCCCGATTCGACTTCCGCGGGAAGCGCCTGGCCCTCCTAGGTATCCTGCTGTTCCAGATGATCTCGCCGGTCGTCATCGTCATCCCGCTGTACAACATGATGGTGAACTTCGGGCTGTTGAACACGCACCTGGGGCTGATCGCGCTCTACATCGGACTCCAGGTCCCGTTCTCGCTGTGGCTGTTGAAGAGTTACTTCGACACCATCCCGCGCGAACTCGACCAGTCCGCCCGCATCGACGGCTGTAACCGTCTGCAGACGCTGTGGCACGTCCTCTTGCCGTCGGTGATGCCGGGACTCGCGGTCGTGAGCATCTTCAACTTCGTCTTCTCGTGGGCGGAGTTCGTCATGGCGTTCACCGTCCTCAACGACTCTCGGCTGTTCACCATCTCGATGGGCGTCTTCTCGTTCCAAGGACAGTACACGACGGACTACCGGGCCATCGCGGCGGCCAGCGTCATCGCCATGATCCCACTGTTGATCATGTTCCTCGCGCTCCAGCGGCAGTTCGTGAGCGGCCTCACGGAGGGTGCGGTCAAGGGATAGACGACGCGGACTCCCACCCCGGCGGTCTCGACCTTCCGAACGGAGGAACTATGCTCGCGGACGCGTTCGCGCTCGAGCGGCCTCGAACGGCCGCTACCGCGCCCGCTCCACTCCGACGCACCCATCGGAACGGCGGTCCGAATGGCAACCTTTAGACGCGCCACAGAGAGAGGGAGTGACATGGTCGACACCGTCGTCGGGCTGTTCGGCGGGGGCGCGGCGTCGCTGATGGCGGCGCTCGTCTTCGCGTTCGACGACTCCGTCCCGTTCCCCGTCTCGGTCGTCCTCGCTCGGGTCCTGCCCGGTGAGCCGACGGAGTACTACTCACTGGGACTCGCAGGGACCTTCGCGTACGGACTGCCCGCGGGTGCGGCGTACGTCTACGTCTTCTCGCGGGTGCCACTGTTGTCGGTCACGTCGATACCGGGCGGTATCGTCTACGGAACGCTCTGGTCGGTCGGTCTCACCCTCCTGTTCGTCGGTCTGATCGGCGAACGGCGGACGGCCGGGTACGACAGGTACCTGCTCACAGCCCACCTGCTGTACGGGTTGACCCTGGGCGGATTCGTTCTACTCGGCCCGACCGACCCGACCGCGACGCCCGGACCGGTCGGCGGATACTGAACCCACCCGTGCCGTCGGCCCACGGTCACGCCTCGGCGACTCACTGCCGGACTTACGAGGTAGGTCACTCCCATCGCTCCCGACTATCCCCGGACAGCGTGGCCGTTCGACGTCGAGTCGGCGGGAATGGCTGGCGCTCATCACCCGTGCATTTAATATATCCACCTTCTATTAGTGACGCCATGTCACACCTCGTCTTGGACCACTTGACGAAAGTGTACGACGACGCGAGCGGCGACGGGATCGTGGCCGTCGACGATCTCAACATCGAACTCAGTGAGGGTGAGTTCCTCGTTCTCGTCGGTCCCTCCGGGTGTGGGAAGTCGACGACACTCCAGTGTATCGCCGGTCTCGAGGAGGTCACCGACGGCGAGATCCGAATCAACGGCGAGGTCGTGAACGACCAGACCCCCGAAGAGCGCGACATCGCGATGGTGTTCCAGAACTACGCGCTCTACCCGCACATGACGGCCCGAGAGAACATGTCGTTCGGGTTGAAGATGGCGACTGACCTGTCCAAGAGCGAGATCAACCAGCGCGTCGAGGAGGCGGCCGCGATGATGGGAATCGAGGACCTCCTCGAGGACAAACCGAAGGCGCTCTCGGGGGGACAACAACAGCGCGTCGCGCTCGGGCGTGCGATCGTCCGCGAGCCCGAGATATTCCTGTTGGACGAACCCCTCTCGAATCTCGACGCGAAGCTCAGGACCAAGATGCGGACGGAGATCCTCCAGCTCCAGCGACGCCTCGACGTCACGTCGGTGTACGTTACGCACGACCAGACGGAGGCGATGACGATGGGCGATCGTATCGCCATCCTACGGGGCGGCGTGCTCCAGCAACTCGGGACCCCGTTGGAGTGTTATCACAAACCGAACAACCGATTCGTGGCTGGGTTCATCGGCGAGCCCGCCATGAACTTCTTCGACCTGCCTGTCGGCGCCGGACAGTCCGCCAGCGAGACGCTGGACTACAACCTGTCGGACACGCACGCGGAACTGGTAGAGGGGCACGACGCAGTCGTCTTGGGGATCCGGCCCGAGGACATCGAGTTCGCGAACTCGGAGGGACCGCACTCCGTCGTCGGCACCGTACAGGTCGTCCAACCACAGGGAGACGTGAATCACATCGTCGTCGAGATCGACGGTATCGAGGCGGACGTCGAGATGGAGGGCGACGTCCACATCGAGGAGGGGAACCAGGTCCGGTTGGAACTCCCCGAGAGTCGAATTCACCTGTTCGACGGCCAGAGTGGAGACGCGATAGTCAACAGAGAAGAACCCGAAGATACGACGCCACCGGCGGTGCTGAACCAGTGAGTACCGAACCACGCTAGTCTCGGCTCGACTCCCGGAAGAACTGTTTCCCCCGTCAGGGGTCGACGCTCGAATTGTCCACAGAGAGTAGAAGATAACTCTCCACGGTGGGGGGTGGAAGGTTTTCTTCGGGATCGTTCCTCAGTTAGAACGGCAGGGCCCGTTGTCGACCTACAGGTCCTTCGGCTGGACCCTCTTCCGACGTCGTCCGTCGCCCGCTGAGCGCCTCGTCGAGGAGTTCCGCGACCGTCTCGTCAACCGCATCGCAGGAGTCACGCGCCACGTTCCGGTCGTCGAGGTATTCCATGACGGCGGGGCTCTCCGGGACTGAGTTCGCCGAGGATCTATCTGAACTCTCCGTGGAGCAGTTCAAGAAGTTCATCGTCGATACCGCGACGACGGACTCACGGCCGCCCTCGATTTTCCGGTCCGGAAAGCATCACGTTCGGGACCGACGTGCCGTCCGACGCTGTAACCAGTTCGTATCTCCCGACTCTGTATTTCGAGGGGGAATAGCGACGAAATCAGCTGTTTCGGGGACTTCAGTCCCACTGCGTACACAGTGATGCGCAGTGAATCTGACCACCGCCACGCTGTGAGAAGAACGAACCAAGGGTGACCTGAGGACGACAGCACAGCCGGAACCTCGGTTGAGAGCGCCGTCGAGACGTCAGAACACGTGACTATACGACAGTCACACACAATATTATAAAATCGTGATGTGGTTCGAATAGTCACGGGACCAAATGTGTGAACGGCCGCCACGGTCGGGGCAGCGGGGGGAGTCGTCAGGTCGGCGGGTCGAGACGGAGCACATACGCGTGCTCGAGGTCGCTCCGAGGTGGCAGACTTATCCGTAGGAGTCCGGCGTCTTCGTCGACGCACCACTCGGGGTCACTGTCCCCGCCCAGCAACGCGACGTGCTCTGGCTCGACGGGCTCATCAGCACGGTTTCGACCCGTCAGTCGCCGGTGGAGGCTCGTCTCGAGTGCGACCTCGTTGTCGTCGGGCCAGTCTAGCAGGATCGCGTACCCCGGATTACCAGGCGCACCCCGGACGAAGCGGACGTCCTCACCGGTGAAGCTAATCGAGGAGGCCTCCTCGAACTCCGAGGACGTAACGTCGGTGGGTCCCTCACCGAAGACCCACCAGGGACGCGAGCCGTGAATCGCCTCCTCGTTCGTCTCGAGCCACTCACCAACACCCCGCAGGCGGTCTGCGGCATCTTCCGGGATCGTCCCGTCGGGGCGCGGCCCGACGTTCACGAGCGTCTTGCCGTTCTTGCTCATCCGGTCGACGAGCCCAGTCACGAGCGTCTCGACGGACTTGTAGTCAGGGTCGGAGACGTATCCCCACGACTTCCGGTCGACGGAGGTATCGGTGAGCCACGGCTGGTTCGCAAGGTCCTCGCGGCGCGAGCGTTCGTAGTCGAGGATTCCGACGCCGACGGGGAGATTGCGCTTGTGGGCGATGCCGACCTCCTTGCCCCACTCGTCGGCCATATTGTAGTACCCGGCGACGACCTCGCGGCGGTACTCGTCGTGTGCGGCGAACGGCCCGATACCCCACCCGAAGTCGAACCACGCCAGGTCGGGGCGATACGCTTCCATCACCTCGAGAGTCTTGTCCCGCCAGTCAGCGTAGTACGACTCCGGAGGGTCTTCGTCCTCCTCGTGTGGTGGACCGTACAGCCCGGCATACTCGGGGTCCGTGGTGTCGTACTCCGCTTTACGGGGGTAGTACCACCAGTTCCACGCGTGGTGGAAGGCCGCGACGAACTTCATGTCACGCTCCCGAACCGCCGCGGAGAGTTCGCCGACGACATCGCGTTCCGGTCCCATATTCGTCGCGTTCCACTCGGTGATATCCGAGTCCCAGAGCGCGAACCCGTCGTGGTGGATGGCGGTGACGCCGACGAACTCCGCGCCGGCGTCCACACAGAGGTCTGCCCAGCGTTCCGGGTCGAATTCATCGCCGTGGAATTCGGGAATGAACTCCCGGTATCCGACCTCCTCCGGGCGGCCGTACGTCTCTACGTGGTGTTCGTACGCATCGCTCCCTTCTCGGTACATGTTCCGGGGATACCACTCCGTGTCGTAGGCGGGCACCGAGTAGGGTCCCCAGTGAAAATACACACCGAGGGTCGCGTCACGGAACCAGCCGGGTATCGGGTGGGACTCTACCGAGTCCCACGTCATCTCGTAAGCCATCTATCTAACTGGAGTTTTCGTGCTCGGTTAATAATACCAACCACCTAGGTGAGACCGTTTCCCGACTCGAGGCTGACGACCGTGTGGCCGTCGTGCGACTCGAAAACTGCCTGTATCGGGCCCGAACGGACAGTCGAGCGAGTGCTGGGGTGGTGTGGCAGGCGAGTGGGGGGCGGTACGCGGGGTCGTGTTATAAGCCACTCGTGGGTAAAGGACGACCGTGCCACTGGAGTACGACCACACCCCCGTCACGGTCGCGGAGAAGTCCGCGGTCGTGATCGGCGGGACGAGCGGTATCGGGAGAGCTATCGCATTGGGATTCGCCGCCGAGGGGGCGGACGTCGTCGCCGCGAGTCGGACCCGCGAGCGCGTCGAACGGACCGCCGACGAGATACGCGACCGCGGAGCGAGCACCGTCGAGGTGACCTGCGACGCCACGGACCGCGAGTCGCTCCGGTCGCTGCGAGACGAAGTGCTCGACGCGTTCGGTGGCGTCGACACCCTCGTCTACGCGCCGAGTTACGTCGCGCGACAGGGAGTGGCCGAGGCGACGGACGCCGAGTGGCGGAAGGTGTTCGACGTCCACCTCGACGGGGCGTACCGCGCGATGCAACTGTTCGCCCCGGAGATGAACGGCGGTGGGAGCGTCCTCCACGTCGCGTCGGCGTCGGCAGTCGGGGCCATCCCCAGCCTCGCCGCCTACTCCGCGGCCAAGGGCGGGGTCGACGCGCTCACGCGGGTCGCCGCAGACGAGTTCGGCCCCGACCTCAGAGTGAACGCGGTCCGTCCCGGGTTCGTCGTCAGCGACCAGACGGAAGGGACGTACACCGAGGGAACACCGAGGTTCGAGACGATCGAGTCACGCACCTGTCACGGCCGACTGGGCCGCCCGGAGGAGATGGTCGGCGCGGCGATATACCTCGCGAGCGACGCCGCGAGTTACACCACCGGGGAGATACTCACAGTCGACGACGGGTTCCTCAACCACACCTTCGAGGCGTGACTGCCCGTCGACGTTCGACGACCGATTCGGACGAGCGCCGACGACCCCGATGGTCTCCGAACCCACCGTCCGCCGGTGGCGTCGGACGGACGAACGGTCGCTCGGGGGGACGTCAGCAAGGTTCGCTCTCGCCGAGTGAGCCGTGACCTCCCACCTCACGGGGGGCTGGCCCTCCGAAGCGAACGGCGGACCCGACGACGTGTCCGGTCGCGATGGGCGCGTCCGCAACACCGCCTCACGCCTTCGTTCGCCACCACCGACCGGAGGTGGAGCCGTGTTCGGTGAGGACGTTCTCCTTCGTGTACTCCGCGGCTTCCGACGCCGTCAACGTTCTCGCCCACGCCACCCGTTCGTCCGCCGTTTCCGCCCCTGGCCCCCTGTTGTCGTACTCTGCGTACTCGGCCGTTCGCTCCGCTTCGGGGCGCGACCAGTTGTCCCATCCGCCTGGGTGGATGTGGTCTCCCAAGTGCGACCGGATGAACGCGGTTCGCGCGTGGTCCCGCCACGGCCGTCCGAGATACGCTTCGGTGACTTCGGAGTCGGCGGTCAGCGTACAGTCCGAGAACACGTAGCCGAAGCGTTCCCCGTCCGGTGTCGAGGCGGCCGTAATGTACGAGTCCGCCTTCGAGTGGAGTCGACAGCCCTCGAACACCGCGGTAGCGTTGCCGAAGACGAAGTCCGTCGTGCCCTCCACGTAGCAGTCCTTGAAGTACTGCCGCGTCCCTTCGCCGGCGGAGTAGACGGTGTCTTGGTGCCCCACGAGACGGCAGTTGTCCAGCCGTGCTCTGGTGCTCTCGACGTGTAGCGCCACGGCCTGTCCCACCGGGCCCGCGTCGTTGCGGACGGTGAGGTTGCGCGCACGGAAGTCGTTTCCCCGTATCTTCATCGTGTAGGTGAAGAACGTACTGTTGCGTCCTCGGTCGATTCTGTCGAAGTGGTCGTCGTGCGTCACGACCGTCCCCTCCTTGCTCTCGCCGACCAGCGTGATCCGCGGATTCCACGAGTGGACCGTTACCTTCTCCTCGTATACGCCGTCCCTGACGAGAATGGTGATCCGCTCGGGTGGGAAGGATTTCGCCCCGTCGATAGCCGCCTGAATGCTCTCGTAGTCGCCGTTACCACCTTGATCGACCACGTAGTCGTAATCGCTTCCCCCTTCGGAGCCAGGACCCATCACGTCGGTGTCGACCCCGTTCGAGTAAATGAGTGGCGGTCAGTTCTCGTCAGCGGATATCATGCGCGGTTACCTACTCCCGAATCAACCGCTCTCCGGGTCGAGACACCAACTGTGCCTCAGGCCGCGTTGACCGACTCCCTGTACTGTGCATTTCTGAGTACGGCACACCCACTCACCTACGTCACGCGATCCGTCCGGCGAAGCGCCTCACTGTCAAAACGGAGCGAACGAGGTGCACCGGTCGGATCACATAAGAACCCACCAGACAGTAGGATAAGTACTGATATGAAATGTCCTCGAACGAGTGCTTTGGAAATGGGACTATCATCTCTGTCGAGGCTTCGAGAGTCACGCTCGGTGGTATTTCTAGTGGACGAGACAACCCCGACAAATATATAAGTAATATACTCACGCGGCTACTTCTCCTGGAAATCGGACCCGTGCGCGGTTGTAAGGTGCTCTTACACCCGCGGTAGGGTCCGCGGTTCGTCGGCCCGATTAGCCCGTTAGCTGACACCACATCCGAAGTGGTCGATTACGAACTCGTAGAAACCCGACTCCCGGCTGAGACATCGCGTCTCGTGTGTTCGTACCGTCGTGCGGGTCGCGTATGACACCCCGGCCCGAACCGAGACCCCCCGAGACTGCTGACTCTCGGAATCCAGGAACGAGAGGTACTCTTGATGCATCTAGCCCGCGAATAGAGCGTATGAGTTCGTACGCTAACACAGAGAAACGTGCTGATTCCGGCCGGTCGCCGCTCCCGGCCTACGGCCCTATCGACGCCGTCCTCGGCTACGTAGTGTTCTACGTGTTCGTCGACCGCGCGACACCCACCGTCGTCGACGTTCTCACCACCGCCCTACCGGACGTGACGGCATCCGTGGTTCGATTCGGACTGGCGGTAGCGCTCTGGTTCATCCTCGCTGTGACCCTCCTCGACCAAGTCCGTCGTCAACTCGCTGCACTCGGCGTCGGGAACCGCGACGACGTCAGTCGTGCAGAGCGGTCACGTGCCACTCCCACCCGACTCCAGGTTGTGTGGTATCTCGTCGTCCTCCTACTCGGAGGTACCATCGCTGTGTGGACATTCGAACCGGCTGTTCGGAGCGGAATCTCGCTGATCTGGATCGTCGGAACGCTCGACTTCACCCGGTTCGTGCTCCTCGAGTTCGCGATGATGGTCGTCTTCTTCATCTCCTTCGCCGGTGCGACCCGTGCTCTGGACCGGCTGATTGTCGGGAGTATCAGGAGCGCCTTGACCGACTGAAGGTGCTCTCTCCGTCTTCACCACGGCTTCGTCTACTCCGAGTACGGCCCCCTTTAACAAGTGCATCATCCCACCGTACGAGGAGGGTCGGAGGTTCTACGGTCGCCGAGAGTCGGCTGCGAGCACCGCATCCCGGAGAGGTACGGGTCGCCGTTCTCACCATCCCGGTCTCGACTCGAAAATGGACGGCGAAGCCCGGTACGGGCGCAGTCCGTTCACACCGGGTCGGATCCCGCTCGTCACCGAACCGTTTCCGTTCGTCCCGGGCTACGCGGTCGTCGGCGTCGGTGACGCGATCGGCGACGGCACCACCGGTGTCACGGAGGGCGACCGAGTCGCGGCGCCGACGGTACACGGTGGCTACTCGGAGTACGTCTATCTCGACGAACCGGAACTCGTCTCCGTCCCTACCGGTTCCGACTCAGTGAAGGTGGCGCCGCTCCCTATCGATACCTCGTCGCCTACCAGACGCTCCGCGTCCGCACGGGTCGAACACGGAGCCCGTCCGAAAAACCCGACGAGACGGCGACGCTCGCTCGGGGGAGCGCTCGTCTCCGTGAGGGCGTCGAGACGGTCCTCCTCGCGTCCGAGAAGTCCGGCGGTCGACTCCGGCACGCCCGATTCGGTGTCGAGAGGGAGAACCCCGCTCATACAGCGTCCATTGCGTTTTTACATGGGAAACACCACCCCATCGACATGTGCTGAGATCGTCGGTGGCTCCCTTCCTTCGGCCGGGTTCGGTACCGGAGGGGGAACAGGGGATGAGTGTCACTATTGATACCACGTTCTAATTATCATATTACGGATGACGGTCGATTAAGTTATATCTTGGAAAGCGAACCTACGGGTAGATGTCAACAGACCGTCGCCGGGGGACGACGGTTCCGGCGCCACAGGACCTCTGCAGCCGTGAACTACCCCGATCTATCGAACGCCTCGTCGACCAGTACGAGACCGCATTCGGCTGCCGCGACCGCTACATGTGGGGGTGGCTCGACGCGGTCCTTCCCCAGTTCCGACTCGATTCCGTTCCATTCCAGTACCGGGACCTCGCCGACGAGGGTCGACTCCTCGTCAGTGTGTACGTCACTGCGCTCAACGACCTTTCGGACCGCCGCTCGGATTACACTGCGTTCGAGACCGCCGCTCGAATCCCGTTCGACGGACCGCCCGAACCGGGGAGCCTCGCGGACGACCCAGGCGTCCGACTCGCCGCCTCGGCGTGGGAGAGGCTCGTCGACCGACTCGCCGGCACGCCGAATTTCGAGTACTATCTGGCGACGCTCCGAGACGCGCTCGCGGACAGCGCTCGCGCTCAGCGCCACTCGGTAACTGTCGCCGAAAACCCCGGGGCGGCCAGCTACGAGGAGTGCTTGACTGTCCAGTCGGCGACGATGTGTATGGACGCGCTCGCGACGGTCGACCTGATGTGTTCGCCCGAGTTCGACCCGAACGACGAACCGGCACTCAGGGAGGCGATCCGACTGGTCGAGCCGTTGGGTCGAATCGGCAACTGGCTGACCACGTGGGAACGAGAACTCTCGGAGGGTGACCTGGCCAACGGAGTCGTCGTACGGGCAGTCGAGGAGGGCGCCGTTTCGCCGTCGGACGTGACCCGCGCTCGAACCGACCCGGGGTTTCGTCCCCTCTTCGGCGAACTGGTTCGTGAGGCCGGTATCGAGCGGAGGATCGACCGCGAACGCGAGCGACGCTACCGGTGTGCCAGCGAACGCACGTGGGACGCGGATTCGATCGATCTCGACGCGTTCGTGAGCGCGATGGACACCGTCTGGTCGTACCACGAGGCGAGCCACGGATACAAGTAGTCGTTCTCTCGTCGCGCTCCCGGCTTCTCGTCGTCTGCTGTGTCTCTCGCGTCTCGTCGGTAGCGCGAACTCGCTCCGCGACGGTGTCGCATACGAGGACGTCTCTCGGGCCGGAGTTACCGCTCGTCGGTCTGTTCGAGTCTGGTGAGTATCTTCTCACAGAACGCGACTTGCTCTCTCTCACCGTTCTCCTCGAATCGGTTCTGCAGATTGACCACGATGTGGTAGTCTTCGTCAGCGAGTGGCGCGGCCATATACGTTTCACTCGTGGTAGGAAGGAAAAAAGATGTCGGCCCAATGTTCAACGTTGATTCTGCGAGAATGGACTGGAGCGACCGGGGCACTCGGCCGGATTCGACGGTGAGACGCAGGACACGGACCTGGAGGACGACGGCGGACCGGCCGGACACTACTGTGTGGTCCTGGATAGTCGCGCATCCTACCGCCGCGTACTCGTCGTCGCTCCAGCCGCTCTCCCTGCCGGTACCCGCGGCCACGAGGACGCCGACGCCGCTGTCGATGAGCGTTCGCGCGACCGGTGGAACGAGCGCGACGCGGGTCTCACCCGCCGCCGTCTCGCTCGGGACGCCGACCTTCATCAGGTGCGTCGCAGCGTCACGACCCCGGGCGGGGTACACCCTGCCTGGGTACCGTTCACCGCCGACTCGTCCACCCGCCGTCGCCGACGAGCGACTCGCCGGCGACGTACCCCGCCAGGTCACTCGCGAGGAACGCCGACGACGCGTCGGTCGTGTCTACCATCGCGTCGTGCGTCGGCTGGCCCCCTTCCTTTGGATGTGTCGGGGAACCAGTGTAACCAGGCTCCCTGGAACGTGATCTCGTTTCACGTGTTTCGCCACCTCGAGATGGCGGTCGACAGCCGATGAGTCGCCGTGTGAACCCCTACGACGCCAGAATACATCTCCAGGACCCGCCGACCGACGACTCGTGTCCTGATGTCGGACCCGAATCGACACACCCGCACGACGTTACAGCGACGGGGGTCGTCACTGTCGGTCGGGAAATCGACGACCGCTGGGCAGAGAACAGATCCGGCGTAGACCAAACCCCTCACTGACCGATCGAATCCGAGGTTCCGTACCCCGTGGGGAGAGCTACTCGGAGTATCCTGTGACAGTGGGCCAATCGTCGTCCACTCGCTCGGCGTCTGCCGGTCGACAGTGGACACAGTAACAGATCTGCTCGCCCTGTATCTCGTAGACGTGCGTCCCGTGGGGTGTTCCACATCGTGTGCAGGTGCGCACGCCTCCTTTTCGAGCCTGATCGGCTTAGCCGCACGACCGGCGGGTGCTGGGGTATGAAAGCCCGAGTGGGTGTTCTCTCCTCGCTCCGTGGCGGTCCGCAAGCACGGCCGGTGGACTTACCGCTCGTTCGCCCGTCGACAGACGAGAGGAATCACCGCTCATGCAGTACGTCACCACACACGGCGTTGAGGTGCCAGCGCTCGGCATCGGGACGGCCCGGTTCGACGCGAACGATCGGTGTCAGGAGGCAGTCGAAATCGCTCTCGACGTCGGCTATCGGCACGTCGATACCGCTCAGATGTACGGAACCGAAGGTGCAGTCGGTAGCGCGGTCGCGGCCGCCGACGTCGACCGCGAGGAGATCTTCATCACGACGAAACTCGACAACGGCAATCGAGACCACGACTCCGTCATCGAGTCGACCCGGGAGAGTCTCGACGCACTCCGAGTCGACACCGTCGATCTGCTGTTGATCCACTCGCCGAACAATACGGTCGCACTAGACGAGACCGTCGGTGCGATGAACGAACTACAGAGCGAGGGGAGTGTCGCGCACATCGGTGTGAGCAATTTCTCGGTGAAGCAACTCCGTGACGCGATGGAGATCTCCGAGACGCCGATAGTCACCAACCAGGTCGAGTATCACCCGCACAAGGACCAGTCGAGGCTGCTTGAGGTCTGCGTCGACGAGAACGTGATGCTCACAGCGTACAGTCCATTCGACGTCGGGGACGTACTGGACGAACCGGTTCTCTCGAAGGTCGGTGAGGGGTACGGAAAGACGGCCGCGCAGGTGACGCTCCGCTGGTTACTCCAACAGGAGATGGTATCGGCCATACCGAAAGCTGCCGACCCGGAGCATATCCGGGCGAACTTCGACATCTTCGATTTCGAACTCACCAGCGAAGAGATGGAGAGGGTCTTCGAACTGCGCTGAGTGAAAGAGTCCAGCGTACACGGCCGGAGTCACCGATGGACGGTCCTCCACTGTGCAATCAGTGGTCCGTGATTGAGAATTGCTCCACGTCCGAGCATGGAACTATCGGCTGTCACGTGTCTCGCTCGGACTGGGCGACGGGACGCTCGGGATGAACGAGGCGTATCTCTACCGGAGCCGTCGGTACATCGGTATCCGCTAAGTCTCGGTGGTCAGACAGTGACATCTGATACACACTCACTCATATACATTTATAGACTGAGGAGTCGTCCGAGTAGCCGCGGTCGAATAGACCGCAGCCTCGGTTGTGGTCGCCGAGTTCCGGGCCGGTGGGAACTGCGTGGTGGATCCACCGCCACCACGCAGCAGTCGGCTATCGGGGAACTCGATTCGACCCGTTGGTCAACGACGACCTGTTTCTCGCTACGTGCTATCAGAGACGTCGTTCATCGACCGCCCGAGCACACACCGAATACCAGCGGGGCGCACGCCCCATCAACTCCTACTGGCTTCCCCTGAACCGGGTCCGGACCGACACCGCACACGGACGAGAGGATGTCGACGCGGCGTTCACGACGCTCGTCGAGGGCGGACCTTCCGGGTTCCTCTGGTCGTCGAGCACGACGGGACGACGTACTACTGGCTCTCCAGCGAAAGCTAAACCGGGTGGATTTCGAGCGGGTGCGCAAACGGAACTGGGCACGTGCTCGATGGTGGGGCACGCCCGGTGAACTGGGTGTATCCAGTTCGCTCTGGCGCGGTCCGACGTCCCCTACAACTCGATAACAGAGGTCGAGTACACCGAGTTACAGCGTCGCCGCTCGGGGGGTCGAGGGAATACAGCGAAGCCGCTCGGGGTGATGAGCACCGGTCGAATTCCCATCCGACTGCCGGTACAGGTCAGCGGGGTCCCGATGGACGCTTCGGTTCGATAAAGAGGCATCTGATTGTGTAGAGTCGGTATATCCCTCGTCGTGTTCGACTGTCACGGCCGTGTCCCAGTAGTCCCGTCGGGGACCGACCGGAGTTCGTGCTCGGCCCTGGCGTCGGTTCGGAAATTTACCGAACACGACCCCGCTGTTCGAGGACTTGGAGACCGAATCGCCGAGTCGCAGACCAGAACTACCGAGCCGTTTCGATAGCCCGCTCCAAGTCCGCGATGATGTGGGCGGGGTCCTCGATTCCGACGGACAGGCGGACCAGATCGTCGGTGACGCCGGAGGCCTCCTTCTCAGCGTCGGTCAACTGTTGATGCGTAGTGCTCGCGGGGTGGATGATGAGCGTCTTCGCATCGCCGACGTTGGCGAGCATACTCGCGAGTTCGGTCGACTCGACGGTCTTGCGAGCGGCCTCGTACCCGCCTTTCAACCCGAACGTGAGCATCCCGCCGTAGCCACCCTCGAGGTACTCGCTAGCGGCCTCGTGCGTCGGATGCGATTCGAGTCCGGGGTAGGTGACCCAGGAGATAGCTTCGTGGTCTCGCAGATATTCGGCGACGGCCATCGCGTTCTCGCAGTGACGGTCCATCCGGAGCGGGAGCGTCTCGAGGCCCTGGAGTGTTTGCCAGGCGTCGAAGGGCGCCTGCTGATTGCCGAGGTCACGCAGTCCACGGGCGATAGCGGCGTACGTGAACGCCGCCTCACCGAACGTCTCAGCGAAGTTTACGCCGTGATACGCCGGGTTGTCCTGTGCGATCTCGGAGTACTTCTCGGCGTGGTCCGCCCACGGGAACGACCCGCCATCGACGACGACGCCGCCGATGGTCGTCCCCGACCCGTGAAGCCACTTCGTCGTGGAGTTCCAAACCAAGTCCGCCCCGTGTTCGAGGGGGCGACAGAGATAGGGTGTCGCGAAGGTGTTGTCGACGAAAAGCGGAACCCCGTTTTCGTGAGCGACGTCTGCCACCTGCTGGATATCGGGTGTGTCGAGCGCGGGATTGCCAATCGTTTCGAGGTGGACGTACGCCGTGTCGTCGTCGATAGCCTCCTCGTACGCGCCGTAGTCCAAGGTCTCGACGAACCGTGTCGAGATCCCTCGCCGCTCGACGGAGTGCGTGAGATACGTGTACGTCCCCCCGTAGAGCGAGGAGGACGAGACGATGTTGTCACCGGCCTCGGCAAGGATGAACGTCGTGAGGTCCAATGCGGCCATTCCAGAGCCAGTAGCGACCGCACCGACACCACCTTCGAGCGCTGCCATACGCTCCTGAAGCGTTTCCACGGTCGGGTTCATCAACCGCGAGTAGATGTAGCCCGGTTCCTCGAGCGCAAACTGTGCGGCTGCATCCTGTGAGTCATCGAACACGTACGAAGTAGTCTGATACAGCGGTGGCGCACGTGCGCCGGTGGATGGGTCTGGCTGCTGTCCAGCGTGAAGCGAATCGGTCGCGATCGAGCGGTCGGTCGAATCGTCGCCCATGGTGGTCCGTCACGACTCTCCCGTATTATTGTGCAGTTCGTGACTGAATCTTGCCCCCAGGATGCGTGGCGTCGAGCGGGCACCCTAAATCAACACACAGGTCCTGGTTTAGATGCGGAACAATAGCCCGTTCGGTCGCTGGTGACGCTACGAATCGGCCGTCCGACCGAACTCCGCGAGCACCCTCGCGTTTGCGGCTGTTCGGAAAGACCGAGTGGACCCTGGATCGACGAGCGAATCATCGGAACCTCGACGACGTGCTCCCACAAGAGCGGGTTGCCGAGACGAGGCTCGAGTCCGATCGACCGTCCCTCTGGTAAGGGATACTGCCGGGTCGAACTCGTTGCCGTTTCCCGCACGGCGCGACGAACGCGCTCACACCGTAGCACAGGCGTCTGACGCACCCAAATAGCCTAGTGTGAGGCGCACGTAGTACGGCTCATGCCGAACTCGCGGACGCCCCTCAGTCCGACCAATCGGGACGCGCTCCACCGTCTCGAGGAGTGCGTCGAGACGCTCGACGAGGAGGCCACCCTCACCCGCGAGCTGGCGATAGACTGCCTCGGGGACGGCGAGTTCGAGCGGACCGAGGCGAAGCGACAGGTCGAACAACTCCTCCTCAAGGGCTACCTCTACGAGGTTGGCGACGAGATCCGAATTCCACCGCGCCTCTACGACGGGTGACCAGCCGGCTTCCCGCAAGCGGTCCTTCTCTTCTCGAGAGCCCGCGTGGTGCGCCTCGACGGAGACTGACCACTGTGCCGAGTCGACCGGATGGACGGGGCGGAATCCGGACCGCACCGACGACCTCGTAGAGGTGCCTTCGACCAGCAGTTCCTCCGTCCCGTGGCGGGCGTCCCGGTTGGTCGGACTCGACGGCAGCCGCTCGTTCGACACGACCGACGACTGCGGGCTCTTGGTGAGCTACCGGGGTTGTGGGACGTTGCGGAACGATACCCGAGAGGACCGGTCCGAGAAACCGTCCGGTCGGCGAGATGGTTCTGACTGTTCGTCAACGACCTGCTCGCAGCCGTAGCAACACCGTCGAACGCGGCGACCTCCACACCCGACGAGCGCGAGCGTAGTCGCGCCGAGAGAGCAGCCGGAGACCGGAGCGGGCACCACCCGACCGGTCGGCCGCGTCAGTACCAGCCCGTCTCCGGGTCCACCGGATTCGTCGGCGGGTCACCGCGGAGCACGCGCGCGACGTCCGCCGAGACGGTCCGGCTGAGCTCCGCCCGCGACTCCTCGGAGTACCACGCCGTGTGTGGGGTGAGCAACACGTCGTCGCGGTCGTGCAGCGGAGACGCGTCCGGCGGTTCCTCCTCGCGGACGTCGAGTCCCGCCGCCGCGAGGGGGCCGGTCTCGAGGGCGTCTACCAGCGCCGCCTCCTCGACGACCGGCCCTCGGGCCGTGTTGACGAGAATCGACTCGTCCCGCATCGCTTCGAACGCCTCGGCGTCGAACAGTCCTCGCGTCTCGTCGGTCAACGGCGCGTGAATCGAGACGTACCGCGACCGCTCCAGCAACTCGGCGAACTCGACGCGCTCGACGCCGAGTTCCGCCATCTCCTCGTCGGACACGTAGGGGTCGGTCGCGACCACGTCGACGTCGAACCCCTGGAGCTTCGCCGCGAACCGGCGCGCTATCTCCCCGAACGCGACGAGACCGACGGTCTCGTCCCGGAACCGGTGAATCGGCGCGCCGAGCGACCAGTCCCACTCCCCCCGTTTGACCGCGCCGTCGTACGCGCCGAGCCGCCGGAGGCAGGCCAGGAGCAGCCCGAGCGCGTGGGTCGACACCTCGTCGATCGAGTACGCCGGGACGTTCACGACGGTGACACCGTTGTCGGCCGCCGCGCCGACGTCGATGTTGTCGACCCCGATGCCGCCGCGTCCGACCGTGTGGAGGGAGTCGACCCCTTCCAGCACCGCCGCCGTGACCTGCGTTCTGGAGTCGACGATGAGCGCGTCGGCACCCCGAGCGACCTGCAGCAGTTCGTCGGGCCGCTTGGCGTCCGTGACCTCGACTCGAGCGCCGATCGACTGCAGCGGGTCGCCGTGCGTCTCGAGGTCGAGCACCTTCGTGTCGGAGACGAGCACGCGAAACGTCATCGACGCGAATCTCTCCGCGAAGCGGTAAAAATACCGAGGGGCGTCCCTCCCGACCGGATCGGGGAACTGGAGGGAAGGGACACCGGACAGCTGCCCTGCCGAGCGACCGACGGAATCGAGACAGCCCACACTGAACCGGGGTCGGAGCCGTTGACCGACTCGCGCCTCCTCGGTGAGCGGAGTGCGGCCGTCGCGTCGCTCGTCGGTGACGCTCGTGGGGTGTCGTCGTGGTCTGTTCACGTCCCCGAACTCGGCCCGTAGGTGAGTCTGCGGCGACGCGGAGAACCGCGCGGCTGGTCCAACCACGCCATCCGGCTATCCGAGGCGTCTCGAAAAGCAGAGTGCAATGTCAGACCGGAGTCGGTCACCCGTCGTCAGTGACCAGTCCTGTACAGTTCTCCGCTCGCGTCGTACCGCGCGTCGACGATACGCTCGAACTGCTCGTCGGAGAGGTCGACGTCGAGCGCGCCCACGTTCTCCTCCAACTGGTCGACCGTCCGGGCGCCGACGATGGGAACGCACGTGAACTCGGGTTGGTCGACGAGCCACCGGAGCGCGACCTGCGCGGGCGTGGCGTCCACCTCGTCGGCGACGGTTCGAATCTCGTCGAGCACGTGCCACCCCCGCTCCGAGACGTAGAAGCGCTCGAACCGGTCGTCGAGTGCCGCGCGCGTCCCCTCCGGTGCGTCGAGGTCGTACGTGCCGTCGCCGACGCGCTCGTACTTGCCGGTGAGGAACCCGCCGGCGAGCGGCGAGTACGGACAGACGGCGAGGTCCTGGTCGGCACAGACGTCGAGGTACTCCGCCACGTCCTCGTAGTAGGCGGCGTGAAACAGCGGCTGCGTGACGCTGAACGCCTCGTAGTTGTTCACGTCGGCCTTCCAGAGGCCCTTCGTGAGCTTCCAGGCGTCCGCCGTCGACAGCCCGACGTGCTGGACCTTCCCCTCGCTCACGAGGTCGTCGAGCGCGCGCAACGTGTGTTCGATGGGCGTCCCGTCGTCCCAGCGGTGGAGGTAGAGGACGTCGAGGTAGTCGGTGCCGAGTCGGTCGAGCGACCCCGCGACCTCGGCCCGGACGTTCTTCTTCGAGAGGTTCTCCTGAAAGCGCGAGACGGTCGACCAGAAGCACTTCGAGGCAACGACGTACTCCTCGCGGTCGCGGCCGGCGAGCCACTCGCCGATCCACTCCTCGCTCTTCCCGCCGCCGTACCCGTTCGCGGTGTCGATGAAGTTGCCGCCGCGGTCGGCGTACGCGTCGAGCAGTTCGTGCGCCTGCTCCCGGTCGGTCTCGACGACGCCGTTCGATTCCTGCCCGAAGCGCCACGTGCCGAAGCAGATGGGGGACACCTGCACGCCGGTCGCCCCGAGTCGTCGATACTCCATGCAGAGTGGGACGAGCGCGCCTCAATAAGCGTTGAGTTGTCGGTCGGGGGGATTCGCGATCGGACTCACACGGCCACGCGAGGCGCTAGAGGGAAAATACCAGTATGAGACGTTATCATATATTTTTGGTAGATGAGGGACTAACTCTCGAGCCACCGAACCGTTCGACCGCGATGGCCGTCCTGAATCCCTGAACCACGAATGAATCGCTGAACTTAGCGATGCCGGTAACGATACCCCAACCGTTTAATTCGACAGCACCCTATTGCTCGGCTGCCGTGATCTGGGACTTCGAACGGGTAGCTGGACCGTACGAAATGACCGAGGGCCCCGCTTGGGACGGAGCCGGGGTACTATTCACGGATATTCCATCCAGTCGAATACTTCGGTACGATGTAGCCGACGACGAGACGAGCGTCTTCGCGAGCGATACAAACGCATCCAATGGCCTTACTTTCGGTCCCGATGGAGCGCTGTACGCCTGTGAACGCGACGGACGCAGGGTTGTACGATACGAGGACGATGGATCACGGACAACTATCGCGGACAGGTACGACGGTGATCGGCTGACAGCGCCCAATGATCTAACGTTCGACGAGTCCGGCACACTCTGGTTCAGCGATCCGGATTACATCGACCGCGGCACGGAGAAGGAGTTAGACCACGATTCCATCTACCGCGCAAGTCCCTGCAGTGATGGCGATTGGGAAGTGAATCGGGCGACGTACGACACGACTCGGCCGAACGGGCTACTCGTGTCCCCCGACCGGTCCCGACTGTACGTTGCCGAGAGTAAGTATGGAGAGGGGAACGACCGTGAACTCCGGTCGTATCCGGTCCACGAAGACGGGACACTCGGCGAGTACGAGGTCCTGCACAACTTCTACCCGCACAGAGGCATCGACGGGATGCGCTTCGACGCCGACGGGGACATCGTCGCCACTGCAGGGAGCGGCGAGAGCGGGCCCGGTCCGATGCTGTACGTGTTCACGCCCCAAGGCCGTGTGCTCGCAACCCATCCGTTCCCCGGCGGGGCACCGACAAATTGTTGCTTCGGTGACGAGAACTTCCGGTCACTTTACGTGACGAGCCACGACGGGTATCTCTACCGAGCCCGGACCGATCGAACCGGGTACCCCGGGCCGGCATGTGAATCCGATCCCCAGAGCTGATTCAACTCGTTCAGTCCCCGTGGAGGCGGCTCACCTGACCACGACGTCGCCGTCAGCGATCCGGTGGGCCGTCCCACTCGTAAGCGTTGTCCCGTGGGTCGTACCCGATAACGTCTTTCGCGTGTTCGATATCCATCCAGCTCCGATCGTTATCGCTCACGCCGTAGAACACGTCGAAGGTTACACTGTCGTCTTGAAGGCAGCAATCGACTAGGTGGGCGATGTCACGCCGGGACTGCCACGTCGTCTTCATCCGTGCGACTGCTTCGTCGTAGGCTTCGCTGTCTCGCTCGAACGAACCCGACTGGGCTCGCCGCTCGGCGTCACCGTACGGGTGGTCCCATTCGGACGACCGAACACTGCCGATCCGAAGCGCGTAGAAGCGAAGACCGTGTGCGTCCGATGCAAGCCGACCGAGCCCTTCGGCGAACAACTTCGCGACCGCGTACATCGAATCCGGCCGCGGTTGAACGGCCTGGTCGACGACGAGGTCGGATTCCGGGGAGTGGATGTCGGGCGAGTTCTCGCTCTCGTACATCCCGACCACGTGATTCGAAGAGGCGAGAACGAAGCTATCGACGCCGGCGTCCACGGCTGCGCGAACGACGTTGGTAGTTCCTTCGAGGTAGTCAGCTAGAAGTCCCGACCACGTGATCTGGGCCGATCCCGGCACCAGATCGGCGGGAATCGCTAGATGGATAACGGCGTCCTGATCCGTGAACGCAGGTCGTATGGCATCGTAGTCCGTGATATCCTTGACGACGGTTTCACGCTCGGGATGGTCGGTAACGTCGAGACAGGTGAATCGGTAGTCGTCTCTCTCTTCTAGCCGGTCCAGTATCGCAGTACCGATGTTTCCGTTAGCGCCCGTCACGAGAACGTTCATAATCTCTCTCCGCACCGGTCGGCTTCGTTCGTATACGGATTCATGTGTTGGGTGAATGACCACCGAGAATAATACTCTTGTTGAACGTTGCCGCGGACAGTTTCGGTCCCCGTCGCTCGACTCACGCGAGCGCAGCTTCTCCCGTCGTCGCTTGCGCTTCGTATCCGGTTTTTCACCTGTTTCGCGGGACGTGAGCGCCCACCCTACCACCGGCCCTGACGCTGCGGGAGCGGGTCGATAGTCTGTGCCATCCGATTCGAGAGCCGCTCGAGCATCTCGAGTTTCACCGCCCGGGCGTCTGGGTCGTTCCAGAGGTTGTTCGTCTCGTCCGGATCCGCCGATAGATCGTATAGCTCGCCGGTCTCCAGGCTGTGGAAGTGCACTAGCTTGTACCGGTCAGTCCGCACCATCGTCGCGTAGGGGAGGGCCGTATTCTCCTGGCGCTGGAGGTCGTCGTGGAACTCGGGTTTCACGTCAGCCAGTTCGAGCCACCGGTGAAAGCCGGAGTCGACGTCGGGAGTGTGCGTGTCCCCGTAGAACTCGGGCCGTTCGAGCGCATGGTAGTACTCACAGTAGACATCGTCCCGGTGTGTATTCGGGCCGCGCTCGCCGGTGAGGATCGGCCACAGAGAGTCGCCCTGCATTCCTCGATACCGGTCGAGGTCGACCGCGTCGAGGAGCGTCGGCGCCAGGTCGACGAGTTCGACCAGCGCGTCGCTCACCAGCCCCTCCTCGACCTCTCCGGGCCAACTCACTACGAGGGGGACGCGTATCGCCTCCTCGTAGAAGAACGGGCCCTTGAGGTACAGCCCGTGGTCGCCGAGCATCTCGCCGTGGTCCGACATGAATATTACCAACGTGTCCTCGCGCTGGCCGGTGCGTTCGAGCGCGTCGAGCAGTCGGCCGACCTGCTCGTCGATGAGGTCGACCATCGCCCAGTACGCCGCTCGGATCAGCCGGTGGTCCTCGGCGTCCATCTCGTCGAAGGGGAAGCTGCTGCTGTCTGATGCGCCGGGGAAGGCTTGCTGAAACGCGGGTTTGTCCTCGAGTTCCCCCTCGGTGTGCTCCGGAAGCGGGACCTCCTCCAGTCTGTCCAGGTAGCGTTCGAGGTATTCTTCCGGCGGGTCGAACGGGACGTGCGGGTCGAACATGTTGACGGAGAACAGCCACGGATCCTCCGGCGAGCGGTCGAAGCCGTCCAGCGCGTAGTTCTCACTCCGAAATTCGATGAAGTTGATGGCCTTCTGGACGGTCCAGGTCGTTTGGTGGTCCTCGGCGGGCATCGAGGTACTGACGTACTCCGAATCGTCGTAGGGGGTCGCCTCGTACTCGAGGCCCTTCTCCTGGAGCCAGTCGGCCTGATACTCGTTGCCGAGGAAGCGCTGGCGCGAGGCGTGCGACCAGTGGAACACGCCGTAGCCATCGTCGCTGCGTCGCTCCGCGTGGCGAACGGGCTTTTCTGCCGTCGGGTCGCCCGGAGAGAGGTGAAGCTTGCCCGAGAGGCCACAGTCGTAGCCCGCATCGGCAAGCAGCCGGGTGATCAGGCGCTCGTCCTCGGGGATCGTCTGACCGTTTTGTCGGCACCGGGTCGTCCGTGGGTACCTGCCGGTGAGGAAACTCGCTCGACTCGGGGTACAGACTGGACTCTGAGCGTAGGCGTGGGTGAATCGCGTCCCAGAATCGGCCAGTCGGTCGATGTTGGGCGTCTCGACGAACTCGTTGTCGTAGCAGCCAAGCGTGTCGAAGCGCTGCTGGTCCGTACAGATCCAGAGGACGTTCGGTCGTGACATGGTGAGACAGGACGGCACTACTCCGAAGTTTCACATAATAGTACGCCGCGTGTATCGGGTACCGATGCGCTCTCCGCGAAGCGGGTGTGGACACGTTCAAACACCGGCTGAGTAGAGCGCGTCGATCCTGTCACCGCTCTTCCCGCTCTTCGTTCGGATCACCCTCCGTTATCTCCTGGAGTCGCCGTCGTTGATCTCTTCGTGCCATCCTGTCGACGCTGTCGGGGTCGACGACGTCTTGGAGCGTGGACGCCAGTTGAGAGCGAACTTCCTCGTATTCGGGGTCGTCGGCGAGATTGTCGACTTCTCTCGGATCTGCCTCGAGATCGAACAGTTGATCGGGATTGTCCGGGTAGTACACGTACTTGAACGACCCCCGTCGCAGCATGAATATCCCTCGGCTCGCTCCGGTAGCGTGATACTCGCTGAAGACGGGCCGGTCCGGGTTCTCCTCGGCGGTCCCCTCCACGAGCGGTAGCAGAGACTCGCCGCGCCACGTCGGGTCGGGGTCGACGCCGACGGCATCTGCGATTGTCGGAAGGAGATCGAGCAACGTGACCGGTTGGTCGACGGTGTCTCCGCCGTCGATTCCCGGGCCTCGGAGGATCAGCGGAATCCCGACCGATGGTTCGTGCATGGTCCCCTTCCACCAGAGTTCGTGATCGCCGAGTAACTCACCGTGATCGCTCGTGTAGACGACCAGCGTGTCCGCTGCCTGTCCAGTCCGTTCGAGCGCCTCAATCACCCGCCCGACGTACTCGTCGACGGAAGTGCACAGCCCGAAGTAGGCCGCACGCGCCTCGCGAAGCGACCGGTCGTCGAGCCCACGGCCGTCGTAGTGGTCTCGGAATTCGTTTAGAATCGGATGGTCGTCGACCGCAGGATGGTCGACCGGGCGGCCGACCGCTTCGAGGGGATACCGTTCGTAGTACGACCGTTCGACTTCGAGGGGGAAGTGCGGGATGAGATAGTTCAGCCACAGTACCCAGGGGGAATCGTCGCCCGAACGCGATTGCCCCTCTAGGAACCGAACGGCCTCCCGGGTTCGCCGTTCCTCCTGCTCGGCGTACCACGCTTCACCGTCGACCGGTCCCGCAGAGAGGATACGTTCGCGCGCACCTTCACGAACCGGTGGTGGCTCGCGGCGGACGTGGAGGTTGGACGGATCGGGTGGGTCACGGTGTGTCGCCAACCGCTGATCGTCGAACCCGTCGTTACCGCTCGGTGTGAAATCTAACTTCCCGATCGTCGTCACCGAGACGTCCCTGTCGTCGAGATACCGGCCCCAGCTTTCCGGCGTTTCGTCGTAGGATGTCGCGTTGTCCCAGATCTCGTGCTCGTGGACGTAGCGCCCCGTCGCAAAACTCGCACGAGATGGCGCGCAAATCGGACTCGGACAGTATCCACTCGAGAACCGAACCCCGCTTTCGGCAAGTGAATCCAGCGTCGGTGTCTCGACTACCGGATGTCCCGCTGCACCCGTGGCGTCGGGCCGATGCTCGTCCGTCATGATCAACAGTACGTTCTGTTCACTACTCATCGTGTCAGGATCGCTTGTTGGCACCGTCTAGCCGAGGCAGTTTGAGAGGTGAGCAGGCCGTAGTGAGTGGTTCCTAACATAAGAACAAATAGTTGTTATCTGGAGGTGTGGCGAGTAGGTCACGTGAGCGGCGTGGACGAGCGGTTCTCCGTAGCACACGACTCCTAGACCTCCCAGCGGGGCGGCGAGAACAGCCCGACGAACGCAGTATGACTATCGGTCGAGATCTCGAGACTCTCCGACGGCGACGAGACGATGGCCGGTCCACCTCCGACGGCGTGAAGACTCGGACGACTGAGTGAGGCTGGTCCATCGGTTGGCGTGGCGACGCGAGTCGTCTATCGTCGAATGAACAGGCGTCCGTCCTCGACTTCGACGTCGTACGTCGGAACGGCGTACCGTTCGGCGTCGATGTTCTTGCCGGTCGTTACGTCGAACGTCCATCCGTGCCACGGGCACAGGATGTTTCGTTCGACATCGTCGTACTCCCACCGCCCGTCGTCTCCGACGGTGACGCGACCGCTGAGTTCACCGTGACAGAGCGGTCCGCCCTGGTGGATGCAGTAGTTCGCGACCGCGTAGTACTCTCCGTCGACCCGGAACACGCCGACTTCGACGCCGTCGACGTCGACGATGACCCTTGACCCGTCGGCCCGAAAGTCCTCCTCTCTCGCGACTTCGTGGCGCGTCATGAGCGTACACTCCACGCACCCGACCAAGAGTGTTCGCGTCACACAACTCACCAGTCGTGTAGAAGCCGGCCGGAGAGCGTTCGTACGGCCGCCAGTGCCGGCGTAGTCGACCGAAATCGAGACCGCCCCGTACCCGAACAACACGGCGCGTCGGACGCGACCGGTCCCGGACCGGGACGACGGGTGAGACCCCCGACGGTCGGTCGCGCTGTCAGCCGTCCGCCCCGTCCCCACAGCGCGGAGCGGTCACTGCTTCGGGTCGTCGGTGGACGCGACCACCGCCGCCTTGACGCGCGCTTCGAACTCCGCTCGGTCCAGTTCGAACACGCTGTAACCTTCGGGAGAGCGCCGGTATCCCACCGTCCCGGCCGGCGTCGAGTCGACGTAGATAGTCCAGTCGTCCCGCTCGTCGGGGGTGACGCACGCGAGCGATATCTCCACGTCGAGTTCGCGCTCCAGTCGGTCGACGAGTTCGTGTTTGAGGGTTCCGTCCGCGAGGCGCGGCGGCCGGTACGGACGGAGGCCGTGGTCATCGAACTCCCGAATCGCCCGCCGCCACCAGCCGGGGAGCCGACTCACGTCGACGTCGGTGTACGGGTCGAAGGGGTCCTCCCCCGGCGAGCGGTGCTCGAGCCGGGCGATTCGAGACCGGTCCCTCTCGTCGCTCATACCGAATCGTATCGACTACCCATCGAATAATCCTGTCGACCGACGGTGCCGTCTCGGCCGTATCGTCGTCAGCGGCCCGTTCAAGACGAGAGTGGCGGCCCCGGTCACTCGAGCGGGCGGGGGAACGCTCGATGACCGCTGGAGTCACCGACCCGCCGAGAAGCGTGGCGTCGGAACCGCTATGTGGTGTCCGTGTGAATAACACGCATGACCTCGGATACCGCGGCGAAGCGGAGATCGATTCAGGACCTCGTCGTCGTCGACATGGACTCGCACGTCGGAGAGGACGTCGTGGAAGACCTCCTCCCGTATATCGACGAGAACCACCGGGCGGTGAGGCGGTTCATCGACGGAGCGTCGAGTATCCGAGGACAGATATACACGAGCACGCGCGCGACGCCCGAGTTCAACCAGAATCGTGGAAACGCCGTCGAGGGGGAAGCGGACATCGTCACCAAACCGGCGCGGGACCCGGAGACGAAGCTCGCCTTGATGGAGAAGTTCAGCCTCGACTACAGCGTCCTCTCGCCGGGAATCAATCTGAACCTCTCGAGCGTGAATCACGAACAGATAGCGATGGCGCTCGCGTCGTCGTACAACTCGTGGATGATGGACACCTTCCTCGGCGTCGACGGGCTCAAGGCGACGGTGCTCGTGCCGAACCAGAAGCCGGACTGGGCCGCCGAGGAGATCGACCGGTACGCGAACGAGGACGACATCGTGGGCGTGCAACTCCCGGCGACGGGACTCGTTCCGCCTGCGGGCCACGAGTGGTACGACCCGATATACGAAGCGGCCCAGCGACACGATCTCCCCGTGTTGATGCACAGCGGGAACTCGGCTGCGACCGCCGCGTTCCCCGTCCAGCGGAACTGGAGCCAGACCTTCGTCGAAGACCACGCCTTCACCTTCCCCGTCGAATCGATGTGGCACCTCATCTCGATGGTGTTCCGCGGGGTGCCGGAACGGTTCCCGGACCTCGAGTTCGTCATGCAAGAGGCCGGTGTCGAGTGGCTCCCGTGGATGATGTGGCGTCTCGACGACCACTACCTCCAGAACTCGAGCGACGTTCCCATCCTGACGGACCTCCCGAGCGAGTACATCAGGGACAAGTTCTACTTCACCACGCAACCGCTCGGTCACACCCACAACACCGCCCACCTGGCCTCGGTCATCGAGATGGCCGGCGGAGCGGAGACAGTCATGTTCGCCACCGACCATCCCCACGCGGACTTCGACACGCCCGAGGAACTGCTCCGTCCGATTCGACCCCACCTCGACTGGGAGACCATCGAGGGGATTCTGGGAGGGACCGCGGCGGAGTTGTTCGGACTCGACTCTTGAGCGCGCCACTGTAACGCCCTCGCGTACTGGGGACACCGCGTGATGCGACCTCCCGAACGGTCTATCCGAGTCCACTCGCGACTCCGGTGATTCGTCGGAGCGTTTCTCACGGTGCCGCTCCGCGCCTCAGAGACTGTCGTCCGTGACAGACGAGGTGCGGCGAAACGACGGAATCCGCGTCGTCCGCCACTGATTCCACTGGTCGAAATCTGAACGACTTGCGGTCTCACTGGTGGTTCGACCTGAATCGGCCGGTCCAGCGATACCCTACCGGGCCGGATTGGGACACGGCGACGGCCCTCCACACTATACTCTGCATTTGTGTTCAAAGGCGCAGTATCACTCAATTCGGTTCATTTGCAGAATTTCACCGTCACGACGTCTACACCGGGGGGATACGGTATTTTAAATCACATACTGATATATAGAACCCGCCCCCGACGGGACCCACTCGGACTCCTCGGGTCGGCCGGACAGGGTCGTACACGTCTCTCCGGGAGTCGACAACCGAGTTCGTCCACAGACTGAGACGCGGGTTCAACTCGGACCGGGAGCGTCGCCGAATCCCGTCCCCCATTCGTGGAACAGTGTGAGAGGTCAAGCGTATCGTCGGCCGATCGGGGACGCGACGTCGGCTCAACTTACGCACCGTAAACATATATATCTGATATATCATATATTATCTACCGACTATCATTGCTGGTATATAGATAGAGATAATCAGTTCGAAATCTCAGGGATGAACGGCGCCAGATAGCGGGTTGTTTCGAGAGGGTGGTCCCCACGAATCGAGAATTCGACATTTTCTATAGGAAGTATCGAACGATTTGTCATTAGCAAGTATATAGCGAGAGAGATATGGATTCAGCCAAAGATGATAAGAGGAACTGGCGAACCGGGAGGCGATTCGTCCGACGGTGGAGTGGGCCGCCGTTGGAACCGCCGGGCCGATGCGACCGATGGCGTGGCGCCCGCGTGTCGGCCGAAGTCGCCCGAACTCGGCGCCCAACACGACAGATTCTCCGCCCCCGAGGACGCGGCGTCCGTTTCGTCAGTATGAACAGGTTTTTCACAGGTAGGAACGTACCCGGGCGAACACGCATGAGCGCGAATCCAGAAACGATCCAGGCGTCCGCGACGACCCTCCGGATACTGGAGGCGCTCAAACATCTCGACGGTGCGGGGGTCACCGAACTCGCGGACCACCTCGGGCTGCCGAAAAGTACGGTGTACAACCATCTGCGAACGCTGATGAACGCGGAGTTCATCGTGCGCGACGGCGACGTGTACCGGGTCGGGCTTCGGTTCCTCGACTTCGGCGCGTTCGTCAGCGACAGGGTTGAACTCGTCCGCGCGGCGGGTTCGGAACTCGAGCAGTTGGCGACCTCGACTGGCGAGCTGACGAACCTGATGGTAGAAGAGCACGACCGGGGCGTCTACGTGGACCAAGCCGAGAGCGACCGAGCCGTCAACACGAGCCTCCACGTCGGAAAGCGCGTCTCGCTTCACCAGACGGCCACCGGGAAAGCGATTCTGGCACACCTCCCCCGGGAGCGTGTCGAGGAGATTATCGAGAGGCGGGGACTGAACCGGATGACGGACAACACGATCACCGACCGCGAGCGCCTGCTCGACGAACTCGACGAGACGAGAGAGCGGGGTTACGCGGTCGACGACCAGGAGTGGCACCGGGGGCTCCGCTGTGTCGCTGCCCCGATTCGGAACCAGAACGAAGAGGCGCTCGGCGCCGTCGGCCTCGCCGGACCGATGAGTCGCGTTCAGGGGGAACGGTTCGAACAGGAACTGCCCGACGCGGTCCTGAGCACGGCGAACGTCATCGAGTTGAACGTCGAACACGCCGACCAGCCGTACCGACGGTAAGCTATTTGGTGGCTCTCCGTCGACCTTTCGAGCGTGCGAACCGGTATCAACCTCTTCACGCTGCGCGACGTCGAGGGGTCGCTCCCCCGGGTGCTCGACCGCGTCGCCGACGCCGGCTACGACGGGGTCGAGTTCCTCCACCGGCTTCCGGACGCCGACGTCGACGCCGTGGTCGAGACGCTCGACCGGACCGGCCTCGACGCCCCGTACGCCCACCTCGGTCCGTTCGTGGACCTCGACGAGAAGGCGCGAGTGCTCGACGAGTCGGTCGGTCTCTACGAACGGGTGGGCTGTGACGCCCTCGCCGTCTCGGTCGGCGATGACCGGCTGGGCGACCCGTCCGCGATACGGACGGCCGCCGACCTGCTGGAGTCGATGGCCGACTCGGCCGCCGAACGCGACATCGAGTTGCTCTATCACAACCACCACTGGGAGTTCCGGCCGCTCGACGCGCTCGACGGCGCGACTCCGTTCGAGCGACTCCTGGCGACGACTGACGACCGGGTCGGCGTCGAGTTCGACGTCGGGTGGGCCGCGGCCGGCGGCGTCGACCCCGTGGAGTACGTCCACCGACTCGGGGGCCGCCTGGCGGTCCTCCACGTGAAGGACGTAGACACCGACCGGACGGCGTCGGTGGAGGTCGGTACGGGTGACGTCGACCTCGGGGCCTGCATCGACGCGGCGAAGGCGGAGGGCGTCGAGTGGTTCGTCTACGAACACGACGAACCGACCGACCCGCTCGCGTCGCTCGCTGCTGGCTCCGACTTCCTCGACGGGTTCCGGTAGCGACCGCCGCTCCTCGGCGAGGCGGTGCCCGAGTCGCGGCGGACCGACCCGTCACCGCCGTTCGTCGAGTGGACCGTCGGGACCGTACGCGCGGGGTTCGTACACGTTCGACGCAGTCGGGCCCGTTCGTCGCTTCGAAGACGACCCGAATCAGCCGGCCTCGACCCGGTCGGGCGCTCCGGTCTCGTCGTGCGGGGCGGATGACGTCCCGTCGGCCTGGTCGTTTCCCGGTGGCGGAGGAGACGAGGAACGAACTCGGAGTCCTGCGGAGGCCGCTGGACGGCGGTCGGCACGACTCGGCTACGGCGTCAGGTCGAGGTCCGGGCCGACCGGGACGCGTTCGCCGGTCCGGGCCGAGTCGTACGCCGCCGCGGTGAGCGCGACCGCACGGAGCGAGTCGCGCGCCGTCGCCGGCGGGGGGGCCGTGCCGTCGAGGGCGTCGACGAACGCCTCCACCTTCGTTCGCTCGTCGACTCCGTCGAGGTTCGGACGCCGCTCGTTCCCGTCGGCGTCGACGGACACGAGGTCGTTCTCGTCGAAGTACACCCCCTCCGCCTCGGTCCAGACGTGCAGGTGTTCGGAGAATCGCGGCGTCCGCCCGGAGACGGAGAGCGACCCGACGACCCCCGAGTCGAACTCCACGCTGAGCGTGGCGGCGCTGTCGACCCGCTCTGCGTCGTCGTCGAACGACATCTCGGCCGAGACGGACACCGGAGTCAGTCCGGTCGTCCACAGCAGTCCGTCAAGGAGGTGGTTCCCGGTGTCCAGTAGGACGCCGCCGCCGCTCAGGTCGGGGTCAGTCCGCCACGTCCCGCCGAACGACTCGACGTACGGCTGGGTGATCTCGGCGTCGACGTGCGTGATGTCGGCGGCGGCGATGCGTTCGCGAGCGGTGCGGTAGGCGGCGTTGAGGTGGCGCTGGTACCCCACCGCGAGCGTCCGGTCCGACGACTCGACCCGGTCGACGAGCGCCGCCGCCTCCGCCGGGTCGATGCAGAGCGGCTTCTCACAGAGCACGTCCAGCCCCGCGTCGAGGGCGGCGTCGACCTGTTCGTGGTGGAAGACGTGGGGGGTCGTCACGACGACCGCGTCCAGGTCGGCGTCGTCGACGAGCGTTCGGTACTCCTCGAACAGCGCCGCGTCGGCCAGCCCGAGTTCCTCGGCCGCCCGCGTTCGCGCGTCCGTCGAGACGTCGGCGACGCCGACGACCGACGTCCGGTCGTGGGCCCGCGTCTGCCTGGCCAACTCCGTCCCGAGCCAGCCGAACCCGACGATTCCGAGTCGATACTCCGCCGAAGCGCTGTCGCGTCCAGTCACGCCCTGCGCGTCGGCCGGTGTGCGATTAAGCTTTCTGAACGGTCCGACGACGTCGGCACGCCGCTACGCCTCGACCGACTCGGATTCGTAGGCGTCGAACAGCGTCTCGTACCCGTCGAGGTGGTCGCGGAGCTCCGCGTACGTCGGCGGCTGACCGTGCCGAACGAACCAGCCCGCGAGGGCGCTCCCGAGCAGGAGGCGTCCGCCGGCGTCGACGCCGGCCAGTCGCGCCGTGACGAGTCCGGCGTTGAAGTGGTCCCCCGCGCTCGTCGTCATCACCGGCTCCGGCTCGTGCGGGATGTCGACCCGGTACCGCCCGTCGACCGTCGAGAGTGCCGCCTCGCTCACGGCGTGGACCACTACCTCCGAGACGTCGAGGCGGGCGCGGAGCGCGTCGGCGACGTCGAGCACCGGCGTCTCGTCCACCTCGTCGCCGAGCAGTCCGGCGAGTCGGAGCGCCTCGGCCCGGTTGGCGCTCACGGTCACGGGCACGACGTCGTCGAGCGCGGAGAGCGCGTCGACGCCGTCGACCAGGCGCTCGTCGGTGAGGCGTCTGATGTCTGCCGGGTCGACGAGCACGCACTCGGGCGGGTCCCGGAGCCGCGGCCACACCTCCTCCGCGAGCCCCGTCCAGATGGAGGGCATCTGCGGAATCGTCGCCCAGTAGCCGAGCCCGAGCACCTCGGTTCGGTCGATGGACGCCGCCAGCGAGTTCAGCCCCACGGTCGAGCGAACCGTCTCCCAGTCTAGACTCGCCAGCCGACGGGTCTCGCTCAGGAGCACCTTCCCGTCGTCGAACTCGACCGCGTCGGTCTCCGGGGCGGTTCCCACCGAGACGAGCGTCGTCCGCTCGTACTCCTCGGTGAACGCCTCGCGGGGCGGGTCGCCGAACGTGCCGATGATGGTCGGCCGGTAGCCGAGTCGCTCCGTCGCCCGCGCGAGGTGGGAGGTGTGCCCGCCCGCCCGCGTCCGCTCGCTGAACCACTCGATGCTACAGGAGGTGTCGAGGGCGGCAGCGTCGGTTATCCGGGCGCCGAACTCCCGGAGGGAGGTCATCCGCTCAAACTCGTCGGGACCGTGTCGGGTTCCGACGACCGTTCGAACGCGGTCGACGACCCCGTCGAAGCCGAACGCGACTTTCCGGGACTCGACGGTCGAGGGGAGCTGGCGTCTGCAGGCGGCGAGATGGTCGAGAGTTTCACTGTCTGGAGGCATACTCGTCTGGGAAACCGTTGTTCGTCAATCGCAACCGACTCACTAAACCGTTGCGACGGCGGCCGACGAGTCCGACCCGGCGAGACGGGAGGTGTGGCCGGCGAACGGCACCGGACGCGCCTCCTCGAACCGCCGCCATCGCGGCCGGGGGAGCCGACCCAAACTGCTTTCACGGAGCCTCTCGAACCCGCGCTCACCCGCATGCGTTCAGTCAGCGACTCACCGGTCACGAGAGACGACCGTGCGATAATCATCGCCATGGACCACGGGCTGGAGCGCGGCCCGACCGTATTCGAGTCCGTCCCGGAGCGGGCGGACCCGTCGAGCGTCTTCGAACTGGCGACCCACGACGCCGTCACCGGGCTGGCGGTCCACAAGGGGGTCGCCGAGACGTACTACCCGTCGTACGAGGACGAGGTGACGCTGGTCGCGAAACTGAACGGGAAGACCAGCCTGGTGATGGGCGACCGCTACTCGCCGCCCATCTGGACCGTCGAGAACGCGGCGGAACTCGGCGCGGACGCGATGGGGTACACCGTCTACGCGGGGTCGAACCGCGAGGCGGACATGTTCAAGGAGTTCGGTGAGGTGCGCGACGCGGCCCACGAGCGCGACCTCCCGGTCGTCCTCTGGTCGTACCCGCGAGGGCAGGGGGTGAACGACCACAACTCGCCGAAGACGACGGCGTACGCCGCCCGAATCGGGCTCGAACTCGGCGCGGACATGGCGAAGGTCAAGTTCCCCGGAACGGGCGAGGCCGTCGAGTGGGCCGCCCACGCCTCCGGCGAACTCCCCATCCTCATGAGCGGTGGCGCGACCACGAGCGAGGAGGCGTTCCTGGACGACGTGTACACCTTCGTCGAGGCGGGCGGGCGGGGTCTGACCGTCGGCCGGAACATCTGGCAGCGCGAGGACCCGGTCGCGATGCTGGACAAACTCGAACGCATCGTCTACGGGGACGCGACGCCCGAAGACGTCCGCTGAGCGGCGTCGGCGCCGACAGCGACGGCAAGCGGTACTCCCCGAATCAGCAGCTATTTGTGTCACGGTACCGACTCACGCAGATATGAGCGAGCAAGCCACGGCCGGCCAGTCGCCGGAGCGGGCCGAGCGGATGCCGGCGGTCGTCAACTACGAACCGGAGGCGGTGGAGATGCGCGACGTCCCGGTTCCGGACGTCGAGGACGGTCAGGCGTTGATTCGCGTCGAGGCGGTCGGAATCTGCGGGAGCGACATCCACCAGTGGCACGGGTCGAACAGTTGGGAGGTGAACTACCCGTGCACGCTCGGCCACGAGTTCGGCGGCGTCGTCGAGGAGGTGCGCAGCGACGACGACGAGTTCGAACCCGGCGACCGAATCGTCTGCGAGACCGCGGCCGAGATAGACGAGAAGTCAGCGCTCAGTCGACAGGGGCTGTACAACCTCGACCCCGACCGCCTCGGCTTCGGCTACGGCGTCGACGGGGCGATGACCCGGTACGTGGCCGTCCCGGTCCGCTGTCTCCACCACGTCCCCGACGACCTCGCGTTCGAGCGCGCCGCGCTCACCGAGCCGTGCAGCGTGGCGTACAACGCCGTCTGCGTCAACGCCGACGTCGACCCCGGCGACCGCGTCCTCGTCGTCGGTCCCGGCCCCATCGGGCTGCTGTGTACGCAGATGGCGGCGCTGTCGGGCGCGAGCGACGTCGTCGCCAACGGACTCCCGGCCGACCGGGAGCGCCTCGACGTCGCCGAGGAGATGGGTGCCACCGAGACAGTCGCGGGCGACCCGGCGGACGTGGTCTCGGGGCTCGGCGACGGACTCGGCGTCGACACCGTCATCGACGCGTCGGGCGTCTCCGCGACGTTCGAGACGGCGATGGAGGCGGTCCGCCCCGACGGCCACATCACGAAGGTCGGCTGGGGACCCCAGCCGATGGAGTTCAGCATGGACCCCGTCGTCCAGAAGGCGGTCACCGTGCAGGGGAGTTTCTCGCACACGTGGGCGACGTGGGAGAAGGTCATCACGCTCCTCTCGACCGGCCAACTCGACGTCGACCCCGTCGTCGACCGGGTCGCACCGCTCGAGGAGTGGCGGGAGTGTTTCGAAGGCATGCACGACCGGGAGTACATCAAGTGCGTCCTGACGCCGAACGCATGAACGGCGAGTGCCTCGGTGGGCGCGGACGGAGCCGCGACGGCGGGCGTGTCGGGGAGGGAGCCTGACGTGCCGCTCGCCGCCTTCCCCAAGTGCTACCTCGACGCGCTCGTCGACGGCGAGATGGCACTGGAAGAGTGGTTCGACGTGGCGAGCGACATCGGCGTCGACGGCGTGGAGTTCTACTGGGGCACAACGCCCGCCGACGACCCGGCCGAACTCGACCGACTCCGGGAGGGGGCCGCCGACCGCGGTCTGTCGCTCCCGATGATGTGCTACTCGCCCGACTTCACCGCGCCCGATCCCGCCGACCGGCGCGCCGAGGTGGAGCGGGAGAAGCGGGCCATCGAGGCCACCGCCAGACTCGGCGGGGAGTACTGCCGCGTCCTCTCGGGACAGCGCCGACCCGACGTGTCTCGCGACCGGGGGCTGACGTGGGTGGCGGAGTGCATCGAGGAACTGCTCCCGCACGCCGAGTCGCACGGCGTCACGCTCGTCCTCGAGAACCACTACAAGGACGACTTCTGGGAGTACCCCGAGTTCGCACAGGAGATGGACGCGTTTCTCGACCTGCTCGACCGACTCCCCGAGCACGACCGCTTCGGCGTCAACTTCGACCCCTCGAACGCCGTCATCGCGGGCGACGATCCTATCGAACTGCTGGAGGCGGTCGCGGACCGCGTCGTCACGATGCACGCGAGCGACCGATACCTCGAAGGGGGCACGAGAGAGGACCTCCGCGCGATGGAGACGGAGGGCAACGAGGGTACGCCGACATCCTCCAGCACGGCGTCGTGGGGGAGGGGATGATAGAGTACGACCGGGTCTTCTCGATTCTCGCCGACCACGACTTCGACGGCTGGATATCCATCGAGGACGGCTACGACGCGGAGAAGGGCCGCGACCACCTGGCGCGGTCGGCCGACTTCCTGCGCGAGAAGATGGCCGCCTACGACGTCGGCTGAGTCGACGCCGCATCCGTCGCGTGAGTACGCCGCCCCCCCATCACCTGTGACCACCGACCCTCACCGCGACGCCGGGTCCTCGGCGTCGGTCAGCCGGACACGAGGTCGAACATGCACTCCTGAGCGACGTGGTGGACCGGGACGTTCGGGAAGGTCGCGTCGAGGAACCGCGCGAGGAGGGCCACGCTCCACAGCTCCGCTGTCGCGTGGTTCACCACGACGACGGGAACCCCCGCGTCGAGCGCTAGCGCGCCGTCGCGCCAGTAGGTGAACCCGTCGTCGCTGCAGACGACGAGGTCCGGGTCGTACTCGTCGAGGATGCGCGGGAACGGCGTGATGGCGCCCGTCCCGACGACGACGCGCGACACCGGTTCGCCGCCGTGGCCGACGAGTTCGACCGCCTCCTGTCCGAGCGGGCGTGTGGCCCGGGCGACCTGTCGAGCGACCTCCCGAGCGGGTCGTGTGTCGACGTCGTACGCGCGGATGTATCCGGGAGTACCGCCGTCGCTCCCGCCGCCCGTCGTCTCACCCGTCGGCGCGTCGAGCGCGTCGCGTCGGTCGAACCCGAGTAAGCGCCCCCAGGCGTCGGGGACGCCGAGTTCGGGGTACTGGTCCC
Source organism: Halorarum sp. SLYT50 (assembly GCF_059821265.1). Classification (NCBI taxonomy): domain Archaea; kingdom Methanobacteriati; phylum Methanobacteriota; class Halobacteria; order Halobacteriales; family Haloferacaceae; genus Halorarum; species Halorarum sp. SLYT50. Next base: position 289,577 of record NZ_JCAMRW010000002.1, on the reverse strand, counting down.
AGAGGTCGTGACACCGGACGACGGCGACGTCGAGGTCGGTGACGAGCGCGGCCTTCTCTCGGATTCGGGCGGCGACCGCGGGGCGCTCCTTCTCGGGCGTCGGCGGTCCGTTGTCGTAGAACGTGGGTTCGTGCGAGACGAAGGCGTCGCAGCCGAGCGCCGCCGCGCGTTCGAGCGCGCTCGTGTCGCTCATCCACCCGACTGCGAGACCGCCGACGGTAGCGTCGGGGTCGCCGACGACGACGCCGTCGACCGTCGACTCGGGGTCGACCCAGCCGTCGTCGAGGGAGGCGAGGTGCGCGACGACGTCGCGCACCCGGAGCGGGTCGACGTGTGGTTCGGTCGTGGGCACGACTCGACCTGCGAGCCGGGGTCACATGACCGTTCGGGGAACCGACGGAGTCGGCCACCGGCGGAACGCTTAGGGGATAGCGGGCGGAGGAGAGACCACCCGTATGGAGGTACATTCTCACGACGTCGTCGTCGTCGGTGCCACGCCGAGCGGCGTGACGGCGGCTACGCGGGCGGCACGGGCTGGACGGGAGACGTGTCTCGTCGCCATCAATGACCGTCTCGGTGGGATGATGGCGAGCGGACTCGGGATGACCGACACGCTGCTCGGGCCGGGGACGCACCGGGCGCCGCTGCTCGCGGAGTTCTTCGAGCGAGTCCGGACCCACTACCGCGAGACGTACGGCGAGGACTCCGAGCAGTACCGCACCTGCAACCGCGGGATGTTCTTCGAACCCCACGTCGCGGAGGCCGCCTTCGAGGCGATGGTCGACGAACCGGACCTGACGGTTCGGCGTCGTTTCCACCCGGCGAGCGCCGAGCGGGATGGCTCCCGGCTCCGGAGCGTCCGCCTCGACCCGTTCGACGACGCCGACGCGCCGGTGCGGGTCGAGGCGTCCGCCTTCGTCGACGCGACGTACGAGGGCGACCTCGCGGCCGTCGCGGGCTCACCGTACCGGGTCGGGCGCGAGTCGCACGAGGAGTACGGCGAGCGCTACGCGGGGCGGGTGTTCGTCGACGCGGGCGACGACGCCTCGCTCCGACCGGGGACGACCGGGGTCGGCGACGACGCGGTGCAGTCGTACAACTACCGACTCTGTCTCTGCCGCGACCCGGACAACCGACGCCCCCCGGAGGAACCCGACGGGTACGACAGGCGCGAGTACCTCTGGATACTCCGGTCGTGGGACGAGATGGAGTCGACGCTCGAGGAGGCGGCGGTCGAGGACGGAATGGCGTTCGGTCTCGGGTCGCGGACGTCCGACGACCTGGCCGACGCGATGGCGCGCTGGGTCGAGAGCGACGGCCCGGCGGTGGTGAGTGACGACGCCCGGTGGGTCCCCCTCGACGAGGACGTCTACCGGTCGGCCGACCCGGCCGAGACGGAACCGCTGCCCTGCCCGGCCCAGACCTCGCTGCTGGAGCGGTCGGGGAGGGAACTGCTGGGACTGTTTCTCGGGGACGAGGAGGGGTTCCAGTGGGGAAAGCTCCCCAACGACAAGTACGACCTGAACACCTGCGACCTCGTCGGCGAGTCGGACGCGTACCCGGAGGCCGACTGGGATGAGCGAGTCGAAATCGCGGCCCGTCACCTCGACTACGTCGTCGGGTTCCTCCACTTCCTCCGGACCGACGACGCGGTCCCCGCCGAACTCCAGGAGCGGGCGCGCGAGTGGGGACTCGCGGCCGACGAGTTCGAGGAGACGGACAACCTGCCGTTCCAGTTGTACGTCAGGGAGGCGCGGCGCATCGAGGGGCGCGAGACGTTCACCGAACACGACGCGACACTCGCGGAGGGACTCGACCGCGCGCCGGTCGACGACGCGGCGGTCGCCATCGCGGAGTATCCGCTGGACCCCCACGACGTCAGGCCCGTTCGCCGTACCGGGACGGCCGCCGACGGCCGCTTCTTCCTGACGGACCTGACCGTCCCGTCGCAGATTCCGTACGGGTCAATCGTCCCCGAGGGGGTCGACAACCTGCTCGTTCCCGTCGCGCTGTCGGCCAGCCACGTCGGCTTCCAGACGGTTCGGCTCGAACCGACGTGGATGCACCTCGGTGAGGCGGCGGGGGTGGCGGCGGCCGAAGCGCTCGACCGGGGAGTCGACCCGGCGTCGCTCGACGCGGCCGCGCTCCAGCGACGGCTGGTCGAGACCGGAAGCACACTCTCGTATCTCACGGACGTCGACGCGGCCGAGGACCCGTGGGGGCCGGCCGTCCAGTTCCTCGCCGCGAAAGGGTTCTTCCGCGGGTACGAGGCCCGACCGACGGCCGCGCTCGACGGGGAGACGGCGACCGAGTGGGCGCGAACGACCGCCACCCTGCTGGCGGTCGACCCGGACGACGACCGGAGCGCGACTGGCCGGGCGCGCGCGCTCCCCGAAACACCACGGGACGGCGAGGTGACGGTCGACGCGTTCGTCGACGAACTCCGCGGCGCGTGCGAGCGCCGGGCGACGGCCGGCGCGCCCGACCCGGCGTTCCGGGAGGCGACGGAACCGCTCGACTCGACGGGAGGCGACCCGATGACGCGCGGCGACGCCTGTCGGGTCGTCTATCGGCTCCTCTCCGCGACGACGGCCTGACGAGACGGAAGCGCTAGTCGGTGCGCGCGCGCCGTTCGTACTCGTGTGCCACGTCGAACAGCAGGGCGTCGTCGTACCACGCGCCGACGAACTGCATCCCGACCGGGAGCCCCGCCGCTTCGCCGCAGGGAACGGTCAGCGCCGGGTGGCCGGTCACGTTCGCCGGCGTGAGCGACCCGTTCGGCGACGGCATCTCCTCGGTCCCGAACGCGCCGAGTTCGAGCGCCGTCGTCGGCGTCGTCGGGGTGACCAGGACGTCGGCGTCGGTCAGCGCCTCCGCGAGTGCCTCGGTGATGGCCGTCCGGAGGTTCTGCGCGCGGACGTAGTGGCGCGCGCCGTGGGTGTACAGCAGGTGCGCGCCCAGCAGGATGACCTCCTTCGGGACCGTCCCGATGTCGGCGCTCGACCCGCGGCGGACCCGCTCGAACCCGGTCGCCATGTTCTCGATTCCGGGACGGCGGCGCCAGAGGCCGACGTCGTTCGTGAGGTACGCGGCCGCGAACTCGACGGGGGCGATGCCCCACCAGGCGGCCCCCACGTGGTCGAGTTCGGGGACCTCGACCGAGGTCACGCTCGCCCCCGCGGATTCGAGGTCGTCGACCGCCTCCTGGACCGTCCCCGCCACCGCGTCGGTCGCGAACCCCTCGAAGTACCGGTCGAGGACGCCGACGGTCACGTCCGAGAGGTCGGTCCCGAGGTCGGCCGCGACCGACTCGCGGTCGGGCGCGACCGGCGTTCCGCCGGCGACCGGCCCGTCGATTGCGTCCATCGTCGCCGCCGTCGTCTCGACGTCGGACGCCATCGGACCCACGTCCTCGAGCGAGTCGCCCTGCGTGACGAATCCGCGCTTCGGAACGCGCCCGTGGGTGGGCTTGAGACCGACGACGCCGCAGTAACTGGCGGGGATGCGGATGCTCCCACCGGTGTCGGACCCCAGCGCGACGTCGACGTCGCCCGCGGCGACGGCCGCGCCGCTCCCGCCCGACGACCCGCCGGCCACGTGCCCGTCGTCGTGGGGGTTTCGCGAGGGACCGAACGCACTGCTCTCGCTCGTCGGTCCCATCGCCATCTCGTCGAGGTTCGTCTTCCCCAGCAGCCGCCCGCCCGCGTCGAGCAGGCGGTCGACCACCGTCGCGTGCGCGTTCGGGACGAACCCCTCGAACCCGTGAGAGGCGTTCGTCAGTTCCGCCCCGCGGACGGCGATGTTGTCCTTCACGCCGACGGTGACCCCCGAGAGCGGCCCGGTCGCACGAGGTCGCACGAGGTCGAACCGCGTTATCCAGGCGTTGTACGGGTCTTCCTCGTCGCCGGGTCGGTACGGCGCGGAGTCGAAGTGGTCGGCGTCGTCCTCGCGCCGGGTGAGCGCCTCGACCGGCGCCGCCTCGAGGTCCTCGTACACGTCCGCTTCGGAGTACGACGCGGCGGACGCCGCCTCGCCCTCCGTGAGGTCCATCCCGATTCGCTCGGCGAGCGCCGCCATCCCCTCCTCGGAGAGGCGTCGATACGTGGTCATCGGCCGTCAGTCGGCCCACTCCGGCGAAAAACCTTGTGGTGTCGTAACAGACGTCCGGCGAGCGACGCGCGGCCGGACCGCGCTCGTGCCGTTCGGACGACCTTCTCAGCGGTCGACGTCGAGGTCGACCTCGACGCGGTCGCCGGACCAGGCGGCCTCGTAGGCCGCCTCGGTCACGGCGGTCGAACGGAGGCCGTCGCGGACGGTCGCGGGCGGGTCGCTCCCCTCCTCGACCGCCTCGATGAACGCGTCGGCCTTCGGCTTCACGCTCCCGCGAGCGCCGTTCGGGTCGGTGATGTCGCCGTCGGCGTCGATTTCTGCGTACTCGCGCGGGTTCCACTCGCGGCCCGTGATGGTCGTCGCGCCGTCGTCGCCCCATATCTGGATGCCCTCGTTGACCCGCGGCGTGTCCCCCGAGACGGCGATGGTCGCGACGGCGCCGTTCTCGAACCGGACGGTGACGCCCGCCTGCGTGTCGACGCGTTCCTCGTCGTCGTGGAACTCCATCTGGGCGGTCACCGAGGACGGCTCCAGTCCCGTGACCCACAGGACGGAGTCGACGAGGTGGCTTCCGGTGTCGTACAGTTGCCCCCCGCCGCTCAGGTCCGGGTTCGCCTTCCACGACCCCTCGACCTCGTCTATCCAGTCCTGGGTCACGTGCGCGTTGACGAAGGTGGGGCGCTCGTCGCGCTCCTGCCAGTACCGCCTGGCGGCGCGGAACGCGCGGTCGAGGTGTCGCTGGTAACCGAGCATCACCGTCCGGTCGCTCGACTCGACCCGTTCGACGAGCGCCTTCGCGTCCGCCAGGTCCGTACACATCGGCTTCTCACAGAGGACGTGCAGGTCGTGGTCGAGGCCGGCGTTAATCTGTTCGGCGTGGAGCGCGTGGGGGGTCGTAATGACGAGACCGTCGAGCGCCTCCGACGCCAGCATCTCCCCGTAGTCCTCGTACAGCGACGCCTCCGGCACCGCCAACTCCGCGCTCGCGCTCTCGAGATTGTCCGGATTCACGTCCGTCAACGCGGCGACGTTCCCCCGGTCGTGACGGTCGAACTCCCGTCCCATCGCCATTCCGAGGAACCCCGTCCCGATAATCCCGACGCGAAACTCGTCCGTGGCACTGGTGCTGGTCATCTCTCGCTCACGTGGTCGGGGCGGGCAATTAAACATTTCGTGACTAGAGACGTCCGGTCCCCCACTCCGTCCGTATCGTGCGTCCATCCCGTGGGTCGTCGGGTGGGAACCTATATGCGCCCCGGCCCGGTCAGTCGTCGACATGGCGAGGGTGAGAGAGATTCACGTGGTCCACCACAGCCACACTGACATCGGGTACACGCACGACCAACCGGTCGTGTGGGACCTGCACCGACGGTTCATCGACCGAGCGCTCGACCTCGCAGACCGCGACGCCGAGGAGGACGGTCCGAGCGCCTTTCGCTGGACGGTGGAGACGACCGCTCCGTTGCTCCGCTGGCTGTCGACGGCGCCAGACGAGCGAGTCGAGCGGTTCCGCGAGTTGGAGGCGGCCGGCCGCGTCGAGGTGACCGGTCTGTTCGGGAACCTGACGCCGCTGTACGACCAGGCGGAACTGACCGAGTCGCTCCGCCCGCTGCGGTGGCTCCGCGAGGAGTACGGGCTGACGGTCCGACACGCGATGAACGGCGACGTGAACGGGCACAACTGGCCGCTGGTCGACCGCCTGCTCGATGCCGGCGTCGAGGGGTTCTCGATGGCGCCGAACCGCCACTGGGGGCGGGCGCCGCTCCCACGGCCCGCCGCGTTCCACTGGGAGGGGCCGAGCGGTCGAACCCTGCCGACGTACGTCGGCTTCCAGTACGGAGGGGGGTACAACCTCGGCATCGGCCGCGACGCCGACGCGCTCCGGAACCGCTGGTGGCCCCGGGTCGAGCGCGTCCTGGACGACGTCGGCTACGACCTCCCGGCGCTCATGGTGCAGACGACGCACCCATTCTTCGACAACAACCCGCCTCTGGCGTCGCTCCCCGGGTTCGTCCGCGAGTGGAACGAACAGGCGGCCGTCGCGGACGGGGACCTCCCCTCGCTCCGGCTGTCGACGCCGGCCGACTGGTGGGCAGTCGTCGACGACCACGCCGACGACCTGCCGACCCTCGCGGGCGACTGGACCGACTTCTGGAACTTCGGCTCGCTCAGTAGCGCGGCCGAGACGGCCACGAACCGCGAGAGCCGGCGACGCCTGAAGACGGCCGACGCGTTCGAAGCGACACTGACGGGGATGGGCGCCAGCCGCGACGACCGCGACCCGACGCGAGGGGCACCCGCGCGACGGCGGGGGGAGGCGTGGTGGAACCTCCTGCTGTACGACGAACACACCTGGGGCGCCGACGTCTCGGTCGGTCGCCCCGAGGACGAGGACTCGCGGAGTCAGTGGCACCACAAAGTCAAGACGGCCTACGAGGCGCGGAGCGCGAGCCTCCTCGCGCGGCGCGACGCCGTCGCGGAACTGTCACGGCGGGTCGCTCCGGGAGGAAGCGGGGGAGGCGAAGGTGCGGACGGCGGGAACGGGAGCAGGGAGGCGGACGAATGAGCGACGACCGACCAGACGTGGTCGTGACGAACCCGCTCCCGTGGGACCGAACGGTCTGCGGTCCGGTGTCGAAGTACGCCACGACCGCCCGAGGGGAGCCGACGGACCCGACGTCCGCGCGCCACTGGCAGGACCGGACCCTCAACGGCGACCGGTTCCTCCTCTCCCCGACCGACGTTCCCGGGTTCGGGTACGCGGTCGTCCCGGGCGACGCGCTCTACCGCAACGCGGACTGGCCGACGGACGAGCGCCGCACGGTCGAGACGGACCGCTACCGCGTCACCTTCGACCGCGAACGGGGCGGCGTCGACCGCCTCTACGACCGGCACCTCGACCGGGAGTGGGTGGACGCCGACGCCGACTACCCGCTCGCGGGGGTCGTCCGCGAACGCGTCGCGGACGGGGCGAGCGACGCGCCGCGCGACCTCCTGTTCCGCGCCCCGGGAGCGGGCGAGGACAACCCCAACGGCCTGTGGAACGCCGCGCCGGAGGTGGTCGAACCGCTCCTCGAACCGGACGCACCGAACGTCGAGTCCCGGTGGGGGTACCAGCCGGAGTGGCACGCCGAGCGCACCGGCCCGTCCCGGGTCGCCCGCCACCGCGTCACTCGGACGCCGCTCGGATTCGACGTCGACCAGACGCTCGTCGTCCCCGGACTGGAAAGCGACGTCCGCCTCTCCGTTCACGTCCCGCACGACGGGGCGAACCTCGTCGTCGAAGCCGAGTGGGAGCAGGAGCGGGAGACGCACCCGACTGCGACGTACCTCGCGTTCCCGTTCGCCGTCGACGACCCGACCGTACACCTCGACGTGGGCGGGCAGGCGATACGCCCCGGCCGAGACCAACTGCCCGGTTCGAATCACGACTACTACACGACCCAGCGCTGGGTCGACCTCTCGGGCGACGACGCCGGGATGACCGTCGCCTGCCCGCTCAACCCGCTGGTGTCGTTCGGCGGGTTCCACTTCGGCGACGCGCGACGGGAGTTCCTCCTCGACCGCGCGTTCCTGCTCGGGTGGGTGGCGACGAACTACTACGACACCAACTTCCGACCGTTCCAGCCGGGGCGCGTGCGGGCGCGCTACTACCTGCGTCCGCACGGCGGCGGGTTCGACGAGTCGGCCGCCCACCGCGTCGGACTGGAGGCGGAACACCACGCCCCGCTCGCCCACCCCCGGTTCGAGGAGCCGACGGCCGACGCCCGCGGCCCGACGGCGGCGTCGCTGCTCGACCTGCCTGCGCCGCCGGTGCTCGTGGTACAGTTCCGGCCGGCCACGGGCGGGCCGGCGGACGTCCACCCGGCGGGCGGCGCGCTTCCTTCGACCGCTAGCGGCGACCGGACCGAACTGCGACTCCTGAACGCGAGCGACGAGTCGCGCGTCGCCGGGGTCGGGTCGGGGGTGCTGACGCTCGCGGGTGTGAGTCGGGTCGGGTATCTCGGCGAACCGGACGAGGACGCCGACGAGGTGGAGGTGGCCGACGGCCGCCTCGAACTGGAGCTCGCGCCCCGGGAACTGGCGACGCTCCTGCTGTCGTTCGAGTGAACCACCGGTTCGACGGAGCGTCGGCGTGGCGGTCGTTCCGTGGTCCGCCCCCGGATGGGACCTTTTTTCATGCGTGCGAGCGTGGTCGTCGACGATGGTCTCGGTTACAGTCTGGAACGAACACCGGAGCGAAACGAAACACGAACGCGGGCGCGAACTCTACCCCGACGGCATCCACGCCGAACTCGCGGGAGCGCTCGAGGAGCGGAGTCACGACGTCCGAACCGCGACGCTGGAGGAACCCGAACACGGACTCACCGACGACGTCCTCGACGAGACGGAGGTGCTGCTGTGGTGGGGCCACGAGGCGCACGACGAGGTGAGCGACGACGTCGTGGAGAGGGTCAAAGAGCGGGTCCTCGACGGGATGGGACTCGTCCCGCTCCACTCGGCGCACCACTCGAAACCGTTCAGGGCGCTCCTGGGGACGACCGGCTCGCTGAAGTGGCGTGACGTGCGCCTGACGCAGGGCGAGCGCGAGCGAGTGTGGGCTATCGAACCTGGACACCCCATCGTCTCGGGACTCGACTCGGAGTGCATCGAGATACCGCAGGCCGAGATGTACGGCGAGCGGTTCGACGTCCCCGCGCCGGACACCCTCGTGTTCGTGAGCTGGTTCGAGGGCGGCGAGGTGTTCCGGTCCGGCTGTTGCTGGAATCGAGGGAAGGGCCGCATCTTCTACTTCCGGCCGGGCCACGAGACGTATCCGGTGTACAAACAGGAGGACGTGCTGACCGTCCTCGACAACGCCGTCGAGTGGGCTGCGCCCACCGACGGGCCGGACCCCGAGTTCGCCGACCAGCGCGAACCGCGCGAGGAGATCGAGGAGGGCATCCCGCCCGAACTGCAGTAGCGTCGCTGCACCCGCCGGGTTCGACCCGCTTCTCGGGCACCGGACGATTTTTCACGCGATGCGCCGAACCGACGCTCGAGTCGAACCAGCATGGCTCGGACATCCCCACGCCGGGAGCGGCGCGCTCACGCGCCGCCCGGTCCCCCCGCACCGACGCATCGCACCGACCCGTCCCGACCCCCGCCCATCGCCGCCGCGGCGACGGGAACGTCCCGGGTGAGACGATGACCGACGGTAGTGACGACCACGTCGTCGAGAGCCCCGACGGGAGCGTCGTCGCCCGACTCGCACTCGGAGACGACCGCCCGACGGTCGCCGTCGAGACGGACGGGACGACCGTGGTTCGTCCGTCTCCCCTCGGGATTCACACGCTCGAAGCGTCGTACGCGACCGACCTCTCGGTCGAGTCGACGGACCGAGGCACCGTCGAGACGACGTACGAGACGCCGGTGGGTAAACGCCGCACGCACCGCTACCGGGCGAGCGAACTGACCGCGCGGCTCCATACCGCGGGTGACGACGCCCTCGATATCGACGTCCGCGTCTCGGACGACGGCGTCGCCTACCGGTACCGACTCCCCGGACGCGGGTCGGTCGTCGTGACGCGCGAGGAGAGCACGTTCCGCCCCCCGGCGGACGCCGAGGCGTGGCTCATGCCGTTCGAGAAGAAACACGAGGGCGTCTGGCGTGGGACGTCGGTCGCCGACAGCGAGGGAGCGTACGGCTACCCGGCGCTGTTCGAAGTCGACGACCGGTGGGCGCTCGTCACCGAGACGGACGTGGACGGTCGGTACGCGGCCACACAACTGGAGGTCGACGGGTCGGCGTTCCGGGTCCGGTTCCCCGACTCCGAGGTCCACCGACTGGAGACCGAGCCGGAGGAGGTGAGTTCGGAGCGGCCGCTCGCGACCCCGTGGCGGGTGGTCGTCGCGGGCGACCTCTCGACGGTCGTCGAGTCGGACCTCGTGACCGACGTGCTCGACGCGCCGGCGCGGGGCGGCGACCCGTGCCGCCTCTCCGACGCCGACTGGGTCCGGCCGGGTCGGGTCGCGTGGTCGTGGTGGTCCGGGGGGGTCGGCTCCGCGAACCTGGACACGCAGCGGGAGTACGTCGACTACGCGGCCGAACGCGGGTGGGAGTACGTCCTCGTCGACGCCGGCTGGGAGGCCGCGTGGCTCCCCGACTTGGTGTCGTATGCGGACGAACGCGGCGTCGGCGTCCTGGTCTGGTCGCGGTGGTCGGACCTCGACACGGCCGCGAAACGCGACGTCCGGCTAGACCGGTGGGCGGACTGGGGCGTCGCCGGCGTCAAGGTCGACTACATGAACTCGGACACGCAGACGATGATGGGGTTCTACGACGAGTTGGCGGAAGCGACGGCCGAACGCGAACTGCTGTTGAACGTTCACGGCTCCATCACACCGAAAGGGCTGCGCCGCCGCTGGCCTCACCTCCTCACGTACGAGGGCGTCCACGGGGCGGAGAACTACCACCCCGTCCCGAACACGATTCCGCCGGAGCACAACGTCGTCCTCCCGTACACGCGGAACGTACTCGGGCCGATGGACTACACGCCGGTCACGTTCTCGGCCGAGACCCGGACGACGACCGCCGGCCACGAACTCGCGCTCGCGGTCGTCTTCGAGTCGGGCCTCCAGCACTTCGCGGACGGCATCGAGAGCTACGCCGACCGCCCGCTGGCCGAGCAGTTCCTCGAAGCCGTCCCGGCCGTCTGGGACGAGACGCGGTTCGTCGGCGGACGGCCCGGCGACGTCGCGACCGTCGCGCGCAGACGGGGCGAGCGGTGGTTCCTCGGGAGCGTCCGGGCGGGTCCGGCCACCTCGGTCGACGTCGAGTGCGGGTTCCTCTCCGGGGGGAGGTACGACGCGACGGCGTACCTCGACGACAGCGGAGGGGAATCGCTCGTCGCCGAGGAGTTCTCGGCGACTGCGGACACGGTCCGGTCGTTCGACGTGCCCGAGAACGGCGGCGCTGCGGTCGTCTTCGACCCGCGAGTGTAACCGGGGGGGAACGCCGCGGCCACCGCCCGCGACACCGCAGCACAAGCTATTTGTCCCGACTCGTTCAGGTACGGGCGATGAATCGCCGCAAAGCCCTGCGGAGCGTCGGGAGCGCGACCCTCGGCCTGTGCCTCGCCGGATGTGGGGGGACCGGTACCCCCGCCGGCGGGGCGGGTCGTCCGTCCGGAACCCCGGAGTCGGCGTCGGCGGAGACGTCGACGACGGCCGCCACCGGGGGCGCGGCCCGGACGGCGGAGGAGACGGGGACGGGGACCGAGACCGCAACGCGGACGCCACCGCCCGGCGAGTACCTCAATCCGGTCTTCGAACCGGTGCTCGCGGACCCGACGGTGGTCCGCGCGTCCGACGGGACGTTCTACGCGTACGGGACGGAGGACGACTGGCGCGACGGCGAAGGGCCGCGGCTGGTCCCCATCGTCCGGTCGTCGAACCTCGTCGACTGGGAGTACGTCGGCGACGCGTTCCGGTCGAAACCCGACTGGAAGGAGGAGGGCGGCCTGTGGGCGCCGGACGTTACGACCATCGACGGAACGTACGTCCTCTACTACTCGTACTCCACGTGGGGCGACGAGAACCCCGGCATCGGCGTCGCGACGGCGGACTCGCCCGGAGGACCGTTCACCGACCGGGGACCGCTCCTCCGGAGCGACTCCATCGGCGTGACGAACTCCATCGACCCGATGTACTACGAGGACGACGGCGACCCCTACCTGTTCTGGGGGAGTTTTCACGGCATCTACGGCGTTCCGCTCGCCGCGGACGGCCTGTCGCACGCCGGCGCAGAAGCGACGTTCCAGGTCGCCGGTCCCGGTTTCGAGGCGCCGTACCTCGTGAAGCGGGACGGCCGGTACTACCTGTTCGTCTCGGCCGGCGCCTGCTGTGAGGGGGCCGCGAGCACGTACCGCGTTCTCGTCGGCCGGTCGGAGTCGCTGGAGGGACCGTACGTCGGCGCGAACGGCGAGAAGCTACTCGACGGGGACGCGACGCTCGTCCTCGAACGGGGGAACGGGTTCGTCGGTCCGGGCCACAGCGCGGTGGTTCGAGACGACGGCGGAACCGACTGGACGCTGTATCACGCCTACGAGGAAATGCAGGCGTACCTCGAACGGGACGGCTACCGCACCCTCCGCCGGACGCTGATGCTCGACCCGCTGACGTGGGCGGACGGCTGGCCGACGGTCGAGAACCAGCGGCCGAGCGTACACGAGGAGCGCCCGGAGACAACGTAGTCTGACCCCGTCGCCGCACGGCGGTAACGCGGCCACCGGCCGGGCCGCCGCCGGTTACCGACGCGCGGCGCGCGCCTCCTCCAGTTCGGCGGCGACGTCGACGGTCGTACCCTCCTCGACCGCCCGGTAGGCCGCCTCGGTCAGGGCAGTCACCTGGAGTCCGACTTCGCCGGGGACCTGCAGTTCCGCCTCCCCGCGAACCGCGTCGACGAAGTTCGAGAGTTTGGCAGTGAACACCGTCTCGAAGTCGGTCCCCTCCGACACCTCGGCCACGTACGCGTCCCTGTTCGTGCCCTCCTTCTCGACGACGGTGACCCGACCCTCGTCGTACTCGACTCGTCCCTCGGTCCCCCAGACGACGAGACCCTCGGACGTGCCCGGCGACTCAGGCCCGTCTCCCGTGACGCCGACGCTGGCGAGTAGCGTCCCGTCGTCCCGTTCGAGTCGCGCCGAGAGCGCCGCGTTCACGTCGACGTCGTGGTCGCGGTACTCCATCAGCGCCGCGACCTCCACCGGACGGGAGTCGGTCACCCAGAGGAGTGCGTCGAGCAGGTGCGAGCCGGAGTCGTACAGTTGCCCGCCCCCCGAGAGCGACGGTCGAACACGCCACGCGCCGTCCGTCGACTGGGGGGCGATCCAGTCCTGGCCGAGGTGACAACTCGCCATGTGGACGTCACCGATGCGGCCGCTGTCTACGACACGCTTGAGTTCGCGATAGCCGGCGTGGAAGTGGCGCTGGTAGCCGACCTGGAGCAGGAGCCCGCGCTCCTCGGCCGTCTCGACCACGTCGACGGCGTTCTCCAGACCCGTGACCATCGGTTTCTCGACGAACACGTGGAGTCCGTGGTCGAAACACGCCATCATCTGCTCGTAGTGGAGGGTGTGGGGTGTGATGATGACGGCCGCGTCCGCGTCGTCACCGTGCGCCGCGAGGAGGTCGTCGGCCGACTCGTAAGTGGGCGTGCCCATCTCGTCCTCGAACGTCTCGCGCGCCTCCGGTACGACGTCCGCGCCCCCGACGAGTTCTACACCGTCGAGTCCGACGAGATACTCGTACTCGATGCGGGCGATGCCTCCCAGACCGATGCCGACGACTCGAATCGTCACGGTCCCGGATAGGAACACCGTGTAATAAAGCTACGGAACGCTCGACCGGCGCACCCCCGGTACGCGGCCGGACGGCGAGGCCGAAGGGTTATGTCGTCGCTCCCGGAATCGCCGGTGATGACGTTCGAACAGCTACTCGACGAGTTCACTCGACGGGATTGGGAGACACCGATTGATCCGGAACCCGCCGATCCGCTCCGGTTCGCCCTCGTCGGTCTCGGGTGGTTCACGAGGGACATCGTCGTTCCGGCGATCGAGGCGACCGAGTCGTGTACGACGACCGTTCTGGTGAGCGGGTCGGCGGAGAAGGCGGAACGACTCCGCGACGACGCCGCCGCGGAACGCGCCCTCTCGTACGACCAGTTCCACGAGGGGGTCGGAGCCGACGCGTACGACGCCGTGTACGTCTGCACGCCGAACGCGCTCCACCTGGAGTACGCGGAGACGGCGGCCGAACTCGACAAGCACGTTCTGTGCGAAAAGCCGATGGAGGCGAGCAGCGAGCGTGCAGAGCGGATGGTCGACGCCTGTTCGGACGTCACGCTGATGATCGCCTACCGGATGCAGTTCGACCCGACCGTCCGGCGGGCCCGCGAGCTCCTGAACGCGGGCGCTATCGGAGAGCCGGTTCTCGTGGACGGGGCGATGTGTCAGGACATGTTCGACGTGATCGGCCCGGACCCGGACCAGTGGCGTCTCGACGCGGACCTCTCCGGTGGAGCGGCGCTCATCGACCTGGGAATCTACCCGCTCAACACCGCCCGGTTCGTCCTCGGCGAGGAACCGGTCCGCGTTCGGGGGGAGACCGTCAGCACGCACGATGCGTTCGACGAGGTGGACGAACGCGTGAGCTTCTCGGCGACGTTCGAGTCGGGGGTCGTCGCCTCCTGTTTCGCCAGCCAGCGTGCCCGGACGCGCAGCCACTTCACCGTCACCGGGACGGAGGGACGCCTGACGCTCGACCCGGCGTTCATGGGGGAGTCGGCTCTCGAAATCGAGTCCGACGCCCTGCAGTCACGGTTCGACCCGCAGGAGGTGGACGAAGTCGCGGAGGAGTTCGCGTACTTCGCTCAGTGCGTCGAGACGGGCGAAGAACCGACCGCCGACGGCGTCCACGGACTGCGCGACATGCGTCTGGTCGAAGCCATCTATAACTCCGCCGAGGACGAGGCTGCGCAAGACGTGTGAGTTCACCCAGCCCGCTGCGGGGTCGTTCAGCTCTGCTGAACGGACGTGTTGACAGCCCGAACCGACCGCATCCCCCTACCGGGCGAGCGGCTCGAATCGGTGGTGAAGCCGTCGAGTCGGTGGATTCGTTCCCCAGGACGCCGGTGAGAGAGAGAGGATGGGATTACACAGATACCGTTGTAAAGTGATTGGCGAGATAGTGCCGCTGTGGCGATAGATGATGGTTCTACCGTTCGGTCGTTCCGAACGGAAGGTGACGAGACGGTCGATTCGCAGACGTTCGCACATCCGGTTTTCGAGCCTCTCGGCCGCGTTCGTTTGTCGAGAAGTCTGCTAGTCGGCTTCCTCCTGTCTGAACGGTTCGGTCGTCCGTCCCTGTAGATTCCGGGTGGTTTTCCGCGACTAAAATCCGAGAGTACTAGGACTCGACCAGCGCCGGGAAGCACTGAAGCGGACGCGGGGGTCGAGGCCGAATCTCCGTCCGAGACGTCCGAGGCCGTCTCCCGCGGGTACACTGCGCGTCCGGGCTACCGCCCGCTGGGTCGGCGTGGGAAGTGACCCCGTCGCCTCGTTCCCCGGTCCGTGGACGGCGCCGAGGTAGATTCATGGGGGAGGAACGTGAGGGGGACCACGTGACCCGATACGTCGAGTTCTGCCGAACGAACGTCGACGAGGCGGCGCGTGCACGCCTCGACGCCCTCGACGCGACGACCGTCGAGAAGTGTTGCCTGCGGCGGTGCGGCGTCTGCTACGAGGGGCCGTTCCTCGTCGTCGACGGCGACCCGCGGCGGGGGGAGAGCCACGAACGACTGGCCGCCGGGGTCGAACGGGAGGGGCGGGGGGCGACCGCCGAGTGAACGTCCTGTTCGTCTCCATCGACAGCCTCTGTCGCCACTTCCTCGACGCGTACGACCCGACGGTCGACCTCGACGTCGAGACGGACAACCTCGACCGGTTCGCCGAGCGGGCGGCGGTGTTCGAGCGCCACTACGCCGGGAGCCTCCCGTGTATGCCGGCCCGCCGGGAGTGGCTGACCGGCACCCAGGAGTTCCTCTGGCGCCCGTGGGGGCCCGTCGAACCGTTCGACGCGACGCTCCCGCGGACCCTCCGCGGGGAGGAGGTGATGACGGCGCTGCTCACCGACCACTACCACTACTTTCAGCACGGGAGCGACGGTTACTACCAGGACTTCAACGGGTTCGAGTTCGTCCGTGGCCACGAGTACGACGCGTGGCGGACCGCCCCGAGAGACCCCGAGGGACGCGCGCGTGACGGGTTGGGATTCGAGTCCCCCGACGACCGGTACGGGTACGGCTACCTCAACCCCGTGCAGTACCCCCGGAACGTCGCGGGGTTCGACGAGGACGACGAAGAGTCGTTCTTCGCCCCGAAACTGTTCTCGGAGACGGCCGACTGGCTCGACCGGAACCGGAAGTGGGACGACTGGTTCTGTTACGTCGACAGCTTCGACGTGCACGAACCGTTCCACGTCCCGGAGCCGTACGCCTCAATGTACACCGACGAGGACCCGACCGACTCCGACCTGACCTTCTGGCCCCCGTACGGGCGGGTCGACCGGGGGGAGAGCGAGCTCTCGGAGCGGGAACTCGACTTCGTCCGCACGCAGTTCGCCGGCAAACTGACCATGACCGACCGCTGGTTCGGGCGTGTCCTCGACGCCCTGGACGAGAACGACCTCTGGTCGGAGACGGTGGTCGTCGTCACGTCCGACCACGGGTTCTTCCTCGGCGACCACGGTTGGGTCGGCAAGCCGTACGAGGCGCCGCTGTACGACACGCTGGCGCACACGCCGCTGT
Organism: Halorarum sp. SLYT50; assembly: GCF_059821265.1. NCBI lineage: Archaea > Methanobacteriati > Methanobacteriota > Halobacteria > Halobacteriales > Haloferacaceae > Halorarum > Halorarum sp. SLYT50. The sequence continues at coordinate 273,121 of NZ_JCAMRW010000002.1, read as the reverse complement.
TCGTCTGGCACCCAGAGATGGAGCGAACCGGCGACAGAATCGACGCGCTCACCGCCGCGGTCGACCTCAACGCGACGATACTCGACGCGTTCGGGCTCGAAGGGGAGCGCGGTCCGCACGGCCGGAGCCTCCTGCCCCTGCTATCCGACGAGTCAGAGTCGGTCCGCGACTGGGCGGTGTACGGCTACTGGGGGTCGAGCGTCAACGTCACCGACGGCCGCTACACGTACCTCCACCCCTGCGAGGACGACGTCGACGCGGAGTGTTACTCGACGCGGATGATGAACCCCCACTCGTGGTTCACACCCCCGGAACCGCAGTCCGGTGCAGAGTCGGGCGAGTTCCTCCCGTACGCCGACGTCCCACTCTGGCGGTACGAAGCGCCGTCGTACTCGCGCCACGACGACCCGCTGTTGTACGACACGGCGGACGACCCGTGGCAGGAGACCGACGTCGCGGACACTTCCGAGGAGGCCGGGCGGATGCGCGACCTCCTCCGAACGGCGCTGTCCGACCTCGACGCGCCGGAACGCCAGTACGAGCGGCTGGGTGTGACGCCGCCGAAACCGGAGTGATGATCGCCGTCAACCGCCGCGGTTCGGACGCGGCGGACGAAGGCAGATTTATCACGGTCCGTCGAGAACAACGCTCACGAAATGAATACCGCGGACGAAACGGAAGGCTCCTCGTTCGGGGACCGGTTCAGAGAGTACGTCGACAATCACCGGCTGGTGACGTACTTCCTCGCGGTGGAGGGACTGTTCGTCGTCGCCGCGTGGTACCTCGACACCTGGATGTCAATCACCCTGAGTGACGGCGGTCCAGACCTGTCGGACATCATGGCGGGCCTGTTCGGCGGGTGGGCCGTCCTCTTCGGCCTCATGGGTCTCGTCGGACTCGGGGTGTTGTTCGCCTCGCGGCTCTGGTTGCGCGTCGGGCGCCGCGACCGCGGGTCGGCCGGGTGACCGCTGCGCGGCTCCCTCGGGGACGGACCCATCGTTACCAAACGAACAGGAACATTTTTCACGCGGGTACTCCATCCTTGGGCTAGAATGGCGGACGATAGTCAGTCTCACGGACGGCTCATGGAGCGCCTGGCATCCCGACGACGGTTCATCCAGGGAGTGGGTGCGGCCGGCGTCGCGGGCCTCGCCGGGTGTCAGGGCGATACGACCGACAACACAACTGCCACCGAGGCCGAGGGCGGAGACGGCGAGACGACCGCCGGAGGCGGCGAAACCGACGCCGGTGGGACGGAAACGTCGGCGGAGGGAGACGCCGCCGGGAACCCGGTCGACCCCGAGTTGACGCTCGACTCGCTTGGCGTCCCCGCGAGCGACGTCCAGTGGAACGAGTTCAACTTCGCGAACTACAAGTGGATGGTCCAGGCGCACGTCATGGACCCGTTCGCGGTGTACGACCCGGTCAACAACGAGTTCGTCGGACTGCTCGCCGAAGACTGGACGGTCGACGTGGAGAACCAGAAACTGACCATCAACCTGAACCCGAACTACAAGTGGCACGACGGCGAGAAGGTCACTCGGCCGGTGCAGGCGAAGGACGCCGTCACCCACTTCCAGATGGAACAGTACATGGGGTGGTCCTCATCCGAGTACGCCGAGTCCATCACGGAGGTCGACGAGTCCACCGTCGAGTTCGCCCTGAAGGGTGGGTACACGAACAAGGACTTCATCCGGTTCAACCTCCTCACCAACGTGCTCTCGCACGGGCTCCCGCAGTACGAGGAGTGGGTGAGCAAGTTCGAGGACGCGGGCGGGCAGGACGCCCGGGACCAGGTCGCGAAGGACCTCGGCGGGTTCAGCATCTCGAGCGAGGAGATGTGGTCGTACGGCCCGTTCGCGGTGAAGGGCGCGTCACAGCAGGAGCTGACGTGCGTGAAGAATCCCGGACACCCGGCCGCGGACGGCATCAACTTTCCCAATCTCACGTTCCTCTACGTCGGGAGCAGCCAGAAGCTCTGGCAGTCGCTCTCGAACGGGCAACTCGACGGCCACGTTCGGATGAACGTGCCGAAGGACGTCGAGACGAACTTCCCCGACCACGTCGAGAACACCACCTACTCGAGCCTCGGCGGACTGTCGCTCGCGTTCAAGTGGAACGACGACGTCGTCGGGGACCCGCTGGTCCGGCAGGCGCTCGGGTACGTCATCGACGCGAGCGCCGCCGCGGAGAACGCGGGCGCGGAGACGCACAAGCCGGTCACGCTCAACACCGGGCTGGCTCCGGACTACAACTCGGACTACCTCGAGACCGGCCAGTACATCGAGTACGGCAAAGACCAGGAGAAAGCCACACAGATGCTTCAGGACGCCGGGTTCAGTAAGTCCGGCGGCACCTGGCAGACTCCCGACGGAGAACCGTTCGCACCGAACATCAAGACCGGAACCACCGGCGGCCCCGGACTCCTCGCCCTGCAGACCGTCACCAGTCAGCTCAAGCAGTTCGGTATCGACACCCGCCTGGAGACGATGGAGGCCACGTCGTTCCAGGAGAACATCTGGAACCAGGGCGACTTCAAGATCGCCAGCGCCCCGTGGGGTGCCGACTACCCACAGCCGTACGCGTGGTACAACAACACCTTCGTCGAGAACCGCGACAAGATGGGAATCCCGGACGAGGTGTCGCTCCCGCCGATCGGTCAGCCGGACGGGTCACAGGACGCCATCAGTATGAACCTGGACACGGCTATCAACAACCTGACCAAGCTCAGCGGAGAGGAGTTCACCCAGCAGGTGCGCGAACTCGCGTGGGCGTTCGACTACATGGTCCCGCAGTTGCAGGTCTACGAGTCGCGGACCCAGACCTGGTTCACCAACGACGACTGGAACTACCCGGCGCTCGACAGCGACATCATGCAGCGCACGTTCTACACCCCCTTCCACTACATCCTGAAGACGGGGGAGTTCACAGCGAAGACCAAGTAGGGGTCAACCCGGGGGCCGGCCGACGCCGACGGCGCGGGAGCCACCGTCGGCGTCGGTGGTCGACGGAGCGGCGTTCCGGACGATAGACGGTGAAAGACACCGCAGGGTTTACAACCTCCGACTGAGTTCGAGGTGGTATGCGTTGGCTCGCCAAGAGAATCGGACAGTCGGTCTTCACCCTCTGGGCGATCGTGACTATCTCGTTCACGCTCATTCGTTACCTGCCGGGCGGCCCCATCGACTACCTGGTCGTCCAGTTGCGCGAGCAGGGTATCCCGGAGAGCCAGATCGACAACTACGTGGAGAACTACATCAGCTTCCAGCCGGACCAGCCGCTCTGGATGCAGTACATCGACTACGTGGCGTCGGTGATGCAGGGCGACTTCGGGCAGGCGTACTTCCAGGACGGGATGGTGTTCGACATCCTCGCACAGGCGCTCCCGTGGACCATCTTCCTCGCGGCCATCGGGACGTTCGTGACGACCGTCGTCGGCATCGCGGTCGGCGGGTTCATGGCGTACACGGAGGGGAGCAAGTTCGACTCCGGCGTGACGCTGTTCTCCACCATCGTCGGCGGCATCCCGTACTACGTGCTGGCGATTGGTCTCGTCTACCTCTTCGGCTACCGCTGGCAACTCTTCCCCACCGGCGGACAGGTCGCGAGCGGCCTCCGGGCGGGGTTCAACTGGCCGTACGTCAGCAGCGTGCTCTACCACGCCGCGCTCCCCATCCTCTCGACGACGCTCGTCGGGTGGGGAGGCGCGGCGCTGTCGATGCGCGGGAACAGCATCAGCGTCCTCGGGGAGGACTACATCCGGGTCGCGCGCCTCCGCGGCCTCTCCCGGCGTCGAATCGCACTCCGGTACGTCGCGCGCAACGCGATGCTCCCGATGTACACCGGTATCCTCCTCTCTATCGCGTTCATGCTGGGAGGGTCGGTCATCCTCGAGCAGATCTTCGCGTACCCGGGCGTCGGGTTCTACCTCTTCAAGGCGACCGTCTCGCGGGACTACCCGCTGATGATGGGCGGGCTGGTGATGATCTCGACGGCGGTGGTCATCGGGGTACTCGTCGCCGACCTCACGTACAGCAAGATCGACCCGCGTGCGGCGGGCGAGGGCGAGCGGGAATCCTACTGAACGAACCATGGCATCTCAACAATCGGACGGCGAGACGGCGGACGAACTCCCCTTCAAGACGACGGCGGACACGTCGGTATCCCGCAGGGAACAGCTACGGTACGCCGTGGACCGGACGCTCGTTGCGCCGTTCCGCATCCTCTGGAGCGACTGGCGCGCCAAGGTCGGCTTCGTCATCATCGTGGCGTACCTCGTGATGGGAACCGTCGGCGTCCTCGTGAATCCGGTCCCGTTCTCCGGGATGGGTGAGCGGTACCTCCAGCCGTTCCACGACGGCTGGCTGACGTTCGGGCCGGCGACCGTGGCCGGCGTCTCGCTCCCGGTCGCGCCGCAGTTCAATCTCGTCCTCGGGACCGACGCCCTCGGACAGGGCATCTGGTCGCAGATCGTCCACGCGACGCCTCCCATGCTCAAGATGATTCTCGCGGGCGCCGTGTTCTCGACGGTCGTCGCGACCGTGCTCGGGACGCTCGCCGGGTACAAGGGCGGGCTCACCGACCGGACCATCATGACGATGTCGGACATCACGATGACCATCCCCGGACTCCCCCTCGTCATCATCATCGCCGCCGCCCTCCAGCCGGAGAACCCGTATCTCATCGGGTTGATACTGGGCATCAACAACTGGGCCGGCCTCTCGCGGTCCGTCCGCTCGCAGGTGCTCAGCGTCCGGGAGCGGAACTTCGTGGAGGCGTCCCGGGCGATGGGGCTGTCGACGCCGCGCATCCTCCTCGACGACATCATCCCCGACCTGATGTCGTACATCTCCATCCACTTCGTCACCGCGGCGCGGGGGATCATCTTCGAGTCGGTCGGGCTCTACTACCTGGGCATCCTCCCGTTCACGACGCTGAACTGGGGCGTGATGATGAACCTCGCGTACACGACGTCGGGGGCGCTCTACACCTGGGAGTCGGCCCACTGGCTGTTCATCCCGATGATAACTATCACCGTCCTCTCCGTCGGGTTGATCCTGTTCTCGCAGGGGATGGACCGCATCTTCAACCCACGGGTGCGAGCGCGACACGTGAAGGTAAACACCGGCGACGAAGACGACGAGGACGTGACCCCGATGGCGAACGTCCCGACAGAGTGAGGTGACAGAGATGACGACACACAACGAATCCACCGGCGCGACGGGGCGAACGGCGAGTGAAGACGTAGTGCTCGAAGTCGACGACGCGAGCGTCACGTTCGACATGGAGCGCGGCGAGTCGAAGGTCCTCGACTCGGTCTCGATCGACGTGTACCGGGACGAGATTCTGGGGGTGGTCGGCGAGTCGGGGTCGGGCAAGTCGATGTTCGCCTCCGCGCTGCTCAACGCGGTCGTCCGGCCGGGGCAGTTGACGGGCGACGTGACGTACTACCCGGACGAGGGCGACGCCATCGACCTCCTCGAACTGGACGAGCGAGGCATCAAGCGGCTCCGCTGGGAGGAGATATCCATGGTGTTCCAGGGGGCGATGAGTTCGTTCAACCCCACCATGAAGATCGGGAACCACTTCGAGGAGACGCTCGACGCCCACCAACAGAACCGCGACGAAGGGATGGAACACGCCCGGAACCTGCTCTCGGACCTGTACCTCGAACCCGAGCGCGTGCTCGACGCGTACCCACACGAACTCAGCGGCGGGATGAGCCAGCGTGCACTCATCGCGCTCTCGCTCGTGCTCGAACCCAACGTGCTGGTGATGGACGAGCCGACGGCCGCGCTCGACCTGCTCATGCAACGCTCCATCCTGACACTGCTCCAAGACCTCCAGGAGAAGTACGACCTGACCGTGGTGTTCATCACACACGACCTCCCGCTCGTCGCGAACCTCGCGGACCGGCTGGCGGTGATGTACGCGTTCGAGTTCGTCGAGTTCGGACCGAGCGACGCCATCATCCGCGACGCCGCGCACCCGTACACCCGGTCGCTGCTCAAAGCGGTGCCGAACCTCGACGCCCCCCTCGCGGAGATGCGACCCATCGAAGGATCGGCTCCCGACCCTGTCGACGTGCCGCGGGGGTGTTCGTACCACCCGCGGTGTCCCCTGTCGACCGAGGAGTGCGTCGAGGTCGATCCCGACTACTACGACGTCGGTCCCGACCAGCGGGCCGCGTGTCACCACTGGGACGAGTCGGCCGAGGCGATCCCCTACTCGGTGAGTACGAGCGGTCGGGCGGACGACGGGGAGGTGGGGGCAGAATGAGCGACTCCGACCCGCCGCTACTCCGTCTGAACGACGTGGAGGTCCACTTCGAGCAGAAACAGGGACTCCTCGACAGACTCACCGGAACGCGCGGCGGGGACCCCGTCCAGGCGGTCGACGGCGTGAGCCTCGACATCGAGGAGAACGACGTCGTCGCGCTGGTCGGCGAGTCCGGTTGCGGGAAGACGACGCTGGGCAAGACGGCCATCGGTCTCCAGCGACCCACCGGTGGGTCTGTCGAGTACCGGGGACAGGACGTCTGGGAGGCCAAGGACGGAGAGGGGGACGGCGACATCCCGTACGCGGAGATCCGCCGGTCGCTCCAGATAATCCACCAGGACCCCGGGAGCAGCCTCAACCCGAACAAGACCATCATGAAGAGCCTCCAGGCGCCGCTGAAGAAGTGGCAGCCCGACCTGTCGAACGACGACCGGCGGGCGCGCGTGCTCGGGATGCTCGAACACGTCGGGATGACGCCGCCGGACGACTACGCCAGCCGGTTCCCTCACCAGTTGAGCGGCGGGGAGAAACAGCGCGTCGCGCTCGTCCGGGCGCTGTTGATGAACCCGGACGTCATCCTCGCGGACGAGGCGGTGTCCGCGCTCGACGTCTCGCTCCGCGTCGAGACGATGGACCTGCTCCTCGACCTGCAAGAGGAGTTCAACACGTCGTTCGTGTTCGTCTCGCACAACCTCTCGAACGCGCGGTACCTCGCGCAGAAGTCGGGCGGGCGCATCGGCGTGATGTACCTCGGACGACTCGTCGAACTCGGCCCAGCGGAGGAACTGCTCCACGACCCGAGACACCCCTACACGCAGGTCCTTCGGTGGGCGACGGCCGAACTCGACCCCGACGCGGTCGAGGCGAGCGAGCCGCCGGTCCGGGCGGTCGACATCCCCGACCCGGCGAACCCGCCGTCCGGCTGTCGGTTCCACACGCGCTGTCCCGTCGCCCACGAGGTCTGTGCCGGCGAAGACCCGGCGCTCGTCAGCCGCGCGAGCGACCCCGACGACCACGTCGCCGCCTGCTTCCGCCAGTACCCGGAGGGCGAACACGAGTACTGGGAGTCACCCCCGCTCGAGGGGGTCGAGGACTCGCGCGACGCGCTCCCGAACGAGGGGCGCGCGGGCGACGACTGACGCCGGGGCGACGGCCGGGGGCCGGGTGTCGTCACCGGTACTCGTACGGGTCCAGTCCCCGCCAGTCGAGGTAGAGGAGGACGCTGACTATCGCGAGCGTCACGAGGATGACTCCGAGACTGAGCACGGCGGCGACGTACGGGCCCGTCCCAGGTTCGACGACGGTGAACGACATCGCCAGGAGCGCGAGCAGGACCATCTGGACGGCGAAGACGAGACGGAAGAGGTCGCGCATGCCCCCACGTTAGACGGTGACCGTAATGAGCGTGCCGTCCGCGGTCCGTCGCTCGCGTCGAACCCGTTCACGGCTATCGACCGCGCCAGGCGGTCGAATCTCAGGACAGCGAGTAGACGCACGCCTCGTACGGCCGGAGCGTGACCGACTCCCCCGCGAGTCCGCCCGGATTCCGGGTCGCGCCCACGTCCGGCCCTCGGCCGAGGTCGTCGTAGTTCGAGTAGCGGCGCTCGACCGACCGGGGGTCCACGACCTCAGAGAGGTCCAGCCGCGGCGACCCCTCGGAGACGTTGAGCGCGACGAGTAGCCGGTCGTCGTCTCCCCTGAGGTAACAGAACAGGTGGGGGTGGTCCGGGAGCAGCAGTCGGAAGCGACCGTCGACGAGCACCGGATTCTCCTCGCGGAGGTCCATCAACCGGCGGTAGTGGTGGAAGACGGAGTCGGGGTCCTCGCGGGCCGCGGCGACGTTCACCGCGTCGGCGTCGTCGTTGAGTTGTATCCACGGGTCGCCATCGGTGAAGCCCGCGTGCGCCCCGGCGGTCCACTGCATCGGCGTCCGCGCGTTGTCGCGCGTCCGGCGGTTGACCTCGTCTCTCACCTCCGCGAAACTCTCGATGGCTCCCTCGCGTATCGCGTGCTCGACGCTCCGGCGGGTCGCGACGTCGCGTATCTCGTCGAACGACTCGAAGTACGGGTTCGTCATCCCGATCTCCTCCCCCTGGTACAACACGGGCGTCCCCCTGAGCGTGAACAGCAGCGTCGCGAGCATCGTCGCCGACTCCCGGCGGTACTCGCCGTCGTCCGCGAACCGGGAGACGGCCCGGGGTTGGTCGTGGTTGTTGAGGTAGAGTCCCTGCCAGGCGTCGCCCTCGAGGCCCGTCTGCCACCGCTCGACCACCTCCTTGAGCTCCGGGAGCGTCCAGTCGCGCGGCGTCCAGCGCGCCCCCTCGCCGCGGTCGAGTTCGACGTGTTCGAAGCTCAAGAGGAGGTCGAGCCCCTCGTCGCCGGCGTACGCCGCGGCCTGGTCGACCGTGAGTTCGGGGAGTTCGCCGATGGCGACGAGGTCCCCGTCCGCCATCGTCCGCTCGCAGAGTTCAGCGAGGTACTCCGCGACGCGCGGGCCGTTCGCGACGGCGTTCAGCCCCGTGAGCCCCTCAGTCTCGGGGTCCGCGTCCGGGAGCCCGTCCGGCTTCGAGACGAGGTTGATGGAGTCGAGCCGGAACCCGTCGACGCCCTTCTCGACCCACCACTCGACCAGCGTCGCGACGTCGTCCCTGACCGCTGGGTTGTCCCAGTTCAACTCCGCCTGTTTCTCGTGGAAGAGGTGGAGGTACGACTCGCCGGTCGCCTCGTCACGCGTCCAGGCCGGACCGCCCCACACGGACCGCCAGTTGTTCGGCGGGTCGTCGCCGTCCCCCTCGCGCCAGAAGAAGTAGTCGCGGTACTCGCTGTCGCGCGACGTCTGCGACTCGCGGAACCACTCGTGTTCGTCCGACGTGTGGTTGACGACCATGTCCATGACGAGTCGAATCCCCCGGGCGTGGAGCGCATCCAGTAGGTCCTCCCAGTCGGCCATGGTTCCGTACTCGTCCGCGATTGCCCGGTAGTCGCGGACGTCGTACCCGTTGTCCACGTTCGGTGAGTCGTAGACGGGACTGAGCCAGACCGCGTCGACGCCCAGGTCGTCGAGGTAGTCCACCTTCTCGACGATACCCGGGATGTCGCCCACCCCGTCTCCGTCGCTGTCGTTGAAGCTCCGCGGGTAGATCTGGTAGATGACCGCGTCCTTCCACCAGGGCGCGTCGTCACCGTCGTCGCTTCCCTCGGCTGTGTCCACGCTCTCTCCGTCGGCGGTGCCGCAGAAATAGTTACTCCCGACGCGGATGGCCGGGCGAACGGCCGACGTCGTCTCTCGTCGGCACCCGTCGGAACCGCGCTCGACTCACCAGTCCGTCGCACCGTCCCGTGCGCGAACGAAGTATCGTTCGCCGCCGAGTTGACCCCCCTTGAGCGCGATTTCGAGGCCGTCGAATCGCGGGGTCGACGCGTGAGCCGAACATATCGGGCTTCCGGGCGCGAGCGGGAACCGCGTCTCCAGCGCGTAGACGTCGAGCGCGGGGGTCACGCGCCCGCACGTGTCGCCGCCGGCGACCACGACGCGGTCGACGGCGGCGGCGTCGAGGACGGCCCTGAGGAGCCCCCCCTGCTGTTCGGCGACGTACCGACCGACGTCGGTCGGCGGGTCGGCCAGGCGGGCGGCGCGGCGCGCCGTCGCCTCGATGGCGTCGTCGTCCGGCCCCCGCGCGGCGTAGACGACGACGCTGTCGCCGGCGGCGAGCGCGTCGAGCGACTCGGCGACGACCCGCTCGCGCTCCTCGGCGGCGGTCGACGGGTCGACGAGCGCCGCCGTGTCGACTCGGACGCCGACGAACCCCGCGTCCACCGCCGCGTCGATCTGGGTCGCGGTCAGCGGCGACGCGCTCCCCGACATCACGACGACCCGGTCGGCGGGGGGGAGCGACTCGAACGCCGGGTCGCCTGCGACCACTCCCGCGGTCGCCCAGTGGTCGGCCAGCGCGTACTGGAAGCCAGACGACCCGACGACGAACGACGGCGAGGGGCCGTCCGCGCCGACTCCCGTCGCGTCTGGTTTCTCCGCCGTTGGTCCGGGCGCTCGCGCGTACCGCCGCCAGACGGCACCGCCGACCGTCCGTGCGTCGGCCTCGTCGATAGTGTCGAAGAGGACAACGCCGGGGTCGTCCGTGAGCGCGTCGTCGAGTCCCTCGACGGCCGCCTCGACCCCGTCGCCCAGCGAGCGGACGTCGACCAGTCCCATCGAGCGGTCGGTCTGGTCGGCGAGGTGGCGGCGCAGGTCGCTCTCGTCCATCGGCGTCACCGGGTGGTCGCGCATGGTCGGGTGGCGGTCGAGGCGGTAGACGTCGTCGACGTCGGCCGCGAACATGTTGCCGAACGCGACGTATCGTCCGAGGGGCGGCGCCGCGGGAACGACCGGGACCGAGTCGGTCCCGAGCACGTCGCTCCCGATGTCGATGGCCCGTCCGATGCTCCCCACCTCGGGCGCGGAGTCGAACGTGGAACAGACCTTGTAGTGGACCAGCGGCGCGCCGAGGTCGCACAGCGCCGAGAAGGCGGGCGGGAGCGCCCGGTCCATCTCGTCCGGCGTCATGGACCGACTCGTCCCCGCCACGCCCACGACTCGTGCCCCGGGGAACTCCGTCGACACCGTCTCGGCGTCCGGCGAATCGAGGAACAGCACCGTCTCGATGCCAGACCGAGCCAGCGCGTCCATCGCGTCGGTCGACCCCGTGACGTCGTCGCCGTAGAACGTCAAGATGAGCGAATCGCCGGAATGCTCGGCCGACTCGGTCACGACGCTCTGCCTCCTCGCTCGCGCGTCGGTCGTACCGCACTCCACCTCACCGGCGCTCCGCGTCGTCGCCCGGCCAGAGCCATGGTCGGTCCTCGCGGCACGACCTGTTAAATCTCCTGTTCACCCCGTCGCGCTGGCGGCCGGCCCGGCGACCGACGTCGGACTCGACGAGCCAACGCTTATCACGTCCGTCGCCGGTAGGACGACACATGACGGACGAGACACCGCTGCGAGCGGAGCGGGAACGGGTCGGCGACGTCGGACGCGAGATGCTCGCGCAGGATCTGACCAAGGGAACCGGGGGGAACGTGAGCGTCCGGAACGGCGACCGGTTCGCCGTCAGCCCCTCGGGCGTCCCGTACGAGGACGTCGACGCCGACACGACCCCGGTCGTCGGCCTCGACGGCGAACGCGTCGCCGGCGACCTGAAACCGTCGAGCGAGACGCCGATGCACGCGCTCGTCTACCGGAACCGGCCGGACGTCGGGGGCATCGTTCACACCCACTCGCCGTACGCGAGCACGTTCGCGAGCCTCGGCGAGTCGATTCCGGCGTCACACTACCTCATCGCCTACGCGGGGACGGAGATACCCGTGTGCGGGTACGCGCCGCCGGGCACCGAGGAACTGGGACGGCTGGCGGCCGAGGCGATGGGCGACGACCACGACGCCGTCCTGTTGAAGAACCACGGCGTCATCGCCGTCGGTGACACCGGCGACGACGCGCTGACGGTCGCGATGATGGTCGAGTTCTGCGCCCGCGTCCACTACCAGGCCCGCGCGATCGGCGACCCGGCGGTGCTCCCGGACGAGACGGTAGGGGAACTCCGGCAGATGTTCGGCGAGGAGTACGGACAGACCGGGGAGGAGTAGCCGGACGGTCGAGCGGGCGCGCGAGGAGAAACCCTTTGTAGGCGGACCCGAATCGTACGGTCGGACCTGATACCTTCATGAGCGCTCGCATCTGCTTCTTCCACACGGTCGCCGGACTGTCGGACCGGTTCGACGAACTGGCCGACGAGTACGTTCCCGACGCCGACCGCTTCCACGTCGTCGACGAAAGCACGCTCCAGGACGCGCTCGCCGTCGGCGAGTTGACGCCGGGGATTACGAGACGACTCTGCACGCAGCTCTCGCTGGCCGAGGAGGCGGGAGCCGACGTCGTCCTCGACACCTGTTCGAGTACGTCGCCCGCGGTGGACGTCGCGCGGGAACTCGTCGACGTTCCGATTCTGAAGATAGACGACCCGATGACGGAGCGGGCGGTCGACCTCGGCCGTCACGTCACCGTCGTCGCGACGGCCGCGTCCACGCTCGGACCGAGCACGGCGTTAGTCGAGCGGAAGGCGGAGCAGGCAGGGAAAGACGTCACCGTCGCGTCCGAACTCGTCGAGGGCGCGCTGGAAGCGCGGGAATCCGGCGACATAGCCGAACACGACCGCCTCGTCGGCGACCGCGTCGCGGACGTGGCGGCCGAGACCGACGTGGCCGTCCTCGCGCAGGCGTCGATGGCGCACGTGGAACGCGACCTGGCCGAACGGGTCGACGTGCCCGTCCTCTCCAGCCCCGACCTGGCGATGGAAGCCGTGGCGACCGAGGCCGACCGGGTCGACTGAAGCCGGCGCTCCGGCCCGGAGCGAAGCCCGGCCCCGGTCGCCCACCGGTCGCGGTCCACGGCTTCTCGGGAACGGTCGGTGTCGAATCGACTCACGGACCGACGGGAGGTTCCGTCGAACGGCGGGCGACGTCGGTTCCCGCTTCGAAGCGTTCGTTCGAGAGCGCGGACGATGGGCGGGGTAACGCGTCTACAGGTTCCACCGCGCGTACCTCAGTAGGAGAGAGAACAGGCGGTTCTTGAACCGACGACGGGGAGAAGCGGCAGTTTACGGCCACGGGAGGCCGCAGAGTGACGCGGTGGGCAGCGACGCGTCGACGAACGACGGTACGCTCGGGTGGGTATCGAGACCCTGGCTGGAGGGAGTCTCGCCGGTCCACGTCAGTATCCTCGATCCGTGTGTCGGCCACTGTAGGACGGATGACTCCGCCTCCGTTCCCCGAGAACACCACAGCCACCCCCCGGATTTCGGTAGGCGAGGACGTCGGAGCGCTCCCCTCTCCAGAGAACAAGTTGCGTATCTGAGGTGAAGTCAAACACAAAATAGTACATATACTAGCGTATGAACAAAATACACAGGCGTGGGATGCCGGGGTGAGCGGTAGCACTCCTGTTTGACCGGAGAACGTCCAGCCGAAAACGTCACGATCAAGTTCGGGTGTAAACATATCGAACTCGGTTACTGACCTCGATTCCGCCAGTCAGGGCCGAGTCGACTTCTGCATGGTGTGTCTACCCGTAAGCAGTGCGCCTATTCAAAGAAAAATTATAAAAATTTCCAGTATATAGATTTCTGTTATTATTATCGCTCAGATGACTGCCCTCGACTCCCGCTCCCGAAAGAGGCTGCCGATAACTCACACGGGTTACGAGACAAAGGGGGGGCGTACGACGGGGCCCATCACGTTCGAATCCAGGCCACGACGGGCTGGCGACGGCCGTCAGCCTCGACGAGGCCGACCCTCACGTCCACGTCGGACAGAGGAGGCGAGGGAACGGCGGTCTGCGTCGACGCACACTCGCTTCGGGAAGCGAAAGGGCGGTTCCCTGACGGTCGTATCGCCGAGACACTCCCCGGCCGAACTGTCACCTACCTCGTCCAGTAACACCTCGAGGGAGAACGGGACGTCGCAGTTCCGGAGGCGACGCCGTCTCCCACGCGCCTGAGCGGACGAGATCGTCCAAACTCGGGTTCCCCGACCCGCGTACTCGTGCAGAGCGTGATAGTTCCATCCCTTCCCACCCGGCTAGAGGGCCACCGGGGACCCAAGACCGGAAGCACTGTTCCTGTTTCGAGAGCGGGCGGCAAGTGAGCGTCCCACTTGCCGTGATACCGGTACGGAGAGGGAAACCGACCCCGGCCAGAAGCTGAACTCGGTTTCCGAGTCGCAATTACAAACATACACCTGTAATCAGATGGTCCAGTCGCGGTCGGCTTCGATTCGGGGGAAAAGACCGGTTGAGCCCGAATCGGGCCGGTCGAGATATCGGCACTGACGACGGACCGGCGCGCATATGTGACAACACTGAGTCGAGGACATCCGCCGTCACCGGAAGGCTGGAGCCACCACGGAATCCGTCCGTCCTAGACCGGGACGACCGTCGAGGGGTTCGCTCCACCGGTTGCGCCCCTCGAGAGAACCGGAGTCTCTACGGGACGTATCCGTGACTGCGCATCTCTGCGTCCGTTTTTCGCTTCCGCTACACGAGACCGTTCTTTCGCGGGTCACCTGTCGTCAGTGGAATCTGCTTCACGGGTCCCCTCCACAAAACACCGCCGACTGACCCTTCGATATCCGGCGGTGGCGGACCGGCCGGCGTTCCCCCGCCGAGTTGAACGGTCGACGGACCGATGGAACGACGGTCGGCTACCGGACCGTCGTCCCGGGCGGTCTCCACTTGTCGAAAATACTATAGAGCGGTGCGACCACCTACCGGTCGAGGCACCAAGATGGAGTTCAGCAAATCCGAATCACGAGCGCGACTCGAGGAGAGCGTCGACGCAGGCGACCCAATCATCGGCGCCGGCGCCGGGACCGGTATCTCCGCGAAGTTCGCCGAGCGAGGCGGCGTCGACCTCATCATCATCTACAACTCCGGGCGCTACCGCATGAACGGCCGCGGCTCGCTCGCCGGCCTCCTCCCGTACGGCGACGCCAACGAAATCGTCCTCGACATGTCCCGCGAAGTCCTCCCCATCGTCCAGGACACCCCCGTCCTGGCCGGCGTCTGCGGGACCGACCCCTTCCGCGAGATGGACGTCTTCCTCGACGAACTCAAGCGCCTCGGCTTCTCGGGCGTCCAGAACTTCCCCACCGTCGGGCTCATCGACGGCCAGTTCCGACAGAACCTCGAGGAGACCGCCATGAGCTACCAGCAGGAGGTCGACATGGTCGAACTCGCCAACCAGAAGGGACTGCTCACCTGCCCGTACGTCTTCGACGAGGACGACGCCCGCGCGATGGCCGCAGCCGGCGCGGACGTCATCGTCGCCCACATGGGCCTCACCACGAGCGGCGACATCGGCGCCGAGACCGCCTTCGACCTCGACGAGGCCGCCGACCGGGTGCAAGCGATCCACGACGCCGCCACCGACGTGAACGACGACGCGCTGGTCATCTGCCACGGCGGCCCCATCGCGTGGCCCGACGACGCCGAGTACGTCCTCAACAACACCGAGGGCGTCGTCGGCTTCTTCGGCGCGTCCAGTCTCGAACGGCTCCCCACCGAGGAGGCCATCGAGAACCAGGCCCGCGAGTTCAAATCCATCGAATTCTGAACCGACCCGCCCAGCCCGAGTTGGGCCGGTCCGCCTCCCAACCCGAAACGGCGTTCGCCGCGACCCGACTCGGCTCAGGTAGTTTCGGTCATGTACTCGTCGAGTTTGCGGGCCATCGCCACTGCGAACTCCTCGTCGTTGATGTCGGTGTCCATCTCGACGAGTTCCACGCCGTCGGAGAGGGTCTCGCGGAGCGCGTCGAACAACTCCCGGTCGGCCTCGGGGTCGTAGAAGTCCTCCCCCTCCACGTCGAGCATCGAGACGCCCTGCAGTGGGAGGAACAGCGCGGTCGGCCCGGTCGCCTCGTTCAGTTTCCCGGCGATGATGCGGCCGAGTTCGGCGTTCTCCTCGGGCGTGGTGCGCATGAGCGTGACCTGCGGGTTGTGCTGGTGGAACGTGCGGCCCTCGAACTCCTCGGGGACCGAGTCGGGCGTCCCGAAGTTCACCATGTCGAGCGCGCCCGTCGACACCACGTGCGGTACGCCCATCCGGCCGGGAGCCTCCAGTCGGTCGGGGCCCGCGCTCAGGACGCCCCCCACGAGTTCGTCCGCCCACTCGGTCGTGGTGATGTCGAGGACGCCGTCGATGATGCCCTGCTCGACCAGGTTCTCCATCGCGCGCCCGCCCGTCCCCGTCGCGTGAAACACGAGCACTTCGTAGCCGTTGTCTTCGAGCCACTCGCGCGCTCGTTGGGCGCACGGCGTGGTGACGCCGAACATGGTGATGCCGACGGTGGGGTTGTCTTCGACGTCGATGTCGGGTTCGTTCGCGACCATGCCGACCATCGCGAGCGCGGCGTTCGAGATGATGCGCCGGGTGAGCTGGTTCAACCCCTCGATGTCGGCGACCGAGTACAGCATCATGATGTCGCGCGCCTCGACGTACGGGCGCACGTCGCCGGAGGCCATCGTCGAGACCATGAGTTTGGGTACCCCGTAGGGGAGCGCTCGCATCGCGGTCGTGGCGACGGACGTGTTGCCGGACCCGCCGAGGCCGAGCACTCCCTCGAGGGTCCCTTCCTCGTGGAGGTCTCTGGCGATAGACGCGGCGCCCCTGCCCATCGCGTCCATGGCCTCCCCCCGGTCGGCCTCCTCGCGCAGGTGCTCGAGGGACGTCCCGGCCGCCTCGGCCACCTCGGCCGCGCTGGTCTCCGGGTCTCCCTCCGGGTCGCCCACGACGCCCGTATCGACGAAGTGGACGTCGAGTCCCTGGTCCTCGATGACCTCCCGCGCGAAGGAGAGTTCCTCGCCTTTCGTGTCGAGCGTGCCGACGATTACGATGCTCATCGGGAGTCCATACAGTGTCGTCCGACATATCGCTACTGATTCATTTCGTCCAGTTCTCATACACGTTTGGGACCGCGACTCCACTCGCAGCGGGGGAGCGGAGCGGAGAGGACTCCCACCGGAACCGCGACGGGGCGCCGTGCGTGCGCAGAAACGAGCGAGGACGGGAGGGAGTTCGATACCGCTCCTCGCTACTGGCGAGCGTCCGCCGTCCCGTCGTCCGTCCCGACCATGTCCTCCAGTTCGGAGAGCGAGCGGTCTCTGAGTTCGTACGTCGTCGGTCGGCGCTCACAGGGGTTGCCCTGTACCGTTCGAATCCGCCGCTCGCCGCCGACCAGGACCGCGGAACTCACCGTCGTCGACTCGGCGTGTGCGTACTGGTCACCGTCGGTCGTCGGGTGGCGACAGATGGAGTTGGGACCCGGTCCGTGGCGGTGGTCGCGCGCGACGTCGTCGAGGGTGTCGGTCGAGACTTCCGACTCGACGTCCTCCAGGAGTTCTCGCAGACGTCTCAACCGGAGCGCAGAACTTCGACCGCCGTCGGTCTCGCCCGGAAAGTGATTCGTCCGGGCGGTGAGACCGTCCGCGACGCGCTCTACGCGGTCACCGGACGGGTCGATCTCGAGGACCTCCGCGTCGGTCGCATCGGCCAGGAAGAGCGTGAGCCCCTGATTCCGCTCGACCGGAATCGAGGCGGCGCGCTCGAGCGCCTCCTCGACGGAGTCACAACGCTCCAACACGTCGCGGACGACGACGCCGTTCAGCAGGCGGTCCTCGGTCGAGACGCCCTCGGCCGCGCGGTCGACGAACGTGTTCGCCACCGCGAGTCCCGCGGTGTTGACGCCCTGGTAGACGAACGCGTTCCCCGCCGTCGTCGTGGTCAGGAACCCGTTGTAGGGGCCGAGCGCGGGCGCTTCGAGGACGACCTGCGGACGGACTCCTCGTGACGTGATGTCCCGGTTCTTGAGCACCAGCGGGACTCCCGTCGCCGAGCGCTCGCCGGGAACCAGGACGTTCGAACACCCCTCGTCGGGAGCGGTCGGGCCGGAGACGCCGGCGGGCGTCAAGGCGTCCTGGAACTCGCTCGTTCCGAACACGTAAGTCCGGAGGTCGCTGTCGGGGACCCCGAGTACCACTGCCATCCCGTCGACTTCCGCCCCGTACCGTCGCGGGACCGACGCCTCCACCCGGCGGGCGGTTTCCGCGATCGCGGCTCGGTCGGCGCGCTGGCGGGCCAACTCCCCGGCCAGGCGGCCGACGGCCGCCTCGATGGTCTCTCTGTGCTGAGACGCCCGAACGCGGCCGAATCGACGGAACATCTCGACCGTCTCGTCCGAGATGGGCGCGTCCCCCCACGGTCGCTCGGTCATGGACGGACAGAGCGGGACCACGAGCAAAACTCCGGGGAGACCGGCAAACGAGTCCATTCCGAGCGGGACAGACGGAACCGAACTCGCGGACACTGCCGAGTGGGACTGCGAAACGTGCGTCCACGCGAGACGCGCGGCTGACTTGCGCCCGGTACTCGACGGGTGTATCGAACCGGGGGGGCCGAGTGCTCGGTTCCGGGATACCTCTCCAGCGCGAGGACGAGTACGCAAATATGTACTTCTTCCGTACTATCAGAAGAGATAACACTTAGATCTAGGTGGGCGTTCGACGAGCCGTCCCGGTTCGTGGCAGTCGGACAGGGGAGACCGGCCAGGAGGGACGGCGCAAGTCGGCGATACACGCGACCCCGACATGGAGAGAGCTGGTTCCGTGCACTCCGTCCCCGTTCGGTCCGTTTCCGGCACCGCGAGACGACTCGACGAGCGGAGGAACGGCCCCCCGGGACTCCCACCTCCGTGCTCGGTCTTCAGAACTCTGACTCCGTTCGTTCTCCGTATTCGTCTCGATAACTACCTTCGAAGTGTAATAATCATTTTTCAGTTAGTTTTCCCCCTAGTGACTGTTTCGGACAGTCACCCCCAGGGGTACACTTTCAGTTTCTCCACGTGCTCGGGGGGGACGGGAACGTCGCCGTCTAGCAGGGGGTCGTCGGTTCGGGTGAGCCAGTCGTCCAGGCGACTCTGGAGGCGGTCGGCCACCGCCGCGTAGTCGGGGTCGTCGACGAGGTTGTCCTCTTCGAGCGGGTCCGCCTGTAGGTCGTACAGTTCCTCTCGAGGCCGTTCCTCGGTGTAGTACCGCTCGTAGAGCGCTCGTCCCGACGGCGACTGTAAGATGTCGAGTGGCAGGTACACAAGCGGGAGGTCCCCGAAGTTGCGGACGTACTTGTACCGCTCCGTCCGGACGCCTCTCGTCGGGTTGTACTTGTCGTGGAACGTCTCCTCGAGGAATATCAGGTCGCGTTCCTCGTACTCCTCGTGCGCCCCGCCGGCGGCGTCGGCAGCGCCGCGGTCGGTCAGGAGCGGCGCGAACGAGCGGCCGTCGATGTCGTCGGGGACGTCCCCGTCCACGAGGTCGAGTAGCGTCGGGAGCAGGTCGACGTTGCTGAGCAGTTCCCCGCGTCGCTCCCCCGACGCGAGCGCCGGATGGCGGACGAGGAGGGCCGTCTCGATACCGGCGTCGTACAGCGTTCCCTTCGCGCGGGGGAACGCGATGCCGTGGTCGGTGGTGAACACGACCAGCGTCTCGTCGCGCAGGCCGGCGTCGTCGACGGCGTCGAGGATGCGGCCCGTGGCCTCGTCGACCGCCCGGACCATCCCCCGGAAGGCAGCTAGCTCCTCCCGCACCGGTTCGACGTCGGGGAGGTAGGCGGGAACGTCGACGTCGGCCGGGTCGGGCGCGTCGTACCGCGGCGCGTCGAACCGCCAGCCCTCAGTCCGCCCGAACCGGTGCGGTTCGAAGAACCCCACCGACGCGAAGAACGGGGCGTCGGACGAACGGCCCTCGAGGAACCCGGTTGCGGCGTCCGCCACCTCCCGGGCACGCTCCGTCTCCGTCCAGTGGTCGTCGTAGCCGAGTCGCTCGGGGTCGCTCGCTTCGTGCTGGACGCCGAAGAGGTGCGTCGAGTAGCCCTCGTCCCGGAACCGCTCGGGCATCGCTACCTCACCCTCGTCGAGTTCCCACCCGAGGTGGACGAGTCCCATCAGGCCGTTGTTGTGCGGGTACTTGCCGGTGACGATGCTCCCCCGACTCGGGGAGCACTGCGGCGCGGTACAGAAGTAGCGGTCGAACTGGACCCCCTCCCGGCTCAGCGCGTCGACGGCCGGCGTCTGGACGCGCTCTCCGTAACAGCCGAGGTGACGACCCAGGTCGTGTCCGTGTATGAGCAGGACGTTCGGGCGTCGGTCGAGCGTGGATTCGGACATCACGGACGGTACGTCCGGACCGACCGGTATAACGGTTCATTCTCGCGGGTCCGCACGAGACGGCGGCCGGGGTATCCCGGCGGCGTTACCACCGAGGCGTGCCTCGACGTCCTGTTCGACGACGCCGCGCGCGGCTGGCGATGGCACCGACCGTCCGGTAATCGTGTCTTCGGTCGTGACCGAACCTTCGTCGTCGGCCATCTTCCACGTGTCCCCGTCGCTCGTTCGGGTTCGCGTCCGCGCGGAACGCGACTCGGAAACAGCCCGCCCCGATTCGCGTCTGTGAGGGGTCACGCCGCGTCGACGACGCACCGGAACCCGATGTTCCCCGCGCCCGAGTCGGGGTCGTTCGAGGAGCGCGCGGCCACCCGGTACCGGTTGCACCACGACCGGTGACAGAGGTACGACCCGCCGCGCATCACGCGCGCGTCGCCGTCGTCGGGCCCCAGCGGGTTCTCGTCGGGGGTCGGCTCGTACCACTCCGGCGAGAACCAGTCGCGACACCACTCCCAGACGTTCCCGGCCGGGTTGTACAGGCCGTAGTCGTTCTGCCGGAACGCGTCGACCGGGGCCGTCCCGTAGTAGCCGTCCTGTTCGGTGTTCCGCTCGGGGAACGACCCCTGCCAGATGTTGCACCGCCACTCGCCGCCGGGTTTGAGGTCGTCCCCCCACGGGTACGTCGCCCCGTCGAGGCCGCCCCGGGCGGCCTTCTCCCACTCGGCCTCCGTCGGGAGACGCTTGCCGGCCCAGTCGGCGTAGGCCGCCGCGTCTCGGTAGGAGACGTGGACGACCGGGTGGTCGAGGCGGTCCTGGATGGAACTGCCCGGGCCCTCCGGACGGAGCCAGTTCGCCCCGTTCACGCCCAGCCACCACGACGCCTCGGGGACGTTCCCGCGGACGTACTGCTCGTTCTCCTCCGGGAGGAGGTCCTGAAAGACGAACGACCAGCCGAACTCCTCGGCCTCCGTGGTGTATCCCGTCTCCCTGACGAACTGGTAGAACTCGGCGTTCGTCACGGCGTGCTTGTCGACGTAGTACGCGTCGAGGAAGACGTCGTGCGCAGGTCCCTCGCCGTCCTCCGGGAAGCCCGCGTCGGAGTCGGTTCCCATCGTGAACTCCCCCGCGGGCACCTTCGCCATCCGACCCGTGTCCACCTCGTCGACCGACGTCGATCCCGGCGGCGGAGCGGCCGAGGCCGACTCGCTGGCGACGTCGGCCGCGCCGTCCGCGTCGCGCCCGGGGTCGGTCCGCGACCCGCCACAGCAGGGCGCGGGGTCCGCGTGTCCGGTCATACGCACTCGTGGGTTCAGGCGACATACAAGCTTTTCCCACTGGACGACTCGCTCGGTCCGTGCGTCAATCGGGTCGAACGGCCGGGTTCCACTCCGTCTCCGGGTCGAGCGGGTAGACCGGTCGCGGAACGTGCTCGGAAGCGCGCCTCCGCGAATCGGTCGTCGGTCGCATGGACGGCGTCGTCCGACCCCTCCGAACGAATCCGTTCGGAGGGCCGTGGACGGAGCCATCGAGAACTACTCGGGGGGCGTACACTTTTACCCGGAGTCGACGAGCATCCCCCGTGAACCCGACCTGCTCGCTCGTCGACGTCGACCTCCCGACGTTCGGGACGCCGGACCGTCAGCCGGCCCTCCCGGCCGACCGCTACCGTCGGCGACTCCGCCGCCTCCGCGACCGTGCCGACGAGCGGGGGTACGACTCGGTCGTCGTCTACGGCGACCGCGAACACTTCGCCAACCTCGCGTACCTCACCGGCTACGACCCGCGCTTCGAGGAGGCGCTCCTCGTGGTCGACGTCGCGGACGAGTCGGCCGCGCCGACGCTCGTCGTCGGAAACGAGGGCGAGGGGTACGTCCCGGACAGCCCCGTCGCGGAGGAGTTCGACGTGGCGCTGTTCCGGAGTTTCAGCCTGCTCGGCCAGGAGCGGAGCGAGTCGGACGACCTGGGACGCGTCCTCCGACGGGGCGGCGTCGCCCGGGGCGACAGCGTCGGACTCGCCGGCTGGAAGCACTTCTCGGCGGTCGAGTTCGACGACCCGGAGACGACCCACGAGGTGCCCGCGTACGTCGTGGAGGCGGTCAGGGCGCGGGCCGGCGGGCGGGCCGCCGTCCGCAACGCGAACCCGCTGTTGATGGACGCGACCGAGGGGATGCGCGCGACGAACGGCGTCGACCAGATAGCCCGCTTCGAGTTCGCCGCGAGCCACTCGTCGAACGCCATCCGGGACGCCGTGGTGGCCGTCGAGCCAGGGATGACCGAGTTCGAGGTCGTCGCCCAGATGGAGACCATCGGGCTCCCGCGGTCGTGTCACCTGATGCTCTCGGCCGGCGAACGGGCGTCGATGGGGCTCCCCTCGCCCTCGGACCGGACGGTCGAGCGGGGCGACCCGTTCACCACCGCGTACGGCGTCTGGGGCGCGCTCACCTGCCGGGCGGGGTTCGTCGCCGCGGAGCGTGGCGACCTCCCGGACGACGTCGACGACTACGTCGAGCGACTCGTCGCGCCGTACTTCCGGGCGGTCGCCGCGTGGTACGAGACGGTCGGCGTGGGCGTCGCGGGTGGCGAGGTGTACGACGCGGTCCACGAACACGTCGGCGACGAGTTCTTCGGCGTCGACCTCAACCCCGGTCACCTCATCCACCTCGACGAGTGGGTCGACTCGCCCGTCGACGAGGGGTCGACCGCCGCGTTCCGGTCCGGCGCGGCGGTCCAGATGGACGTCATCCCGGCGACCGGGACGCGGTACTTCACGAGCAACGCCGAGGACGGGGTCGTCCTCGCCGACGCCGACCTGCGCGAGCGGTTCGCGGCGGCGTACCCCGAGGCGTGGGAGCGAATCCAAGCCCGCCGCGCGTTCATGTGCGACCGTCTCGGCATCGACGTCGGCCCCGACGTGCTCCCGCTGTCGAACCTCGCGGCGCACCTCCCGCCGTACCTCCTCGCGCCGGACCGGGCGATGGTGCTCGAGTAGGGGTCCAGCGAGTCGACGGGGAGGGAGACGCACGAGTTCCGTCGACTGCGCGGATCGGTCCGCGGCGCTCGCTCGTCACTCGTCGGTGACCCCGGGGTCGTCGAGCGCGGCGAGCAGTCGACTCACCCCGTCGTCGACGGCCCCCAGCACCGCCGCGAACGCGCGACGCTCGGAGGGGGGCTCAGGAAAGCGGTCGAGGGACTCCTCGGCCGCGTGTATCGGGCAGCGGGCGCGTCGTACGCGACGTAACCGAAGGATGCGTCGTCGTCGTCGAGGCTGCACAGCGACCCCCGAGTCCGGCAGTCGGTGACGGTATGTACGCCGCAGTGTGCGACCGGTCGCCGGGGTCGGCCGGTCGCCGCCTGGGAGTATCACTATCGGATAATCGGGGCAGCACGTTTATGACTCTCGTCGGTCACGTGTCTATCATGGCTGCATCACTCGCCGACAAGGACTACCACATCGTCTCGGCGCTGCACGACCAGTTCCGGGAGAAGGGGGCGGACGAGCAGGCGGCGTTCTGCGACCAGATACTCGCTCGGCTCGAACGGTCCGACGAGAACTGAGGCAGACCGACGCCGCCGGTCGACAGTTGAGATACTCGCGGGCGGGTTTTCTACGGACGTTGGCTCGGCAACGGGAAAAGCGAACGTCGGGGGGAGGAAAGTAGTGCCGAGCGTACGGCGAGAGACGGCTACTTGTGACCGTAGCTCGCCTCGTGGAACGACCAGACGGTGTCCATCGCGCTCACGAACGCGTCGAGGTCGACCGAGCTCACGTCCCACGTCCGCTCGCTAGCGCGCCGGAAGCGGCGCTCGCGGTCGCGGTCGATCATCCGCTCGATGCCGGCCTCGCGAATCTTCTCACCGAACAGGGGGCGGAACTCGGAGTCGCTCCGCGCTCGGTGGACGTCCGACGGCGTGACGGCCCCCTCCTCGAGGGCGCGAACGACCACGCCGTTGGCGAAGTCGCCCTCGGCGAGTTCGCGCTCCCACGTCGTCAGCCAGTTGCCGACTCGCCCCAGCGGCTCGACCAGTCGAATCGCCTCCCTGAGCGCCGGTTCGTCGTTCGGGTCGAACTCGGGCGAGCAGACGAGGTCGACCGTCGCGAGCGCGTCCATACACATCGTCGACGACTGGGCGGTCAGACACTCCTCGTAGTCGGCCGAACCCGGATTGTCGGCCACATCGACGGAGTGGCGCTGCGCCTCCGCGGTGGTCTCGAGCGCGTCCCGGAGCGTCGCCAGGTAGTCCTCGAAGTTCGGCGCGCCGGCGAGTCGGTCGACGAGCGTCTCCCACGCCGAGGCGGCGAGTCGGACGCCTGGCTCGTCGGCCTGGTGGCCCGGTTCGGGTGGTCCGTCGAACGGGACCCGCGCGGCCGCTTCGAACGCGCGGTAGTCGGAGCGTCTGTCCGAGAGGTCGTTCAGCGCCGTGACGTAGACGCTGACCAGCAGTCGTCCCTCGTGTGCTACGTTCTGATACCGGGGCGGGACGCAGACGAGCTGGAACGTCGGGAGCACCGCGTCCAGCCACCCCCACATGTAGCGGTCGCGACAGCCGAACGCCGACTCGTACTGGTCGACGAGTCGTTCGACCGACCGTGGTAGTTCGCGGCTGCGCACCTCCTCCGGGGCTGGTGCCGTCGTCCCCCCGCGACGGTGTGTTGACATCTGGTCGAGAGTTCGTCTTTTCTTTTCGGTCTTAACTTAACCGCCCGTCGTGCGAGATGTGATAATTGGAATACGCCCCGTGCGGAGGCCGCGGGGAATGATCGTCGTCCGTGCGTGTCTGCGTACGGAACCGCGGTCACGAGAGGCGACACTGGAGAGTGTCCCCGTCTGAGAACGGGCAGCGATAGGAGCGAGGGGAGATCCGTCAGATACTCGACCGACGGAACGGGAGGCGACGTCACTCTGCCGGTGAGTTCCCTCGTCCCGGTTCCACTCTCGCCGACTCGGCGGACGACAACGGTCGGCGTCTCCGCCGTCCTCGGCTGTCATCCCATCGGCCCCCGGTCACTGTCTTCGTCGACGTCCGCACCACGCGCTTCTCCTCGGCGAACCGGCGGACGGTGAAACGGAGCGAGTGGGAGTCCGGCCGGCGAGGGAGTGGCTACCTGCTCGAACTACTCCATCTATTCAATCGATTTGTAATATTCTACAATTTGTGCTATTCATTCTATTTCGTAGTCCTCACTAACGAAGACGCCTCTACGGAGAGAAAGAAGGGATAGCGAGAATAGGAGTCGATTCGGTAGATTTTTACTATTCGTACTATTCCCGAATCGAGTCCTCTCGAGCCTGTTCGAACCGTTCGGCGACGTCGTTCAGGAGGTCCTCCTCGACGACCGTCCGCAAGAGCGCGTCCGTCATCTCGCGGACGACGATGTTCTGATAGCCGCGCTCGCTGAGTTCCCGTTCGAGTTCGTAGTTCAGCCAGGAGTCGAACGCCTCGATGGTCGCGTCGCGAGCGTAGAAGGGACGCTGATGGGCGTCCTCGTAGCTGAAGGCGCTCTCGACCAGGGGGTCGCGCTCGTCCCCAGGGTCGTCGGCCGCGGACCGTTCCGACGGGGAATCGTCCGGGTCGTCGGCCGTTCCCAGCGTCTCGCCGAGGTCCGCGAACGGGTCGTCTTCACTCACGACGGACCACCTCTCCGACCTCGGTGATGTGGGCGAGTTCGTCGAAACACGCCAGTTGGTCACAGTCCGGGTCGTAATCGAGCAGGGGTTGGCGTTCGCCGTACGCCTTCGTGATGCTGGCGCGGTCACGAATGCCCGGGGAGGGAGCGGTCTGCCCGCTGTCGATAGCCTCCCAGTCGGTGATTCGGGCGAAGTTCGGGATACGCTCCTGGAGGCTATCGTGTGAGTTCAGGCGCTCGAGAAGCTGTCGGTCCTGCGTCCGCTGGTCGATCCGCGCGCTCAGCATGTTCGGGACCAGCGCGAGCACGTCGACGTCCATGTACTGTCGTAGCGGGGCGATCTGCCGCTCGATGGTTCGTTCGAGTCCCGCCATCGCCTCGTTGCCCGGTGCGAGCGGGAGAATCAGGTTCGACGTCGCGACGAGTGCGTTGTCGGTGAGTCGCGAACGGTACGCCGGGGAGTCGGTGACGATGTAGTCGTACGTCGACTCCAGCAGGGGGTCGACGACCGTTCGCTTGAGCAGCGCGGACGGCTGGAAGACGTCGCCGACGACTATCTCGCGTTCGACCCGTTCGAGGTCCTCGCTCGACGGGAGGAGGTCGAACTCGTACCCGGTGTCGTAGACGAGCGACGACGGCTCGGCGTCGTCGAAGAACGCGTCACCGATTCCTTCGTCCGTCTCGTGGTACTCCTCGTCGAACCCGAGTCCGACGGACGCGTGTCCGTTCGGGTCGAGGTCCACGAGGAGGACGTCGAAGTCGTGCGAGGCGAGCTGTCGAGCGAGGTTGACCGCGACGGTGGACTTCCCCACCCCACCTTTGAGCATGCAGACGGAAGCGGCGCGAGGGCGCCGCTCGAGCGTCCCGGCCGTGTACGGGGTATTTGGGCTATTTAATCTCTCTGTGCTATCTACGCTATCCGAAGTTGTCATTCTCTCCCTGAAGAGCGTCCCCCTGTCTCAAATAACCACCGGCGATCACGAGGGAGCGGTGGGTCAAATACGAAAATAGTAAAGATAGCAAAGATAGCCGTAATAGAACGGATAGTAGGGTATTCGGGGGTAGAACCAGTCCTTCATAGGTAGCTCGGCTCGGAAAGCGGGTCGTCGCCGGCGTGTCTCCCCCTGGCGACCTCTGTCAGTCCCGTCGTCCGGAGCAGGTTCTAGGGTCGCGGACCAGAGCGTGCCCGAGTAGAACCCCCGGTGCCGGCTCCTCGAGATGGACGCCGTCGGCGGGGCGGAGAGGCGGTCGTCCGAGATTCGACTGCGACCGATACCGTCGGAGTGGCGACCGTCGTCTTTCCCGGGTGAATCCCGGAACTCGGGTCGACCCGACGCGAGGGTTAGGAGCTACCAGGACCACCGGGAGTCCGCCCGACGAGCCGCGGTCCGTCCGACGCCTCCCACCCGCCGACGGTGAGCAGATGCTCCTCGCGTTCGAACCGGACGAGCCACGACCCCGCGTTGGGGGGCGGAAGGCGCTTCTCGTCGGGCAGGCGACCTCTGAGGCGCTCCAGCGCGTCGGACGCGGGTGCACACTCCTCGTATCCGCCGTCGACCGCCCGTCGCACGATGGCGCGCTCCCGTTGCGAGAGGTTGGCGAGGCGCACCGCGTACTCCGACGCGGCAGCCTCGAGAGCGTCTGCCCCGGTGTCGGCCACGCGGTCGACCCGGTATCGGCGCACGCGACGCTCCGTGGTGGTCGACTCCCCGACCTCGACCCGGTACACCCGGTCGTCCCACGATACCCAGACCACGCCGCCGCCGACCAGTCGCGAGGCGTCCCCGCCGTCCGGGTACGGCGCCGGGAACTCGTAGACACCCATCGACTCCTGCGGGAGACCGTTCGGTTCGTCGCCCACAGAACCGCCGACTCGACTCTCCTCCCCACCGTGGACGGCCAGCCTGAGCGCCGACCGGTCCACCTCGGGGAGCGCGGCGAACGCGACGCTCGTCGCGCCGGCGGGCGCCCGCTGGCCGCGCTCCCACGAGAGGCTGAGTTCGTAGGCGGGCACCTCCGTCGTCGTGACCGAGTAGGTCGTCTCGTAGAACGTCCCGTCGTGTTCGACGAGGACGCCGTCCGCCAGGGGGGTCTCCCCGTACGAGACCAGGTCGACCGTCCCGTCGTCGACTGCCCCGGCGACCAAGGCGCGCTGGTCGTCGTCGAGTTCGACCGTGATGGTACCCGGGGTGACCGGTCGGGCCTCGACGACGAACCCGCCGTGACAGCGGGTCCGCACCGCCGTAGCCCCGATAGAGTCGGAGGCGCCCGACGGGGGTGACGCGGGGAAGCCGCCACCGATGCACCCGCCGGTGAGCAGGGTCGCACTCGCGGCGAGGAGTCGACGACGGTCCATGAGAGACGCTGTGCACCACCGGCAGATAGCAGTTGGCTAGACTCAAACGTCGCTTTTAGTGACGCCGCGATGGGCGGGGGCAAGGGACCGCTCCCGTCGTGAGCGGACAGACGGCACGGGGTCGCTCCGTCGATGAGGATGACAGCCGGGGCCGCCGTTCGACGACTCGAATCGCCGTTTCCCGGCCTCTTAGCGGTCTTCGGTGTTCGAGGACGCCCACAGCCCCGCGAAGGATTGAAACGGCCCGGGACGAAACGGTCGAGCTATTGTGGTCCGTATCGGCGACCTGACGATCCTCGTCCCGGTCGACGTCTCGGAGGCGGAGCCGCCCCCCCTCGACGTCCTCGACCACCTCGGCGCCGTCGAGGTGGTCCTACTCGGGCATTTCCCGGTCCCGGACCAGGCCGAACCGGCACTGCTCAGGGACCAGTACGGTCCCGAGGCCGCGGACCGACTCGACGCGGTCGCCGACGCCCACGGCGGCCCTACCGAGGTGCTCGTGTTCACGCACGACCGCGAGGCGACTATCGACCGCATCGCGGACGAGTACGACTGTGACGCGGTGTTGACGGCCGGTCGGTCGACGGCCGTCGACCGCGTCCTCGTCCCGCTGCGCGGGGACGTGAACCTCGACCGAATCCTCGCTGTCGTCGCCGACCTGCTACTGGCGGGCGACGAGACCGCCACCCTGTTCCACTCGGTCGCGGAGGACGCCGACCCGAGCCAAGGGGAACTCCTCCTCGTGGGTGCCATCGACCGGCTGGTCGAGTACGGAGTCGACCGAGACCGGATCGACTGGCGGCTCTCGGAGGGTGGTGACCCGCGGACCGACATCGTCGAACTCGGAGCGGAGTACGACCTCGTCGTCCTCGGCGAGACCGATCCCTCGCTCCGGGAGCGTATCATCGGGGACGTTCTCTCGGAGATCGTCGACGCGCTCGAGGTCCCGGCGCTCATCGTGAGGGACGTCGAGTGAGCCCACAGGCCACGAGACGGAGGAGGGACGCGTGAGCGTCCAGGACGGCGAACTCGAGCGTACGCTCGGGTTCGTCGAGGCGATGACGCTCGGCGGGGGGACGATGATCGGCGCGGGAATATTCATCCTCCCGGGCATCGCCGCCGAAACCGCCGGTCCAGCGAGTTCGGTCTCCTACGCCATCGCCGGCTTCGTCGCACTGCTCGCGGCGCTCTCGCTCTCCGAACTGGCGACCGGGATGCCCATCGCCGGCGGGAGCTACCACTACGTCAACCGCGCGCTCGGCGGGCTTTTCGGGGCCGTGGTCGGCTGGGGCATGTGGACGGGGCTGATGTTCGCGAGCGCGTTCTACATGATCGGCTTCGGGCAGTACCTCGTCGAACCGATTCCCTTTCTCGACGGGCGGGTCTTCATCGTCGGTCTGGGACTCGTCGGGCTGGTCTTCCTCCTCGGGGTCAACTACTACGGCACCGAGGAGTCGAGCGCGTTTCAGAACGTCACCATCGGGATCGAGACCGCCATCATCCTCGTCTTCGTCGCCGTCGGCGTGTTCTTCATCGACCCCGGGAATCTCGAGCCGTTCGCCCCCTTCGGTCCCGGTGGTATCGTCGCCACGACCGGCATCGTCTTCATCTCGTTTCTCGGCTTCGAGATCATCGCCACCGTGGCGGGCGAGATCAAGGACCCCGGTCGGATCATCCCGCTGTCGATGATCCTCTCGGTGGTGCTGGTGACGATCCTCTACGTCGTGGTCATGCTCGTCAGCACCGGGGTGCTCCCCTTCGAGTCGCTCGGCGACTCGCCCATCCCCGTCTCGGACGTCGCCGTCACGTACCTGGGTCCGGCGGGGGTGGTCGCCATCGTCTTCGCCGCCATCATCGCGGCGATATCCAGCTCGAACTCCTCGATACTCGCCGCGTCTCGGGTCATCTACGCCATGGGCAGGGACGGGGTCGTGACCGACTGGTTCAACGTGAGTCACCCCCGGTTTTACACCCCCCACCGAGCGATCGCGGCCACCGGCGGCGTGACGGCGCTGCTGATCCTCGTCGGCCTCGAAGTGGAGGCCATCATCGCGCTGCTCGCAGAGGCGGCGAGCTTCAGCTTCCTCGTCGCCTACTCGCTCGTCCACGTCTCGCTCGTCGTCTTCCGGCGGGCCGACCCTGACGACTACGACCCCTCGTTCGCGCTCCCACGACCGCTCTACCCGGCCGTCCCGGTACTGGGGGTGGTGCTGTCGGGCGTCGTCGTCTCGCAGATGGCGACCGTCGTCGTCGTCATCGGGTCGGGCATCGTCGCCGTCGGGATCGGCTGGTACGCGACCTACACCCGCGGGCGCGTCGTCAGCGAAGGGCTCCTCGGTGAGGCGGTCCGCGGGAGACCGGCCAACCCGTACCGCGTGGTCGTGCCGGTAGCGAACCCGGCGACACAGCACGGACTCCTCCGTCTGGCGGCGGCCAGCGCGCACGCCAACGAGGACCGGGGGACGCCAGAACTCGTCGCGGTCAACGTCGTACCGGTCGCACACCCCTCGCCGCTCCAGAACGTCGAGGCCGACCGCGCCGAACACCAGCACGACCTCCTCGAGAACGCCCACGAAATCGCGACCGAGATGGACGTCGACCTCCGGACGCGAGCGGTGGTCGCTCCGGACGTCGGCGCGGCGATACTCGACGTACTCGAGGAGGAGACGGCCGACGAAGTCGTTCTCGGCTGGGACGGGACACTCGAACGCGACGGCCACGTCTTCGGCGCGACGGTCGACCCCGTGGTCCGGAACGCCCGCTGTGACGTCTCGCTCGTCGACCTCAGAACCGAGACCGTCGGTAGGCCGGTGGCGCTCGTCGCCTCGGGCCCCAATGCGCCGGTCGTCGCACACCAAGCGGTCGAGTTCGCGGCCGTCGACGGAACCGTCCCGGCCCTGTTGAACGTTCAGTCCCCCCGAGGGACGGGCGACTCGGACGCCGAGGAGCGGGGGCGGTCGGTCGTCACCGACGCCGCCGAGGCGGCGGGACTGGACCCCGACGAGTACGACGTTCAGGTCGTCGTCGCCGACGACGTCGGGCGGGCGGTCGTCGAAGCCGCAGACAGGTACGACACCGTCTGCGTCGGCGTCTCGGGGCGGGCCGAGGGACCGCGTATACCCTTCGGGACGGTCACCGAACGGATCGTGCACGACGTCTCGGCCAACGTCGCCCTGATTCGTGGCTCGTGAGGCGACTGGACCCCCTCTTGTTCGGAGGTGGCTACTACCGGCGGCGGCGCTCCCGGCGGTCGCGTTCGGAATCGTCGAGATGACCGGCGAGTACGGGACTCGCGAGGTGGATTACTCGGAGCAGACGAACCCGATTCTGACCGTGGAATCCTCGTCACCCCGGACGGCGTGGACACCGAGTCGCTACGCATTTCCGGGTTGGCTGTGGTCTACCGGTATGACCGAAGGTGCCGACTCGGTTCGCGTCTGGCTGGTCGAACGGACCTACTCGGACGACGAGCAGAACGTGATCATCCTCACGTACGCGACTCCGGACGGCGAACGGGATTTCCGGAAGGAACGGGCGCTCACGAGCTTCGGCGACGTGCGCGACACGACGGCCGCCGTCGACGTCGACCCCGGCAATCTCGGGTCAGTCGACGGCCCCGACCGGCGAGAACAGTACGCGGCCGAAGCACGACGGATGGAGGCGCAGCACGACCCCGACGACGTCATCTGAGCACGTCTCATACCGTGGCGGCCCGTTCACTCCGGCGAGAGCGACGTCGACGCGTTCTTCGACGGGACGGGATCGGCCGTCGGTGACAGCGCGCGACTGGAACACTCGGACCGAGAGAGTACGGCGGCGGGCCGGTCACGTTCACCGCCGAAGAATCGCTTTCCCGACGTCTCGCTCCCCGTACTCGTCCGGTCTGGCCGAGTCATCTGCTGTTCGACCTCTCGACCGACGAACGTCGGACCCCTCTCGGAGAGAAGATTTATCTCGGACTTGCCCGACCACGGCACGTGATTCACGACGAGACGGTGCTACCAGACGAACTCGTCGCTCGATTCCCGCGGCCGACGGCGGAACGGGCGACGCGCGTCGCGGTCATCGGCGACCCGCACGTTTCGACCCGCGGTGAGGGTGGCCACCGGTTGCCCGAACGCTCCGAGGAACACTTTCGTCGGACGGTCACGGACGTCAACGAGCGAGACGTCGACGGCGTGGCCTGCGTCGGGGACCTCTCGGCGAACGGCGGCCCGTGGGACTTCGACGCCGTCGACGGACTGCTCGCGGAACTGGACCCGCCGTTCGTCGGTATCCCGGGCAACCACGACGTTCCGGCCACCTCGGGCGCCGAGCACGAGGTGCTCCCGCAGGCCGAGTTCGAGTCGCGGTACTCCGGTGGCAGCGTCCCGTTCGTCGAGCGATTCTCCGACGTCGAACTGGTCGGTCTCGACAGCATGCGTCTGCGAGGAGAGTCGGACGAGGGCGACGAAGACGACCAGATTCGGTGGCTCGACGACACGCTCGACCGGTTGACCGACCCCATCGTGATGCTCCACCACCCGCTCCCCGGGATGAGCGAGTGGCTCAGGCGCTACGAACGTCGCGTCGAGGGCATGGATGTCCCCGTGCTCTGGGACGACCCCGGTCCCCTCCTCGACGTGCTCAGCACCCACGAGGTGTCGCTGGTGTTGAGCGGACACAAACACACCCCCGGAGTCGCGTCGACCCGTGGCGTCTGGGAGGTGATGGCACCGTCGACCACCCTGTTCCCGCAGGGGTACCTGCTCCTGGACGTGGATTCGGGCGGCACGGACGTCTCGTTCGTCCCGATCGCCGACCACGAAGAACTGCAAGAGGCCTTCCTCCGACGGTACAACACGCACGTGAAGTCCCGGGTACACGCGAGCGCTGGTGCCGTCTTCCTCTCCGGCCCACCCGTCGACGCCCGATAGCGCGACCGCGCGCGACGATTCGGAGATTCGCGGGGGGAGTTGCGGATCGCCGCCTCGACGTCCGGCGCGTCAATTATATTCGTCGGTCCGTCCATGGGCGGTCGTGACTGCTGTAATGTTCGACATGGACGGCGTCGTCGTCAACTCGGTCTCGTGCAAACGGGACTCGTGGTCGCGCGTGCTCGCCGACGACCTCGACCTGGAGCACGTCGACACGGCGGACTTGGTCGGGCTGAACTCGAGCGACAAGTACGACTACCTCGTCGAGACCGCCGGACTGACCGTCGACGAGGACGAGTTTCTGGACCTGTTCGACAGAGGCGTCGAGCGCGTCTACACGGAACAGGTAGACCTCCTCCCGGGCTTCGAGTCGGCAGTCGACTGGCTCGACGACCGGGGCGTGGAGGTGGGCCTCGCGTCGGCGTCGAGTCGGGACCGGGTCGAACTGGTGGTCGATCGATTCGGACTGGCGGAGGCGCTCGGCGCCGTCGTGAGCGCCGACGACGTCGCCGGTCCGAGCAAGCCCGACCCGGCGATCTACGAGCGCGCAGCGTCGATAGTCGGCGTCGACCCGTCCGCGTGCGTCGCCGTCGAGGATTCGACCCACGGCGTCGCTGCGGCGAAGGCCGCCGGGATGTCCTGCGTCGGATACGCCCCGTCCCACCATCCGCCGCAGGACCTCACGCGTGCCGACGAGGTGGTCTCGTCGCCGGAAGAACTGTACTCCCGTATCGAAGCTCGTGTCGGTGTGGAGTGATGGAAGGCCGAGAGGGGTGTGCTCGGAGAGCCTTCGACGAGCGTACACCTGACGGGCGCCGACCCGGCATCCTCCACTGTGCGGTTCATTCAGGAGATGGCGGCCGAGACCCGCTCGGGGTCGCGTTCGGTCATCTAGACTACTGCTACCACCGCTCGCGAGGGACGACTGGGCCGGTACCCCTCAGAAGACGTACTCGTCGTCGGGCGGGGGGAGTTCACCGTGTTCGAAATCGCGCGTCCACGCTCCTTCGGTTCCCTCGACGAGCCCCTGGCTTCGCAGTTCGTACAACTGGTCGAGAACGACCGCCTCGTCGAGACGGAGTCTGGAAGCGAGTTCGCTCTCGGTGAAGACTTCGAATCCCGAGACCTCTTCGAGGATTACGTCGCCAACCGACAGCGACTCGCCAGTCTCACTCTGCCCGTAGTCGGCTCCGGTTTCGAACGGGTCGTCGATGTCCCACTGTCCGTCGGTCATGGCTGGTGCTCCCAGGAGTGAGTAATAATCCTTCCCGCCAAAATCCCACACTTGAGACCCATCAGACGTCGATATCTCCCGGTCGGCGTGTTGGCTTGGTAGTCGCGCCCAGACGCTACCTCGCTACGGGATGCGCTCCGAGCGCGAGAACCGAACGGGAGAGCCCACCGGGGATGTTCGTCTCGCACTCCGGTCGTAGACGATGCCGGGGTCGTCCTCGGAGAGCCCGTACCGGACTCCCTGTGCTCTCTGGGGCAGTCCGTCGCTTCAGAGCGGCGAACGGGCGAGGCGGCGGCTCTGCCGCGAGCCGAGGCGTCTCACGCCATGCCGTGCTTCCAGTCCGTTCCCACCAGCCACGCGTTCATCGGGTAGGTGAACACCCACCCGACGAGGAGACCGAGCGCGCCGAACCCCCAGAACGCCGCCGTATCGGGGTCCGGCGGCGGGTGTCCCACGACGGCCGGTGTGACGTACCGCATCACGAGGCCCATTCCGACCATCACGGTGACCATCGAGAAGAACTCCGCGCGCGTCCCCTTCCAGAGCGCTTCCCCCAGCCGACGTCCTCCATCTTCTTGAACGAGACCGCCTGAAAGAGGAACACGCCGAACGCGAACCCCGCCACGTACTCGACGGCGAACTCCACCCAGAAGGAGGCGTTCAGCAGGCGCATCCCCGCCATCGCGGTGACGATACCGAGTCCGTCGCCGCCGACGCAGTGGATCACCGAGCCCGTGACCTTCCGATGCGACTTCGAGACGTAGTCGCTGTGTGCGTCTCTCGCCTCCTCGCCGGTCTTGTCCGCGATACCCGGGGGGCGGCAGGTCACCCAGTAGAGTGCGAGCCCGATCACGGAGAAGAAGAACACGATGATCGGCCACGCGCCCTTCAGCGCCGTGTTCACGTTCGTGTTGACGCGGAGCGTGTCGTACACCACCCAGAGCGCGCCGAGTACTCCGACGGCGTACCACGGGACGACGAACAGCGGATCAGCGAGGAAACCGAGGAATTCGAACGTCATGTGTCGTATTGTGCCGAGTTGTGCGTGAGCGATGTCTTGGCCTGTCGTTCATTCGAATACGAGTTCTTCGAGTGCGTCGGATCAGTCCATCGCGTGGCCGTGTTCGCCGTGGCCGCCCTCGCCCTCACTCCCAGCGGCCCCCGACCGGTGGAGCCAGTAGAGGAACAGGAACAGCCCGGTCGCGAGCACGTTGAGTACCATCTTGTAGTTCATCTCGATCGATACTTCCGCGATCTGCACGCTCGACGGGTCCGGTATCACGCCGGCTGCGAGGAAGACGAAGTGGATGACGAACCCCGTCACGACTGCCGAGACGAAGATCATACCCGAGAGGATCGCAGCGAACTTGGTTCCGTAGTACTCCCGGTAGGCGTCCATTATCGGCGGGACGATGAGGTCGGCGTAGATGTACGACAGCACCGACCCGAACGGCAGCCCGTTCGAGAACAGTACCGCCCCGAACGGGACGTTCCCGACCGAGCAGACGAACGTCGCGACGCCGATCACCGCGCCAAGCACGGCCGTCCAGAAGACGTACACGGGGAGACCGAACGTCGCGCCCGAGAAGACGCTCGTCCACACCTGCTCGGGGATGAACCCCGCGATGAGACCGGCGAAGACGAACCCGATGGCGATCTCGTCCCAGAGCATCCCCCACTCCTTCCACTGCTTGTCCGCGAGCGCGCGCCACCCCGACATCGAAGTCGCCTGCTCGGCGATGGTCGTCTCGGCCTCCTCGGGGTCGAAACTCTCCTGACACGACTCCGAGCAGAAGTAGTAGGTCTCACCGTCGACCTCGGTCGAGAACTCGGTCTCGTCCGGGTCGACCTCCATCCCGCAGACGGGGTCCTGGACCACCTCGGAGCCCTCGTCCTGGATGTTCTGCCGGGCCTGCTCGACCACCTCGTCGGGGACGAGGTACGTCAGGCCGACCGCCATCATCCCGATGAGGACGAACCCGCCGACGATGTCGGCCAACAGGAACTGCCAGCCCAGCAGTATCCAGATGACGGCGCCGATCTCGATGACGAGATTGGTCGACGCGAACATGAACGCGCCGATGGTCGCGGCCGCCGATCCGCCCTTCTTGAAGAGGTTCTTCGCCGTGGCGATGGCGGAGTAGGAACACGACGAGGAGACGAACCCGAACAGCGAGCCGTACCCGATCTCGCGGAGGCCGTGACCCTCCAGCAGGTCCGCGACCTGTTCGTCAGAGGTCCACGCCTCCACCCCGCCCGCGATGGCGAACCCGACGACGAGCGCCCACCACGTGATCCACGCCATCGCGACGGTCGTGGTCGCGAACTGTCGGGTGCTCTCGACGAAGAACTGTCCCAGCGGTTGATTCGTCGTGAACACGCCGATGCCGACCGTGATCGCCGCGATGACTAGCAGGATCGCGTACTCCGTCTCGTCCATGGATGTACGACTACGGGCTACCCACCTAACCTGCTTGTGACTCGGATCGTATCGTCTCGGCCGGGTTTTTCTTTCGAACGTTAACCGCTACAGCTCACGACACCGAACTGTCCCCGGCGAGACGGCCGACGCCGTGACCAACCGCTCCAACGCCTCCGTCGGCCCCGCC
Source organism: Halorarum sp. SLYT50 (assembly GCF_059821265.1). NCBI lineage: Archaea > Methanobacteriati > Methanobacteriota > Halobacteria > Halobacteriales > Haloferacaceae > Halorarum > Halorarum sp. SLYT50. The sequence goes on along the minus strand of NZ_JCAMRW010000002.1, from coordinate 236,346 downwards.
GGGAGCGCCCTCACGACCGGAGCCACAACCGAGGAAAAGCAGGCATCCCAATTAGGGGACGCAACGTCCCTCGAAGACACGCTGTCGAACGTCGATCACCTGGACGAAGAGAGCCGCGAGTGCGTCGAGATATGTTTCGAAGCCGCCGCGACGTGTGAGTGGTGCGCCGACGAGTGTCTCGGTGACGAGGAAATGGAGCAGTGTGCCCGACTCTGTCGGGACGTCGCCGACATCGCCTCGCTGCACGCGCGGTTCATGGCCCGCGAGTCCAACTACAGTTCCGTTCTCGCCGAGGCGTGTGCGGGCGCTTGCGAGGAGTGTGCCGAGGAGTGTGAACGCCACGATGCGGAGCACTGTCAGGCCTGTGCCGAGGTGCTCCGGGAGTGCGCCGAGAGCTGCCGCAGCATGGTCTGAGCGGTCGGAGCAAGCGACCCCCACCAGTTCCGGAAGCGGCCTCGGATTCAAGTATCCATTCTTTCGCTCCACTCCCGCGCTCAAGGACGAGAGAGGAAACGGCCACAGCACCCACGTTCGACCGGGTCGTCCGGAAACACGGGCACGAGAATACCCATCAACCATGACAGGACTACCGAAGATACTCGACATCAGAGACGACCTCCGACGGGCACAGGACGCATCGGAGACGGATATCAGCGACGAGCGGCAGAACATCCTCCGGTTGCTCGACGAGTACGCCGCCCGCGACGTGAGCAGCGACGAAGGGAAACTCGACGAGGCCGACGAGGAACTCCTCCGACTCCAAGAGCAGGGGACCGACGAGGCGGACGAGTACTTCCAATCGGCGCGGAACCGAATCCGACTCTTCCGGGAGTCGCTCAACGGCGAAGGCGAGGAGTTCGTCGTCGTCACCACGCGTCCCGGTTCCGACGACGCCGACGAGACGCTCGACGTCACCGTCGTCAACAACACCGGCGAGTCAACGAGCGGACGCGTGACGGTAACGTTCTACGACGGGGACGGGAACGAACTCGAGACGACGACGTCCGAGGCGACCGAGTTCGACCCGGACGAACAGCGGACGGTGCCGGTGTCGAGCGACCGGCCGGAAGAGAGCGAGCAGTACGTGGCGTCCGCCGAGCGAGCCTCCTGAGTGCTCGCCCTCCAGGGGGCGCTCGAACGGCCTCGCTCGAGCGCTTGCCGTGGACGCCCTCGCGAAGCGACGCAGGTCATAGCGAGCGGTCGTCCCGCACGGTCAGTTCGGACTTGGTCGGGGCACGTCGCGAGGGACGACCGGACCGGGGCACGCCTCACTGTCCGGAGAGGCGACGCCGGCGGGACTCGTACTCGTCGTCGTCGATCTCGCCGCGGGCGTACTGTTCGCGCAGGCTCTCCATCGCCGGGTCGGACCGAGACGACTCGCGTTCGGTGACCACCCAGTAGACGAACGCCACGGGGAGTGCGACGAGTAGGACCATCCAGAGGAGGCCGACGAACATCATCCCGAACCCCCACGCTCCCACACCCATCCAGCCGCCGCCCATGTGGGGCATCCACCAGCCGCCAGCCGTCCGGCCCCCGGCTCCCATCGCGAGTGCGAACGCGAGTACGGTCAGCACGGCGAACGCGCCGACGAGCCACCCGAGTAACCGCTTCGTCGAAGTCATCTCTTCTCACCTATCCATAGATAGGTGCGGCACGGGGATATACCGTGGGTCCGGTTCTCCGAACCCGAGAACCGAGTGAGTTTCGTCGCTCGACACGAATCAATCCGAGTCGACTACCGGTACTCGAAGACGCGGGCCATCCCCGCGTGGAGGTGGTAGAGGTTGTGACAGTGGAACAGCCAGTCGCCGGGGTTGTCGGCGACGAAGTCGAACGTGACCTCCCCCATGTGACCCGGAACGAGCACCGTGTCCTTGACCGCGTCCCCGACCTGGAAGAAGTGGCCGTGGAGGTGCATCGGGTGCAATACGGGGCTCCGATTCACCATCCGGACGCGGACGTGGTCGTCCCGTGCGATCTGGAGGGGGTCGGCGTCCGGGTACGCCTGTCCGTCAATGGTCCACGTGTACGACCGGCCGCCCCCCGCCGCGAGCGTCAGGTCGAACGTCCGGTCCGGCCGCCCGTCGATTCCGTCGAGCGGCGACCGGGCGCGGAGGTCCGAGTACCGGAGTCGGTGGCCGAACGACTCCACCGGCGTCGGGGAGCCGTCGCTCCCCTCGTAGCTGAGCACCGCCCTCGCCGGACGCTCGTTCCCGTCGACGGCCGCCCCGCGAATCTCCCAGGTGCCCGGTGCGTCGGCAGTCACGATCGCGTCGTACCGTTCGCCCGCGCCGAAGACGAACGAGTCCACCCCGACCGGCGCGACGGGGCGGCCGTCGGCGTGCGAGACCAAGAGTTCGTGACCGGCGACGGCGACCTGAAACGTCGTGGCGCTCGACGCGTTGACGAACCGGAGTCTCACCCGCTCGCCCTCCTCGACCGACAGCGAAGGCGGGTCCGACGGCACTCGGCCGTTCACGAGCAGGCTGTCGTACGACGGCCGCACGTCGCCCATCATACCGCCGCCCATCCCGCCGGGTCCGCCGCCCATTCCACCACCGCTACCGAACCCCTCCGGGGGCTCCGGTTCGCTCGAGAGGAAGTCGTCGAAGACGAGCGTGAACTCGCGGTCGTACTCGACGTGCGGGTCGGACTCCTCGACGATCAAGGGGCCCGAGAGCCCGCGGTCGAGTTGGAGGCCGACGTGGCTGTGGTAGAAGTACGTCCCCGCCGGTTCCGCTCGGAACGTGTAATCGAACGTGGACCCCGAGTCGATAGGCGCCTGCGTGAGGTTCGGCACTCCGTCCATCGCGTTCCGGACCGGGACGCCGTGCCAGTGCACGGTCGTCCCCTCGGGGAGGTCGTTCGCGACGGAGACGCCGAGAACGTCACCCTCCGCGACCCTGAGTTCGGGACCCGGGAGTCGACCGTCGTACGTCCAACTACTCGCGGACGACTCGTCCCCGACAGCGGGCGCGTCCGTCGTGGCCCGAAGCCGGACCGTCTCGTCGGGAGCGAGCGTCTCGGAGGGAGAGGTCGTCCCGTTCGGCGAGGGCTCCGGACCCGACTCGGGCGAAACCACCGACGAGCACCCAGCGAGAGCGAGCGCCGCCGCACCGACCACCGAGCGGAGAACTCGTCGACGCGTCGGTCCGACCGAGCCGCGTGGTTCGGTCGTATCGACCGCGTCTCCGGAGCGGTCACGCGAGTGAGACGAACGCTCGTCGGTCTCGATTGGCATCGTACTCTTCAATAGAATATTGTGCGGTTAAAGCATTACTACCTGAGCCGCTCGCAGGGTAGGTTCTTCGGATGCAACCCGAATTGAGCGGGGTAGAACGACCGGAACCGGCCCAGAGGATAACAGCCACCGCAGTACCTGCTCGAGTCGAGTTGGATTCTGCCGTAGTATTGGGTACCGACTTCAGAATCGAAGCAACAAGCGGAATAAACGATGCGCGAGAACGTACACGGAGAGATGAGACACGTCACCGGAATCGAGCCGATACTCGCTCAATCGACTGGTGACCGGAGCGGATTCGCCGCACAGCTGGAAGGGTGGTTCGAGCCGGCTCGCGAGGTGCTCGTCCCCCTCCTCTCAGACCCGCTCGTCGTCGGAGGATGGGCACTGCTGGTAGTCGTGTGTCTGGCCGTCCTCTGGTGGGACCTCCACACCAACAACCAGAAACTCTCCTCGATGATGAAAGCCGTCTGGGCGCTCGTCGTACTCTACTCCGGCCCGTTCGGTCTGGGCGTGTACTGGTACAGCGGTCGGACACAGATCCCACACGACTCGCTGTGGCGACGCGGCTTCCGCTCGACGAGCCACTGCTACTCCGGATGTGGGGCGGGGGAAGTCGTCGGCATCACACTCGCACAGGGCGTCCTGGCGCTCAGCGTCGGATGGGTGGCGGCGGTCACGTTCGGGTTCGCGTACCTGTTCGGCTACGCGCTCACGATCGGCCCGCTGATGCAGGACGGCGTCGGGTTCAAGCAGGCGACGGAGGCACACATGGGCGACCTGCCGTACTGGTCGGCGCTCGCGTTCTCGCTGTCGATCGGCTTCCTCGTCGCGTGGCCGGTCAACGTCCTGGCCGTCAACTACGGAGTCAAAGAAGGAATGAGTGACCCCAGTGCGATGAACGGAACTGCATCGGGGGGCGACTGACCACCGATGTCGTCGTTCGACGAGACCGACCGACGGATCCTCGAACTCCTCCTGGAAGACGCCCGGCGCTCGTTCCGCGGAATCGCAGACGACGTCGGACTGTCCGCGCCGTCGGTCTCCAGTCGAGTCGACAAGCTTCGAGAACGAGGCGTCATCCGTCGGTTCACCGTCGACATCGACAAGTCGACGTTGGCGACGGACGACGGCAGTCTCCTCACAGTACACGCGTCGCCGGCGAACGCCGAGTCACTCACGACAGAACTCGCGGACCACGACGCCGTCGAACACGTACATCGCGGGGTCGATGGGCAGATCGTGGCAACGGCCCGGATGAACGCGACCGAACTGGACGAGACGCTCGGCGAACTCTCGGAGACGTTTTCCAGTGCGGAGTGGGAAGCTAAACCGCTCGCCAACTCGGAGTGGAAGCCCCGACTCGGAGTGACGGGGGCGTTCGGTCTCGTCTGTACGGTCTGCGGGCAGACGATTACGGACACGGGTGAGATGGTCGAGATCGAGAGCGGTGACCGACACGCGGTCTGCTGTTCCGCCTGTGCGACGCAGATCACGGACGAGTACCAACGCTTGGCATCCGAGCAGTAGTCGCGTCCCCTCCCGAGACGGAGGAGAACGGGGTTGCTCTTCCGGCCACGAACCGGTGGTGAGTTCGCTCGCCGATACCGTATTACGCAACCGAGAGGGCGCGACTCGTCTTAGAATCCAACGGTCCAGTCGGACCACGCCGATGATTCGAAAGGAAAACCCGCATAAGGTAGCCTTCCGTAGTGGAACGTGTGACGACACTCACCGTCGAAGGAATGTCGTGCGGGCACTGCGAACAAACCGTCGAGGAGGCGCTCCGCGGTGTGAACGGGGTCACCGACGCGAGTGCCGACAACGAAACCGGGGAAGCAACCGTGACAGGGAACGCGGACGTGTCCGAACTCGTCCGAGCGGTCGAGGATGCGGGTTACTCGGCTCACGCCTGAGCGGGGGAGAGCGGGATTCTCGAAACCGGCTGTCGACGCGTCGGAACAGTGTACACGTTCGTTCCTGGCGAGTGGACACTCCTCGTAGTCGAACGAATCGCGAAGCGACGGGCGCCGAGTCGGTGAGCACCAGCGACCCCGCTCGTACTGTCAGGTGTATCGAAGGGGAGCGAGGGAGTCGTCGAGCAGTTTCGCGGGTCACGAAAACAGGAAGGCATACCCTCCCTACCCGAGAACGGCCGACACACATGCAGGCGTACCTGTTCGTTCACTTCAAGGAGAAACGGACACCGGACGGTGAGCAGGTGTACTTCGGGATAAGTAGGGACGGGTTCCGCTGGGAGGCGGTGAACGGAGGCGACCCCGTCCTCTGGAGCTACGAGGGCGACAAGGGCGTCAGGGACTGCACGATTATCAGAACGGAGGAGGGGAGGTTCGTGATACTGGCGACGGACCTCAGTCTGGCGTACGGGATGCCGAATCAGTACGACCACTCGTGGGGGGAGATCAGCCGTCACGGGAGTAACTCGCTGGTGATGTGGGAGTCCGAAGACCTGGTAGACTGGTCCGAACAGCGGATGGTCGAACTCGGGGACGAGCGCTTCGGCTGTCTCTGGGCGCCGGACGTCGTCTACGACGGGGAGAACGACGGGTACATCGTCCACTGGTCGTCGTCACACAGCAGCAACGATTTCGGCGACAAGGCGATATACTACGCGAGAACCGACGCGTTCGACGCGTTCTCGGAACCGGAGCTGCTGTATCGGAAAGACGACAGCGGCGTCATCGACTCCGCGATGTACGAGGAGGACGGGGCCTACTACTGTTTCCTGAAGAGCGAAGCGAACCCCGCCCGAATCGTCCTTCTGAAGGGTGAGCGTCCCACTGGGCCGTTCGACCGGGTGACGGCGTTCGACCGGAGCATGGAGGGGTTGGAGGAGGGACGGTACGAAGGGCCGACCGCCGTACGACTCGAGGACGGACGGTGGTGTCTGTTTCTGGACTACTACGGCGGCCGTCCGGAGACACAGGGCTACGTCCCGTTCGTCGCGGATTCCCTGGAGGAGGAGTTCGTGCGTGCCGACGACGAGTTCACGTTCCCCTACAGGTACAAACACGGCACGGTCCTTCCCATCACGACCGAAGAGTACGACCGACTCGAGGCGTACGAGAAGGCTCCGTCGGAGCGGTAGGCCGCGACTCGCTTGGGACCGTCTCGCGGCGAGGGAAACCGGTGGACCCCCGGTCGGCGTCTCCGAGACGACGCGTGGGACCGAAGAACCCGTCCGCGACCGCCGGTTCGCTCACGAGGCGAGTACCGTCACGCCGTGAGGTCGACCCCCGCGAGCCGGCGAGCGTCGACCGCGACGACGATTGTCGACAGCGACACGCACACCGCTCCGACCGCCGGCGAGAGCAGAATTCCGATCGGCGCGATCACGCCCGCTGTCAGCGGCAGGGCGAACACGTTGTACCCGGTCGCCCACACGAGGTTCTCCTGCATCGTTCGGTAGTTCGCCCTCGAGAGAACGGACGAGTTCGACTTCGTCGACGACGCCGTCGGCCCTCACTGGTCCCGTCTCGCGGTCGAGGTGCACGTCGGTGACGCCGCCCACCTCACGGACTGCTTCCTCGACGGTCCGTTCGCAGTGTCCGCACGGCATTCCCTCGACGGTGACGACGGTCCTCATACCCGTTCGATACGTCCCGGAGTTTCGTTCGGATTTCGCCTTCGATCGTTCGTCGAGTGAGCCGTCGTGCTGTGGGATACAAGGTCAATCCACCAGCGTGCTTTTGGTTGTGCGCCCCATCGAAGCGGTATGCGCGACCTCGACGAGACAGACCTCGAGATCCTCCAGTTACTGATGGCGGACGCGCGCCGTCCCTACAGCGAGATCGCGGAGATCGTCGACCTCTCGCCGCCGGCGGTCTCCGACCGCGTCGCTCGGCTCCAGGAGACGGGCGTCGTCCGTCGGTTCACGCTCGACATCGACCGCTCACAGCTCCAGGAAGGCGTTCCCGTACTGGTCTCGCTTCCGATTCCAGCGGGGCAGTCCATCGGGTCGCTCAAGCAGACGTTCCTCGACACGGGCGCGGTCGAACACGTCTTCACCACCGCGACCGCGGACCTCGTCGTCTACGCCCGCGTCCCCGACACGGACGTGGCGGACTGGCTCGCCGACACGCTCGGCGACGACGCACCCGTCGAGTTCGAGGTGACGCTCCTGTCGGGCGCCGACTGGTCGCCGACGCTCGGCGAGACGGCGTTCGCGCTCACCTGCGTCCAGTGCGGCAACACGGTCGACAGCGAGGGGACCGCCGCCCACATCGACGGCGACCTCTACCAGTTCTGCTGTCCCTCGTGTGAGACCCGGTTCGAAGAGAAGTACGAGCAACTCCAGCAGGGAGCCGACTGAATCGTTCGACAGAGACGAAGCGCCACGGGGGTTCGTGTTCGAAGGTATTCTCCCCCCGTAGCTGTGGTATCGAAAGGACAAATCGGTTGAGTAGGGAGTACGTATAGTCCAGTAATGAGTCAGCGCCGAAGCCGCATCGATATTCGGGGGATGAGTTGTGCGAACTGTTCCCAGACGGTCACAGATGCCACGGAATCCCTCGACGGTGTCTCGGAGGCGAACGTCAACTTCGCCACCGACGAGGGGACCGTCGAGTACGACCCGGACGTCGTCTCGCTCGGGGATATCTACGTCGCAATCGAGGACGCGGGGTACTCGCCGGTCGAGGAGACGGTGACTATCGGCATCACCGACATGTCGTGTGCGAACTGCTCGGAGACCGTGCAGGGCGCGCTCGAAGAGACCCCGGGCGTCGTCGGCGCCGACGTCAACTTCGCCACCGACGAGGCGCAAGTTACGTACAACCCGGCGGAGGCGACGCTCTCGGAGCTCTACGACACCATCGAAGAGGCCGGCTACTCGCCCGTCCGCGAGGACGACGATACGAGCGAGTCGGCCGAGGACAAGCGGGACGCCGCTCGAAAAGCCGAGATACGGAAGCAGCTCCGGCTCACGCTGTTCGGCGCGGCGCTGTCGGTACCGCTGCTGTTCTTCCTCGTCGAGAAACTCCTCCTCGGTGGGTCGGTCCTCCCCGAGACGGTGTTCGGTGTCGAGTTCGGTTGGGTCGAGTTCGCGCTCGCCACCCCCGTCCAGGTGGTGCTCGGGTGGCCGTTCTACCGGAACTCGTACAAGGCGCTCGTGAAGAACCGGACGGCGAACATGGACGTCCTCATCGCGCTGGGGTCGTCCACGGCGTACGTCTACTCCCTCGTGGCACTGCTCGGCGTGCTCGCGGCCGAGGGACTGTACTTCGACACGGCCGCGCTCATCCTCGTGTTCATCACGCTGGGCAACTACCTCGAGGCCCGCTCGAAGGGCCAGGCGAGCGAGGCGCTCCGCACCCTCCTGGAGATGGAGGCGGACACCGCGACGCTCGTCGACGACGACGGCACCGAACGCGAGGTCCCCATCGAGGACGTGGACGTCGGTGACCGGATGAAGGTCCGTCCCGGCGAACAGGTCCCGACCGACGGGGTCGTGGTCGACGGCCAGAGCGCGGTCGACGAGTCGATGGTGACCGGCGAGTCCGTCCCGGTCGAGAAGAGCGAGGGCGACGAGGTGGTCGGTTCGACCATCAACGAGAACGGCGTGCTCGTCGTGGAGGCGACGAAGGTGGGAGAGGACACGGCGCTCCAGCAGATCGTCCAGACGGTCAAGGAGGCGCAGTCGCGCCAGCCCGAGATTCAGAACCTCGCCGACCGCATCTCGGCGTACTTCGTGCCCGCCGTCATCCTGAACGCGCTGTTCTGGGGCGGCGTCTGGTATCTCTTCCCGCAGGCGCTCGCAGGGTTCGTCGGCTCGCTCCCGCTGTGGGGGCTCGTGGGTGGCGGCCCGGCGGCGCTCTCCGTCTTCGAGTTCGCGGTGGTCGTGTTCGCGTCGTCGGTCCTCATCGCGTGCCCCTGTGCGCTGGGGCTGGCGACGCCCGCGGCGACGATGGTCGGAACGACCATCGGGGCACAGAACGGCGTGCTGTTCAAGGGCGGCGACGTGCTCGAACGCGCGAAGGACGTCGACACGGTCGTCTTCGACAAGACGGGGACGCTCACGGAGGGTGAGATGAGCCTCACCGACGTGGTCGCGTTCGACAGCGTCGCGTCGGAGACGCAACGAGCAGACGGAGGCTCCGTCGACGGCGATGGAGAACCGCTCGCCGACGGCGGCGAGACGGCAGCCGACGGCGGACGGATGGCCACTCGAGAACAGCGTGAGGTCGACGAGGACGAGGTACTCCGCGTGGCCGCGAGCGCCGAGCGCGGGAGCGAACACCCGCTCGCGAAGGCCATCGTCGCCGGAGCGGAGGAACGCGGCCTCGACGTCGCCGACGCCGAGTCGTTCGAGAACGTCCCGGGTCACGGCGTCCGCGCGACCGTCGAGGGGGAGGAGGTACTCGTCGGGAACCGCAAACTACTCCGGGACGAGGGCGTCGACCCCGAGCCGGCGGCCGGGACGATGGAGCGTCTCGAGAACGAGGGCAAGACCGCGATGCTCGTCGCCTACGATGGCGAACTCGTGGGCGTGGTGGCCGACGCCGACACGGTCAAGCAGAGCGCGAAAGAGGCCGTGACGGCGCTCCGTGAACGCGGGACGGACGTGATGATGATCACGGGCGACAACGAGCGGACCGCCCGCGCCGTCGCGGAGCAGGTGGGTATCGACCCCGAGAACGTCCGTGCGGAGGTGCTCCCCGAGGACAAGTCGGACGCGGTCGAGGCGATCCAAGACGAAGGGCGGAAGGCGATGATGGTGGGCGACGGCGTCAACGACGCGCCCGCGCTCGCCGTCGCGTACGTCGGGACCGCCATCGGGTCGGGGACGGACGTGGCCATCGAGGCGGCGGACGTGACGCTGATGCGCGACGACCCGGTCGACGTGGTGAAGGCGATCCGGATCAGCGAGGGGACGCTCGCGAAGATCAAGCAGAACCTGTTCTGGGCGCTCGGGTACAACACGGCGATGATCCCGCTCGCCTCGCTGGGTCTGCTCCAGCCGGTGCTCGCGGCGGGCGCGATGGCGTTCTCGTCGGTGTCGGTGCTCATGAACAGTCTACTGTTCCGGCGGTACACGCCGGACCACGACTACGAACTGCTCGGACGACTCCGCTGAGCGCGTCCCCACCCGTCCGCTCTGTTGTCCCGCACACCGGACGCGCGGCGCCGTTTCGCGGCATCGCCGAGGGGGTCGGACGCTCCGTATCCACGGTTTCGAACCGGGTCGAGCGGCTCCGCGAGACTCGCCGAACGGGGCGCCGTCGAACACGCCCACCGGAGCGTCGGGGGAACCGTCCTGACGGTCGTACACATGGATGCGAGCGAACTAGACGAGTCGCTCGCCGACTTCTCCGCGGAAGGTTCCGACGCGAGTGGACGGTCGAACCGCGCGCCGAGCCGCGGTGGAGCCCACAGCTCGGGATGACGGGGACGGTCGGGCTCGTCTGTACGGTCCAGGGGAACACCGTCAGCGACGACGGCGGGGCAGTCGAAGTCGAGAACGGGGACTGTCACGTGGTCTGCTGTTCGTCCTGTACGACCCGGATCACCGAGCAGTACGAACGGCTGGCGCGCGAGGAGTAAACGACCGACGCGACCGTTCACCGGGAGCGACGGTGGAACGGAGACGCGCGGCTGTCGACGCTCGGGTCGAAGCGGACGTTCTCCTCCGCAGGACGCCCCGGAGGCGCTGACGGGACGGCCACCGCCGTCAAGCGGAGGTCGCGCGGACACTGCGAACACGACCGTCGAAGGGGCAGTACTCGACGCACGGGGAGGTATACCGGTCGTCTGAACCGACGCACGAGCCGACGCGACAGTGGGCCGGGTGTCACAGAGGACGCGGCGGTCCGCACGTCGCCGTACCGGTGTCGAGTCACTTCTGCCCTCACCGGAGCGGCCCGAGGGTGTCCAGTCCCTCGCCCGCTACTCGGACCGGCCGACCCGCGGTCCCTCCTCGCGGCCGACCATCGACTCGAGGAGCGGTGCGATGTCGTCGAAGTTCGGTCCGCGACGAACCGTCTCGGCATCGGGGTCCCACTCGATGTAGCCGTCCTTGGCCAGTCGGGGGAGATGCGTGTGGATCAACTTCAACTGGAGGACGTCGGGGTCGTCGTCGTTCAACTCGCCGGAGACGAACGCGTCGGTCGTCATCTCGTCCCCGGTCAGCGGGTCGTGGTCCGAGACCGCGAGCAGAACGCGGCGGCGGTACGGACTCGTCAGCACCTCACGTTCGGCGTCGAGGTACGCCGAGTCGATGGACCGAGACATACCCACTTGGAGACGTTCACTCACTATTGTAGTACACTCACTACCGTCCGTTTAGGCAGCGGTTGAGCGTCCGGGTCGGAGTTAATTCATTCCCTATTCCGGGAAGCAATCGAAACGTTTCGAACGTTTTCGCGGGCCGAATCGGGGCTGGGCTCCGCGTTCCTCGTACAACAGCGGCAATCGACCGGGAACGAGTCCCGGGTCGCACGGTCTGGCGCGCGGGTTATACGGGCCGAGCGCCACCTACCGGTAAGGCGACCCGCCGACTCCCGCTCGCGTTCTCGGAGGGGAGGGCGCGGACGTTCGACGCACCTGATGAACCCCCACACCCGTCTCCGGTCGCGGCCCCGGCAGCCCCTGTCCGACGCGACGGTAGTCGGCACGCCACGAGCGCCCGGAGGTCGTTCGCCCCGCGCCGGTGCAGGAGGAAACTCGCAGTGACGGAGCGCGCGGAACCCAACCCGTTCGACGCGTACCGGGGAGAGGACGACCCGATGGTCAGACTGTTCGGGGTCTACGGGCGGTCCGACATCCACCTGTTCGTCGTCGGGTTGGTGACGAGTCTGTTCGCCCGGTCGGTCGCACTCGTTCCCCCGCTGGTGCTCGGAGTCGCCATCGACTCCGTCTTCAACGCCGACGCGCCGTTCCGGTTCCCGCTCGTACCCCACGAGTGGCTCCCGGTGACGGCGACGGGGCGACTCTGGCTGTCCGTCGTCACCATCGTCGCCGCACTGGTCGCGAGCGTCGCGTTCGGGTGGACGCAGGGGGTCAGCCTGTCGCTGTTCTCGAACCGCGTCCAGCACGCCGTCCGAACCGACGCGTACCGCAAACTGCAGGGGCTTGACATGGCGTTCTTCGACGACAAGCAGACGGGGCAGGTGATGAGCGTGCTGAACAACGACGTGCGGAACCTCCGCTCGTTCCTCAACGGGACGGTGAGCGGGGCGGTTCAACTCGTCGTGACCGTCCTCGGCATCGCCGGCGTCCTGCTGTACCTGAACTGGCAGCTCGCGCTCGTCACGCTGGTCGCCGTCCCCCTCCTCGCGGCGTTCACGCTCTGGTTCATGCGGACCGTCCGGCCGCTCTACCGGGCGCTCCGCCGGAGCGTCGGGGACCTGAACACGCGCCTGGAGAACAACCTGAGCGGGATGGAAGTCATCAAGACCACGAACACCGCCGTCTACGAGGACGGCCGGGTCACCGACGCCTCCTGGCAGTACTACCTCCGGACGTGGGCGGTTGCGAGGCTCGAGTACTTCTACCAGCCCGGGATGGACTTACTCGCCGGCGTCGCGTTCGCGGCGACGTTCCTCGTCGGGGGGTACTGGCTGGTCGCCGGCCCGCCGCCGTTCCTCACCGGGGACCTGCTGGTCGGGGAGTTCGTCACGTTCCTGTTCATGACCCAGCGGTTCGTCGACCCGCTCGCGGGCATGGGTCGGCTGGTCGACTCCTACGAGAACGCCCGCGCGTCTGGCGAGCGCATCTTCGGGCTGATGGACCTTCCGGTCGCGGTCGACACGCCCGCGGACGCGGTGGAACTCGACCGCGTGACCGGTCGCGTGGAGTACGACGGCGTGGGGTTCGCCTACGCGGACGACCCCGTGTTGACCGACCTGACGTTCACGGTCGAACCGGGCGAGACGGTCGCGTTCGTCGGTCCGACCGGCGCCGGGAAGTCGACGGCCGCGAAGCTCCTGCTCAGGCTGTACGACGTCACCGAGGGCGCGATTCGAATCGACGGAGTCGACGTCCGCGACGTCGCTCCCGGAGTCCTGAGAGACCACGTCGGCTACGTCAGCCAGGACGTCTTCCTGTTCGACGGGACGGTCCGGGAGAACGTCGCCTACGGGAGCTTCGACGCGACCGACGCGGACGTCGTCGCGGCGGCGGAGGCGGCGGAGGCGGCCGAGTTCATCGCGCGGCTCCCGGACGGCTACGAGACCCGAATCGGCGAGCGGGGCGTGAAGCTCTCGGGCGGGCAGCGACAGCGGGTGAGCATCGCGCGGGCGATGCTCCGCGACCCCGAGATTCTCGTCCTCGACGAGGCCACCAGCGCCGTCGACACGGAGACCGAGTTGTACATCCAGCGGTCGCTGGAGCGGCTGACCGCCGGCCGGACGACGTTCGTCATCGCACACCGGCTGTCGACGGTCAAGCACGCGGACCAGATACTCGTCCTCGAAGGCGGGCGCATCGTCGAGCGCGGGACGCACGACGAACTGGTCGCCGGCGACGGACTGTACGCGACGCTCTGGAAGATACAGTCGGGGGACGCCGACGCGGTTCCGGAGCGGCTCATCGAACGGGTGACGGGCGAGGGCGGCGTCGCTCGGTCGGACACCTGACCCGGGACGGGTCGTCGGAGCCGTCGGTCGGGAACGCGGACGGGGGTCCCACCCGCGCGCTTTATCGAGGATGCGGTCGATAGCGCACCATGGACGAGTCACCCCGGACGAACGGACTCCGCGAGCAGTTGCACGCCGGCGACGTCGCGCTCGGCATCCTCGACAACACGTACAGCCCCACGCTGGTCGAGTTCTACGGCGAACTCGGCCTCGACTTCGTCTGGCTCGACTTCGAACACGGCGGGCCGAGCCCGTGGGACGCCGAGACCCTGGAGGGACTGCTCCGCGCGGCGGAGTTGACGGGGACGGAACTGCTCGTTCGCATCCCCGTGACCGAACCCGCGCTCGTCCGGAAGGTACTCGACGCGGGTGCGCGGAACGTGTTCCTGTCGCGCGTGGAGACGGCCGAGGAGGTCCGCGAGGCGGTGCGGGCGGCGCGGTTCCGGTACGACGGCGACGCCGGTCGACGCGGCATGGCGAGCCCGCGCGCGAGTCGGTGGGGGCGGACGGACGACTACGTGACCACCGAGGACGAGGAGGTCGTCCTCGGCGTCACCGTCGAGAACCAGCAGGCCGTCGACGACCTGGACGCGATTCTCGACGTCCCCGACCTCGGGTTCGTCTTCGTCGGCCCGCTGGACCTCTCGGTAGCGCTCGGTCACCCGGGCGAACCGGACCACCCGGCCGTGCAGGAGGCCGTCGAGACGGTCAGGGCGGCGGCGGTCGACGCCGGCGTCCCGGTCGGCGGACTCGGGTTCGGGATGGAGGACGTCAACGAGAAAGCGCGAAACGGGTATCAGCTGTTGAACCTCGGGAGCACGACCGGCGCGCTCCAGTCGTCGGTGACCGGGTGGCTGGACGAGTTCGACGTCGAGTGAGACACGTCGGAGGCGGCTCGACCGGAGCACCGGGGCGGTCCGGATGGCGCGTACGGGCAATCCGCGGTCGGTGAGAGCGGACGAAGCCCCGTGTTTCGCGCGGAGGTCAGGCTACTCGGTCGACGTGTACGGCTCGCACACCATCCGGATTCCCTCGTCGAACGCCACTCGCGGCTCCCAGCCGGTCGCCTCGCGCATCTTGCTGGGGTCCGCCTTGGTGTCGTGGACGAACAGTTCGTCCGGAATCGGATTGTCGACGTACTCGGGGGTGATGTCGGTACCGAGTTCGTCGTTGAGCATCTCGACGACCCGGTTGGCGCTGTAACTCTCGCCGGTACCGAGGTTGTAGACGCCGGTCAGTTCGTGGTCGGCGGCGAGTTCGATGCCACGGACGATGTCGGACACGTGCGTGAAGTCGCGGGTGTGCGAGCCGTCGCCGTAGATGACCGGCGACTCGCCGTTCGCGAGGTCGTCGGCGAACTGGGCGATGATGTTGGCGAACTCGCCCTTGTGCTCCTCGGCGCCCCGCATGCCCTGGTAGACGGAGAAGAACCGCAGACCGGCCACGTTCATGTCGTGTGCGTTGGCGTAGTACTCCCCGTAGCGTTCCCGTGCGAGTTTGGAGGCCTCGTACCCCGTCCGGGCCTCGACTCGTTCGTCCTCCGAGGAGGGGTCGGTTCGCGACCCGTATATCGAGGAGGTGGTCGCGTAGACGACCGTCTCACACCCCGTCGCGCGGACCTGTTCGACCGTGTTGACGAACCCCTCGACGTTGACGCGCACGCCCGCCTGGGGGTCCTCCTCGTGCATGGTCAACGACGAGAGAGCGGCGAGGTGAAAGAGGACGTCGACGTCGGCGGGGAGGTCGTCGTCGAGGACGCTCGCCTCGACGAACTCGACGTCGTCCGAGAGGTTGTCCGGCGTCCCCAGGTAGAGGTCGTCGACCGCGACCACGTCGTTGGCCTCCGCGAGGTGGTTCGCGAGGTTCGACCCGATGAACCCCGCTCCTCCGGTCACCAGTATCCGCTTGTCGTGCATCGACTAAGTAAATCGGACGGGACAGTAAAGAATTGCCGATGGATGTTTTTTGTCATGTGTGGGTTGCGAACTCAACCTGCGAGGCCACCAGCTGACCCCACCGACGAGCGCCGGACGGTGATAATCGGCCCATTATCGCGCCGCGGAGCACGCCCCAGCCGTCGTCTACTTCGCCGACGGAGACGATAATCTCCAGAGCCGACAGGTGGTGCGTCCCGCTCTCACTCCTCCCGTCTCCCTAGCGGACACCGAACGGTCGACCGCCGATACGTCGTTGCCGGTCGCCGGTCAGTACGCGTCGACGTACCGACGCACGGCGCTTCGACGCCGGAGCGGTGGACGCGGACAACGACCCTCCTCGCTCCCCGGCGTCCGCCGTAGTCGCGTCGTTTCCGGGATACAGTATAGCGCTATGCGATATACCGAGTATCGTCGACCGGGAGACTCCGGACTGGCACAATAGCGGGAGGTGACATCAGTGTACCACAACCGTGCGCGTCGCCGCTGTGAGTATCGTATTTGAAAACTATTGGCCAAGATATAAATCAAGTCGGCGGTGAGAACGTATTCAACTGGGTGCACGAAGCGGCGGTCGGTTCGCGGATGGAGGCCCGTTCGGGGCGACCGCCGGTCAACCTGGTCACTACACCCCATCATGAAACTAGGCACGATCGGTGTCGGTAACGCCGGCAGCAAAATCGTCGACAAGATGGTCGAGTTCGAGACGCTTACCAACCGGAACCTCTGCCGGGACGCGCTGGTGATAAACACCGCGCGGACGGACCTCACCAAACCGGACCACGTTCCCGAGGACCGGCGAATCCTCATCGGCGACACGCACCAGAAGGCCAAAGGCCACGGCGTCGGCGGGGACGTGGAGGTCGGCGCGGAGGTCGCTCAGAACGACATCGACGAGATTCGACGCGCGTTCGACGACGTGGACATCCACGAGGTGGACGCGGTCCTGGTCTGCGCGTCGCTCGGTGGCGGCACCGGGAGCGGTGCGGGTCCGGTGGTCATCGACGAACTCCAGAAGATGTACGACGAACCGGTGTACGCGCTCGGCGTACTCCCCGGGAAGTACGAGGGCGGCCGGCCCGCGCTGAACGCCGCCCGGTCGCTCCAGTCGTTCGTCACCAACGTGGACAACTTCATCGCCTTCGACAACGACGCCTGGCGCTCGAAGAACCAGACGGTCGGCGAGGGGTACGAGGGGATGAACCGGGAACTGGCGACGCGCATCGTCACCCTGCTCGGCGCCGGGGAGTACGACGAGCCGACCGTCGCGGAGAACGTGATGGACGCGAGCGACATCATGCGGACGCTAGACGCGAGCGGGGTCTCCTCTATCGGCTACGCGTCGACGTCGGTGGAGGGAGCCGACGACCAGGACGGTCTCCTGCGACGGTTCCGGAACGAAGAGGAGGTCGAGAGCGGGTCGACCCCCGCGGCGAAGATCAACGGACTCGTCCGGCGGGCCGTCAACTCCCGGCTCACCCTCCCCTGTGAGGCCTCGAGCGCCGACCGCGCGCTGATCGTCCTCTCGGGGCCGCCGTCGGAGCTCTCGAGGAAGGGACTCGAGAGCGCGCGCGAGTGGATCGAGAACGAGGTCGACACGGTGGACGTGCTAGCGGGCGACGACCCGCGGGAGGACGCCACGGCGCTCTCGGCGGTCGTGTTGCTCTCGAACGTCACCGAGACGCCCCGCATCGACGCAATCCAGGAGCAGGCGGTCGACGCGCAGGACAAGATCGCCGAACAGGACGCTGTCAGAGAAGAGGAGATCACCGACCTGATCACGGACGAGCAGGGCAAGATCGACCCGGTCATCTGACAGTGCTCTCCGCCAACCGTCCGGGCGGACGCCCCGCCCGGGGAGCGCGGCCGTGAAGCTGGCGGCCGTCGGCGTCGGGGCCGCCGGGAGCCGCGTCGTCAATCAGCTCCTGACCCTCGAAGCGTCGTCCGGTCGTGACCTCTGCCGGGGGAACGCGCTGCTCGTCAACTCGAAGGGACCGACGTTTCACGCGGCCGAGCGCGTGCCCCAACCGCGCCGGTTGACCATCGGCGACGTCCACGAGGCGGTCGACGGGTCGGGCACCGACGGCGACCCCGACCTCGGAGCCGACGTCGCCCGGACCGAGCGAAACGAACTCGTCCGCGCGTTCGACCGGGTCGAGTTCCACGAGGCCGACGGCGTGCTGGTGGTCGCCGGACTCGCCGGCGGGACCGGGGGTGGCGCCGGCGCGGTCGTCCTCGACCGGTTGCAGTCCATCTGTGACGAACCGGTGTACGCCGTCGGCGTGCTCCCCGCCGCGTCGGAGGGGCAGCGGCGGGCGCTCACCGCCGCCCGGTCGCTCCGGTCGTTCGTCGAGACGGCGGACAACGTCATCGCCTTCGACAACGACGAGTGGAGGCCAGGCGACTCGTCGGACCCGGAGACCGCCGACGCGACGGACAACGGCGACGAGGACGGGGAGGACGAGGACGCACTCGCCGCGGAGTTCGAGCGCGTGAACGTCGCGCTCGCGGAACGGCTCTTCGCCCTGTTCGCCGCCGGCGAAGGCGACGGGGGGTCGGCCCCCGAGACCCGGCTGGACCCGAGCGACGTGATACGGACGCTCGACACGGGGGGCGTCTCGTCCGTCGGATACGCCTCGGTCGAGGTGCCGCGGACCGGCCGCCTCCGCTCGCTGGTTCGCGCGGCGCGAGACCTGCTCCCCTGGGCGTCCGGTCGCGAGGCCGACGACGTGGAGGGCTCGACCGACGCCGCCAGGCTCAACCGACTGGTCCGCCGGGCGGCCCGGTCGAAGCTGACGCTGCCGTGCGAGATATCGAGCGCCGACCGGGCGCTCGTCACCCTCTCGGGGCCGCCGCGGGAACTCTCGCGGGAGGGGTTCGAGACCGGCCGCTACTGGCTCGAGAACGAGGCCGACGTCGTCGACGTGCGGGCGGGCGACGAGCCGAACGGGCGGGCGACGACGCTCACCGTGGTGGTCCTGTTCTCGAACGTGACCGACGTCCCCAGAATCGACGCGATGCAAGCCCAGGCCGTCGACGACCGGGAGCCCCTGAGCGCCGAGTGGGAGCGCTTCGACGCGGCCGAGCCTCGGTAAGCGCCGCGCTCTCCCCCCGCGTGGACGCCCAGAACCCGCCGGACGCCCGGTGCCGCCCGGTACCCGCCGACTCCGATTCCCCGGACCCGGCCGGCGCACCCGCCGGCTCGCGGCGCCGCGCCGCGAGGGGGCCACACGGTTATTGTCGTGCGCTCCACACACCTTCGCATGGAAACCCGACCACTCGGCGAGACCGGACACGAGAGTTCGCTCCTCACGTTCGGCGCGATCGCGCTCAACTACCTCGAACAGGAGGCGGCCGACGAGATGGTCGAGTCGGTGCTCGACGCGGGCGTGAACCACGTGGACGTCGCTCCCTCGTACGGCGACGCGGAGGTCAAACTCGCGCCGAAGCTGAACGAACACCGCGACGAGATCTTCCTCGGCTGCAAGACGCAGGAACGGTCGTACTACGGCGCGTGGGGGTCGCTCGAACGGTCGCTCGAACGGCTGGGCGTCGACCACATCGACCTCTTCCAGTTCCACGCGGTCACTCGCTACGACGAACTCGACCGCATCACGGGCGAGTCGTCCCGCGAGACCGGCGAGGGGAACCACGGCGGCGCGCTCGCCGCCTTCGAGGAGGCGAGAGAGGAGGGGATAATCGACCACATCGGCCTGACGAGCCACGGCGACCCCAGCGTCATCCGGACGGCGATACGGCGCATCCCGGAACTGGAGACGGTCATGTTCCCGTTCAACGCGACACTCGACGCCCGAGAGGGGCCGGAGTACGACTACCGCTCCGTCCTCGAGTTCGCGAACGAACGCGGTCTCGGGACGCTCTGTATCAAGGCGTTCGCGAAGCGACCGTGGTCCGACGACGTCCCCGAGGACGACCGGCCGTACAACACCTGGTACGAACCGTACGACGAGCAGGACGACGTCAAACGCTGTCTCCGGTACGCGCTCTCGCAGGGAATGACGACCATCCCGAACGCGGGCGACCCGGAGCTGGTTCCCGCGATTCTCCGAGCGGCCGAGGACTACGAACCCGTGTCGGCTGACGAGGCCGAGCGACTCCGAACCGAGCGAGCGGACGACGACTCCCCGGTCCCGGCGCCGTAACGCCGCGGAGGCTAAGTTCGACGGCCGGCGACGGAATTCGACGAACGCCGACGCAACACGAAACCGTGTGAGTGATACCACTCGAACTCGTGACGCGGTGCATGGACGGCGTCGAAGACGAGAACGGGTGGTCGGTCGCGAGCGACGAGGGGTTTCGGGAGGCGCTCTCCACCCTCGTCGACGAGGCCGCGTCGAGCGGCGTCGACGTTCGCGGGCGCTGGCAAGCCACCGGTGACGACGCGGACGACGGCTGGGAGGTCGAAATCGCCGACCCGTCGGCACGCTCCGTCGTCGACGCGACGGACGAGGGCCTCAGCGTCTCGTCGATAACCGAGGCGATAACCGCTCGAGAGGGGGTCGAGACGACCGACCTCCCGCCCCTCCACGACGCCGTCGACCCGGAACTCATCGAACTGCTCGGCGACGCCGGTGGCGAGAGACCGAACCAGTACCTGACGTTCGAGTACGCCGGCTACCGGGTCACCGCCTGTTCCGACGGCTCGGTCGTCATCGACGGGTAGCGAACCCGGAGCGCCCGCACACGCAGGTCCGTTCGTCACGTCCGGCTCGGTGTCCCCGACTCCACCCGCCACCACTCGGCGCGAGGATATATCGTGACCGGGAGCGTGGTGCCCGTCTGTGTCCGTACTCGACTCGTTCAGACTCGACGGGAAGACCAGTATCGTGACCGGCGGGAACCGCGGCATCGGTCGGGCCATCGCGGACGCCCTGGCCGACGTCGGCTCCGACGTCGTCGTCGCGAACCGCGACGAGGAGTCGGGAGCGCAGGCGGCCGAGGAGATCGCGGCCGAGACTGACGTCGAGACGCTCGCCGTCCGAACCGACGTGACCAGCGAGTCCGACGTGCGGGCGATGGTCGAGGCGACCGTCGAGGCGTTCGGCGGTGTCGACGTCCTCGTCAACAACGCCGGAATCGTCCACCACGCCGCCGTCGAGGACAAACCCGTCAGCGAGTTCGCGGACACGCTCGACGTGAACCTGACCGGCGCGTACCGCTGTAGCAAGTACGCCGGCGATGTGATGAAGGCGGGCGGCGGCGGTGCGATACTCAACGTCTCCTCGATGTCGGCGTTCGTCGCCAACTATCCCCAACACCAGGTGGATTACCAGGCGTCGAAGGGGGGCCTGGAGGCGTTCAAGACCCAGCTAGCCTCGGAGTGGGCCGAACACGGAGTCCGCGTCAACAACGTCAATCCCGGGTACGTCTTCACCGACAACATCGTCCACGGGGAGGACGTCGTGGAGACGTGGCGCTCGGAGATGCTGGTCGACGAGTTCGCCCACCCGGAGGACATCGCACCCCTCGCCGTGTACCTCGTCAGCGACGCCGCGTGGTACGTGACGGGCGAGTCCGTCGTCATCGACGGCGGGTACACGGTGCGGTAAGCGGGGCAGCCCGAGCGTGGATAGGAGATATTCGTACTACCTATGCTACCTCAGCTATTTCTCCTATTCTTTCTATCTGTACTATCTGGGCTATTCGTGGCCGAACACCGGGACCGGGTGGTACGGCTCTTCGAGGTACTCCACGTCCGAGTCCGAGAGGTCGACCGACAGTGCGTCGACGGCGTCCTCGAGGTGCTCGACGCTCGACGTGCCCACGATCGGCGCGTCGACGTTGTCGTTCTGGAAGTGCCACGCGAGCGCGATCTGCGCCATCGTGACCCCCTTCTCCTCGGCGAGTTCCTCGACGCGGCCGTTGATATCCTCGCTGGCCGGCCCCTCGTGGTAGGGCGTCCCGTAGTCGACTTCGTGTTCGGCGCGGGTCGTCGTGACGAACTCGTCGTGCGGGCGCGTCAGGTAGCCGGCCCCGAGCGGCGACCACGGGATGACGCCGACGTTCTCCCTGTCGCAGACCGGGTACATCTCGCGCTCCTCCTCGCGGTACGCCAGGTGGTAGAGGTTCTGCATCGTCTCGAAGCGGGCCAGCCCCTCCCGGTCCGAGACGTGGAGCGCCTGCTGGAACTGGTTCGCCCACATCGAGGACGCTCCGATGTGTCGAACCTGCCCCCGGCGGACGGCGTCGTCGAGTGCGCGGAGCGTCGTCTCGATGGGCGTGTCGTCGTCCCAGCGGTGAATCTGGTAGAGGTCCACCGTCTCCATCCCCAGTCGGTCGAGCGAGTGCTGGAGTTCCTGCTCGATGGTCTTGCGCGAGAGCCCCTCCGCGTTGCGGTGCTCCTTCGCGCCCGGCCAGCGGACCTTCGTCGCCACCACCTGTTCGTCGCGGTCGTACTCGGCGAGGACGTCGCCGAGAATCTCCTCGCTCTCGCCCGAGGAGTAGACGTTCGCGGTGTCGAAGAAGTTGATCCCCAGGTCGATGGCTCGCTCGACGAGTTCCCGCCCCTCGTCGGCGTCGAGCATCCAGTCGTCCCCGCTGCCGAAGCTCATACAGCCGAGACAGACCTTCGAGACTTCCATCCCCGTCGAGCCGAGTGTCGTGTACTCCATTCCGAACTGGTGGACGGAGAGCGGTCGGATATGTCTAACGTCCGTTTCGTGATACGTCGAGGGCCGAGGGGATCGGCGGCTCCTTCCCTCGCTCTCGTCGCCGGTGAGCGAGGCGACTCACTCGAGTTCGAGCGGCCGCCCGCAGTCCGGGCACTCCTCGTCGACGATGCTGACCGCCGCGTCGCAGTCCGGACAGAACTCGCGGTAGCAGGCGCGGTCGCCCATGGCTCGAGAGACCGGACGCCGGCCTCATAAACCCGCGGTCGCGTCGGACGACGAGCCGTCCGGTGGGGCGTCCCGGAACGCGGCCGCCCGGCGGAATCGGGAACCGAAACCGAGCGCGTCGTCTACCCTGCTCTCGCTACTCCAGAGCCACGTCGTCGGGGTCGATGTCGACGAAGGACCCGTCGCTGCGGGCGGACTCGTACGCCGCCTCGGTGACTGCGGTCACGCGGAGGCCGTCGATCGCCGTCGCCACGGGTTCCTCGCCGGTCCGTATCGCGTCGACGAACGCCTCTGCCTTCGTCGGCTGGTCGTGCCGCGAGAGCCGGGGGCGGTACTCGCCGCTCTCCTCGTCGATCTCGGCGTACTCGTTCGGCTCCCAGTCCTGACTGTCGAGCGTGACCGCCCCCTGTTCGTCCCACATCCGGACGTGCTCGCGCATGCACGGCGTCTCGCCCGACAGCGAGAACGAACCCGTCGCGCCGTTGGTGAACCGGACGGTGACGTTCGCCCGGCCGTCGACGCGTTCCGCCTCGTCGACGAAGTGCATGTTGGCCGAGACGGCCTCGGGCGTGAGTCCCGTGCTCCACAGCACGCCGTCGAGCAGGTGGCTCCCGGTGTCGTAGAGGTAACCGCCGCCCGAGAGGTCGGGATTCATTCGCCACGCGTCCTCGAAGCGGTCGACCCAGTCCTGCGACACCTCGGCGGTTATCCAGCGCGGCTCGCGTCCCTCCTCGTTCCACAGGTCGCGCGTCTCGACGAACGACGGGTAGAGGTGACGCTGGTAGCCGACCATCAGCACCTCCTCGCGGTCGTCGTCGCGTTCGACGAGGTCGCGCGCGTCGTCGAGGTCGGTCGTGAGCGGTTTGTCACAGAGCACGTGCAGGTCGCGCTCGAACGCGGCGACCACCTGGTCGTAGTGGAGGGTGTGTGGGGTCCCGATGAGCACCGCGTCGAGCGACGCCGAGTCGAGCATCGACTCGTAGTCCGTGTACCGCCCGTCCTCGTCCACTCCCAGTTCGTCCGCGGCCTCCTCCAGGGTCGACTCGTCGATGTCCGCGAGCGCGACGACGCGCGCATCGTCGTGGTCGACGAACCCCTCGCCGACCGTCGTCCCGATGTACCCGCCGCCGACGATGCCGACCCGCAGGGGGTCGGCCTCGGCGGACGCCGTCGTCTGTTCCTCGTCGTCTCCCACGGTATCGCTCATGTAAGGGGCGATTTCCGGCCAGCAGATAAGTGCTGTCGTTCGCGTAAGTGACTCGTCGTTGATAGAGGCTCTCACCGTGGACGGTCGGGTGGCGGCGGATGGGGAGAGCCGACAGCGACGCCGGCCGCCGGTGACGCTGGCAGGCGGGGCGGGTGGGACCTCCCGGGGCCACCCCGCACCGCAGGGTTCGGTCGCGACGACGCGATTCCTCGGCGGTAGAGGGTGCCCATAGTATAATTTCAACACACATAATCGAATCTCGTCTTGTGTTCGAATCGATAGCTGAAGTCCAAAACACCGGAGGCGACACTGGACCGCTGGTGCCCGGACGACCGACGGCGAATCGAGGAGTCAACGGCAGAGACCGACGGTCGGATGCCGGACACTGATGAAATCCTCGACGCGTCGGTCGACAGGTCGGGCGGACGCCCGGCGGCGATTCTGGGGATAGGAGGGTCGTCGTCCGCTTCCGCTCCAAGATGGGGGTCTAAAGATGTATACTACTGTTATTAGATGTATAGATAGACCACACACATATTATGATTTCACGGCCGATGCCGCGGGAGGATGACGGCGGTCGACGCTTCCGTAGGAGCGTCCGTCGAACCGAACGACGACGGGGAGACTGACGGAGAGACGAAGCAGCGACGCGGTCGGCCTCCTCGTCGACACCCCCCGGTCCCGGACCGGGACGGCCGGACTACACCCCCGGCGAGACGAGTACCGACGTGGGCGCAGCACACCGACGGTCCTCGCTCGGCGAGCGAGCGGACCGCCCAGCGTGAAGGTTTACAACGGAGTCGCGCGACCGTTCAACCCATGCTGATAGACGCGCACACGCACGCGTGGGGTGCCGACAGCGACGAACTCCCCTGGGTCGCCGAGATGCTCCCGCCGGGGTGGGAGGGTCGGTACTCGCACGCCGACCTGGTGGCCGACATGGACCGCGTCGGCGTCGACGAGGCCGTCATCGTCACCACGCCGCTGTACGGGCGCGGCGTGCGCGCGAACGAGTACACGATGCGGAGCATCGAAGCCCACCCGGACCGACTCTACGGGGTCGGACTCGTGGACTTCTTCGGCGACGAGGAGACCGTCCGAGGGGACGTCCGCCGGGTCGTCGGCCACGACCGGATGCTCGGCGTGCGGTTCCACGCCGCCCTCGAGTACGGCGCGATTCCGGGCGACGTCGACCGGACGGGCGACTGGATCGCCGACGAACGGCTCGAACCGGTGTGGGAGGAACTCGCCGCCGCTGGCGCGTGCGCGTTCGTCTTTCCGAAGGCGGAGCAACTCCCGCTGGTGACCGACCTCGCGGCCGACCACCCGGACGTGACGTTCGTGGTCGACCACATGGCGTGGCCCGACGAGACCACCGCGCCGGACGAGGGGCCGTGGACCGCCTTCGCGGACCTGGCCGAACACGGGAACGTCGCCGTGAAGGTCAGTTCCCTCCCGCGCTCCTCGGATGAGGGGTGGCCGTACGAGGACCTCCACGGCTACGTGCGGAACCTGCTGGAGTGGTTCGGACCCGAGCGGCTCCAACTCGGCTCCGACTACCCGTGGATGGACAGCTGGGCGCCCTACGACGACTGCCTCTCGTGGGTCGACGCGATGGAGGGCCTCTCGCGGCGCGACCTGGCGTACCTCTCGTACCGCACCTTCCGCGACCTCCACCGCTGAATCGGGACCCGGCGGTCGGAGTCGACGAACCGGACACCCGGTACCGACGGCGGCGCGGTCCGCGCGACGAATCGGCTCGCCCGGGACGGGTCGGGACTACGCCCGCGGGTTCTCCACGCCCTCGATGCGGACGACGTAGGCGTGGTCGTGGTCGGGCCGCGCGGGCAACTCGACGCGGAGCGTCCCGCCCGAAACCGTCGTCTCGCAGTCGGCGTCACCGTCGGCGGTCAACAGGGCGGCGTCGGACGCGTCAGTCAGGTCGACGTGGTCGGGGACCGAGAGCGTCAGGTCGTCGCCGGGCCAGTCGAGTGCTGTCGCGTAGAGGTCGCCGTCCCGGTGGGTGTACCGCACCTCCACGTCGGCGCCGTCGTCCTCGGCGACCGCCCAGGGACGGCTGGCGAAGACGGCGTCGCCGTTCACCGTCAGCCATTCGCCCAGGCCCGCGAGCGGTGTCCGCTGGAGGTCCGGGATAGTGCCGTCCGCGCGGGGGCCGACGTTGATGAGGAGGTTCCCGTTCTTCGAGACGATGTCGACGAACGAGTGGACGAGTTCCGCCGCCGAGAGGTGGTCGTCCTCGTCTTCGACCTGGTTGTAACCGAACGAGTGGCCGATGCCGCGGCAGGCCTCCCACTTCCCGTCGCGAATCTCGTCGAACGAGGCGTACTCCGGCGTGACGAAGTCGCCGTGGGTCTCCTCGTTGTCGCGGCGGTCGCCGTCGGGGTCGATGGTCGGCCCGATGGCGTCGGTCGCCGCCCGGTCGTTGACGACCACCTCCTTGCCCCGTTCCGCGGCCCGGTTGTAGTAGTCGGCGATGAGTTCCGTCGCGTGCGCGTGCTCGCTGTCCGCCTTCGGCACGTCGAACCACAGCAGGTCGGGGTCGTACTTCCGGACGAGTTCGCGGTGCTTGGCGTTCATGAAGTCGACGTACTCCGACCCGGGGCCGCCCTCCTCCTCGGCGGGTCCACCCGGGTCGAAGTCCGGGTGGCCGAACCGACCCTCGAACCCGGGCTGGTAGTAGTTGTAGTTGGCGTGGTAGGAGGCGGCGAACCGCAGCCCCCGGTCGCGGACCGACTCGCAGAGGTCACCGACGACGTCGCGCTCCGGCCCCATCGCGGCGGCGTCGTACTCTGCGTAGTGGGAGTCCCACAACGGGAACCCGTCGTGGTGTTCGCCGGTGAGGACCACGTACCGCGCGCCGACGTCCGCGAAGAACTCGGCCCACTCGGCGGGGTCCCACTCGGCGGCGTCCCAGTCGTCGATGAAGTCGGCGTACTCGACGTCCTCGCCGTACTGCTCCAGGTGGTACTCCCGAGTCGGAGAGCCCTCCTCGTACATGTAGTACGGGTACCACTCGGCGTACGGGGAGGCGTTCGCGCCCCCGATTTCGGCGTCGGTCGGCGCCCACGCCGGGACGGAGTACACCCCCCAGTGGATGAAGATGCCCAGTTTGGCGTCGTGGTACCAGTCGGGGACCTCGTGCCGGTCTAACGACTCCCAGGACGGTTCGTACTCTGGCATGGTGGTCGGTCACACACGTTCGACAAGAATCCTCGGTAGGCGGCACGCGTCGCCGCTTCGGACGGGGAGGCGTGCGGCCCGTTCGCGGCCGGCGGACGGTGGCGCCGAAACTACCTCACTGGAGGTTGCCGCCGCCGCTGATGCGGAGGATGCTCCCGACGACGTACGACGCGCGGTCGCTGGAGAGGAACAGCACGCCGTCGGCGATGTCGGACGGCCGACCGAGTCGCCCGAGCGGTTCGGAGTCGCCCCACTCCCGGAGGACGTCGTCCGCGGTCCGGTCTGGGTCGTCCTCCGCGAGCATCTCGGCCTCGTAGCGGAGCTGGTAGCTCTCGGTCATGTCCGTCGAGACGGCGTTCATGCGGATGCCGTGGTCGGCCAGGTCGTGCGCCATCCGCCACGTCAGCCCGTTTATCGAGGTCTTCGAGACGCCGTACAGTCCGCGCGGCCCGGACCGCCGGTCGCCGGTCTGGCTGGTGTGGTTGACGATGCTCCCCTCGATGCCCTCGGCGATCATGTGCTCGGCGACGAGTTTCGACGCGTAGAACTGCGCGCGGACGTTCACGTCCATCGCGAAGTCCCAGTCCTCCAGCGTCGCCTCGACCATCGACTCCTCGCGGGGCCACACGGCGGCGTTGTTGACCAGAGTCGTCACCCGGCCGAACTCCTCGATGGCGGTCGAGACGAGTTTCTCGATGCCCGCCGGGTCGGAGACGTCGGCCGCGACGCCGATCACTCGTCCCTCCGCGTCCCCGTTCAGTTCCTCGACGGCTCGCTCCACGTCGTCTTCGGTCCGGGCGTTGATACAGACGTTCGCGCCGGCGTCGACGAACCCCTCGGCGATGCCGCGACCGATTCCCTTCGTCGACCCGGTCACGATGGCCGACTCGCCGGCGAAGTCGTAGGAGGTGGTTCCGACCATACTCCCACATTCTCGAAACCGTACTTATAACTACGCAACCCGACGCCGACCGACGAACGCGGTTCGAACCCGGTGCTCCGACGACGAGAGCGAATCCGAGCCGAGGGAGTCACAGCAGGTGGTGGTGGGAGGCGGGCCACGAGAGGGCGACGACTTCGTCCGGGCTGGCGCGCCGACCCTCGGGAACGGCGAACGTGACCGTCCCCACTCGGCCCTCCTCCGCCTCGAACGAGGCGTCGAGTTCCTCGCCGGTACGGACGAGACGGACGTCGGTCGGGTCGGGAACGTCGCGCACCTCGACCGGGCCGTCGTGCCCGTCGAGGACGTGGACGAACCAGACCCCCTCCCGGCGCGTCACCGGAACCGGCGCACGTGCGGGCCACGGCCCTCGCTCCACGCCCCGGACGGTGTGACCGCTGTGGTCCATCCACTCGCCGAGCGCCGCCATCCGTTCGTACGCCCCCGGCGGGAGGTCGCCCGCGGCGGTCGGCCCCACGTTGAGCAGGAGGTTCCCGCCGCGGCCGACGGTCTTCGAGAGCAGGTCGAGCGTCCAGTCCACGCCGCGGTACCGCTCGTCCTCGTGGTAGCTCCACCCGGGGACGGCCCAGACCTGACAGAGTTCCCACCAGCCGTCCATGGGTTCGTCGGGCAGTTCGTTCTCCGGCGTGTCGTAGTCGCCGAACGGGGTGTAGTCCTGCCGGCCGTTCACGACGACGTGGGGCTGTTCGGCGCGGACCAGCGAGTACAACTCGCCCATCCGGTGGTCGACCGACCGGTCCCAGACCGAGAGGTCGAACCAGAGCAGGTCGATGCGGCCGTAGCGGGTGAGCAACTCCTTCACCTGCGCTTTGGTGTACGCGAAGTGGTTCTCGAAGCGCCGGAGTTCCTCGACGTCCTCGACCGGCCGGTGCCGGCGCGAGGCGGCGTAGTCGTCCCACGTCTCCGGCCGGGGGAACTCCGGGGAGCGCCAGTCGGGCAGCGAGAAGTAGAAGCCGACCCTGACGCCCTGCCGTCGACAGGCGGCGACGAACTCCCCCACGAGGTCGCGCCCGTCGAGGTACTGTCTCGTCGAGAACTCGCCGTGTTCGCTCGGCCACAGCGCGAACCCGTCGTGGTGTTTCGTCGTCAACACTGCGTACTCCACGCCCGCCCCCCGTGCGGCCGCGAGCCACCGGTCCGGGTCGTACGCGTCCGGGTCGAACTCCTCGGCCAGCCCGAAGTACTCCTCCGGGGGCATCTCGGCGTCGACGAGTTCCTGCCGGTCGCCCGTCATCCCGTCCTCGTCCTCCCAGGGTTTGTCCCGGACCATCCCCCACCCGATTTCGACGTCGCCGGCGACGCTCGACAGGCCCCAGTGGACGAACAGCCCGAACCCCGCGTCGTCGAACCACTGCGCGTCCGGATGCGTGTTGGTTGCCATCGTAATCTCAGCCATATCGCGCCGGTATGCTAGCTCGTCGCATAAAACTGCGCGTCCAGGAAACGCGCCCGCTCGCTCCTCGCGACGGTCACGCGTCGTCGGCCTCGAACGACCAGACGTGGTCCATGAGCGGCATCGACCCCTCGTCGACGTCGACGCCCGACCGCTTGAACTCGCCGACGCGCTCCTCCCACTCCCGGCACTCGGGGTCGTCCATGTACTCGTCCTGGAAGGCGTCGAAGTCGTCCACCTCGATGTAGCCGATGGAGAGGTCCCCCTCCACGAACAACTGGAACTGGCGGACGCCGCCGCGTGCCATCGCCTCCGAGACCGCCGCGGGGACGTCCTCGTGTGCCTCCAGGTAGTCGTCGACTCGGTCGGGGTCGAGTCGCTGAATCATGGCGATACGCTCGACGTCGTCTCTGTCTCCCATGCCACCGGGTCCCGCTCCGCGACCAATACTGTTTTTCTCGATTTCAGACACGTCACGACCGCCCCCCGCTACACCCGGTCGCAGCGGTAGAGCGGAACGGCGAGGCCGACGAGGGTGACCGAGAGGACGAGGAGGTTGACCTGCAAGACGACGTACGTCGCGGACGCGGGGGGAACGAAGAGGAACGAGAACAGCGTGAGGAGGAACAGCGTGACCGCCAGCGAGAAGCCGATTCGGACGGCGCCCCGGAGGTGACAGATGGTCTCCCAGAACCGCTCTCGGCGTCCCGCGCTCGGACTGCCCATACCCCCACCAGCGCGAAACGACTAATCAATCTGTCGAGCGCCGGCGGGGCGGGGGTCGGAGAGGGCGCCACACAGACGCCCGAGTTGTCCCCGAGTGTTCGGGGTCCCCGAGCTAGCCAATCGTCGAGGGAGAGGTGGTGTCCTCGGCGGGGTCCGAACTCTCGACGTCGGCGGCTCCCGTCTTGTGTCTCGCCCGGATGCGGGGGTTGAACAGCCGCTCGGTCCCCTGCGCGAAGAGGATGAGCCCCACCGTGATGAGGAGGATAGTGACCAGCGGTGCGACGACCCAGTGGATGCCGCCCCAGTAGTAGAGCGCCCCCTTCTGGTACGCCATGTTGAGGATGACGCCCCAGTTGAGCTGGCTGAACGGGAGCGCGCCGATGAAGTACAGCGCCACGGAGTTGAAGATGACCCGCCGGCCGGAGGCGACGAAGTTCATCAGGATGTACGGCATCAGGTTGGGGAGGAGGTCGTCGGTGATGATGCGGTCCGTGGAGACGCCCATCGTGCGCGACGCCTCCACGTAGTTCGACTCCCGGAGCGTGAGCACCTGCGACCGGATGGAGCGCGCCAGCCCCGCCCACGCGTTCGTCGAGATGATGATGCCGACGAGCAGCGGGTTCCGCGGCGAGAAGATGACCGCGAGGACGATGATGAGCGGCAGGCCCGGGATGCTCATCATGATGTCGCTGACGATCATCAGGACCCGGTCGACGACCCCGCCCTTGTACCCCGAGAGGGTGCCGACGGCCGTCGCGAGGACGGTCGTGAACACCGCGCCCGAGGCCAGCATCAGCAGCATCGACGGCGTCGAGTGGACGATGAGCGCGAGGATGCTCTGACCGAGCGCGTCGGTCCCCAGCGGGTACGCCATCGTCTGGAACGGCAGCGCCATCTGCGGACCGCTGGTCGAGGGTACGTCGACGACGTAGACGCCGACCGTCCCCATCAGGACGTACAGCAGGATGATGGCGAGGCCGACGCGCGCGCGGACGTCCTCCCAGATGACGCGCGCCGGAGTCAACACGACCGCTTCCAGCCAGTTCCGGTAA
This sequence comes from Halorarum sp. SLYT50, assembly GCF_059821265.1. Classification (NCBI taxonomy): domain Archaea; kingdom Methanobacteriati; phylum Methanobacteriota; class Halobacteria; order Halobacteriales; family Haloferacaceae; genus Halorarum; species Halorarum sp. SLYT50. Next base: position 205,176 of record NZ_JCAMRW010000002.1, on the reverse strand, counting down.
CGGTCGCGCTTGGAGAAGTTCGTGTCCGAGACGATGTCGAACGGCGACTCCCCGGAGAGGTCCGACTCGGACCCGGAGACGCTCCCGCCGTCCGGGAGGCGGTCGGCGTCGGGACCGTCGTCAGTAGGACTCACGCGACCCACCTCCCCCGGCCCGCGGGTCGAGCAGACCGTACGTCAGGTCCGCGACGAAGATACCCACCACGACCGCGATGGTTATCATGACGAAGATGCCCATCATCAGCGGCGTGTCCCGCGTGTTTATCGCCTGGTACATGTAGTAGCCGGCCGCGGGATAGCGGAATATCATCTCGAGGATGATGGACCCGCCGAAGATGAACCCCAGGTCGATGAGCAGGCGGGTGTACATCGGGAGCACCGCGTTCCGGCCCACGTACCGGAGCGCGATGCGGTTCTCGGGGACGCCCCGCAACCGCGCGACCCGCAGGTAGTCCTCCCCGAGGACGCTGATGGCGTTCCCCCGCATCGCCAGCGCCAGGCCGCCCATCGCGGTGATGACGATGGAGAGTATCGGGAGCGCCGCGTGGTAGAGGACGCCCGTGACGAACTCAACGGTCACCGCGGGTTCGACGCCCGTGGGCGTCTTCCCGCTCGTCGGGAACATCCGGAGCCAGTACCCGAAGACGAACAGGAGGATGAGCGCCGCCGCGTAGTAGGGCACCGAGTTGAGCGAGATGGACGTGACCGACCCGAGCGTGTCGAACGTGCCGCCCTCGTAGTACGCGAGTAGTGCCCCGAACACCACGGCGAGGCCGTACGTGACGAGCAGGGCGATAGACGCGTAGAAGATGGTCCACGGGAGCGTCCGGGCGAGGATGCCCGCGACCGGTTCGCCGTAGTAGATGGAGACGCCGAAGTCCCCCTGCAGTACCGCCGAGAGGTAGTCGAGGTACTGCTGCCAGACCGGTTTGTCCGGCTGGAACGAGATGTACTTCTCGACGACGACCATCGCCTGCTCGAAGCTCATGTCCGCCGACATGGAGAGCTTCGCCAGGATGTACGCCGCCGGACCGCCCGGCAACGCCTTGACGAGGCCGAACGAGATGGTGAGCACCGCGAAGACGGTGAGTACCGACTGCCCGAGGCGATAGGCGAGCCAGTTGTTGGTGAGACCCATCCTAGACCCTCCTCACTGTTTCGGCGCGAGGGCGCCGACCTTGGGCATCCAGTTCAGCGGGTTCGGGACCTTCATCTCGGGGTCGCCCTCCTCCGGAACCTGCCACTTGTCGGTCCGAATCATCGCCACCAGGTGCCGTTCCGTGAGGCGGACCTGCGGCATCGTCTGGTTGTATATCCACGCGAGTTCGTTGACGAGGCGGGTCTCCTCCTCGCCGGTGACCGTGCCGAGGTCGGTTATCTTCTGGTCGATGTCGACCTGCTGGGTCGAGCCGTCCGTCTGCCCCGGCGGCCACGGGACCTCCGGGGTGAGGTTCGCCTGGGTCCCCTTCGCCCACGGGCTGGAACTCGGGAGCCAGGTGAGACTGTAGTCGCCGAACGGGTGCTGTTGCTTCCAGCCGCTGGCGGTCCAGAGCGCGATCTCGAAGTCGCCGTTCGGGACGGTGACGCCGAAGAACCGGCTGTTCTCGACCGTGCTGACCTGCACGTCGACCCCGAGCGCGGCCATGTTCTCCTTGAACACCTGCGCCCAGGGCACGCGTCCGCCGATGGTCTTCAACTCGACGGAGAACTGCTCGCCGCTGGAGTCCACGAGTTCCTCCCCCTGTTTCTCGAAGCCCGCCTCCTCCATCAGCGACTGGGCCGCGTCGAGGTCCACCGGGGCGTAGTCGACGAGGTTCGAGCTGACGTCGTCGGTGAGGTAGTCCTCGAAGTAGTAGTTCGACATCCCCGTGAACAGCGAGGCGGCCTCCTCGTGGCCGTAGTCGATGGACGCCATCTTCGCGTGGTCCGTCGCGTACGCCAGCGCCTTCCGGACGCGCGGGTCGTCGAAGGGTTTCGCCGTGTGGTTGATGTCGATGCCGAACCCGTTGAACGTCGGCACCTTCGGGAAGACCGGACTCCCCGGAATCCGGTTCATGAAGTCCTCCTGAATGCCGCCGGTGATGGTGGGCGCGCCGTCCAGTTCGCCGCCGACGAGCGACTGCTTCTGCACCTGCGGTCGCGTCTCCCAGAACGTCGGGACGAACTCGCGCTTGAAGTTGATCTGGTCGTACGCCCAGTAGCCCTCCCACGGACTCGCGGCGATGCTCTGGGGCGTGACCTCGTCGATCTTCCAGGCGCCGTACCCCAGCGGTTCGTCGAACGACGTGTCGAGGAGTTCCTGCGTGACCGACTGTATCTCGTCGTCCGACGACGCGTCCTCGTACTGCTGGAGGAACGACTCGTACCGCCCCTCGTGGACGAACAGGACGTCCTGGTGGAACGCGGTGTTGATGAAGATGTCCGGGTTGACGTTCGAGTCGAGCGTGGCCGTGAACGTGCGGTCGTCCTCCGCGACGACCTCGGAGGTGTACTTCCAGAGGCCGGTGTCCTCCCCGTACACGTGCTTGTCTATCTGCTTCTGGGCGACGATGTCGCCCGCGGTGACCGGCTTGCCGTCCCACCACTTCAGCCCCTCGCGCAGCGTGAGCGTGACCGACTCGCCCTGCGTGAACTCCCAGTCCTCCGCGAGGTCCGCGACGAACTCGTTCTTGCCGGGGTGGTACTCGATGACCGGCGACCAGAACGCGATGGTGATGGACTCGTCGCCCATCGCCGTCCGGTTCGGGTTGTAGTTGTTGAACTGGTACTGGGTGGGCTCCTTCTGGAGGCCGCTGACGAACACCTGGTCCGAGAGCTGTTTCCCCTCCGTGCTCTCGCCACCCCCGTCCCCGGTGGTGCCGTCCCCGCCGCCGCTCTCGCCGACGGTGGTGCTTCCGCCCTCGGTGCCGCCTCCGCCGTCGCCTCCGCCGGCGCACCCGGCTATCCCCACCGCGCCGCCGACGCCGAGCATGGTCAGCAGTTCTCGCCGAGACAGGTCTTCCGGTCTGAGTGGCTCAGTCACCATTGTGGGGTGAAGATAATTATGTTGCTGTAATAACTGTGTCGGTAGTTACCTCACCGCAGAGTGAGAGGAAGAGTCGCGTCCGCGGGCGCGGCCCCGTCAGTCCACGAACTCGGCGGCGGTGATCTCGACGACGAGGGGGTTGGGCCACTTCACGTCGTCCGGCGCGTCGTCGTACGTCTCGGGGTTGTAGACGCGGTGGGCGTTCGTGACCGTCAGGTAGAGCCGGTCGTCCCCCTGCGTCCAGCTAGCCTCGGGGGTGAGGTCCGGCCGGTACTCGAAGACGCGGCCGGACTGGCCGAGGACGCCGACCTCCGTCTCGTCGGTCGCGCGGACCGACGCGAGCGAGACGGTCCGCGGCTCCTCGTCCATCGGCCACTGTGTCCCCGTGACGGCGGCGTAGACGGTCGTCGGCTCCTCGTCGGCCGCCCGGGTGAGCCACACGTTCCCCTCGCGGATGCGCGGGCAGGGGCGCGTTCCGACGACGGCCTCGCGGTTCAGGAAGTTCCACAGCCCGAGTTCGCGGAGGCGGTCCTCCTGCGTGCGGGGAATCGTCCCGTCGGGTCGCGGCCCCACGTTCAACAGGAGGTTCCCGCCCTTTGCGCGCGTCTCGACCAGCGTCTCTATCAGTTCGGTCCCGGACTTGTACGACTCGTTGCCCGCCTTGTAGCTCCACTGCGAGCCGACGGTCATGCACGCCTCCCACGCCTCGTCGAGCGGTTCGGTACGCAACTCCTGTTCGGGCGTCTCCATCGCACCCCGCGTGACGACGATGTCGGGCTGGAGTTCCCAGGCGAGTTCCCGCAGGCCGACCGCCTCCCCGTCGAGGAACAGGCACGCGACCGGACCGTAGTCGGTGAGCAGTTCCCGGAGTTGTTCCTTGTTGTGCTCCATCAACTCGGGGTTGTTGCTCGGCTGTGCGTCGTCGCCGTCGCGGGTTATCTCCGTTCCCTGCTGCCGGAGCAGCCAGAAGTCGTCCGGCGAGAAGTAGAACCCCACCGGGACGTCCCACGCGCGGAACGCGTCCGCGACCTGTCGGACGACGTCCTCGCCGTAGGGGGTGTTCGTGACGTTGAACTCGGTGGTGTCGGTGTCCCACATCGCGAAGCCGTTGTGGTGTTTGGTCGTGAAGACGACGTACCCGAACCCCGCGGCGCGCGCCAGCCGCGCCCACTCGTCGGGGTCGAACCGCGCCGGGTCGAACGTCTCGGGGAGGTCCTCGACGTACCGGTCGAGGTACGCGTCGGACGCGCCGACCATCGAGTGGCTGATGACCGACCCGAGTTGGGAGTCGACGGACCAGTGGACGAACAGCCCGAGTCCGCGGTCGCGGAACCACTCTAGCCGGTCGGGGTCGTTGCCGTGCGTCTCGGCCGCTTCGGTGTGGCGTTCGGACATCGTCTCACGCCTCCCCCGGGAACCCCTCGCGCTCGATGCGGTCGCCGACCGCGCGCAGGACGTCGGTGTCCTCGGGGTCGAGCGACCCGTCCGGGAGCGGCCCGGTGTTGAGGAGCAGGTTGTACCCCTTCGACCGGACCTCCCCGAGGAGGTCCCACACTTCCGCCTCGGTCTTGTGTTTCCCCTCGGCCTCCGCGAGGTAGCCCCACGAGTGGCGAATCTCGTCCTCGTACTCCTCGCTCGGGAGCATGCACGCGCACACCTCGCCGGGCGTGCCCGACTCCTCGCCGTGCGACTCGTAGTACAGTTCCGGCGCGACGAAGTCTTCGCTCCCGGTGACGCCGTCCTTGAACGAGACCAGCGTCTCCGGCCGGGCCGACCGAATGGTGTCGTACAGGGCCGGCAGGTCGAACGGCTCGGGGTCCCACCCCGCCTTCCCGGGCTGCGTCGAGAAGACCGCGGGGTCGAACCAGATGCCCGCCGGGTCGTACTCCAGCAGTTCGAGACACTGCGCCTCGACGTAGTCGAGGTACCGGTCGAGGTCGTGACCCGCGTCGGCGTACGCGCCCGGCCGGGTGTCGTAGTCGGGTCTGGCCGGGTGACCCCAGTCCTCGCGGTTCGGCGCGTGGGGGTGCCGCCAGTCGATGCCGACCGAGTAGTAGCAGAAGAACCCGAGGCCGGCGTCGTGGCAGGCCGCGGCGAGTTCGCCGACCAGGTCGCGTCCGGCGGGCGTCTCCGTCGAGTTGTACCCCGTCTCGTCGGTGTCGAACAGGCAGAAGCCGTCGTGGTGTTTCGTCGTGAGGTTGACGTACTCCATCCCGGCGTCCCGCGCGAGTGCGACTATCTCCTCGGCGTCGAAACGCTCGGCGGTGAAGTACTCCCGCAAGAGCGCGTACTCGTCGGGCGGAATCTCCTCGTAGTACTGCACCCACTCGTGGTTGGCGAGCAGCGAGTAGAGGCCGTAGTGTAGGAACAGCCCGTATCGGGCGTCCTCGAACCACTCGACCGCCGCCCCGCGCGGGTCCGTCTCGTACCTCTCCTCGTACTCCGCGAGGTAGGGGGGAATCGTACCCATGGCCCCCGTGAGACGCCCGGGGTGATATATGTTGGCCCACGACAGGGACCGACGCGGACGCCGACCGACCGCGGTGAAACGGGACGGAGAACGGGCGTCGCGCGAGTTCAGTCGTCGGCGCTCTGGGGTGGGGAGTCGCCCGACTCGATGTCCCCGAGCGAGGCGTCCTCGTCTCCGACGATGGAGGGACTGTCCCAGTAGTCGTGGTCATCGCCGTACGCCCGGAAGCAGGCGGCCCGCTGGGTTCCCTCGACGGTCCCCCCTTCCAGCGTGGGCGAGCGCTGCCGGCAGACCTCCCGCGCCTCCGGACAGCGGGTGTGGAACCGGCACCCGGAGGGCGGGTTGGTCGCGTCGGGGATGTCGATCTTCCGGACCGGCGGGTCGGAGATGTCCTCCGCGTCCGGGTTGAGGTCGGGCGTCGCCCACATCAGCACCTTCGTGTACGGGTGCTGGGGGTTCTCGAGGACCTCCTCGGCCGACCCGATTTCGATGACGCGGCCGAGGTACATGATGCCGATGCGGCCGTCGGTCTTCTCGGTCAGGTATCTGGCGTTCGAGAGGTTGTGGCTGATGAACAGGAACGAGGTGTCGAACTGCTCCTGGAGTTCCAGCAGCAGCCCCATCATGTCCACCCGGAGCGAGACGTCGAGCGCGGAGACCGCCTCGTCCGCGAGGATGAGGTCCGGGTTCATCAACAGCGCACGCACCAGCGCCACCCGCTGCTTCTCCCCCCCGCTCAACTGGTGCGGGAAGCGACCCGCGTAGTCGTCGGCCGGCTTCATCCCCACCCGCTCCAGCATACCGTAGATGCGCGCCTGTCTGTCCTCGGCGGTCATGTCGGGCTGCCAGGTCTTCATCGGTCTGGCGAGGGCGGCCTTCACCGTCTTGTTCGGGTTGAGGCTGCTCCCGGGGTCCTGGTGGATTATCTGGAGCGCGCGGCGAATCTCCTCGTGCGGGATGGTGACGTCGCCGTTCCCGTCCTTCGCCTCCCAGACGTCCTGTCCGCGGTATCGCACGCTCCCGCCGGTGGGTCGCTGGAGACCGATGGTCGTCTTGCCGAGCGTGGTCTTCCCACAGCCCGACTCGCCCACCAGCGCCACCACGTCGTTCGCGCCGATGTCGAGGTCGACGCCGTCGACCGCCTCGACGGTCTCGGGGTCCGAGAAGAAGTCGAACAGGCCGGTTCCCTGCTCGAAGTGGACCTCGACGTCGTCGAGCGACACGATGGGGTCGTCGGACGCCGAAGACGCCGAGGACGCGCCCCCGGTCCGGGCGGTGCTCGCTCCGGCCGCCTCCCGCTCCTCGGCCCCCTCCGGGGTCGCGCCGACGTCGAACTCGGTGATGCTGAGCGGAATCTCCTCGTCGACCTGCTCCCAGTAGTGGCACGCCGCGAACTGCTCGCCCGCGGTCCGTGCGAGCGGCGGGTCGTCGGTCCGGCACCGCTCGTCCGCGAGCGGACACCGCGGGTGGTACGAGCAGCCCTCGGGGACGTTGACCGGGTCGGGGCTCTCGCCGGGGATAGGCCGCATCCTGTCCACCGGGGTCTCGAGGTTCGGGGTGGCGTTGACCAGCGACCGGGTGTAGGGGTGTTTCGAGTCGAGCAGCACCTCCCGCGCGGGACCCGCCTCGACGAACTCGAAGGCGTACATCACCGCGAGCCTGTCGGCCAGGTCCGCGACCAGTTCGAGGTCGTGGGTGATGAACACCATCGTCAGGTCGTACTCGCGCTGGAGGTTGTCCAGCAGCGCGATGATGGAGCGCTGCATCAGGAGGTCGAGCGCGGCGGTCGGCTCGTCCATCACCAGGACGTCGGGTTCGAGCACGAGCGAGAGCGCGATGAGCGCCCGCTGTTGCATGCCGCCCGAGAGCTCGTGTGGATACGACGAGAGCACGCGCTCGGGAGAGAGGTAGAGGTCGGCCAGAAGCCGGTGGGCGCGCTCCATCCCCTCCGGTACGTGGGCGTCGTGGACCTTCAGCGTCTCCCGGAAGTGGTCCTCGATGGTCATCGTCGGGTTCCACGAACTCATCGCGCCCTGGAACACCATCGCGATCTCCTCCCAGCGGAGTCGCCTGAGTTCCTCGTCGGTCAGTCCGAGCAGGTCGACCTCGCCGCCGTCCGCGGGGTAGTAGGTGATGTCGCCCGAGAGGATACCGGGTCGAACGACCGCGTCGAGCAGCGCCGACGCGAACATCGACTTGCCCGACCCCGACTCGCCGACCACCCCCAGAATCTCCCCCCGGCGGATGTCCAGGTCGACGCCGTCGAGGACCTTCGAGTCACCCCGCTCCATGTCGAAGCTGACGCTCACGTCGCGGACGCCGAGTACCGGGTCCTCGTCGCTCTCGGCCGTTCGGTCCGCCGGACCGGCGTCTTCGTCGCTCATGGCTGGTGGTCCGAGACCGTCGGCGGGGCGGACAGCGACCCCGACTGCGGTCGTCGCGTACTCCGGTCGCCCCGTCCGAACTCTCCGGCGAGTGCGCGCCCTCTGCTACCCCTCGCACCCCGTCGCTCGGCGTCGCGGTCGAGCGGACGGCGGGTCGCGCCGCCGGTCGCGGTACTCGGGTCGACGGCCCGCCGCCTCGTTACGTCAGTCATTACCGTGCCACGGTTCGGCACAGTGGGTAATGAATGTTTCCTCGAGACCGCGCCCGCGCGCTCACCAGGACGTTATCTCGATGTCGCGCAGGGGCCGGTCGAGCGGAATCTCGACCTGTCCGCCGGTGTAGTGGGAGACGTAGAAGCCGACGATGATTTCGAGCGAACGCAGCGCCTCGCGTCCCGTCGACGCGTTGGCGGCGTCGCCGTCGAGGAGCGACTGGACGTGGCGGGCGGCGTTCTCGAACGCGCCCCGGTAGTCCTCGTCCCACGTCCACGCTCCCTCGATGCCGGGGAGCGGCGTCTCGACGTGGTCGCCGTCCTCGAGGCGCCAGTAGCGCCACTCGCCGTCGTCGTTGTTCATGTAGAGTTTCCCCTCGCTGCCGACGAACTGGAGCGTCATCGACGAGTCCGCCCGCGGGACGGTGCAGTCGACCGTCGCGAACGTCCCGTCGTCCATCAGCACGAACCCGCCGCCGGCCGAGTCGTCCACGGCCCGGTCAGCGTCCAGCGAGTCGACCGCCTCGTTCTCGCCGGAGACGTACCCGCTGACGCGCTGGGCGCGCGAATCGAGGAGATAGACGAGCGTGTCGAGCAGGTGCGTCGAGTTGCGAAGCAGTTCCATCCGGAACTGCGTCGAGACGGAGTGGACCTCGCCGAGCAGCCCCTCCTCTCGAACGAGCGCGTGCAGACGCTGGAGTTTGCTCGTGAATCGAAACGAGTGGTTGACGACGAGTTCGGTGCCGGTCTCGTCGCACACGTCGATCATCTCCTCGGCGTCGGAGACCGACGAGGCGATGGGCTTCTCGCACCAGACGACGGCCGGACTCGCGTCCGAGCGTGCGGCGCTGACGACGTGGTCGTGGTGGTACAGCGACGGCGTGCAGACGGAGACGACGTCGAGGTCCTCCTCGGCCAGCATCCGCTCGTGACCCAGGTACCGCCGTTCGGGGGGGATGTCCCACGCGTTCCCGAACGAGTCCAGTTTCTCGGCGTCGATGTCGGCCACTGCGGCCAGTTCGATGTCGGACGTGGCGCCGTAGCCGCCGGCGTGACTGGCGCGGATGCGCCCGTTCCCGATCTCGTCCGCGTCGTGCATCCCGAGGATGCCCATCCCTGCGATACCACCCGTACCGATGATCCCCGCACGATAGCTCATTGCGTGACTCGACTACCTCGTTCCGGAGGAGACGTTATCAAGATTGCGTCGCTTCCGCTTGAATCGACGGACTCCGGGCGAGTGCCCAGTAGTTCTGGACGAAAGTTTATTATTAGTCAAGAGCGAAGCGCGACGCATGGGCGAGACGTCCGACACCCCACCCGTCAAGACCGCTCGAACCACCTTCCGGATTCTGGAGGCCATCAAGGCTCGCGACGAGGCGACGGCGACGGAGTTGACCGAGGCGATTCCCCTCTCGAAGAGCAGCATCCACAACTACCTGAATACGCTGGAACGCGACGGATACGTGGTCCGAGAGGGGAACAGCTACCGGGTGGGACTTCGACTCCTCGACCTCGGCGGGTACGCACGACACAAGGAGCGACTCTACCAGAGCGCCAAGGACGAGGTGAGGAAACTGGCCGAGGAGACGGGCGAGATGGCGAACCTGCTCGTCGAGGAGCACGGGCGCGGCATCTACCTCTACCGGGCGAACGGGGAGAACGCCGTCACCTCCGACTCGTACATCGGCCACCGCGTCTACCTCCACAACACGGCGCTCGGGCACGCGATTCTGGCCCACATGCCCCGCGAGCGAGTCGAGGCGGTCGTCGACAGACACGGTCTCCCCGCGGAGACGGAGAACACGATTACCGACCGTGACGCGCTCTTCGAGCGACTCGAACGGGTTCGAGAGGAGGGAGTGGCGTTCGACGACGAGGCGCGCCTCGTCGGTCTCCGGTGCGTCGCGAAACCGATAATCGACAAACACGGCGTGGTGGAGGGTGCGATCAGCATCTCGGGCCCGAAGAGTCGATTCCAGGGGGACCGGTACCGGGTGGGCCTCCCGGAACGACTGGAGAGCGCCGCGAACGTGATAGAGCTCAACATCAACTACACCTGACCCACGGACGCCCACGCGCTACTCCCACCGACTGTTTCCGCCCAATCCCAGTATCAGTAGCACGGCCGGGTCGCCCGTCACCGATGCCGGTTCTAAGAATACTTCACGCTCCTCCAGCAGAGTGATCGGTTCCACAGCAATCCCACCGGATTATCCAGTATCACTAAATAATAGTTCAGAATAACGCGGCGGGAGGGTGATAGCATTTACGACCGTGATGTTTACGGCCCGTCTCGGTCGCGGCCCGAGTCCGACAATCGACCACCGGAACCGGAGATTGCGTGACATGGTACCAAATGTCTCTGATGATGTGTGGGTTCGATGAGTCGAGTAATTCTGCATCTTAGTTCAGGTTAACTGGAGGGAGGGAGTCGCGAGAGGGCACGCCGGAACAGCCATTACAACGGTATCTGTGTAATCGAGAAGCGGTGCCGGAACCGCAAGAGGAACCGTCGACCGACCAGCGCGCGCCGAGATGCGGGGTCGACCACCGAGACGGGTGACGTCTATCGGACGGCGCGGACGAAGACGAGAACCCGAGACTAGTACGTCACGCGCTCCGCCGCGTACCGGGGGGAGGTTACCGGATGAAGCCGGACGAACTGGGTGTTCGGTTCCATCCATCAGATACCGGAAACGAGAGGGTTTCGCTCGTCCGGTCGAGTCGATTCCAGTCCGAACCCGAATGCGGGTGTCGATACGCGTCTCGGAGCGCACCGGGGGCCGAACGCTGTCACGGACGGTGGAGCGGACCGCTCGCGCGGAGGCGTGCGGGTCGAGCGACGAAACGGACGACCGGTCTCGGCGACCCGACTCCTACCGTGAAGCCTCGGTCGGCGCATATCTGGTGACTTCGTGTGATACCTGTACCGTTTACAGTTCCGACCGAACCCGCTCCACCCAGAGGGGAGGAGCGGTGTGCTCCGTCGGCGTGCGGACGAGACGGGAGCAGGGGCGGTCCCGCCACCTCCCACCCGAGCGGGCCGCTGTCGAGTCGACCGCTGACGGGACGAGCGTCCGACCCACTTATCTGTCCGTCGGTCCATCGGTACCGGTATGAGCCGAAACGAACTCGTGGTTCCCGAAAGCGCGGTCCTGGACGCCTGCGGGGACGTGCCGATACCGGAGATGGGGGTCATCGAGCAGGTGTGGGAGACGGACCCGATTCCGACGACCGAAATCGCGGACCGTGCCGCCGCGGCGGTCCGGTCGCTCTCGTTCGACGACGTCCCCGACGGGGGAGAAGTGGCGCTCGGAGTCGGGAGCCGCGGTATCGCGAACCTGGCGACCATCGTCAGCGGCGCGGTGGCGGGCGTGAGAGCCGCCGGCTACGAGCCGTTCGTCTTCCCGGCGATGGGGAGCCACGGCGGTGCGACCGCGGAGGGGCAAGTAGAGATGCTCGCGGAACTCGGCGTCACGGAGGAGTCGGTCGGCTGTGAGATTCGGTCGAGCATGGACGTCGTCGAGGTGGGACGCACCCCCGAGCGCGACGTCCCCGTCGTCGTCGACGCGAACGCCGCGGGCGCGGACGGAATCCTCCCTATCAATCGGGTGAAGCCGCACACCGACTTCGACGGAGCCGTCGAGAGCGGTCTCTCGAAGATGCTCGTCATCGGGATGGGCAAACAGCGCGGAGCGAAAATCGCGCACGAGTGGGCGGTCGACTGGTCGTTCAGGGAGATGATCCCCGAGATAACCGAACGACTCCTCGCGTCGCTGCCCGTCGTGGGCGGGGTCGCCGTCGTCGAAGACCAGCACGACGATACGGCTCTCGTCGAGGGCGTCCCCCCGAGCGGGTTCCTGGACAGGGAGCGCGAACTCCTGCGGCTGGCGTACGACATCATGCCGAAACTCCCGTTCGAGGACCTCGACGTCGTCGTCGTCGACCGGCAGGGGAAGGACGTCAGCGGGCAGGGCATGGACACGAACGTCATCGGTCGTCGGCCGTTCTCGATAAACGAACCCGAACCCGACGCGCCGACCGTCAAACGCATCTACACCCGCAGCCTGACCGACGCGACCCACGGGAACGCGATGGGCGTCGGGTCGGCGGACGTCGTCCACGCGGACGTCGCGGCGGACGTCGACGCGACGACGACGCTCATCAACGCGCTCACCGCGAGCACCATCCGCGGCGTGAAACTGCCGCCGGTCGTGGAGACGGACCGTGCGGGACTCACCGCCGCGCTGTCGACCATCGGCGTCGTCGACGACCGGACGGTCCGCGTCGTTCGGGCGACCGACACGATGCGGCTCCACCGTCTGTACGCGTCGACGGCGCTTGTCGAGGAGGCTCGCGAGCGCGACGACCTCCGAGTGGTCGAGGAACCGACCCCGGTCGAGTTCGCGGACGGCGAGTTCTCGTCGCCGTCGCTCTGAGTGACCGGCGCGGCGGTCGCGCAGACCCGAGTCGGGACCGACTCGGCCCGGCGCGGTGGGCCCGAGCGACGCGCTCGGCGCGTCTCGTCGGGTGTTTCCTTCGACGGGAGGCGACCGAGTGAAGAGAGTCACGAGTGGTGAACCGGGGTCGTCTCGTTCGGGTGCCGGACCGGGAGAACTGACCGACTGGTTGCGTCGAGCGAGACCGTTAATACCCCGTTGGGAGTCGTCCGACTCGTGAACTCCGAGTTGCGAGTGCGGACCGTCGACCGGCGGACGGTCGAGGTTCCGTTCCGAGCGGGAGTCGCTCCGCACATGCGGCGGATGCTCCCCGACTGGCGGTTCTTCGAGGTGTGCGAGGTGGAACTCGCCGACGGCACCGTGGGTCACGGCGAGACGATGCTGTTCTACCCGTGGATAGAGACGACGGCGGACGCCGCGGCCCGGGTGGAGGGTGAGAACGCCGCCGGACACCTGTGGGACGACTCGCTGGGCGACGGTCTCCAGATGGCGCTGTTCGACGCGGTGGGCCGGTCGCTGGGCGTCCCCGCGCACGAACTCCTCGGGGATGCGGTCCGCGAGTCGGTGCCCGTCTCGTGGTGGTGCATCGATATGCCGGCGGACGACTGGGTCGCCGAGGCGACCGAGGCCCGGTGTCGCGGTTACGAGAGCCTGAAGGTGAAGGCCCGCCCGTGGTGGGACCTCCGCGAGACGGTCGGAGCGCTCTCCGAGGAACTCCCCGACTCGTTCCGCGTCGGTCTCGACTTCAACACGACGCTCGTTTCCGCCGACCGGGCGCTCCCACTGTTGACCGACCTGGCCGAGTACCCCCAGGTGCGGGCGTTCGAGGAACCCATCGACCGCGAGGACGCCGCGGACTACCGTCGGATACGCGAGACCACGGACGTCGCTATCGCGCACCACTTCAACTACGAGGACCCGCTCGGCGCGCTCGCGGCCGGCACCGCCGACGAGTTCGTCCTGACCGCCGGCGCGACGGGGATGCGGACGGAGGCGGCGACGCTCGCGACGGTCGGCCGGCCGCTGTGGTACCAGCTCGTCGGCACCGGTCTGACCGCGGCGTGGGGACTCCACGTCGCCGCGACGCTCGACGCCACGATGCGTCCGGGAATCAGCTGTCACGAGGTGTTCGACGAGACGCTCCTCGACGCCGAGATTCCGGTCTCCGAGGGCCGGATACCCGTGCCCGACGGGCCGGGGCTCGGCTACGACGTCGACGCGGCGGCGGTCGACCGGCTCGAGGTCGACGTGACCGAGACGACACCGGACCCCGAGCGCCTCCTCGCCGTCTCGTACCCGGACGGGCGGACGCTCTACTTCGCGACCGGGCGGCAGCTCAGGTCGTACGCGCAGGCCGGGAACCTGCCGGTCGACCGGCGAGGCGTCGAGACGCGGGTCGTCCCCGACGACGGGAGCGACTGGTGGCGGGAGACGCGCGACCGTGTCGCGTCGAACCCGGGTGCGGAGCGGTAGCCGACGGGCGGTCACCGCCGCGTGCTGCGACCGCGTGTCGGCCCCGAGTCAGGCGAACGCCTCGGACAGCCAGTCGAGGTGCGTCTCGGTCATGAACCCGTGGTTGTAGACCGAGAGCTGGTCGACCGACTCGCCGTCGATCGCGTCGACGAGCGCGCGGAACTGGCCCTCGAGCTCGACGATGCTCGGGTCGAGCGTGATGCCGGCGTCGACGGGACAGGAGACGCTCCGGCGGAGCGTGCGGATGCGGTCGCGCGCCTCGTTCGGGTCGGAGACGTAACACATCGCCATCATCCGGTCGAGGACGCCGTCGAGGTCGGTGATTCGGAGCCCGTTCGGCCACCGGCTGTCGGGCGAGAACCCGCCGACGTACGCGCTGAGGCGGGCGCCGTCGGTCCGGTCGGCCATCCGCTCGGCGAGGTCGGTGATGACCGCGCCGCGGAGCGCGAACAGGTCACGGAGTTCGGCGTGCTCCTCGACGAGGTCGCCGAGCGGCAGCGGGTCGACCGTCGGGTCGCGGAGCGTCTCCGCGAGAACGTCTCTGACCGTCTCCTCGGCGGCGTCGATGTCGACGCCGCGCTCGCGCGCCTCGGTGCGGCACGCGTCGCAGAAACACTGCGAGAGGAGCGTGCTCTCGGCCGCCGTCAGGTCGAGTTGCCCCTTGTCGTGGCCGTGGTCGACCCCGTGGTCGTGGAAGGCCGACTGGTAACGGAGCGCCTCGAGTTGAATCTCCGCGACGCCGCGGGCGTCGAGCGCCTCGACGAGCGCCGCGTAGTAGGTCCGGACCTCGTCGTGCGACGGACAGAACGCGTGGTCGTGGGCGTCGCCGAACGCGCTCTGAATCCGGTACTCCGGGTTGGCGGCGGCGAGTCGAGTGCCGTGGAAGCAGACGGTCCACCCGTGGACGTCCATCCCCTGTGCGGCCGCCGCGTCGACCACTTCCGCGACCGGGTCGTCGGCGCCCGCGACGTCGTTCGGGAGGGGGTCGATGGGCGTCCCGGAGAACCGCTCGGGGTCGGGGTCGAAGTAACAGCCGGCCGGATACTCCACGAAGAGCGATTCCGGGAAGCGGGGCTGGAGCGCTCGAATCGAGTGGTAGTGGCTCGCGAGGTTCACCGCGCCGACGCCTCGGGACGCGAGGTCGCCGAGTGAGTCGTCGAGTCCTTCCTCGTAGAGGTTCCACGGGTACGTCCAGACGGAGTACATCTACCGGTCCGGTGACGGAGGAGCTACATAGCTCTTTCCGCGTCCCGGCCCTCCCTCCACCCCGAGACGGTGCCGGGACGCGGCGGCCGTCGGTTCACGAGATGTGACTCGGGCGGGCGGGAAACACCTCGCCGCCCGGCCGTCGGAACGGGGCCGGCCGGGCCCGGCGAGAGAGCGGTTCCGAATTACAGACGTACGTGCGTAATCGATAAAGGACGAAACAGGGGCACCGTACACCTCCGGCGTCTCCGGGAGTAGCGAGGGTGCTCGGGGCTCTCGACTCGACTCGTAGTAACGAGGGGTGAACTGCAGAGCGGCCTCGCCGCCGCCGAACGAACTGCGGGCGCGAGACGGAAGGACGTCGGCCGGTGAGCGCGCCCACCTGCCCGGCCACCGCTCCTCACGAGGGCGAACCCCACCGGCCTGTCGTACCGCCCGTTCCGAACACCTCGAAAGTTCGTTCACGTCACGTGACCGATATCACCTCGACGGCGGAACGGACGGCGGAGGACGGGGGCGACGGCCGGTCGTCACTCCGTCGTCGTTCGGGCCACCTGTCCCCGTGCACTCACCTGCCGGTGACACTCGTCGAGGCGGGTACGAGCCCGTTCACCGAGCGTCGACAGCGGCGGTATCGGGTCCCCCACGTCCCGACCCGACTGGCCGAGGAGGTACTTCAGGCCCGACGCGGTCGGGACGGATTTCGTCGCGGCGACGACGGGGTTCGAGACGGCCCGCCAGACGTCGACGGCGGCGTCGCGGTCATCGGCCCGGTGCGCCTCGTAGACGCGAGCGAGCGCTTCGGGGTACACGTTCGCCGGACCCGCGACGAACCCGTCGGCGCCGATGTCGAGCGCGGCGACGGCGAGTTCGGCCATCCCCTGTAGGACGGCGAACGAGTCGTCGGTCGACTCGACGAGTCGCTGGTGGTGGGCGACGTCGCCCGTCGAGTCCTTGATGCCCACGACCATCTCGTTGTCGGCGAGTTCGGTCACGGCTTCCACCGGCAGGTGATTGCCCGTCAGCGACGGGATGTCGTACAGGATGATGGGCAACGGCGTGTCCGGCAGGAGGAGTTCGTAGAAGTCGACGAGTCCGTCGGCGGACGCGTCGAGGTAGTACGGCGTGACGACGACGGCCGCGTCCGCGCCCGCCTCCGCCGCGTCCGAGATGAACGCGCGGACGTCGCCGACGCTGGTACCGCCACAGCCGGCGAGGACGGGGACGTCGCCGGCGTGGGCGACGACCGTCTCGACGACGAGCGAGCGCTGTTCCCGCGAGAGACTCGAGAACTCTCCGATGGAGCCACACGGGAAGAGCGAGTGGACTCCCCCGTCGACGAGGAACTCGGTGAACGATCCGAGCGCCTCCGTGTCTACGTCGAGCGTCCGGTCGGTGACCGGGGTGACCATCGGTGGAATGGCTCCCCCCAACTGCAAGGGTTGCATGAAACTGTATACCGCGGCACACCTTTAAAAAGGTTGGTGGCGAGGTGGGTACCCGGTCGTCAGGAGTCGAGGCCGAAGAACTCCACCTGCTCGGACGGAGCCCGCATCTCCCGGAGTTCGGTGCGGAGCGCGCGCCGCATGCGGGCGGCAGTCTCGGGGTCGTCGTCGGCCAGGTCCTGCTCCTGGCGGGGGTCCTCGCGGGTGTCGAACAGGAGCGGGTCGGTCCCGCGTGGGTTCGACTCCCCCGGGTACCGCCAGACGGGACAGTCGGCGTAGGGAACCGTGTCGGGGACCGCCTCGGACTGGGGTTCGGGCGTGTCGAACCAGTCGTTCGGCCGGAGCATCGCCGTCGAGTAACAGTAGGGCGTCGCGTCCGGTCTCGGCGGGTGGTGGTAGGTGTACCGCCCGTCCGTGACGTTGACGCTCGACCCCCAGTAGCCGTAGAGGGCGTACTCCCGGTGGGTCGACTCGTCCCCCGTCACCAGGGGCTGGAGACTCCGGCTGTGCGGCGCGGACGACCCGACGCCGAACGCGTCGAGGACCGTCGCGTGGAGGTCGACCGCGCTCGTGAGCGCGTCCACCCGCGCGGGCCCGCCGTCGGGGTGGTAGACGAACAGCGGCGTGTGCGCGAGCACGTCGTATATCGGCGCGCCGGCGGGTTTGCCCATCCAGCCGTGTTCGCCGAGGTAGTGGCCGTGGTCGGAGGTGACGACGAGGAGCGTGTCCTCCCACGCCCCGGTCCGGTCGAACGCGTCGAGCAGGCGGCCGAACCACCGGTCGACCATCGTGAGTTTCCCCGCGAACTGCGAGCGGACGAACCGTACCTGCCGGTCCGTGAGCGCGCTGTCGCCCGCGTCGATGCGGCCGTACAGCGGCCAGTTCGGGAGGTCGGGGTCCGTCGGGTCCTCGTCGGTGTACATCGACGCGTACGGCTCCGGACAGTGGAACGGCTCGTGAACGTCGAAACTGTCCACGTAGAGGAACGAGCGGTCCAGGTCGCGGCTCTCGCGGAGCCACGACGCCGCGCGACCGAACACCTTCGGGGCGAAGAAGTCCGTCTCGTCGAGTTCGTCGAACCGCTCGACGTTGCGGGCGTATCGGGCGCGGTTCCGGCCGGCGTCGCTCTCGGGGTCGATTGCCGGCCGGGTCTGCGCGAGGAGTCGGGCGTCCGGGTCGGCGGGGGTGGTGCGCCACCGGTCCGTCTCGTGGCCCCTGACGAAGTCGAACCCGTCGAAGTCCTCGTAGTAGCCGGCGCTCCCGTGCTGGAAGTAGTGGTAGTGGTCGGTCACTAGCTGGCTCGTCACGCCCGCGTCGCGCACGGCGGCCGGGAGCGTCGTATCGAACGGTTCGACGGGCCCCCACGGGCGCCAGAGGAAGCCCATCGTGCCGGTCAGCCACTCCCGCCGGGCCGGCATGCACGGGAGGCTCCCGGCGTAGTGGCGCTCGAACACCGCCGCCCGCTCGGCGAACCGGTCGAGGTTGGGCGTCCGGAGGTCGACGTCGAGGCCCCGGTCGTACGCGCTCAGGAAGTGGCGATTGAGGCTGTCTATCGAGACGAGGACGACGTTCTCGACTGTCATGGCTACCAGTCCCGCCCCGGCGTAAAGAATCCACCCCCGGGGAGCGGAGGGTCGCCGCGACACGCGGCGCCCGTTCGGCGACCCGACCGCCTCGCCCTACTCGTCGTCGGTCCGCCTTAGCGCCCCCGCCCGGAGGGACGCCCATTCGTCGCTCCCGTCGTCGGGGACGAGTCGGGTGTCGACGCCCCGTTCGTACAGGGGCACGTTCCCCGCCTGCGCGTGGCTGCGGAGGTGGTGGCCGCTCGCGAAGTGTTCGATCGAGCCGTCCGCCCACGTCACTTCGAGGAGGCGGGCCGGGTCCGGTCGCTCGGACGGCCGGTCGACCGCGTACCGCGCGAGCGCGTCCCGGTCGAGTTCGACGCCGAGACCGGGTCGGTCGGGGACCGGCGTCGTCCCGTCGGAGACGGGGAGCGGGTCGACTAGGACCGAATCCGCGTACAGCTGGTGACACGTGACGGCCGGCCAGACCGCGGCTTCGGTGACGGCCCCCAAGTGGACGCAGAACGCCGCCGTCAGTTCCGTCCCGACCAACTGGAGCCACAGCGGGACGTCGGCCTCCGCGCAGACGGCGACCTCGCGGCGCGTCTCCGCGGCCCCGCCGGTCAGCACGTAGCCGTCTGCGACCCCCTCGGTGAGCGCCTCCCACGGCGGTTCGTAGCCGTAGTGGTGCGCGAGGCTCGCGTCGACCGCGTCGCGGATGCGGCGGTTGTCGGCGTACTGCTCCTGGAGCACCGGCTCTTCGAACGCCTCGACGTTGTCGTACGCGTCGAGGTCGCGGAGGACCGGAATCGCGGCGTCGGCGTCGGGGAACGTCTTGTTGAAGTCGATACCGACGCGGAACGACGGCGACAGTCGCGACTCGACCGCCTCGAGTTGCGCGCGGACGTCGAACCACGGCCGTCCCTTGAACTTGAGGCGCTCGTACCCCGCGTCGGCCGCCGTGGCCGCCTCGGCCGCGAGCGCCTCCGGCGGCATGTCGATGGCCCACCACGCGAGCGGCATCTCGTCGCGGACCGCGTCCCCGAGGAGTTCGTGCGCGGGGACGCCCAGCGACCGACCCACCGCGTCGAACAGCGCCATCTGGAGGCCCGCGCCGAGCGAGTCGTCCCAGAGGTGGCCGGCGGGGTTGGCGCCGGTCAGACGGTCGACGGCCGCGTCGGTGACGTGTTCCCACGTGTAGTACAGCATCGTCTCGCCGACGCCGACGGTCCCGTCCGTCAGCTCCACCTCACATATCTCGAAGTAGGGCCAGTGGGGGAGCTGACGGTGCATGTGCGGCTCGACGTGCTCGCGGAACGGCAGTTCGACCACGGTTCGCGTCACCTCGCGGACGCGCGGGGCGTCGTCCGTCACGGCGGCCCCTCCGGGTTCGGTGGTGAGCACGGGTCGCTCGTCCGTGGGAGCGAGTGGAGCCGCGTCCCGTCCGGAACGGTGAGAACGTTCGCTGGCACGTCAGCGGGTTTCCCGCCGCCTCGAATAACTCTGTCGCCGGGTCGGGTGACCGTCAGAGGTGCGAGTCGGGCGCCGGCTTCCGGCTGATGAGCCGCCCGCCGTCGCAGTTGATGGTCTGGCCGGTGATGAAACTGCTCTCCGGCGAGGCGAGGAACGCGACGGCGTTCGCCAGGTCGTTCGTGCGCCCCCAGCGGCCGACGAGCGTCAGCGCGTCCGCGTCCACCTCCGGCGGTACCTGGTCGCGCGCCTCCTCTATCGGGACGGCCGCGTCCTCGTCGGTCCCCTGCCGGTAGGCGCCGACGTGGAGCGTGTTGGCCGTGATGTCGGCCTCCGCGGTGTCGGCCAACTCGAGCGAGAGCGCGCGGACCAGCCCCTCGAGCCCGGCTTTCGCCATCGCGTACGTCACCGACCCCTTCCACGGCGAGTGCGCCTGTATCGCGCCGACGTTGACCACGCGCCCGTAGCCGCCGTCGAGCATGTGCTCGTACGACTCCTGCGCGAGACGGAGCGGCGCGACGAGGTTGACCGCGAGCGTGCGGTCGATGGTCTCGCGGCTCATCGACGCCGCGGGTGCCTTCGAGGGGTCGACGGCGTTGTTGACGACGACGTGCGGCCCGCCGAACCGCTCGTTCGTCGCCTCGACCAGCGCGACGATGTCGTCGTCGTCCGCCAGGTCGGTTGGGACGTACGCGCCGCGCGAGCCGAGTTCCTCGACGCGGTCGATGACGGCCGCCGAGCGGCTCTCGGACCGCTGTGCGATGACGACGTCGGCCCCTCGCCGGGCGAGCGCCACGGAGATGGCGGTCCCGGTGTTGCCGGCGCCGCCGGTGACGATGGCGGTTCGACCGCTGAGGTCGTGTTCCTGCATACGCCTCCCCATTCCCCCGTCCCGGTATAAATCTCCCGTCGGTTCGGCGGGAATCCGCCGAGAGGGCGGAGGAACGTTTAATTTCTCCCCTCTCGATGCACCCACCGTCGATACGCGATGCCCACGGACACTCCACCCGACGACGAGTTCACGAACCACATCTGGGTCGGCGGCGGCGACTTCAAGACCGACGCGTTCCGCCGGAACATCCTCCCGTTCGCGAAGCGCCACGACTTCACGCTCGCGCTCACCGACTACTCGATGGACCCCGACGCCGCGGGGGTGGAACGCCGGCCCGTCATCGAGCGACTCCACGGCGAGGGAATCGACGTCTGGCTCGGAACCGGCATCATCCCCGGCGGGCACGGCGGTCCGAACGACGGGCCGACGTTCACCGACGAGGACCTCCTCGCGGACGAGTCGAAACTCGACCACTTCCTCTCGTGCATCCGGCAGTCGGCCGCGGCCTACGAGGAGTTCTACCCCGAGGGGAAGGTCATCCTGATGCACGAGGAGCCCATCATGAGCAACTGGGCGGGCGACACGTACCGCGAGCGTGCCGAGAGCATCGTGGAGAACGGCCCGCAACTGTTCGAGGCGATGAAGGGCGCGGTCAAGGAGGTGAGCGAGGACCTCCAGGTCGGCTTCTTCCCGCACGACATCGTGATGGCCGACCGGGACCACTCGACCGTCCCCATCTGCGAGCGGCTGATGCCGAAACTCGAGGAGCGCGGTGCGCTCCCCGACTTCGTCTACGTCGACTCGTACCGCGGCTGGTACGAGTGGGCGACCGGCCACGAACCGTACAACCAGTTCGTCGAGAGCATCCTCACGAACCTGAAGGAGTACACAGGCGGCCGGCCGGTCTACTACCTGGGTGCCGCACACAGCATCAACAACAACTACACTCCCTCGAAGCAGGCCATCGCCGGCAACCTCCAGACCACGCTCGACAACGACGTCGACGGCGCCGGCTGGTACTTCCGGACGCGGTACAAGCGGACCAGCGAGCGCAACTACGACCCGTACGTGCCGAACCTGGGCGAGATCGACGACGAGTCGCAGTTCACGTCGTTCACGGGGAGCCGCGACCGCCTCCTGTTCGCGAACCTGCTGCTCGTGGAGCGCCGGGACTCGTTCGACCCCGCCGACCGGTTCGACCTCTGGGTGTACGGCGAGGACTTCGACTTCTACGAACACGGCCTGTCGCTACGGACCGCCGACGGCGACTGGGAGTTCGTCGGCGACTTCAACGGTTACAACGACGGCGAGACGCCGTACGCCGGCGCCGACCGGCGGAAGGCGTCCGTGTTCCACGCGCTCGACCGCGACCGGTTCCTCGACGGCGGCGAACTCTCGGTGCGCGTCGAGGGCGGGGGCGACGGGGGCACCTTGGAGGCCGTCTACGCGATGCCGTACTTCGAGACGGACGTGTACGTCACGGAACTGGAGGCGACGGACCTCGTCGAGACGGACGCGACCGACGGCTACAGGCTGGGCGCGTGGGAGGGGGTCCGCCCCCTCGACCCCGGCGAGACGTTCGAGACCACCGTCTCGGTCTCCGAGCGAGCGGGGCCGCTGGAGGAACTCGTCCACGGCGACCAACCCGAGGCGTTCCGGCGGATGCGCGCGCTCGAGGCCGACGGGTCGACCCGCGAGTACTTCGACCTCTGGGTCGTCGGCGACGACCTGACAGGCCTCACCGCGCGCGCGAACGGCGAGGCCCTGCGCGCGTACGCCGACGACGCGGCCGCCGGGGCGTTCGACGGGGGCGTCCGCGCGGTGGCGTACCGCGGGATACCGAAGTCGGAGTTCCTCGACCCCCACGCCGGGGGCGAACACTTCGACCTCGAACTCGACGGCGACTGGGGACGAGTCACGGGCGCGTACGCGATGCCGTGTCACGGCGCGACGGCGTTCAAGACCGACCGCGAAGTGGCGGCGACCGTGGCGCGCGACTACGAGGGCGCGGGCCAGATACAGACGTTCGCGCTCGGCTGCCGGACGTGGCCGGACGGCGCGTCGCTCGCCGACGGCGTCGAGACGTGGATCCACGTCCCGAACCGCCGGTCGGTGGGCGGCGCGCGTCACTGAGTCCGTGCGAGGTGTTCGTCCGCCGCGGCCCGACTCGGGTACGGCAGGGATGCTGGCTCCCCCGGCCCGGCGACTCAACCGTCGGCGGACTTCGACGCCGTCTACGCGGTGCCGTACAGCTGGGAGCGACAACTTCGGAGCGGCCGTCCGGTCCGCCGAGCTGATGGTGACGGACGACCTACCGCCGCGAGCAGCCTCCCCCACCGCGACGGCGTGTAGCTCCCCGCCGACTGCGGACGCTATCGAAGCGCCGCGGCGGGGTCCTCGTCGAGCGAGCGCTCGATACCCGCCAGCCGGTCGAGCAGTTCGCGCCGCTCGGTCGCGTGGTCGGGGTGGTCCCAGAGGTTGTCGGCGTCGTCCGGCCGTACCGTCCGGTCGTACAGTTCGTACGCCGGATTGCCGTGCGGGTCTTCACCGCGAATCAGTTTGTAGTCGCCGTCGACGACCGCCACGCCGCTGCTGTGGTCGACGAACGTCCGTCCGCTGACGTCGGCGTCCGGGTCGCGACACAGCGGCGTCAGGTCGCGGGACGGCGTCGGGACGTCGTGGTCGACGTCGCACCACGAGAGCACGCTCTCGAACAGGTCGAGCGTGTTGACCACGCGGTCGCACGTCTCGCCCGCGGTCCCCGAGGGGTGGTCGACGAGCAATGGGACGCGCGCCGACCCCTCGTACATGGTGCTCTTGAAGAACCAGCCGAACTGACCCGCGTGGTCGCCGTGGTCGGCGGTGAACACGATTGCGGTGTCGTCGCGCAACCCCTGCGCGTCGAGTTCGTCGAGGACGCGACCGACGCTGTGGTCTATCATCTCCACTTGCCCGTAGTAGGCCGCCAGCACCTCCCGGTACCGCCGCTCGTCCCAGCCGTACCGCTCGAAGTGGGTGAACACGCCGCCGGCCTCGGCCTTCTCCTGTGCCACCGGCTTGTCGTCGATGGCGACGTCGAGTTCCGGCGGGAGCGGTATCTCGTCGGGGTCGTACCGGTCGGCCCACCGACCCGGCGCCCGCATCGGCTGGTGGGGGCCGAAGTAGGACGCGAAGCAGAAGAACGGCTCCTCGCGGTGTTCGCGCAGGTACTCGCGGGTCTCGTCGCCGACCCACGTGTTCGAGTGCTCCGCCTCGCTCCGCCAGTCCGACCCGAGGAGGAACCGCAGCATGTCGCGGTGCTCCCCGTACGCCCCCTCGTCGGCGCTGGCGCGTCGCACCACCTCGGAGACGTCGCCGCCGTACGACTCCTCGGCCAGCCACTCGACGTAGTCCGAGAAGTACGGCTTCTCCGGGTAGTAGAGGTCGTTCATCGAGTCGTGGCGCCGGGTGTACTCAAACCCGTGGGCGCCGTGGGTGGGGACGAAGTGGAGTTTGCCGACGAGCGCCGTCTGGTAGCCCGCGTCGGCGAGCAGGTCCGGGAGCAGCGCGACGCCGTCGTCGAACGGCTCCCAGTTGCCCTCGACCCCGTTGTTCCGTGGGTACCGCCCCGAGAACAGTGCCGCGCGCGACGGGCCGCAGACGGGCGACGGACAGTACGCGTCGGTGAACTGGACGCCGTCCTCTGCGATGCGGTCGACGTTCGGCGTCTCGACGACCGGATGGTCGGCACAGCTCAGCGCCCGGTAGTGGTGCTGGTCGGTACAGATCCAGAGGACGTTGGGCCGGCTCACGTGCGGGTCCATACGCCACCCGATAATAAAATCGCGGGCGAGGGGGGTCGGGACGACCGCTCGCACCCCCGCTTACGCCTGCGCGCCGTTCACCTGGACGACCGTCGCCGTGTTCTCGAGGACCTCCGGAATCTCCTCGTAGAGGTGTTCGCCCTTCATCCGCGAGATGGGACCGGCGACGGAGATGGCGCCGAGGAGGTCCCCCTCCGTGCTCTCGACAGGAACCGCCGCACACCGGAGTCCGCGGAGTATCTCCTGGTCGTCGAACGCGACGCCGCGTTCCCGGATGGCGTCGAGTTCCGCCAGCAGTTCGTCGCGGTCGGTGATGGTGTGTTCCGTCTGTGGCGGCATGCCGCGCCTGTCGAGGATGTCGACGACGCGCTCGTCGGGGAACGACGAGAGGATGGCCTTCCCGACGCCCGTGCAGTGGAGGTGCTTCCGGTCGCCCACGTACGAGGCGGTCCGGACGGCGTTCTCGCCGCGCGCCTTGTGGACGTAGATTCCCCACCCGTGTTCCTCGATCATGAACTGGGCGAGTTCGCCCGTCTGTTCGGCCAGTCGGTCCACCTGCTCGCGCACCACGTCGTAGACCGGGACGTTCTGCTTCGCGTACTCGCCGAAGTCGAGGAACCGGAGGCTCAGCCGGTACTCGTCCCCCTCGCGCGTGACGAGTTCGTTCTCGTACAGCGTCGCGATGTGGCTGTGGACCCCGGCCTTCGAGACGTCGAGTTCGTCGGCGAGTTCCGTGACGCCCGCCCCGTTGAGCCGCCGGAGGGCCTCCAGGACCCGGACCGAAGTGTTCACCGCGTCGATGGTCCGCCACGGTCCGTCCCGCTTGTTCGTCTGCGCCATGTCCCCTGATTGGAGTAGGGGTAGTTAACTGTTCGCCTCGTGTGAACACGAGACGGGGAAGCTACCGGGTCGTCAGCCACCTCGATTCGGTCCCTGGGGGCGTCCCGGACGTTCGCGGGGAGCGAACGTCCGGCGCCCGACTCCCCGCCGTTCCCGTCCCGCACACTCATGTGGGACCCCGTTCAGTGGGGTGGTATGTACCGGCCGAACGTCCTCCTCGTCACCACCGACCAGCAGCGCGGCGACTGCCTCGGCGCCGACCCGGCCGTCCCGCGCGACGAACACGGCGACCCGCTCGTCTCCACGCCGAACCTCGACGCCCTCGCCGGCGAGGGCGTCCTGTTCGCTCGGAACTACACGCCGGCACCGTCGTGTATCCCGGCGCGTCGCTGCCTCCGGACGGGACAGACGCCGGCGACGAACGGCTGTCCCAACTGGACCACGGACGCCTGGGAGTTCGACCACACGCTCTCCGGAGAACTCTCGGAGGCGGGGTACCAGACGGCGCTCGCCGGCAAACTCCACTCCCAGCCGTCGCGGAACTCGCTCGGATTCGACCGAATCGACCTCCAACCCGGCGCCGAGTACGACGCCGCCCTCGGCGAGCGACTCCCCGACGGCATGGACGAGTACGACCACGGACTCGGGCCGAACGACTGGCTCGCGCGCCCGTGGCCGTACGAGGAGCCGCTCCACCCCACCGTCTGGACGACGAACCGGGCGGTCGAGTTCCTGGAGCGGCGCGACCCCACCCGCCCGTTCTTCCTCAACCTCTCGTACCTGAAACCGCACACGCCGTTCGACCCGCCGCGGGACTACTGGGAGATGTACGAGGACGCCGCGATACCGGACCCGGCCGTCGGCGACTGGGTCGAGGAGACGCACGGCGACCTGCTCCCGTCGCACCCGCCGACGGACGCGTGGTGTGGCGACCTGTCGACGCGGGCGAACCGCCGGGCCAGGGTCGGCTACTACGGCCTCGTCACGCACGTCGACCACCAGGTTCAACGGGTGTTCGACGCGCTACGCTCGCTCGGTCTCTGGGAGGACACCCTCGTCGTGTTCACCTCCGACCACGGCGAGATGCTCGGCGACCACCACCTCTGGCGGAAGTGCTTCGCGTACGAGGGGTCGGCGCGCGTCCCGCTCGTGGTCAAACCGCCCGCAGGAGTCCCGGTCGACCGCGGTCTGGTGGTCGACCGCCCGGTCGGGCTGGAGGACCTGATGCCGACGGTTCTGGACGCGACCGGGGTCGCGATTCCGGACACCGTCGAGGGGTCGAGTCTCCTCTCGCTGCTCGACGGCGGGTCGGCCGACTGGCGCGAGGCGTACCACGGGGAACACGGTCCCATCTACCACCCGGAGAACGCGACGCAGTTCCTCGTCGACGGCCGGTGGAAGTTCGTCTGGAACCCCGTGACCGACGACCGGCTGCTGTTCGACCTGGCGTCGGACCCTCGCGAGGAGACCGACCGGAGCGACGACCCGGACGCCGCCGACGAGCGGGAGCGACTCGAGTCGCGCCTCGTCGAGCGTCTCGCCGACAGACCCGAGGGGTTCGTCTCGGACGGGGACCTCACCCCGACCGACCTCCGGTTCGCCGGCGGCCACTACACGGGCTACCGGGAGTCGTAGCGGGGCCGGCCGGTCGTCGCCGGTCCACGCTCACCGACGCCGGAACCGGTTACACCCGGGCGATGGCCTCGATCTCCACCTCGATGTCGCCCGGGAGGCGGGCCACCTCGACGCAGACGCGCGCCGGCGGGTCCTCGTCGAAGAACTCGGCGTACGCCTCGTTCATCGCGTCGTAGTCGTCCATGTCCGCGAGGTACACCGTGACCTTCACCACGTCGTCGAGCGACGCGTCGGCGCCCTCGAGGATGCCGGCGATATTCCGTATCGTCCGCTCCGTCTGCGCGCCGATGTCGCCGTCGACGCGCTCCATCGTCTCGGGGTCGGTCGGCCCCTGCCCGGAGACGAACACGAAGTCGCCGCTGACCACCCCCTGCGAGTACGGGTTGTCGTTCTGCGGTGCCGCCGCCGTCGAGACCGGACGCTTCCTGTCTGACATGCGTTCGCCCGGTCGGGCCCCCGGAGCATGAAGCTTGCCGCGCCGGGGCGGGTCCCGTACCGGGTCGGGCTCCGGGCCGCCGCACCTTCCGCGCGCCCGTCACCACGCGCCCGCCCGTTCGGGGAGCGGGTCGACCGTCCGCGCCATCCGGTCCGCGAGCCGTTCGAGCAGGTCTCGGCGGACGTCGGCGTACGACGGGTCGTCGGCCCGGTTGACGCGTTCGGGTGGCTCGCCCTCCAGGTCGTACAACTCGTCGGGGCCGTCCCCGTGGTGGCGGACGAGTTTGTACCGGTCGGTCCGGACCATCGTCGCGTACCGGGGCGGGTCGTGCCGCCGGTTGGCGTTGTAGAACTCGCAGTAGACGTCCTCGCGGTGGCGGTCGAGCGACTCCTCGCCCGCGAGCCGGGGCCAGAGCGACCGGCCCTGCGTCCCCGGGGCGCGGTCGAGGCCGGCGGCGTCCGCGAGCGTCGGCGCGAGGTCCGCGAGTTCGACCAGCGCGTCGGTCTCGCGGCCCGCCGGGAGGACGCCAGGCCACGAGCAGACCAGCGGCACCCGGACGGCGGGGTCGTAGAAGTACAGCCCCTTCCTGTAGACGCCGTGGTCGCCGAGCATCTCGCCGTGGTCGGAGTGGAAGACGACGAGCGTCTCCTCGCGCTGTCCCGTCCGGTCGAGGGCGCAGAGCATCCGCCCGACCGCCTCGTCGACCAGGTCGACCATCGCGTAGTACGCTGCCCGGACGAGGCGGTGCTCGCGGTCGGACAACCCCTCGGCGGTCAACCCGTCGCCGCGCGCCGCCTCCCGCTGGACCGCCGGCTTGTCGTCGAGTTCCGACGGGTCGTAGTTCGGGAGGGGGACGGCACCGAGGTCGTCGAGGTATCGGTCGAGGTACGCTCGCGGCGGGTCGAACGGGTGGTGGGGGTCGAAGATGTTCACCGAGTAACACCACGGCGCGTCGGCGTCGGCCATCGTCTCGACGAACCGCTCGGCCGTCCGGGCGCACCACGTCGACTGGTGGTACTCCGGCGGGACGGACGTGGACACGTGTGGGGAGCCGTCGACCGGCGTCCGCTCGTACTCGACGCCCTGCGCGCGGAGCCACTGGCGGTACTCGTTCGCGGGCCGGTCGTCGCCCGGCGACGCGGACCACGCGAACGCGCCGTAGCCGTCGTCGAGGCGGCGAGCCGGCTCCTCGTGGACGGCGGCTCCGGGGTCCGCGTTGGTCGGCGAGAGGTGGAGTTTCCCGACGAGTCCGCACTCGTAGCCCGCGTCGGCCAGCCGACGGGGGAGGAGTCGTTCGCCCCGGGGCATCGGCTGGCCGTTCTGCCGGCACCGCGTCGTCCGCGGGTAACGGCCGGTGAGGAAGCTGGCTCGACTCGGCGTGCAGACGGTGCTCTGCGTGAAACACCGGTCGAACCGGACTCCGTCGGCCGCCAGCCCGTCGATGGCCGGCGTCTCGACCAGGTTGTTCCCGTAACAGCCGAGCGTGTCGTAGCGCTGCTGATCCGTGCATATCCACAGGACGTTCGGTCGGTCGCACTCCATTGTCTGGGGACTCGCGGCCGTCCCCCAATACTCTGGGGGTGGACCCGGAACCGGCTCCCGACCCCGCTCACCCGAACACATAATTGCTTCCTCCCGGTAGCACGCGTATGCTCGATTCAGAGCGACCGGAGCGAGCGACGGACCGTTCGCGCGTCGAGGTGAGGTCGCCGTGACGGACGGCGGCGCCGACCGGCCGAACGTCCTCGTCGTGCTCACCGACCAGCAGCGCTGGGACACCGTCGGCGCGTACGGGAGTCCGGCCGGCGTCACCCCGAACCTCGACCGGATGGCGGCGGAGGGGACCGTCCTCGAGCGGTCGTTCACTACCCAGCCCGTCTGTGGTCCTGCGCGCGCGTGCATCCAGACGAGCAGACACGCGACGGAGAACGGCGTCTGGAAGAACGCCCGCCGCCTCGACGACGGCGGTCCGACGCTGGCCGGACGGTTCGCAGACGCGGGGTACGACGTGGGTTACGTGGGGAAGTGGCACCTCGCGAACGCGGGGACCGACCCGGTACCCCCCGACCGCCGCGCGGGGTACGACGGCTACTGGCGCGCCGCGGACGTGCTGGAGTTCACCTCCCACCCCGACTCGGGACACGTGTACGACGAGGACGGCGACCGCGTCGAGTTCGACCGGTACCGCGTCGACGCCATGGCCGACTTCGCCGTCGACTTCGTCCGGCAGGAGCGGGAGTCGCCGTTCTTCTGTTTCCTCTCGCAACTCGAACCCCACCACCAGAACGACATGGAGGAGTACGTCGCCCCGGAGGGGTACGCCGAGCGCCACGCCAACCCGTACGTCCCGCCGGACCTCGAGGGGCGGCCGGGCGACTGGTACGAGTCGCTGCCCGACTACTACGGAATCTGCGAGCGCATCGACGAGACGCTCGGCCGACTCCTCGAGGAACTCGACGCACAGGGCCTGCGTGACGACACCGTCGTCCTGTTCACGTCGGACCACGGCTGCCACTTCCGGACGCGCAACGGCGAGTACAAGCGGAGCGCGCACGAGGCGTCCGTCCGCGTGCCGGCCGTCTACCGAGGCCCGGGGTTCGACGGCGGCGGGCGCGTCCCCGAACTCACGACGCTGCTCGACGTCGCGCCGACGCTCCTCGACGCCGCGGACCTAGACGTCCCCGACGAGATGACCGGCCGGAGCGTGCTCCCGCTGGTCGACGGCACCGCCAAGGACTGGCGCGACGACGTGTTCGTCCAGGTGAGCGAGTCGGCCGTCGAGCGGGCGCTCAGGACCGACCGCTGGAAGTACGCGGTCTACGCCCCCGAGAGGGAGGGGTTCGAGGACCCCGCGAGCGACGCGTACGTCGAGCGCTACCTCTACGACCTGCGCGCGGACCCCCACGAGCAGGTCAACCTCGTCGGCCGTCCCGACTACCGGGACGTGGCCGACGGTCTCCGCGAGCGGTTGGCGACGCGCATCGAAGACGTGGAGGGCGCACCAGTGACGATACGCCCGGCCGAGTACCACGCGTAGGCGCGGCGACGAGGCGGAACGTCCGGACGGGGGCCTCGGGCCGGTCGACGGGGCGACCGCGAGCCCCGGTAGCTTCTTGCGTCACGGTCGCGAAGCGGGCGAGCGATGACGTCGACACCGGCAGTCGCGCTCGTCGGCGCGGGGAAGCGCGCCCGACGGCACGCCGAGAACCTGCGCTCGATACGCGACCTGTCGTACCTCTCGAAGGCCGA
Source organism: Halorarum sp. SLYT50 (assembly GCF_059821265.1). Classification (NCBI taxonomy): domain Archaea; kingdom Methanobacteriati; phylum Methanobacteriota; class Halobacteria; order Halobacteriales; family Haloferacaceae; genus Halorarum; species Halorarum sp. SLYT50. The sequence goes on along the minus strand of NZ_JCAMRW010000002.1, from coordinate 174,672 downwards.
CGGCGCGCACCACTCCGAGGACGCCTACGCCGTCCACGCGAGCACGGCGCCCGAGTGGGGCGCCGACGTCGCCGACCTCGCCCCGCGCGTGACCGCCGTCGTCGACCCCGACGGGGACGAGCGGGCGCGGACGGTCGAGGAGTGCCGCGCGGGCGGCGACGACCCGGCCGGCTACGACGCGCTCGACGACTGTCTCGCCGAGGAGGCGGTCGACGCCGCCGTCGTCGCCGCGCCGAACGACACGCACGTCGGCCTCGCGGAGCGACTGTTCGACGCCGGGGTCGACGTGCTCTGCGAGAAGCCGCTGGCGACGACGCTCGCAGACCACGACCGACTCGTCGACGCCGCCGACGCGTTCTCGGGGACGTTCTACCCCGCGTTCAACCTCCGGATGTCGCCGTTCTACCGGCGCGTCCGGGACCTCGTCCGCGACGGAGTGGTCGGCGACCTGGGGATGGTGACCTGCTGGGAGGTGCGCCAGCCGCTCGTCCCCGGGTTCCGCTACGACGCCGATCGGAGCGGCGGCGTCCTCCTCGAGAAGAACGTCCACGACTTCGACCTGTTCAACTGGTACGTCGGCGCGCACCCCCGGCGGGTGCAGGCGGTCGGGAGGCGACACGTCCTCGACACGGACACGGGTATCGACGACCAGATGGCCGTCCACGTCGAGTACGGCGACGGGACTATCGCCACGCTGGAACTGTGTCTGTACGCGCCGTGGGGGCAGCGCGGCCGGACGTACGAACTCCGGGGGAGCGACGGCCTGCTCCGGAGTCCGGAGGAGTCGCTGGCCGTCGACCACTACCACGCGGAGGGGCGCGACAGGTACCGCGCCGACGCGGCGTCCGCCGGACACGCGGGCGGCGACCTCCTCCAGTCGTGGCGGTTCCTCCGGTGTCTGACCGGCGACGCCGAACCGCCGGGAACGCCCCGGGAGGCCAAGGCCGCCGCGGCCGTCGCCATCGGCGCGCAGCGCGCCGCCTCGACGGGGACCCCGCACCGCATCGACGACGGCTACGACGTGGCGCCGGAGTGACCGGGCGGGACTCACGTCGAGTCAGACGACCGTCGCATTTATCTCACCACCAGCGGAGAGGGTTGGTATGCCCAGTCAGACAGTCGTGGTTACCGACCACGACTTCGACGACCTGTCGGTCGAGCGGTCGGTCCTCGGCGACGTGGCGCGGGTCAGGGACCTGTCGGCGGGGGTCGGGTCGACCACCGCTACCGAGGCGGACCTCCGCGAGGCCGACGCGCTGTTGAACCTCCGTGCGGAGATAGACGCCGAGCGTATCGCCCTCCTCGACCGCTGTCGGGTCATCGCCCGGTACGGCATCGGCGTCGACAACGTGGATATCGACGCGGCCGCCGAGGCCGGCATCCCGGTGACGAACGTCGCGGAGTACTGCCTCGAGGAGGTAGCGACGCACGTGCTGGCGCTGAGCCTGTCGCTGCTCCGGAGCGTCAAGCGGTACGACGCGTCGGTCGCCACAGGGGAGTGGGACCGCGAGGTCGGCGAGCCCATCCACCGGCTGTCGGAACTCACGGTGGGCGTCGTCGGCTACGGCGCCATCGGCCGCGCGGTAGGCGAGCGGTTCGCGGCGCTCGGGGCGACCGTCGTCGCCTCCGACCCGTTCCTGGACGAGTCGGACCTGGCCGACACCCCCGCGACGCTCGTCTCGTTCGAGGACCTCCTCTCGCGCGCGGACCTCGCGTCGGTCCACTCCCCGCTGACCGACGGGACGCGCGGCATGCTCGACGACGACGCCTTCGCCCGGATGAAGTCGACGGCGTACCTCGTCAACGCGGCGCGCGGTCCCATCGTCGACGGCGACGCGCTCCGGACCGCGCTGGAGGCCGGCGAACTCGCCGGCGCCGGTCTCGACGTCTTCCCCGAGGAACCGCCGGCGCCGGACGACCCGCTCCGGGACCACCCCGCCGTCGTCGCGACGCCGCACGTCGGCTGGTACTCCGAGGAGGCGAACGAGCAGCGACGACGGGACGCCGCCGAAATCGTCCGCGCCGCACTCGACGGCGACGACGTCCGGAACGTCGTCAACGGGGTCGATGCCTGACACCACGAGGCCCAGCCCGTCCCCAGGAGCGTACGACTCCGTCCGCCGGTCGCTGCCCGGTCTCTCGGTCCTCGTCGCCGTCGCCGTCGCCGCGCGAGTCGTCGCCTCGGCGTTTCCGGGCGTCCACCCGCTGGTCGTCGCCGTCGGCGTCGGCGTCGTCGTCGCCAACCTGTACGGAGTTCCGGCGTGGGCCGAACCGGGAGTCCAGCAGTACGGACTGCTACTGGAGACGGGCATCGTCCTCCTCGGTGCGGGGCTCTCGGTGGCGGCCGTCGCGGACGTCGGACCGGCGGTGGTCCTCCTCGCGGTCGGGGTGGTGGCGTTCGGCGTCCTGCTCTCGGAGGCGCTCGGGCGGTACGTGTTCGGCGTCCGCGGGCGTGCGTCCTCGCTCGTGGCCGCCGGCGCGAGCGTCTGCGGCGTCTCGGCGGTCGTCGCCGTCGCCCGGGGCATCGACGCCGACGAGACGGACGTGGGATACGTCGTCTCGACGGTGCTGCTGTTGGACGCGGTGACGCTCGTCGCGTTCCCCCTCGTCGCCGGACCGCTCGGCCTCTCGGGGCGCGCGTTCGGCGTCTGGGCCGGCCTGTCGATGTTCTCGACCGGACCGGTCGCCGCCGCGGGGTTCGCCGTCTCCGAGACGGCGGGGACGTGGGCGACGATGACGAAACTCGTTCGCAACACGCTCATCGGTGCCGTCGTCGTCGGGTACTCGCTGGTCTACGCGGACGCGACCGGCGACGACGTGGACCTCCGCGGGTCGCTCCGCACGCTCCGGAGTCGGGTCCCCTGGTTCGTCGTCGGCTTCCTCCTCCTCGCCGCCGCGGTCAACGTCGTCCCCGTCGGACGGTCGACGCTGGCGACGCTCGACGCCGCGTCGGACGTCCTGTTCCTGCTCGCGTTCGCCGGTCTCGGCTTCAAGATAGAGCTGTCGGCGGCCCGGCGGGCTGGCGTGCGACCCGTCCTGCTCGCGGCGACCCACCTCCTCGTCGTCTCGACGCTCGCGCTCCTTGCCGTCCGCGCGCTCGGCGTCGCGTGAGCCGGGTCGCGGGCGAGGGGCACCCGGGACGGGGACGCAAGGCTTATCGGCCGTAACTGTGTGCGTGACACTACACGTCATGAGCCTAGAGCACACCGACCAGTACGACGCGAACCTGCTCGTCGACGGGGAGTGGATAGCGGGTGACGACCGATTCGAGGTGACGAACCCGTACGACGGGAGCCGGGTCGGCTCCGCGCCGGCGGCGACCGAGGAACAGGTCGTGGCGGCCGTCGAGGCCGCCGACCGCGCGCACCGCGAGTCCGACCTGTCCGCCTACGAGCGGTACGAACTGCTGACCGAGACGGCCGACCGCCTCGAAGCCGACCTCGACTCGGTGGCGGAACTGCTCACGGCGGAGCAGGGTAAACCCCTCTCGGAGGCCGCGACGGAGGTCGACCGCGCGGTCCAGACGCTGCGGCTCTCCGGCGAGGAGGCCAAGCGCCAGTTCGGCGAGTACGTCCCCATGGACGCCCAGCGGGGGTTCGACCGGACGCACGCGTTCACCCAGCGGGAGTCGCTGGGCGTCGTCGCCGCCATCACCCCGTTCAACTTCCCGCTGAACCTGATGGTCCACAAGGTGGGGCCGGCGCTGGCCGCGGGCAACGCCGTCGTCGGGAAGCCGGCGTCGAACACCCCGCTCGTCGGCGTCCGCCTGTTCGAGTACCTCGACGAGGCGTGCGAGGAGGTCGGCGCGCCCGACGGCCTGGTGAACGTCGTCACCGGGAGCGGGAGCGTCGCCGGCGACGTGTTCACGAGCCACGACGCGGTCGAGGCCATCTCGTTCACCGGGAGTACCGCGGTCGGGAAGCGCATCGCCGACGAGGCGGGGATGCGCGAGGTGACACTCGAACTCGGGGGGAACGACCCGACCATCGTCTGGGACGACACCGACATCGAGGCCGCCGCCGCGAACGTCGTCGGCGGGGCGTGTTCGAACGCGGGGCAGGTGTGTAACAGCGTCGAGCGGGTCATCGTCCCGGAACACGTCGAGGAGGAGGTAGTGGCGGCGCTGGTGGACGCCGCGGAGTCGCTCGTCGTCGGCGACCCGACCGACGACGAGACGGACGTCGCCTCGATGGTCGACGACGAGCAGTTCGAGTCGGTCGTCGAGGTCTTCGAGGCGACCGTCGACGCCGGCGCGACCGTCGAGAGCGGCGGCCGGTACGGCGGCGACCTGGGCGACCGCGTGTTCGAGCCGACGGTCCTCTCGGGCGTGACGCCGGAGATGCCGGCCGCGAAGGAGGAGACGTTCGGCCCGCTGGTCCCGGTCATCGCGGTGGCGGACTTCGACGAGGCCATCGCGGAGGCGAACAACACCGAGTACGGCCTGGAGGCGGGGCTGTTCACGCAGGACATCGACCGGGCCAAGCGGGCCGCCGACGAGATAGAGGCGGGCGGCGTCAACATCAACACCGTGAGCGGGTTCCGCGCAGACCACATGCCGTACGGCGGGTTCAAGGACAGCGGCAAGGGCAAGGAGGGCATCAAGTACGCCGTCGAGCACTTCAGCCGGGAGAAACTCGTCGGGTTCCACCAGGGGTTCGGCGACGACGCCTGACGCCTCCGGACGTCCGCCATCGCCCGATAAACGGTGAACGGGACCGACCGGACGACCGAGAACCGAGAAAAGAAAACCGGGGCGTCGAACGCGGGGGGCGACCGAGGGCGCTACTCCGACTTCGGGGTGAGCAGCCCGGCGTCGATCCACGCGCCCGGGGAGTTCTTCATCTTGCGGTGCTTGTCGCCCTCGGTCGGGATGTTCCAGTCGTCGTTCGTGACCCAGCCCATGCTCGACCGCTCGACGATGGGACTCTCGGGGAGCGTCTGGCTGTACGCCCACGCGAGCGTCTGGATTATCTCCGCGTTCCGCCCCTCGTCGACGGACGCCGCGAGTTCCTTCAGCATCTCGCCGACGTTGACGGTCTGGGTCTCCCCGTCGGGGTTCCCGATGGGCATCGGCACCTCCACCTCGCCGCCGTTCTTCTCCTTTCCGGGGTAGCCGTTGTTGTCGTGTCGGTGGCCGTACAGCGAGGCGTTCAGCCCGTTGTACGGGTAGACGCGCCACCCGCCCCAGTACATGAAGTTGGCCGTGAAGTCGTTGCTCGGCCACGTCTCGCCCCAGTACTTCCCGCTCTCCTCGGTGACGAACTGCGCGTTGATGCCGAAGTTGTTCAGTTGGCTCGCGACGGTCTGGCCCGCCTTCACCCACGGGCCGAGGTTCGAGGGGCTCTTGATGGGCAGTTCGAACGGCGACCCGTCCTCGAGCATCCACGTGTCCCCGTCCTTCGACAGCCCCGCCGACTCGAGGAGCGAGGTGGCCCGCTCCGTGTCGACCGGGTAGGTGGGGTAGTTGCTCAGCACGTCCTCAGGGATGTACTGGCTCTCGGAGACGCTGATGCCGGTGATGTACTCGTCGGCCGTGCGCGTCCCGCCCATGTTCCCGGCGATGGTCTCCCGGTCGAGGACGTGGGTGATGGCCTGCCTGACGCGGCGGTCCCCGAGCGGTTCGATGTTGTGGTTGTACCCCAGCCCCAGCCCCGCCGTCTGCGGGATGGTGACCGAGACGGCGTGGTCGGGGAACTGGTCTTGCACCTCGGCCGGCGCGCTCTGCCCGAGCGCGTCGGTCTCGTCGGAGAGGAACTGCTGGAGTTGTCGGTCGCTGTTCGGCGCGAACAGGACTTCCGCCCCTTCGGCGCCACTCCACTCTCCGGAGGCCCAGTGACCGCTGTGTACGTCAGCCTTGTACCGCTGTCCGGTCGCCTCGGTTATCTTGAACAGCCCGTTACCGATGCGCTCGTCGATGGTGACCTGCGCTTCGAGTTCCTGGAGAATCTCGTCGTGGAGGTCGGTGTCTTCGGGGTTCTCGGCGATCCGGTCGGCGTACTCGCCGAAGTGTGAGTACGGCGTCGACATCACCCGCGTCAGCACCTGCGTCTGGAGGATCTGCGGGTTCGTCTCCCCGGTCAGCACCATCTTGAACGTCTTGTCGTCCGGCATCTCGAACGCCTCCGTCACGCTCGGTAGGAACGCCTCGCGGCCGCCAGCCCGCTCCAGTTGCGCCAGCGTCCAGACGTCCTTCGAGGTGACCGGTTCGTCGTTGTGCCACCACGTCGAGTCCTTGAGCGTGATGGTGAGGGACGGCTCGTCGCCGTCGAACGTCCAGTCCTCGGCCAGCATCGGGTAGAACAGTTCGTCCTCCAGCCCGTAGTGGGTCTCGGCGAGTTTGTCCCACACGAACTGCCGCGAGGTTCGCTGTTTCGGGTTGTAGAAGTTGTAGTGAAGTTGGTTCGGTGGGTCCCGAAGCCCCGACGTACTCCAGAGGGGGTCGGCCACCGACCCCCCGCCGCCACTGCTGGTCTCCTCGCTCGCGGTGGTCTCCTCCCCACCGCCCTCCGTATCGGACGCGGTCGTTTCACCGCCGGCTTCGGTGGGTTCGGCGTCGCCTCCGCCGGAACATCCGGCGAGGCCGACGACCGTTCCCATCGACCCGACTTTCAGAAGCGTCCGCCGGGAGTAGGCCCTCTCTCGGTTCTCTTGACTGCCATTCTCTGGCATAACGGGTAGTTCCACACACCGATATAAATATCTTTGTGGTATGACGAAAAATCTTCCTGCGAGCGCTGAGCGGGGACCGCTTCGTCGGCTACGGACCGTGGTCCCCCGTCGTCGTCCACGGGAAAACGAGGCGAACAAGCTTTATTACTGTCGCCACGACTTACCTTGGTAGACAACACATGGCGTACTACTACCTCAAACGCGTCGTGCAGTCGATACTCACCCTCTGGGCTGTCACGACCATCTCGTTTTTCCTCATCAGGCAGCTTCCGGGGGGGCCGGTCGCGTACCTGAAGGCACAACTCATCCAGCAGGAGGGTGAAATCGACCCGGAACGGCTGAACCGACTGGTCGAGGCGTACGCGAACATCAGACCGAACACGCCGGTCTGGGAGCAGTACCTCCACTACATGGAGGCGATTCTGCTTCGTGGCGACTTCGGCACCTCGTTCTGGTACCAGGAGCCGGTCGAGGGGATACTGCTGGAGGCGCTCCCGTGGACCGTCTTCCTCATGAGCACCGCGCTGTTCATCAGCTTCTCGTTCAGCGTCGTGATGGGGTCGATGATGGCGTACTGGGAGTCGAGCCGGTTCGACGTCGGGTCGACGCTCGTCCTGTTCGTGACGGGGTCGATCCCGTACTACGTCCTGGCCATCCTCTTCGTCTACTTTCTCGGGTTCCAGCTCAGTATCTTCCCGACCGGCGGGCGGTTCGACGAGTCGAGCGTGTCCGTCGGGTTCAACCTCGCGTTCCTCTCGAGCGTCCTCTGGCACGCCGTCCTCCCAATCGCCTCGCTCGTCATCGCGCGCAGCGCCGGTGCCATCGGGATGCGCGCGAACGCAATCCGCGTCCTCGGGGAGGACTACCTCCGTGTCGCCCGGTTGCGCGGCCTCCCCGAACGGCGCATCGGGCTCAGGTACGTCGCGCGGAACGCGATACTCCCCGCGTACACGAGCCTGCTCATCGCCATCGGGACGCTGTTCGGCGGGTCGGTCATCCTCGAGCAGATATTCAGCTACCCGGGCGTCGGGTTCTACCTGGTGAAGGCCATCCGCGCGCGGGACTACACGCTCATGATGGGCGGGTTCATCCTCGTCACGGCGGCGGTGGTCGTCGGCGTGTTCGTCGCCGACCTGACGTACGGCTACCTCGACCCGCGGGCGGGAGGTGAGTCGCGTGAAGCGTACTGACGGTGGGTCGACGTTCGACGGACGGGGGAGCGCCGCGAGCGGCGTCGAACTCTCGCGGCGCGAGCAGGCGTTCCACCTCTACGACCAGTACGTCCGCGCGCCGATGGCCATCATCTGGGACGACTGGCGCGCCAGAATCGGCTTCACCATCGTCGCCGCGTACCTCCTCATGGGGGTCGTCGCGTGGGTCAGCACCACCGACTGGTGGGTCCTGGCCGACGTCAGCCTCGTTCCGGCCCCACAGCCGAACGAGGGGCCGCGCCTGCTCAGCCCGTTCGAGGGGTGGTACAACGTGTTCACGGGCGACCCGGGAGCGCTCGAACAGATGATAAAGTACCCCCTCGGGACGGACGGCATCGGGCAGGACCTGTTCGCGTACATGGTCCACGCGACCCCGCCCATGCTCCAGATGATTCTGGCCGGGTCCGTGTTCGCGACGTCGGTCGCGGCCGTCGTCGGCATCATCTCCGGGTACAAGGGCGGTCTGGTCGACCGGGTACTCATGACCATCACGGACGTCATGATGACGATTCCCGGACTCCCGCTCGTCATCGTCATCGTCGCAATCCTCGAACCGCAGAACCCGATGATAATCGGGCTCGCGCTCGCGGTCCACCGGTGGTCCGGGTTCGCCCGGTCGCTCCGCGCGCAGACGCTGACGCTCCGCGAGGAGAGCTACGTGGAGGCGTCCCGGACGATGGGACTCGAGACGAGCCGCATCTTCAGCCGCGATCTCATCCCGAACCTCATGCCGCTCATCGCCATCTACTTCATGAACACGTCGCGCGGCATCATCTTCGCGTCGGTGGGTCTCTACTACCTCGGGCTGCTCCCGTTCTCGACGTTCAACTGGGGCGTCATCATGAACACGGCCTACTCGACGAGCGGGGCGCTGTACACGCTCGACGCCGCCCACTGGCTCCTGGCCCCGATGGTCACCATCGTGGTGTTCACGCTCGGCCTCATCCTGCTCGCGCAGGCGATGGACCGCGTGTTCAACCCGCGCATCCGCGCGCGTCACGCGAAGACCGTCGAGAGCGAGGACGCGGAGAGCGGTGACACCAGCACGGTCAGCGGGGTGATCGAGTGATGACCGTCTCCGAGACCGGCGAGACGGACGGGACCGACGGGACCGACCGACAGTCGGAGGACGTGTTGCTGGAGGTGCGCGACGCGAGCGTCACGTTCGACATGGACCGCGGCGAGTCGCGCGTCCTCCACGACGTGAACCTGGACATCGTCCGCGAGGAGATCGTCGCCATCGTGGGCGAGTCGGGGTCGGGCAAGTCGATGTTCGCCTCCGCGCTCCTCGACGCGGTCGTCGCCCCCGGTCAGCTCTCGGGGAGTATCACGTACCACCCGACGGACCGCGCCCCCGTCGACGTGCTCGACTTGAGCAAACGGGAACTCGACCGGGTCCGCTGGGAGGAGATCGCCATGGTGTTCCAGGGCGCGCAGAGTTCGTTCAACCCCACGATGAAGATTCGCGGGCACTTCAAGGAGACCATCAAGTACCACAAGCAGGACATGGCCGAGGGGATGGAACACGCCCGGGACCTGCTCTCGGACCTGTACCTCGAACCCGAACGCGTGCTCGACGCCTACCCGCACGAACTGTCGGGCGGGATGAAACAGCGCGCGCTCATCGCGCTCTCGCTCGTCCTCAAACCCAACGTGCTGGTGATGGACGAACCGACGGCCGCGCTCGACCTGCTCATGCAGCGGTCGATACTCAGCCTGCTGAAGAACCTCCAGGAGAAGTACGACCTCACCATCGTGTTCATCACGCACGACCTGCCGCTCGTCGCCGGCCTCGCGGACCGACTGGCGGTGATGTACGCCTTCGAGTTCGTCGAGGTGGGACCGACCGTGGACGTGATGCAGGACGCCGCGCACCCGTACACCCGGTCGCTGCTCAAGGCGGTGCCGAACCTCACGGTCGAACTGGACGAGATGCGCCCCATCGAGGGGTCCAGCCCCGACCCGGTCAACGTGCCGGAGGGGTGTTCGTACCACCCGCGGTGCCCGCTCGCGACCGACGTCTGCGTCGAGAACGACCCTGGGCTGGACGGTATCGACGAGGAGGCGGCCCACCGCGTGGCGTGTTACCACTGGGACGAGGCCGCCGACGCGATTCCGTACCAGCTCGACGAGGAGGAGGGACGATGAGCGGCGACGACCCCCTCCTGTCGCTGGAGAACGTCGACGTCCACTTCGAGGACGAGGGGCTGGTCAACCGACTGCTCTCGCGGGACCGCACCGTGCAGGCCGTCACGGACGTCTCGCTCGACATCCACGAGCGGGACATCGTCGTCCTGGTCGGCGAGTCGGGCTGCGGGAAGACGACGCTCGGGAAGACGACCATCGGTCTCCAGCGCCCGACCGCCGGGAGCGTGAAGTACCGGGGGCAGGACGTCTGGGAGGCGCACGACGGCCGCAATAGCGACATTCCGTTCCGCGAGATACGGAAGTCGCTCCAGATAATCCACCAGGACCCCGGGAGCAGCCTCAACCCCAACAGGAAGGTCGTCGACAGCCTGGTCGAACCGCTCCGGAAGTGGCAGCCGAGCCTCTCCGGGGCCGACCGCCGCGAGCGCATCTACGAGATGCTGGAGCGCGTCGAGATGACGCCGGCGGAGGACTACGCGCACCGCTACCCCCACCAGTTGAGCGGCGGGGAGAAACAGCGCGTCGCGCTCGTCCGGGCGCTGTTGATGAACCCGGACCTCATCCTCGCGGACGAGGCGGTGTCCGCGCTCGACGTGAGCCTGCGCGTCGACATGATGGACCTGATGTTCGACCTGCGGGACAGCTTCGACACCGCGTACCTGTTCATCAGCCACAACCTCTCGAACGCGCGGTACTTCGCGGAGAAGGTCGGCGGGCGCATCGGTATCATGTACCTCGGGAAACTCGTCGAAATCGGGCCGGCCGAGCAGGTCATCCGAAACCCGAAACACCCCTACACGAAGATACTGAAGTGGGCGACCCCGAGCCTGAATCCGGTCGTCGCCCGGGAGAAGGTGTCCGACCGGCCGCCGATGCGGACCATCGACATCCCCGACCCGGTCGACCCGCCGACCGGCTGTAAGTTCCACACCCGCTGTCCCGAGGCCCGCGAGTGCTGTACGCGGACGGAACCGGACCTCGTCTCCGAGGCGGGCGGCGGTCACCCGGTCATGTGCTTCCGCCAGTTCGAGGACCACGAGTACTGGGACAGCCCGCCGCTCGACGACGAGGCGGCAGAGCCGGACGTGTCGACGGCCGCGAGCGACGACGACTGACGGCTCCCGGTTCTCTTCGCTCGCTCTGTCGTCCCGAACTGAACCGTCGAGCGTCGGCGACGCCTACTCCCGGCCGGACCACGGCTCCGGCCGCGGCTCTCCGCTCGTCTCCCCCTCCCCCTCTTCGGGACCGAAGCCGTCGCAGTAGCGAGCGAACGCGACGAGTCCGAGCAGCGAGCCGCCGGTCGGCACCAACGCGACGACCGTGATGACGAACGAGGCGGAGCCGCGCGGCACCAGGAACAGCAGGACGGCCAGGAGACTGAACAGGGCGACGTTCACCAGAAGCAGCGTCCGGGAGGCGGCGACGGCGTCGCAGAACACGTCTTTGCGGGTCTGGTGGTCGGTTCCGGGGTCCATGGGCGGTGGACGAACGCGGCTCGGTTAGTGGTGTCGGTCGAACCCCCCGCCCGCGAACCCCGAACCGGGAAGCCGACGGTCGTCACGCGTCACTCGCCGACTTCGTCGTGAATCTCGCGCAACAGCAGTTCGACCTCGTCGAGGAGGAGGTCGTATATCGCCTCCCCCTTCTCGGCGGACGCGAGCGTCGGGTCACCGATGGCGCCGGTTTCGGTGTACCGGCTGAACGGCCGGTACACCGAGAGCGGACCGCCGTCGAACATCTCGCGGCCGGCGTGGCTGTACGGTTCCTCGCGGACGGTCGTCGAGAACTGGTCCGTCCGGACCAGGTCGGGATACAGGTGCAACATGAGCGACGTCTCGAACTCGCCGGCGTGCGCCATGCCGCCGAGGTCCGACTCGCGGACCTCGTCGATGAACGACGCAGCGAGCGCGAAGTAGGTGACACCGAGCACCTCCAGGTCCGGGTGAGAGACGCCGAGCGTGTTGACCGCCGTCGACAGCACGGCGCTGTTGCCGCCGTGTCCGTTCACCAGGAGCACCGCGTCGAAGCCGTACGCGGTCGCGGAGTCGACGACGTCCTCGATGTACGCCCGGAGCCGAGGGAACGAGACGGTGACGGTGCCGCCGAAGGAGACGTGGTGCGGGGAGTAGCCGGCCCAGATTGGCGGGAGCACGAGCGTCGGTACCTCCTCGCTCACCCGTTCGACCCCGCCGGTCGCCACCGCCTCGACCAGCAGCGAGTCCGTCGCCACCGGCAGGTGGTGGCCGTGCTGTTCGATACTCCCCACCGGTACGACCAGCACCGAGCCCGCCGCCTCGGCGGTCTCGGCTACCTCCGGATACGTCTTCGTCGCCCACTCGCGAGCGCCTGCGTCGGTGGCGTCGAACATCACGTCTACCCGTTTCCCGGAAAGGGTATAGCTGTTCGCGCCGCGGGTCCGACGCCGACCCGGTCGAATCGGTCACTCGACGTGAACAGAACGGAGGGCGACGCACCACGGTCCGGCGAGACGCGTCCGTGTGCCGGCGGCGGCGACGGCGTCGACGTTCGGGGAGGTGTCCCGTCCGTAACCGTACCAGCGAGGTGGTCCGGTCGCAGCGAGTCGACGTCGAGGAGCAACACCCCGTGGAACCGGTCCGGGTCGCGTCGCCACATAGCTTCGTCGGCGGAGCGGGCGTCGCACCGGCCGTGCGGTCTCTCTGCGGAAGCGCGGGGTTCCGGTCGGCGGCCCCCGACGAGGGTTTATGTGGCGCGTCACCGAACGACGGTACCACATGACACGCCCGAACGTGGTACTCGTCCTCGTCGACGACCTGGGGTGGCGCGACCTGGAGTGTTACGGGAGTACCTTCTACGACACCCCGAACATCGACCGACTCGCCCGGGCGGGCGCCAGGTTCACCGACGCGTACGCGGCGGCGCCCGTCTGCTCGCCGACCAGGGCGAGCATCGCGACCGGGAAGTACCCGGCGCGCGTCGGCGTGACGGACTGGATAGACTTCTCCGGCGGCACGCACCCCGCGAGCGGGAAGTTAATAGACGCCCCGTACGTCGACCACCTGCCGGCGTCCGAGACGACGGTGGCAGACCTCCTCAGCGAGGCCGGTTACCGGACGTGGCACGTCGGCAAGTGGCACCTCGGCGGGGGACGGAACCGTCCGGAACACAACGGGTTCGACGTGAACGTGGGGGGGTGCGAGTGGGGGATGCCGACCAACGGCTACTTCAGCCCCTGGGGGATTCCGACGCTGTCCGACGCGCCGGATGGGACGTACCTCACCGACCAGTTGACCGACGAGGCCATCGAACTCGTAGAGGGGTGTGACGACCGACCGTTCTTCCTGAACCTGTGTTTCTACGCCGTCCACACGCCTATCGAGAGCAAACCGGAGTACGCCGACGAGTACCGCACGGAGCGGACCGAGCGCGGACTCGACGACGTTCGAGAGTTCGCGGAGGGGGCACGGTTCCCCTGCGAGCACAAGAAGGACCGGCGGATTCGGCGGCGCCTCGTCCAGTCCGACCCCGAGTACGCAGGCATGATACGGAGCCTCGACGGGAACGTCGGCCGCCTGTTGGACGCCCTCGACCGGACCGGCGTGGCCGACGACACCGTCGTGATTCTGACCTCGGACAACGGCGGACTCGCGACGGCCGAGGGGTCGCCCACGTGTAACGCTCCGCTCCGCGACGGGAAGGGGTGGATGTACGAGGGCGGCAACAGGGTTCCGCTGCTCGTCCGCTGGCCGGGCGTCACCGACCCCGGCACCGTCGTCGACGCGCCCGTCACCAGCCCGGACCTCTACCCGACGATGGCGGACTGCGCGGGGGTGTCCGTCCCGGACGGACAGGCGGTCGACGGCGCCTCGCTCGCTCCCCTACTTCGCGACGGGGAGGCGCTCGACCGCGAAGCCATCTTCTGGCACTACCCCCACTACGGGAACCAGGGTGGCACGCCGGCGTCGGCCGTTCGAGCGGGCGACTGGAAACTCGTCGAGTTCCACGAGACCGGTCGCGTCGAACTGTACGACCTCCGTGACGACCCGAGCGAGCGGGCCGACCGGAGTTCGGCGGCGGAGGCGAGAGCCACCGACCTCCACGAGCGACTGGTCGAGTGGCGGCGGTCCGTCGGTGCGCGACTCCCGGACCGCAACCCCCGGTTCGAGTCGTGGGACGACAGAGCGGAACCGGGGCACGGCCGGTCCGACGCCGACGGTGAGAGCGCGCCGGGGGTCGACAGGGAGCGGTAGCCCGCGGGCAGAGTAAAGAGTGGGTGCGCGACGAAAACCGGGTCGAGAGATAGAGTTCCCCCTCGACGCCGGCGCCCTGTCGGAGTACCTGGAGAACCCGGCCGTGACCGCGGAGTACCAGCGGCCGGCGCCCGAACCGACATCGTTCGCGTACGGACTCGAACCGTTCGGCCCGGCGGACGGACTTCCGTTGTAGAATCACTGGCGTGGGGGGTCGACGAGACCGTTCTACCTACCCGGATAGTTGGGTCTAGCAGAGTTGGTCACGTTGGGTGAACGGTTCGCTCGAACGGGCTCTCCGAACGACCTCGACAGAGTCGGTTCCGTAGCGGCGTCGTCACCGTGTGCTTCCCCTCCGACGAATCTGCCGCGAAGCTGGAGTCGCCGAAATATCGGGGGAGGACCACCGGACAGCCGACCGACGGTAGTTCACGTCGAGTGAACCGAATCGTCCGAATCCCCGGCTCTGGCGGTGCGGTGAGCCAGCCGCCGCACGCCATTACATAGGTACGGGTGTAATTCGAGTCGACCGCCGGAGGAGTCACGCTTCGCACGGACTACGCGGAAACGGTCGCGTCGCGCACGAACGAGACAGAGGAGCGTGGCCGCCGTCGGCCGAGCGGACTCCTCAGGAAGCGCGTTCGTTCACGTCTGGAGAACAGGAGGGTCGAGTTGCGTTCCGGTCCCCGACAACGCCGGAATACCCGCCTCTCGTTCGACCGTAACCGAACGACCGTCGACTGTCGAGTCTCCCGTCGTGCCCGCCGGGAGTGGGGTCGCTACACGCCGTCCCAGTCGTCCCGGAACGCCCGGTACCCGGCGGGTCCCGTTCGTGCGGCGTCGCGCAGCGGGTCCGGGTGGTCCCCCCGGTGCGTCTCGATCCACGAGGCCAGTTCACGGTCCAGGTCGGCGACCACGCCCGGGTGTTCGTCCGCCACGTCCTCCTGTTCCCACCCGTCCGTCTCGACGTCGAACAACTGCCGGTCGGGGACGACGCCACCCCACATCCCCGGGTGGTAGGTTCGGACGTACTTCCACCGGTCCGTCCGGACCGCCCGTTGAGCCGTGTACAGTCCGTGGTCGACGACGACGCGGTCGCGCCAGTCGGCGGTGGCGTCCTCGAGTATCGGCCGCAGCGAGCGGCCCTGCCAGCGCGCCGGACGGTCGAGACCGGCGTAGTCCGCCAGCGTCGCCGGCATGTCGACGTTCGTGACGAGGTGGTCCCGACCGCCGTCCTCACGGGGACTGTCCGCCGGGGGCTTGACGAGCAGCGGGACCCGCTGAGTGCCGTCGTGGGTGCTCCAGTGTTCGCGGTAGACGCCGTGTTCGCCGAACTCCTCGCCGTGGTCGGCCGTGACGACGACGAGCGCGTCCTCGTACAGACCCGCCTCGCGCAGGGCCGCGAACAGCCGTCCGAGGTGGCGGTCGGCGTAGCGTATCTCCGCGTCGTAGTTCGCTAGCATCTCCCCGAGGTCGTCCCTGTCCCCGATTCCCATGTGCTCTGCCGACCGCCACGCGTCCCACCTCCGGTGCTCGCGTATCGCCTCGGCGGTGGGGTGCGGCGGGAGCGGACCGTCCCTGAAGGCGTCGACCTGCTCGTCGGACCGGAGATACGGCCCATGGGGGTCCCACAGCTGGACGTAGAGGAAGCCCTCGTCGCCGTCGTGTCCGTCGAGTATGTCGACGGCCTCGTTTACGACCGTCTCCGCCCGGACCGTCTGAAAGGCCTCGTCGGGGCCCTCGGGTTCCTGCGGCTGGCGTAGTTGGTGCCACGTGTTCTGGAACCACGGAGCGGGATGGCGCGGGAAGGAGGTGACCGCGTACGTCGGCGTCCGGTTCTCGTAGAACAGTTGCGGGAGTGTCAGCCACGGCGTCCCGTCGACGTGGTCGACCCACGACCCCGCCCAGGCGACGTCGTGCGCCGGCGTTCTGAGCGTCTGTGACGGCGGGCCGTGCGTCTCTATCCCGTTGTTGATTCCGTACCGGCCTGACAGCAGCGCGGCCCTGGAGGCCATACAGGGGGAGTTCGAGACGTACGCACGGTCGAACCGGACGCTCTCCTCGGCGAACGCGTCGAGGTTCGGCGTGGTGGGCTGCTCGTACCCGTACGCTCCGATGTGGTCCGGTCGGAGCGAGTCGACGTCGATGTAGATTATCACGCTGAAAGCCCTACACGGACCGACCGTATAAGTCCGGACGGTCGTGGCGTCACGCCTCCGAGGCTGGAATCCGGCGACCGACACCTGGCGAGAGCCACCTCGTCGATTGAGAGACCGAAATTTTTTCACGTCGACTCATCGAGAGGTGCGAGTTGATAGTTTTGAATCGACAGACAATCCAGGCGGGAGTTCCCGACTTCGTCGTCACCGTTCGAACGGCGGAGTTCGAAGGGACCGGAATCGCTGTCGACGTCCCGGTCGTCTCTCGCCCTCGGCCAGTCGTACGACTCCACCTCGCTCCCGTCGTCCGGACGTCGTCACCTCCGTCACTCGTTTCTCTCGGTCCAGTGAGCGATAAGTTCGATAGGAGGAGTGAACCACCGCGTCCGCTCGTCCACTACGCCACTGCACAGCCCCGGCGAGCGCTCGGACCGGTGGCTGTATCGCGTTTTCTCCCTTGGTCGGGTCGGCCACGAGCCGTCGTACTCGGAGACGGTCGCTCTCGAGTCGAACCGTATCCTCGCTCGTAGCGGTTCTATCTATTTCGAGTACTAGAAGAGAACTAGATATGTTCGTCCCGACTCTCAGTTCGGGGTCCGGACGAGAGCGTTCCAGCCCCGACGCCGACGGGATAGAGTGCAGCCCGGTCGAAGCGCTCTTCGGGACCGACTCGGCTACTCACGGGGGAGCCGTCTGAGCACGTGGGCCCTTATCGGAGTTCCGGAGCGATACCGGGACACCACGTTTCCGGTGAAATCACGCGCTTGGACCCGTCGAGTTCCGCCCGAGGAACCGGTGACGAGGAGACGCGGTAGCGGTTCCGCCGACCCCACGCGAGCGTGTTTCACCGGAAGTCCGGTGTGCAGCTCAGCGCTCGGACGACGCCAAGTAGACACCCCCCGGGAGACGGTCTGGTGTCGCGCACACCGGATTTCCGGTGAACTGCACCCGAACCCGAGGACGGGCGGTCGTCGTCAGTCGATCGTGTCGGCGAGGACGTCTCTCACGACCCCGGGTTCTTCCAGGAGCGTGTGCTCGGTGTAGCTCCCCTCGGCGCTCCCGCCGCTGTGGCGGGACTGCTCGACGATGTCGAGGAAGGCGTGCTCCTTGAGCAGATCGCGGACGCGACGGAGCGACAGCGAGTCCGACCCTTCCTGTCGGCAGATCTGCTCGTAGAGTTCGTAGATTCGGGTGGTGCGGAACCCCTGGTTCTCCACGTCGTCGTCGGTGTCCCCGGGCCCGTTGAGCGAGAGCATCGTCAGCGCCTGGAGCACGTAGCGCGAGTGCGGCGTCGACCCTCGAATCAGTTCGCGGAACCGGTCGGTCTCGGCGCGCTCTCGCGCCTGCGTGATGAACTCCTCGCGGACGGTCGCCGCCTCCTCCGACTGGGCGATCTCGCCCGCGTATCGGAGGATGTCGATGGCCTTCCGAGCGTCCCCGTGTTCGCGGGCGGCGAGCGCCGCGGCGCGCGGAATGACGCCGTCCTCGAGGACGCCGTCGCGGAACGCGTCGCTCCGAGCGGTCATGATTTCGTTGAGCTGTGAGGCGTCGTACGGGGGGAAGACGAACTCCCGTTCACAGAGACTGGACTTGACCCGCTCGTCCATCCGGTCCTTGTACTTTATCTTGTTGCTGATGCCGACGACGCCGATCTTACACGAGGTGAGCTTCCCGGCCTCTCCGGCCCTGGAGAGTTGCATCAGGATGTCGTCGTCCTCCAGTTTGTCTATCTCGTCCAATAGGATGAGGACCACGTCGTACTCGTCGTCGAGAATCTTCCAGAGCCGCTTGTAGTACGTCGCGGTGCTGATACCCTTGTCGGGGATGTAGACGTCGGTACCCTCCCTGTTGACGCTGCTCGCGATGGTCTGGACCGCCTGCGTCTCGGTCCCGTCCTGCGCGCAGTCGACGTACGCGTGGGTCGCGCGAACCCCCTCTTCGTCGGCCGTCTCGACGAGTCGACTGGAGACGTACTTCGCGCACAGTGACTTCCCCGTGCCCGTCTTCCCGTAGATGAGGACGTTGCTGGGACTCTGGCCGAAGATGCCCGGGTTGACCGCGTTCGCCAACTGGCTTATCTCCTCGTCCCGGCCGACGATCCGTCCCTCGTCAGGGAGGTGGTTGATCTCGAGGAGTTCCTTGTTCACGAACACCGGGTCCTCCCGTATAAACAGATCGTCTGACTCGGACATGCTCTACACACCGAGTTTCCGGTGAATCGTGTTGACTCTTTCCCTCACGCGCACACACCACGTTTCCGGTGAAACCGCACGCGACGGTCCCTCCCCTCCACGGGAAGAGTAGGTAGTGGTTCACGGGAAACACGGGAAAACCCGGCATCCAGCCCGGGCGCGGTCTCGCGGAGACGGCGTCCGCCGCTATCAGTACTCGGAAAACACGCCGTAGGAGGGTCGCTTCGACTGGACCCTATCGGATACCCGAGCGACATCCATCGCTCTCCTAGTTGGTTAACGACTTAGTCAATGAACGGTTGGGGATGAGGGATGATAAAGGTACGTCAGACGCCGTTCGTCGACAGTCGCCGTGAACCTCCACGACGCCGGCTTTCCACCCCGGTTTCACCGGAAACGTGGTGTGTATGTGCCCGAGGTATCTGCCCGAGTATCGACACCGCCGCTGTCCGAGGGCCAGTCTCACCGGAAACACGGTGTGCGACGGGGGTGGCGTCGGTGTGTGACAGCGGGTGTGTGAGACGACTGGTTGCGACGTACGTGAGGCGACTGGTTAACCCGGACGTGGGGCGTCGAATCGACCGAGAGGCGGGATTCCACCGGAAACCCGGTGTCCGAGTGAAGGCGTACCGAATCCTCACTCGTTTAGTGTCGGCCGGACGAGAGGGGCCGCGTGAACCACCGCGACCTCACGCACGCCGTCGAAACGGGACTCCCCGTGTACCCGGGTGACCCTCCCGTGACAGTCGAACCACACGCGACGATTTCCGCGGACGGATACCGGGTCTCCGCTATCGAGTGCGGAAGTCACGCGGGGACGCACGTCGACGCACCGAGTCACACCGAGCCCAGCGGTCGGAGCATCGACGACTTCGACGTCGACCGGTTCGCGCTCGACGCAGTCAAGGTGGACTGTCGGGGCCTCGCCTCACGGGAACCCATCGAACCGGAGGCGCTCCCGACAGCCGAGGCGGACCTCCTCGTCGTTCACACGGGCTGGGACGAGCACTGGGGCGAAGACGAGTACCTCGACCACCCGTATTTGACGCCCGCGGCCGCCGACCTCTGCGTCGAGCGGGGGTACGACGTCGCCGTCGACACGCTCAGCGTCGACCCTACTCCGACGGACGACGCAAGGTCCGATGAATCGACCGGAGACGACCCGGAAGACGAACTGGTCGGAGACGACCCGGGAGTCCGGGCGCACCACGCGTTGCTCGGACACGACCGGCTCGTCTTCGAGAATCTGAGGGGCTTGTCCGGACTCCCCGAGCGATTCGAGTTCCTCGCCTTTCCGCTGAACCTCGCCGGCTGCGACGGCGCGCCGGTCCGGGCCGTCGCCCGCTACGACTGAGCCGTGGCGCGGGGGCCGCGGCACGTCCCTCGTTCGCCGACGGTCGGCGCCAACCGGTTCGCGCCCGGTTCGTCGAACCCGCGTGTGGTCCCCGGGACTACGCCGAGGTCGGCGACTTCGGGTCTCGACGCGGACGTGGTCGGGTCTCCAAATCGGACGATTCGAGGACGGCTTTCAGTTCGTCGAGTTCCGCGCGGAGTCGTCGCGTCATCCCCCACCGCATCAGTGGCGGGAACACGGTGAACAGGAACGCCGTGACCCGGCCGTCCGCGCCCGCTTCGACGGTACTGGTCACTCGAGTCGCTCCCCCCTCGTCGGTGAGCGCGAGTTCGTTCTCGAACGGGAACGGTCCCTCTCGCGACCGCATCGCGAGCCGAGTCGGCGCGTCGAGCGCCGTGACCTCCACTCGTGTCGGCGTCGTCCGGCCCGCGTACGTGTACTGGAACTCGTACACGTCACCGACGCTTCTGCCGTCACCGGAGCGCAGTCTCGTCTCGGACACCCCGGCGACCCAGTCGTCCATCGTGGTGAACTCCGAGAGATACTCGAACACGTCGTCCACACTGCGGTCGACGAGCACTGACGCCGACGCTCGGATACTCGGAACCATGGTTCTCAGACGTTCTCTCGGCTAATAACTGCGACACTCGATTCACGAACTGTGGGTTCCGACCACCTACCTCACCAGTGGGCGGGAGTCGCCCCGTTCGCCCAGAATCCATCCATCCTCGGAATCCATCCACCCGCCCGGAGTCCACCCACCCGCCCGGAGTCGACCCACTCGCCGACGGTCCGCTCTCCCGTCGACGCTCGACTCAGTTTGACGACAACTCCTCGACGTCGAGTCCCCCGCCGATCTCGAACGTGTACACGTCGCACTCGACGCCGGTCGCCGAGCGGTAGCGCTCGGTGACGGTCTCGGTGACCGACCCCCCGGTGTCGGGGTCGATGAGGGCGACGACGCTCCCCCCCCACCCTCCCCCGACCAGCCGGGACCCGTAGACGCCCTGGCAGTCGTCGAGGATGTCGACGACCGTGTCCAGTTCCTCACAGCTCACCTCGTAGTCGTCCCGGAGGCTCCGGTGGGACTCCCGTACGAGCGCGCCCGCGCTCTCCACGTCGCCGCGGGACAGTGCGTCCGCAGCGACCTCGACGCGGCGAATCTCGGTCGTGACGTGGCGCGCTCGACGGTCGAGCGGGGGGTCGAGTCGCTCGATGTACGCGTCGAGTTCCTCGGGCGTCACGTCCCGCAGCGACCGAACCCGCTTGCCCATCGCCGCGTCGAGCGCCGCGGTCGCCTCGTGACACTCGCGGACGCGGTCGTTGAACCCCGAGTCGGTCAACTCGTGTTTGACTCTGGTGTCGACCACGAGGAGGCTCACCGCGTCCGGGTCGAGCGGGATAGGTTCCACGTCGCGGGAGCGGCAGTCGATTCGGAGGGCGTGGCCGGGTTCGCCGAGCGCGCTCGCGAACTGGTCCATGATGCCACAGGCCATCCCCACCTCCTCGTTCTCCGCTCGCCAGCAGACGTCCGCGAGCCGTTCGGCGCCGAGCCCCAGCCCGTGTACCGCGTCGAGCGCGCCGGCGACGGCGACCTCGAGCGAGGCGGACGAGGAGACGCCGGCGCCGAGAATCATGTCGCCGCCGATAGCGAGGTCCGCCCCCACTTCCCGGTCGACGTCGCTCGAGAGGACGGTCGCCGTCCCGACGACGTAGGCGGCCCAGCCGTCCGCGTCGGCGCCCACCTCCGTTTCGATGCTCTCGTCCATCTGGGCGGAGTACGCGCGCACGACCCCGTCGTCGCGGGGTCGTGCGGCGACCGCCGTCGACCGGTCGATGGCAGCCGGCAACACCAGGCCGTCGTTGTAGTCGACGTGTCCGCCGATGATGTTCACCCGACCCGGTGCGCGCGCCCGAACCGCCGGTTGCTCGCCGTACTGGGCCTCGAACACGGCCGTGACGGCTCGCCCGTCGTCGTGACCAGTCATCGTCTCCGTTACCACCTCTACGGCTGTCACCTTGAATCCTTACCGGACGACGGCGAACGTCCTCGACTCTAGAGGACGACATCTCACCCCGGCGCGCTTCGGTCGGCCCACGTCGCTCTCTCCCGCATCGCCGTCCGCCTCACTCCACAAAAATTACTATAACTATAGTAAATTCACGAAAAGCCCTATATCCCTCCGCACCCTCCATGAGAACGCTATGAACGTACCCACCGAGCGCCCCGCGAACTCGACCGGGTTCGAAACCGTCCTCCTCGCCGTCGGCGGACGCGACGACGCTCGCGTCGACGCACTCGTCGAGGCGGTCGAGGAGGTGGCGGCCCCGAACGGTGCGACGGTCGTCGTCGGGCACGTGTTCGACCCGGACTCCTACCGGGAGACCGTCGAACAGATTCTCGGCACCGACACCGGACACATCGAACCCGACGAACTCGCGTCCCGGATGGCGGTCACCCGAGCGGTCGGCGACCGACTCGCGGAGTCCGTGGACTGTGTCCCCCGCGGCACGACCGGATCCAGCGGCGAGGGAATCGTCGACATCGCCGAAGCGGTCGGTGCAGACCGCGTGTTCATCGGCGGCCGGCAGCGCTCCCCGGCGGGGAAGGCCATCTTCGGGAGCACGGCGCAGGAAGTGATGCTGAACGCCCCGTGCCCGGTCACGTTCGTCCGCGACCAGGAGTAGCTAGACGAAACGCGCGGTCTCTCGACGCTCTCCGACCGGTCGCGCGCTCTCCCGCCCGTCAGTCGGCGTGCGTGAAGATGTACGCTTTCCCGTCGTCGACGCCCACGCAGAGGTCGAGCCGTTTCGAGAGGTCGAGGCTGGTCGGGTTCTGCTTGCAGACGACCAGGTCGTCGAACGGCTTTCCGCAGGCCGGGCAGGCGACCGCGACGGTGTTCTGGAACGACTTGATGGCGGTGTTCTCCTCGCGCGGCGTCAGCGAGGAGCGGAGTTCGTCGGTGTCGATGTCCATACTCCCGGGTACGACTGGGTCCTAATCAATCTCCGGACGCCCGCGCTCGCCGCCGTCGCGCACCGGGCGAGTCCTCCATCTCGACCGCTCGCTCTCACAGCTGTCGCGACCGTCCGCCCGTCACAACTGCCGTCCGACCGCGTTCAATCCGCCGTCGACGTCCAGCGTCGTCCCGGTGACGTACGAGGCGGCGTCGGCGGCGAGAAAGGCGACTCCCTCGGCGAGTTCCTCGGGTGGGCGTGGCGCTTCAGAATGGCCGGTCCGTTCTCGCGGCGCGTCGTCACCTCCGCGACGCGCTCCGTCGGTCGCGTCGCCGCGGTGGGAGTCGGTGATGGTCCAGCCGGGCGACACGGCGTTCGCCCGGACGCCGCCGGCATAATTACGTTCTCGAACGACGTTGATTTCAGTATGGACGTTCGCCGCTGGACCCCGTTCACGTACCTCGTCCCGGGCCGGTACGTCGACAGGGACGAGTGGTGGGAGCGGTTCGACCTGGTCGAGTGGTCGAGGTCGGAGTACGTCTGGACGGCCGACGACTGGAACGGGTTCCTCGACGTCGCCCAGCATCCGCGCGAGTGCGTCGCCAGCGGACGGGGCGACTGTGAGGACTACGCGCTCGTCGCCGTCTCCTGGGCGGTCGCACGTGACCGGGACGGCGTCGGACTCGGGTTCTGCTGGGACCGTTCCCGCCCGTGGCCGACGCACGTCGTCGCGTACGACGACGAGCGCGTGTACTCGTCGGGCGACATCGTCACGGGGAGCGTCGACGACTGGATACGCGACTCGAAGTACGTGTTCGCCCTCCGCCGCCGGATCACCTGACCTCCACGCGGACCCGACGCGACCACCCTGCGGCAACGCGACGCGCGAGGGTGGGTGCGGCCGAGTCGCCGGCGGGTCCGTCCGTCACGGCGACTCGCGACCGGTCGGTGCCGGAGCGGCCTCACGGTGGACCGGACCCGACTGCGATTCGAGTACTCTCTAAACAGCGTAAATAGCAGAGGTGGACGGAGGGACCGGAGAAGCCACCACGAGACGGTCTGTATCGAGCTATTTCTGAATAGCGTGAATACTGTGGATAGAATGAGTACGTCCACCACGAGACCGCACAGCGAGGCTTCCGTGCGGCCGCCAGCGTCGCCGTGGACGAGGTCGTCGACACGCTCGACGTCCCGACGGGGGCGACCCGAGTGCTGGATGTGGGGGTGGTCACAGCCTGTACGCGATAGAACTGTGCCGGAAGCACTCGTCTCTCTCGGCGACCGTCTTCGACCACCCCGAGGCACTGGCCGTCGACCGGGACGACATCGCGGCGGCCGGGCTCTCGGACCGGGTTGAGACGGCCGGCGGGGAGTACTGGACCGACGACCTCTGAACGGGGTACGACGTCGCACTCGTCTTCAACGTCGTCCACGCCCACGACGACGCGGAGAACGGACGACTGTTCGACCGCGTCGGGGGGGCGCTCGCGCCGCGGCGCGCGGAATGACGCCGTCCTCGACCAGTTGGCGGGGTCCGCCCGGACGCCGGTCGGCGCGACCGGACTCGGCTTCGTCGGGCTGACGTACCCGACGACCCTCGGCGCCGAACTCCACCCGTACGTGGAGGTGAGCGAGTGGCTCCGTACGGCCGGATTCACCGACGTGCGTCGGTCGTCCATCCGCCGGACGAGTCCGGGTAACACGCTCGCCCAGGCGACGAAGGCGAACGCGTGACCGGCGTCGGGGCCGGTTCGTTCAGACGAGCGTGTCCGTTCGGGTCCCGCGGTCAGGCGCGGTCGCCCGGCGAGCGGTCGACCAGCGACGCCACCGTCTCCACGGCGTACGGGACGAACCGCTCCGAGTAGCCCGCGGCGAAGCCGACGGCGAGGAGGAGTGCACCCGGGACGGGGTCCGCGTCGAACACCCGCAAGTGGAGGAAGACGTACAGGAACAGCGCGGATATCGCGCCGATGACTCCGCGAGCGAAGGTGACGGCGATGCTGGTAATCTGCTGGGGGACTCTCGTCGAGACGGGCCGCTGCCGCAGCGACAGCATGCCGAACAGGGAGGCGCCGATGACGCCCATCAACAGGACGAAGACGGCGAAGCCGGCGCGCTGCGTCTCCGGACTCGCCGCCAGCGCGCCGAACGGGGAGACGAGGAACTCGCCGAGGGTGGCGAGCGGGCTGTCCGCGTCGACCGCTCCCGCGGCGGCGAACTCCGCGAGCGCCGCCAGCAGGACGAACGTCGCCGTCGAGAGGATGCCCACCCACATCAGTTCGTTGAACTGCGACTGGAAGTAGCGCCGCCGTCGGTGGACGCTCTCGAACCGGTCGTCGAGGACGCGACTCGCCTCCCGGACGACGTCGCCCGTCAGGTCGGGTCTGAGCCGGCCGTCGGAGTCACACAGCAGCGCTTCGACCGCGCTCCGGTGGTGAGCGTCGAGGCCGGCGCGAGCCTCGTCGCGAATCCGCGTCGCCCTGGCCGTCAGCCCGTCCCCGCCGGCGGCTTCGAGCCCGACGATTTCGACGCGCTTCGCCGCGTGGAACAGCGCCCACCCGTCCTCGGTCCGGCTCTCGGCGAGCGCGCGCTCCGCTTCCGTCATCAGCTCCCGGCCACGGACCGCCCAGTTCGGGTCGGCGTCGAGGGCCAGGTCCTCCCGGACGGTGTCGGCCAGCCACTCGAACTCGGACCTGAACGCGGTGAGTTCGTTCTGGAGTCGGAGATAGCCGACGTCGGTCCGACGCGCCCGGGAGCGCCGGATTCGAGCCAGCACGCCGACTCGGTCGTCCCGCGTCGTCTCCAGTTCCGCGCCCTCCGTCTCGACTGCCATCTCTGTTCACTCCCGTACCTGTTACAGATAGTACGGTTCGTCCGAGTATAGTCGTATCTCCGCTCCGAACGGTGCGGGAACGCCCGTCACCGGGAGGATTCGCAACCGCGACTCGACGGTACGACGCGAGCGTCGTCGGTCACTCGAAGTAGCGTTCGACGATCTTGTCGGCCGTCCGAGCGGCGAGCGCCTGTCCGGTGTTGGTCGGGTTCGCGCCGCCGACCCCGTTCGCGAGCGCGCTGTGGTCGGCGACGAACAGGCGGTCCACGTCGTACGCCTCGCAGGCCTCGTCGACGACTTTCCCCATCCGCATCGTGCTGTGGACGTGCAGGGCGGTCGGCGGCGAGTCCGACCGGTGGACGTGTGAGGCGCCGGCCTCGCGGAGTATCTCCGCGGCGATTTCCGCGAGCCTGTCGCGGCGTTTGCGGTCCCCGTCGCTGGGTTCGTAGTTCACCAGCGGAATCGGCCCGTGTTCGTCGGCGACGCCGTCCGCTACCGACACGCCGTTTCGCTTCCACGGGCGGTCGTCGCTCACGACGAGCACCTGGAGCATCCGGCAGTAGTCCGACAGGAGGCGCTTGAGGTCCGCCCCGGCGAGGCGCCCCATCGTGTCCCACGGCGCGTTCGTCGTGTCGTTCTGGAACGCGAAGCCCGACGCGCTGGTGCCGAACCCGAGGATGGCACCGAGTCCGGGCGTCGTCCCGACGGTCTGGAGCATCCCCAGCCCGGGGTAGTCGAAGCGAGCGGCGATGTCCTGTCCCTGGTGCTGGTCGACGGTGTCCGTTCCGAGCGTCTCCTCCAGGTCGTCGGCGTCCCACAGGCCCATCACGTTGTCGCCGAAGTGGATGGTCATGCCGCGGCCGACCCAGTCGTTCCGCGGCAGGTCGGCGTTCAGCCAGAGGCGCGGCGTCTCGATGGCGCCCGCCGCGAGGACGACCACCTCGGCTTCGACGCTCGTCGTCTCCCCGACCACGTGTCGCGGAACGTCACGCCCGTCGCCGTCCGACGGTCGGCGAAGCGCGACTCCGTGTCGACGTCCGTCGCGAACGCGTTGGGGCGGACGGTGACGTTGCCCGTCCGCAGCGCCGGGGGGACGAAGCTGACGTTGCTCGCCCGCTTCGCCTTCTCCTCGAAGGGCGCGCCACGCGGGTGGGGGTTACCGGCGATGTTCCCGAGCGCGAGGGTGTCTCCCTCGACGTCGGGGTACCGGAAGTCGCCGTCGTATCCCGCGTCGACGTGGAGTTTCTCGTCCGGTTGCCGGATGGCGTTTGGCTGCGGTCGGTACCCCGGTTCGGTGACGTTCAGCCCGTCGAGGAGGTCCCACCCGGCGGCCGCCGCCCCCCGGAAGAACAGTTCCTCCTTGGCGGTGACGGGCGCGGGCGTCACCTCGCACATCGCCTCCATCTCCTGGTAGTACGGGACCAGGTCGGCGTAGTCGAGTGGCCAGTGTCCCTGCTCGTCGATGGACGCCGGGTACGCCCGCGGGTGACTACCGGTGTAGTGGAGCGTCGTCCCGCCGACGCCCGCACACTGGAGGATGGCGCCGTCGCCCGGGAACTTCCGGAACCAGAACCCCCGCTCGTGGTCCGCGGGGCCGAACACGAGCTTGTTCACCATCTCGAACTCCCGGGTCGTGAACTGCTCGTCGAGCAACTCGCCGCTCAGGTCACCGACGTCCGACGACGTCTCCCCGCCGGGGTCCTCGTGCGGTTTCGGCCACTGCTCGTTACCGTGGAACGGTCCCGCCTCCAGCAGGAGGACGGACAGCCCCGCCTTGCCGAGTCGCCACGCCGCGACGGGGCCGTCTCCGCCGGCGCCGACGACGACGGCGTCGTAGCGTCGGTCGACCATCAGACGCCCTCCGGGAACGGCTCCTCGTAGCCGCTCGTGTCGTACTCGTTCTCGCGGAACGCCCCCGACCGGTGCACGACCCGGACGGGCGAGGGGACGTCCGCGTCGATGGTCGTCCACGCCTCGCCGTCGCCCAGCGGGCTGTCGTCGCTCCCGAGGTACCCCCGGAGCGCGGCGTACCCGTCCGCGAATCCCGGGAAGTCGGTCTGTCGCCAGCTCTGGACCGCCGAGGGGACGTTCGGGTGGACCCGTTCGCTGGGGGGCTGCGTGAACTCGTCGTACCCCTGCCACTCGCTGTAGTATATCATCTCAGAGAACCCGACCACGAGCTGTCCGACCAGCCCGGCGTCCACCTCGAACAGCGTGTCGTCGAACGGAGTGATCTCGAGTTCGAACTCGTCGAGGATGGCGATAGCGCGAAGCCTGTCGCGCCGCGACAGCTTCGAGAAGGGACCGGCCGCGCGCCGGACGACCCACGGGGCGGGGTCGTCCGGCCCGAGCAGCGCCGTCACGCGGCGCTCGTCGAGGGGGGATTCGGTGTCGTTCCGCGCCCGCAGCGTCAGCGCCGCCGCGTCGAGGACGTGCGCTATCGGCTCCGAGAGGGGGAGGTTGCCCAGCGGCCCGAAGTGGGGCAGACCGAACTGGAACAGGTCGTTCGCGTACGTGACGAGGAACTCCTCGAGGTCCACCTCCAGCCCGCCGGGCACGTGTTCGGGCCCGAGTTCGTCCCCGAGCGCGGGCGTCGTCGGAATCACCGCGTCCACAACCGCTCGGAACGTCACCAGGGTGTGGACGTCCTCGTCCGGGTCGCCACCCCACCCGAGCAGCGACGACAGTTCGCGCCACGCGGCGTCGACCCGTCGGAGCAGTCGTCGCCGCAGTCGTTCGTGCTTCACGCCCTCGAGTGGCGCCGAACCGACAAATCCGTTTCTACCGATTAGTGGATGGAAGAACGCGTGGGCGTGGCGCTCCAGGGCGCTCCGGCCCCGAACGGGTCCCTCCGATACGGAAACCCGCCAGCGGACGACGCTACGCGGTCGTCTCGTCGAGGGCGGCGCGCTCCCGAGCGACAGCGGTCTCGCGTGCGGCGACCAGCGCCACGCCCGCCGCCATCGTCATCAGCGCGACGTACAGCGCCAGGAGGTCGACCGACGACTCGCCCTGCGCGACGGCGAGCACGAAGTTCGCGTTCGTCCCGAACAGCCAGGGGACGGTCAGCCCCGCCACCGTCGGCGTGTGCCAGTCCGCGAGCAACAGGAGTCCGAACGCCGCCTCGGACAGACCGGCGAGCAGGAACACCGTGTCCAGCGAGACGAGCGCCGTCGGCCACGCCGACGCGATGAGCGGGGCCAGATACGCCTGGTAGACGGCCGGCTCCAGTACCTTGTACCCGCCGCCCAAGAGGAAGGAGACGCCGAGCCCCCACCTGAGGACGTCGTTCGCGCTCCCCGCGTACGGGACCGCGACGGCGTCGAGGCGGTCGAGCAGGTTCGTGCGCGCGGTCGTCCCCGTTTCGGCCCGGTCGTCTCGTGTGGTCGCCATCTTCGTTCGCGGCCCGATACGCACCAAGAGGATTTAAATTATATCGATATATGAGACAAGTTTAGATAACTTCCGTGTACGGCCGCCGGTACGACAACGAGCGTTCACCGATAGCTCGAACGACCGGGCGTACGGATAATCTTTATATATTTCAATACATTATATTATTATGCTAGTCGAACGAACGAAGCGGGTCGTAGACCGGCTGACCGGCGGGCTCTCGGCGCGGCCGACGGACGAGACCGGGGGGAGCGCGTCGACCACCCCAGTCCGGTCGGCGGGACTCGCGAATCACGCGTACTACTTCGAGACGGGCGTGGGCTACTGGGTGGGGACGTTCGGATTTACGCTGACCGACTGGCGGGCGTTCCGGGCCGCTCGAATCGGCCTGCGAAACCGGGTGCTCGTCCTGGCGATGGTGGTCGCCACCGGTCTGCCGGGCGCGGCGAGAATCACGTCGCTCCTCGAGGGGTTCCCCGGGGAGGGACCCGCCGGCGTCGTCACCAACGAAGTCCGAATCCGGAAACTCGGACTCACGCTCTACCTGCTCCGGGAGCGCTACCTGCTCCACCCCGACGGCCGCGGCGTGACCGTCGACGCGACCGAGCGGTTCGGACCGGTTCCGTTCCTGTTCACGGCTCGGAAGGCCCACCCCGCCGAGGCGCTCGACGGCGGGCGGCGCGCCGTGTACTACCTGCCGCTGCTCGGTGTCGACTGGGTGGGGCAGTACCGGGTTCGCGGCGACGACCGCATCGAGTCGACGCTGTCGTGCCCGTGGGCCGAGGCGACGGAAGTGATCGAACGTGTCCGCTGACGCGGACCCCGCGTCGGCCGCGGCCGCGCGACGGGTCGAGGACCTCGCGGCCACGCTCGGAGAGTACCACCGGAAGTACGAGGCGGAGCGCGACGCTCGGGCCGTCTTCGCGTACACCTACCGTACGATGACACACGACCTGGCGCAGTTGCTGGCCGCGCCCGACGCCGGCTTCCACGACCCCGAGTGGGTCGGCGACCTCGCGCTGGCGTTCGGCGCGCGCTACGTGGCCGCGATGGACGCGCTGGACGACTGGCAGCGACTCCGTCCCGACGCCACCGAACCGGACGAGACGCTCTACGCGACGGTCTCCCGTCCGTGGGCCGACGTGTACTGGGCCATCTGTCGGGAACCATCGACCGTCCTCGAGGACCTCGTGTTCGCCATGGGCGCCCACGTCAGCTACGACCTCCCGTACGCGCTACTGGATGTGGGACTCGACCCCGACCAGTTGCGCGACTACCACCGGATGAACGACGTGCTGGCGTCGAACACCGACGCGATTCAGGACGCCGTGGTGACCCGCTACGACCCGCTGCTCGCCCGATTCGACCGGTTCGCCGGCGAGTCGGACGAACTCTTCACCGACTACTGGATTCGGGTCGGGCGCTCGATGGCGTGGTACAACGCCATGCGGCTGGCGTCGCCGCTCTCCCGGTCGGAGGCGGAGGGGTCCATCGCTCGGACGACGTTCTACCTCATCCGGTCGGTCCGCTCTTCCGCCCCGTGGCCGCTCCGGTGGAAGTCGCGGGCGGTCCGAACGCTGTTCGAACGCACCCGCCGGTGGCCGGACGCGTCGTTCGTCTCACCGGAGGCCACGATTCCGGTGGCGGCGTTCGAGTGACGGTTTCGGGGGGCGCGTGGCCCCTGAACGTCCCAGCTCCCGAACGGACGGCGATATTTATTATTTTTACTAACGTTTGTTCGTTATGATTTCGCGGCTCCTCGGTACCACCGAGCGGTCGGAGCTCTCGACCGACATCGAGCGGATTCGTCACCTCCCGGAGGGGCCGCTGAAGATGGCCAAACTGGCCCTCTGGTGGGTCCGGAAGACGGTGTTCACACGCCCCAAACCGGACAACCCGGCCGTGTTCGTCCGGCTGTCGGAGCGCGAACTCGTCGCGCTACTGGGCGGGGCGTACTTCGAGCCGGGGTGGGAGTTCTCCTACAGCTACCGGAACGAGAAGCTGAACATGCGACGCGTCGAGTACGTCGCCGACCACCCGCTCGGTTTCGAGTGGTGGCAGGTCCACGTACGGGGGTACCTCCACACGGCGGGCGACCGCTTCGAGGAGGACACGTTCGAACTGGCGCCCCACTTCGAACTCGAACCGACGGAGTACCCGACGGCACACGTCAACCACGTCGGCCTCGAAATCGAACGCGGGGCGACGGCGCTGATGGAGGTCCTGGACGCCAGCGGCATCGAGTACGAGTATCTCCACCCCGACGGGCGACCGGCCGAGCCTGGGGTCGAACCGCCGGCGTGAGTCGTCGACTGGGCCGCCTCACGTCGGCAGCCGACACCCCGTGTCCGAGTCGGCTCCCCCCGTGGTAGTCGTCCCCCTCGACCACCGTGACCGGGCCGGCCGCGCGACAGAAAAGGCCGCGCGGCCAGTCCGGACTTGAGCGTACCTCACCCGCTGACGGGAGCACGCGGTCGTGCGACCGCACCCCGACCTGCGAGGTTTCGACTGATAAATCTGCCTCCCTAAGAATCGTTTCTGAGAACTCGGGGCGCTGATAAGCTACTTGGGTGGGGAGCCCCGAGACTTTTGCACGCTCCCTGCGCCGTGTTACCGGGGAACGCGCTCCCCACCTGGCCCGGAGAGTCGCTCGCCACCGCCGAACGTCGCGCCGGAGTTCCGTCCCCGGAGCGGTACCGAGTCGGTCCCCGCCGTTCGGGTCCGGCCGTCTCGACGCCGGTCGGACTCGAACACTCTCGTCCAGTCCGCGTCGTCGGAGAGTCCGTCCACGGGTTCTCGAGGTTCCGCGGTGACACCGGCGTACAGCGTCGCGTCAGTCGAGTCGGACGCGGCCCGAACGCAGTCGGCGTCCGACCCAGACGGACCACAGGACCGTCCCGCCGAGAGCGACCAGGGCGCCGCCCGCGAACGCGGGGTGACCGGGACCCCACGCGAGCAGGCTCGCCCCCATCGTCACTCCGCCGACCCCCGCTCCGACTCCCGCCCACCCGACCCGCCGGTCGACCGTTCGAACGGCCAGTTCGAGACCGCTCACCGAGAGCAGCCAGACGCTCCGCGCGGCGTTCCCCACCTGCGGCGCGACCAGCACCGACCCCGTCACCACCGCCGGGTCGCCGGCGCGCGCCGTCCAGAGCCAGACCCCGACGACCAGGGACGCCGCCAGCCCCACGACGCCGACGACGAGGACGAGCGAACTCGGCGTCGGGGCCGCCGAGCGGTGGAGTCGGTGGAACGCCCACGCGACGAGGAGGAGGGGACCGTTGACGAGGAC
Source organism: Halorarum sp. SLYT50 (assembly GCF_059821265.1). NCBI lineage: Archaea > Methanobacteriati > Methanobacteriota > Halobacteria > Halobacteriales > Haloferacaceae > Halorarum > Halorarum sp. SLYT50. The sequence continues at coordinate 142,234 of NZ_JCAMRW010000002.1, read as the reverse complement.
GACGGCGAGCGTGGCCAGTTCGCCGTACGCGCCGCCCTCGGACAGCCAGAGGACACCGGTCACCCCCCCGAGCAGGTACCCGGCCAGACTCGCGTACGCGGCCAACCCCGCGTACCGGAGGAGCGGCCGTCCGACGGCGCGCTGTGGCCGCTCGGAGGCGGCCGCTGTCGACTGCATCACCGCCTCCGCTCGGTCGGTGCTGCGCGCCGTGCGCCGAGCGAGCGACCGAGCCAGGTGTTCTCCCTCGCGCTCACCCGTTCCCGCGTCAGTCGGGTCGAGTTCATCTCGCTCTCCGTAGGGTCGGTGACGGGATAACGACGCTTCGTGAAATCCCTTCAGCCCGTGTCGGGCTCGCGCCCGAAGTCGTCGGGACCGAGTTCGGAGGCGCGACTCCGCAGCGTCTCGAACGTCGCGTCGAACCAGGCGCGGACGGCGTCGTCGTCCGTCTCCACCTGCGCCCGGGCGACGTTCTCCTCGTCCGTGACGAGGATGGCGACCGTCCCGTCCAGCAGCGCGGCCTCGACCGCCACCGTCCCCTCGTACCGGTGGGCCTCCACGCGCTCCGAGTCGAGGAGGTCCCGCGCCCACCCCGCCATCTCCGGGTGCTCGCGGAGTCGGTCGACCGCGCCGGCCGAGAGGACGGCGTCGACCGTCTGGCCCCCCTCGAGCACCCCCTCGCGGAGTGCGTCGAGGACGAGCGGGGTCGCCATGCGCGTGATGAAGCGAACGTGGCGAGCACCCCGGAGGAGTTCCACGGGCCGCTCGAACGGCGCCATCGGGTCGTTCGGGTCCGGGACCGTCACTCTCGCGTCCTCCAGCCGGCGGACGTCGAACCCGAGTTCGGGGAGGTGCGGGGCCACGGCACGGAGTTTTCCCGCCGTCTCGACGGTGGTCTGCAGCCGCGAGAAGTCCGCGGCGACCGCGTCGCCGGTCGCCGTCGTCAGGTACTCCTCGCCCGCGCGGCGAATCCACCCCCGGTCGAGGAAGTCGTCGAGGGCCCGCCCGACGGTCACCTTCGAGACGCCGGTCGTCGCCTCCAGTTCGTCGCGCGCCTGCTGACGGGCCGACAGCGCCTCCAGCACGGCGACCCGGTTCGCCGACCGCGCGAGGAACTCGACGTCGTCGAGCGGCCGCGTCATGTGAGAACGCACTGCGGTCCGTGACAATAAATCCGCCCGCGCCCTCCGGGGCCGTCGTTCCGGTGCGGCAACACGGAGATTCATGTCGCTGCCCGATTCAGAGGGACCAATGCCGACCGTAGACCCCGACTCGCTGCGGACGTTCGCCGCTCGAACCGTCGAGGCGTGCGGCGCGGACGCGGACACGGCGACGGTAGTCGCAGAATCGCTCGTCGACGCGGACCTCGTCGGGCACACGTCCCACGGCGTCGTCCGCCTCCCCAACTACGCGGAGAGCGTCGACGACGGCGAGATAGACCCGACGGCGGTGCCGACGGTCGAGTCCGCCGGTCCCTTCCATCAGGTCGTGGGCGGCGACGCGTACGGGCAACTGACCGGCCGGCGGGCGGTCGAGTTGCTGGTCGAGACGACCCGCGACCGGGGCGTCGGCGTCGTCGGCGTGCGCAACTCCGGCCACATGGGCCGCATCGGGGAGTGGGCGGAGCGCGTGGCCGACGAGGGGTTGCTGTTCGTCTCGTGGGTCAACCTGCAGGGCGGCTCACAGCGCATCGCGCCCCACGGGACTGCCGACAGGCGACTGGGGACGAACCCGCTCACGTTCGCCGTCCCCGCGTTCGGGGCGCTGCCGTTCAACCCGGTGTTCGACGGCGCGACGAGTCAGGTCGCCCACGGGAAGATAATCGAGCGAGACGGGACCGACGAGACGCTGCCCGACGCCTGGACCGTCACCGACTCGGGGGCGCCCGTCGAGCGAGCGGCCGACTTCGAGGAGGGCGAGGGCGCGTTGCTCCCGCTGGGCGGGCGGGAGACGGGGTACAAGGGGTTCGGGCTCGCGACCATGGCCGAACTGTTCGCGGCCGTCGTCGGCGACGGCCCCGTCGCCTCCGAGGAGCGCCAGGAGTGGCTGGGCAACGGTGCCGCGTTCGTCGCCATCGACCCGACGCTGTTCTCGCGGCCGGACGACGTCGAAGGCCGGATGGTCGAACTCGCGGCACACCTCCGGTCGGCCACGCCCATCGACGACGACGAGGTGTTGCTGCCGGGCGAACTCGAGCATCGAACCGCCAGCCGTCGGTCCGAGGAGGGCGTCCCGATGCGGGAGACGGTCGCGGAGAACCTGCGTTCGCTCGCCGACTCGCTCGGCGTCGAGGACGCTCTGCCGGCCGGACTCCGATAGCGTCCGGTAGCGCCGCGTCCGAGGAACGCTCACGATTACATGGCCGACCCGTGTCCGTCCCGACAGTCTCTGACGGCCTCCACCCGGCGGGCGTCGGCACGCGCGCCGGTATCTCGCTCGAACAGGCCGGCCGATTCGAATCGGAGCAGTTCGACGAGGGCGAGACCAGATAACCGCGCACAGCGCGGCCGTCGACAGTCGCTTCGTGGCGTGAAGTAGAGCAGACAGCACGAACAGAACAAATAGTCTAAATAGCCTAAATAGCGACTCCGCGGCTCGGCTCCGGTGCAGGAGGCGTCGTCCTCACCGTCCGTTCCGTTCTGGTCGCCTCCCCGGTGCCCCGGCCGGGGAAAGAGTTAGTCCGCCGGCCGAAGAGTGGCCTCTATGAGAGCGCGGTCTCATCACACGGAACCAGCGGACGAGCGGAGGGTACCCCTCCGAGCGACCACCGCCAGCCGGCGGGGAGCGGGTCGATGACCGGACCGCTGTCGGGGGTGCGCGTGCTCGACCTGACGCGCGTGCTGGCCGGACCGTTCTGCACGATGGTCCTCGGGGACCTCGGCGCCGACGTCGTGAAGGTCGAGATTCCGGACGTCGGCGACGACGCGCGCGCGTTCGGGCCGTTCGTCGACGGCGAGTCGGCCTACTTCGCGAGCGTCAACCGGAACAAGGCGAGCCTGACGCTCGACGTGAAGACGGACGAGGGGGACGCGATTCTCGCCGACCTCGTCGAGACGGCGGACGTGCTGGTCGAGAACTTCAGGCCTGGGACGCTCCCCGGACTGGGGTTCGACGAGGAGCGCCTCGACCGCCTCAACCCGGACCTCGTGTACGCGGCTATCTCCGGGTTCGGCCGCACGGGTCCCGACAGCGACCAGCCCTGTTACGACGCCATCGCGCAGGCGCGGAGCGGGCTGATGAGCATCACGGGTCCCGACGCCGACCACCCCACGAAGGTGGGGACGTCCGTCTCGGACATCTCGTCGGGGCTGTTCGCGACCATCGGCGTCCTGAGCGCGTTGTACGCCCGCGACGTCGGAGACGCGGGCGGACAGACCGTGGACGTGGCCATGCTCGACAGCACCGTCGCGTTGCTGGAGAACGCCGTCGTCCGCTACGTCGCCTCGGGGACCCCGCCAGCGCCGCTGGGGAACAGACACCCCTCCATCGTCCCGTTCGAGTCGTTCGAGACGGCCGACGGCGACCTCGCGGTCGCGGCGGGCAACGACGACCTGTGGCGGCGCCTCTGTCTCGCGCTCGACCGCGAGGACCTGGCCGACGACCCCCGGTTCGAGACGAACCCCGACCGCGAGGCGCACTACGACGACCTCCGCCCGCTGCTGGCGGAGGCGTTCGCCAGGCGTCCGACCGAGGAGTGGATGGAACTCCTCGACGCCGCGGGCGTCCCGAACCACCGCATCAACGACGTGGCCGACGTCCTCGCGGACGAACAGCTGCGCGCGCGGGGAATGTTCGCCGAGGTCGGTCTCCCCGGCGGGGACGAGACGGTGACCGTCCCCGACAGCCCGGTCAACCTCTCCGAGACGCCGACCCGGACGGCGGGGAGCGCCCCGGCGCTCGGCGAGGACTCCGAGCGCCTCCTCGTCGAGGACCTCGGGTACGACCGCGAGCGCGTCGCGGACCTGCGCGAGGAGGGCGTGATTTGAGTCCGAACCGTTCCCCGCGACGCGGGTCGACCGGAGCGGATTACCGCACGGCGGTCGAGAACGCCGGGTAGTGGCCGACACCGACAGTCGGGTCGACATGACGACGGGGGCGGTGACGCCCCGCCTGTTCGCGCTGGCGTGGCCGCTGGTCGCCGGCAACCTGCTCCAGACAGCGTACAACCTCGCGGACATCTTCTGGGTCGGCCGCGTGAGCGCCGAGGCCGTCGCCGCCGTCTCGCTCATGTTTCCCACCTCCTGGATGTTCGTCTCCGTCGCGATGGGGCTGACCGCGGCGGCCAACGCCCTCGTCTCACAGCACATCGGCGCCGGGAACGAACGGGACGCGGAGCGCGCCGTCGGGCAGACGGTCCTGCTCGCCGTCGCCGTCGCCGCGGTGCTCGCCGTCGTCGGCTACCTCGGCAGGCGACCGCTCGTCGCGCTCATCGGCGCGGAGGGGGCCGTCTACCGCATCGCCGTCGCGTACATCGAGGTCATCTTCCTCTCCATACCGTTCACGTTCCTGTTCTTCGCGTTCCGCGCGGTGTTGCGGGCGGCCGGCGATACGCGGACCGCGATGTGGCTCGTGGCCGTGAGCGCCGGGCTGAACATCGTCATCGACCCGCTGTTCATCCTCGGGTTCGGTCCCGTCCCGGCGATGGGCGCGCGCGGGGCGGCGGTCGCGACGCTCGTCGCGCGCGTCGCCGCCGCCGTCGCCGGCGTCTACATCCTCCTCGACGGTGGCTGGGGCATCCGGCTGCGCGTCGCGGACCTGACGCCCGACCCGACCGTCCTGCGCCGCCTCGTCGACGTCGGCTATCCCGCGACGTTCGACGGCCTCACGCGGAGCGTCGCCGCCGTCGCCTTCGCCGGCCTCGTCGCCCGCTTCGGCGCCGCGCCGACCGCGGCGTACGGCATCGGGCTCCGGTACATGTCGGTGTCGTGGACGGTCTCGGGCGCCGTCGGGCAGGCGGTGGCGACCGGCGTCGGACAGAACCTCGGCGCGCGGACGCCCGACCGGGCGGCGGAACTCGCGTGGAAGGGGACGGGTGCCACGATGGCGCTCCTGTTCGCCGTCGGCGGACTCCTCGCGGCGTTCCCCGCGGGCGCGATGCGGCTGTTCATCGACGACCCGGCCGTCGTCGCCGAGGGGGTCACGTTCCTCCGGGTCATCGCGCCGTTCCTCGCGGTGCTCGGCGGGCTGATGGTCATCCAGGGGGCGTTCCGGGGGGCGGGCGACACCCGCGTCGCGTTCGTCCTCTCGCTGCTGTCGCGGTGGGTGTTCCGGATTCCAGTCGCCTGGCTGCTCGCGTACGCGCTCGCGTGGGACGCCGTCGGGCTGTGGTGGGCGCTCTCGCTCTCCGGGCTCTGCTCGTTCCTCGTCGCCGTCGTCTGGTTCCGCCTGGGTAACTGGGAGGCGGGAGTCGTCGATTCGGGCGGGACACCGGTCGACGCCGCCGACCCGGCGGAGGCGGACGAGGAACCCACGGTCGACTGAACACGGCCCGTCGGCGTCCCGCCGACTGCGCTCGCCTCCCCGAACGCCGGTTCCGGCCGACCCCTGCCGTCGGTCGTCCCTCGCTACGACAGCGACGCAGCGTCACTGAATCCACGTGTCGTCGGACGGCGTTCGACCGTCGTGGAACCTACCGCCGTCCACGAGGGGAGAGACGCGACCGGAGACGAGCACCGTTTCGCGTTCGTGGCGCCTGGCGACCGGCGTCCGGCGTCGCCCGTGCGTCCGCCGCCGCACCCGTCCACTGACGGCCGTTCGCCGGCGCCGAGACGGGCACTGATTCTCGGCCGCGCCTTCCATACATTTTTAATATGAATCGGTGGAATAATGTGGCGGGCCGGCATCACTCCACTATGCGCTACGACGGTTCAGCCGCTGACGCTACCCCCTCCAGGCCCCTCCACCGGTCGGTTCACGCCCGCATCGGTTCCTCCGACTCCGCTTCGCCGTACCCTCGGGACGTCCGAGAACACACGCTCGAGGCGCCCGTTCGCGGCCGTCGACTCGGATTCGCGCCCCGTGTTGTTGGAGTCCTGGCCGGGAGTCACGCTCCCCGCTCGGGGACCACCGCCGACCGGACCGACCGTCGCGCCGGCGGTTCGCGGGCGGCGGCCGTCGCTGTGGCGGTGGGCGACTGATGCGTCGTTACCGCTGTGACGACTGCGCGGAGGTCGTCTCGGCGCTCTGGTGGGAATCCGGCGGCTTCGGGGTCGGGTGCGACTGCACCGTCCTCGCGTCGTTTCCCGAGGAGATGACGCAGTTCGAGGCGCCCGACTCGTGGGTCGTCGAGCGGCGCGACTGTTGCGGCGGCGTCGACGCCACGGCGCTCGACCCGTACTACGACGAACCCGACGCGGACTTCCGGTGTCCGGACTGCGGGGCGACCTACCGCTGGGACGGCGCGATGATGAGCGCACCGGACGCCGACTCGGCGGCCGTCCAGTAGCACACAAAGGTCCCGGCCCCGCGTTCGCTGCCCGGTCGGCCGACGCGCTCTGACGCCGTCGAATCGCCGCACTGCGCGCGCGCAGTCCCTGCCCTTATCGCCGTCCGGCCCGTAGCCGACACCGATGGAGTACGGCGCTCTCGTGGACGTGTACGACCGCCTCGACGCCACGTCCTCGACGCTCGAGAAGACCGACGTCCTCGCCGAGACGCTCGCCGAGGCGGGTCCCCTCCTCCCCCACCTCTCGTTGCTCCTCCGCGGCCGCCTGTTCGCTCCGTGGGAGGCGGACGAACTGGGCGTCTCCTCGTCGCTCACGACGGACGCCGTGGCGACCACGACGGGGGTCGACCGGGCGCGCATCGAGTCCTGGCGGCGCGAGACGGGCGACCTGGGCGACGCGGCCGCGCTGGCGGTCGAGAACCGGAAGCAGGCGACGCTCGTCTCCGACTCGCTCGACGTGGAGACGGTGTTCGCGACGCTCCGGGGGTTGGCCGCACACGAGGGACCCGGGAGTCGCGGACGACGGGTCGACGACGTCGCGGACCTGCTCGCGGACGCCGACCCCGACGAGGCCCGATACGTCGTCCGCACGGTGCTCGGAACGATGCGCCTCGGGGTCGGCCGCGGCACCCTCCGCGACGCCGTCGCCCGGGCGTTCCTCGACGACTCGCCGGAGGCGGTCGAGGCGGTCGAGCGCGCCTACCGGGTGACCAACGACGCGCGCGTCGTCGCGGAGACCGCCCGCGACGCGGGGTACGACGGTCTCGCCGACCTCGACGTGGAACTCTTCCGGCCGGTCCGGGCGATGCTCGCGGAGAAGGCCGACTCCGTCGCGGACGCTCTCTCGGGGAGGGACGAGTCGCTCGTCGAGTACAAGTACGACGGCGTCCGCGTACAACTGCACGTCCGCGGCGACGACGTTCGCGTGTTCACCCGCCGGCTGGAGGACGTGACGGCGCAGTTCCCCGACGTGGTGGACGCCGTCCAGGCCGGCGTCGACGCGCGGAGCGCTATCGTCGAAGCCGAAGTCGTCGGGCGCGACCCGGAGACCGGCGCGGTCGTCCCGTTCCAGCGGCTCTCGAAGCGCATCAGGCGCGAGACGGACGTCGAGTCGACGGCGTCGGAAATCCCCGTGACGGTCCACGCGTTCGACCTCCTCTATCGGGACGGCGAGTCGCTCCTCGACGCGCCGCTCGCCGACCGGGTCGACCGCCTCGACCGCGTCCTCGACGCTCCAGGCGACGGCGCCGACCGCGAATTCACCGGACTCGGTCGCGCGACGGGAGCCCGTCTCGACGCCGTCGAGACGGCCGAGTCGTTCTACGCCGACGCGCTGGACGCCGGTCACGAGGGGGTGATGGTGAAGAACCCGGACGCGGCCTACCAGCCCGGCGCCCGGGTGGGCTACATACTGAAGGTGAAACCGACGATGGATCCGCTCGACCTCGCGGTCGTCGGCGCGAAGTGGAGCGAGGGGCGAAAGAGCGACTGGCTCGGACGGCTCCGGCTCGCCTGCTGGGACGCCGACCGGGAGCAGTTGCGCGAGGTCGGTCGGCTGTTCTCGGGACTGACGGACGACGAACTCCGCGAGGTAACCGCGAAGCTGGAACCGCTCGTCGAGTCGGTGGACGGCCGCACCGCGACGCTCCGGCCGGAGGTCGTCGTCGAAGTCGAGTACGAGGAGATTCAGTCGTCGTCGACGTACGACTCGGGGTACGCGCTCCGCTTCCCCCGGTTCGCCGGCTTCCGGGACGACCTCTCGCCCGCGGACGCCGACACCTTCGAGCGCGTGACGCGTCTCTACGAGGCCCAATGAGAGCCGAAGCCGCCGCCCCGCGCCGGTCGTGTCGACCGGCGAGAACGCCGATCCCTCGGGGCACGGAGGGGAGACGCCGATGACCGTCGACGGCACCGTGAGCCTGCGCGACGGGGTGCGGTTCGACCTCTCCACCGGCGAGACGGTGGTGTTCGACGCCCGGGAACCCGACGGCGACACGGTCGTGTTGAGCCACGCCCACGGCGACCACCTCTACTCGCGCGCGCCGGACGGCGTCGTCTGTTCGGACCTCACCGCCCGGCTTGCCGCCGCCCGCCGCCCCGACGAGGGACCGGTCGAGCGCACCACGGCGCCGAACGTCGAGCAGGTGCCCGCCGGCCACGTCCCCGGGTCGCGCGCGACGCTCGTCGACGACGACGGGACCACGTACCTCTACACCGGCGACCTCTCGACGCGCGACCGGTTCCTCCTCGACGGGTTCGACCCCGGGGCCGTCGCCGCCGAGTGGGACGTGGACGCGCTGGTCGTCGAGACGACGTACGGCAAACCGGAGTACGTCTTCGACGACCAGGGCGCGCTCGAACGGCGCGTCGTCGACTGGCTCGACGACGCGTACGAGACGCCCGTCCTCCTCTTCGGGTACACGCTGGGCCGGGCGCAGGAACTGGAGTTGCTCGTGGGGCGCTCCGAGCGGGACCGCCTGTTCGTCACGGAGGCCGTCGAGCGAATCAACGACGTCGTCGGCCCGGCGTGCGGCGTCGACTTCGGCGCCGAGCGGTACCGCTCGGAGGTGACCCTCGGGGCGGGCGACGCGCTCGTCCTCCCGGCCCAGACGAGCACGCTCTCGTTCGTCGACCGCATCGCCGAGCGAACCGGCGCAATCACGGCGGGGTTCTCCGGGTGGGCGGTCGCGGAGTCGTTCAAGTACCGCGGCGGTTACGACGAGACGTTCGTCCTCTCCGACCACTGCGACTTCGCCGAACTCGTCGACGTCGTCGAGACGCTCTCGCCCGAGCGGGTGTACACGCAGCACGGCTTCGCCGACGAGTTCGCGACGCACGTCGAGACGGACCTCGGCGTCCGGGCGCGGTCGCTCAAGCGGAATCAGACGTCGCTCGGGGAGTTCTGAGCCCCCGTCCACGCCTGGAACGTGTTCGCGATACTGACTCTGGCAATTTGTGTTACGAAGAGTGGTTGGAATTATACACTCGACGCTTGAACCCGGCTACAGCAGCGACCCATGCCAGCCGACACCGACACCGATTCGAGGGGGAAGGGGGGCGGTCGAACGAACGGCTCGACCGGGGTGGGGGGACTCGACACGGTCCTCCACGGGGGCCTCATTCCCGAACGGAGCTACCTCGTCAGGGGAGAACCGGGAACGGGCAAGACGATTCTCGGCGTGCACTTTCTCACCGTCGGAGCGCAACGGGGTGAGACGGCGTTGTTCATCAACCTCGAGGAGACGACCGCCGACATCAGGCAGAACGCGGCGGCGCTCGGGTTCGACCTCGACGCCGTCGACTTCCTCGACCTGAGTCCGAAGTCCGACTTCTTCCTGGGCGACCGGGGGTACGACGTCTTCGAACCGAGCGAGGTGGAGCGCGACCCGGTGGTCGACGCGATAACCGAGCGGGTGGCGGAACTCGACCCCGACCGCGTGTTCGTCGACCCCGTCAGCCAACTCCGCTACCTCTCGCCCGACGAATACCAGTTCCGCAAACAGGCGCTGTCGTTCATGCGGCTGCTCAGCGAGGCGGGGGCGACGGTCCTGTTCACCACGCAGGCGACCGACAGCACGCCCGACGACGGGCTCCAGTTCCTGAGCGACGGGACGGTCGAACTCGGGTACGCGTCGACCGGGCGGACGGTCAGGGTCCCCAAGTTCCGCGGGTCGGAGACCGAGAGCGGCGACCACGGGATGGCGATAACCGACCGGGGACTCGTGGTCTACCCGGTGCTTTCGCTCGGCGAGCAGGAATGGGAGTTCGACCCCGAGACCGTCTCCTCGGGGGTCCCGGAGGTCGACGAGTTGCTCGACGGCGGACTCCACCGGGGGACCGTCACGGTCGTCAGCGGCCCGACCGGAGTGGGGAAGACGACGCTGGGCACGCAGTTCATGAAGGAGGCGGCCGGTCGGGGAGAACACTCGGTCATCTACCTCTTCGAGGAGTCGGAGGCGACGTTCGTCCGGCGTCGGAGACCGTCAACATCCCCGTCTCGCGGATGCGCGAGCGGGGGACGCTCAGCGTCGAGGAGGTCGAACCGCTCCAGGTGTCCCCGCAGGAGTTCGCCCAGATGGTGCGCCGGGAGGTCGAAGAGGACGGGGCCGACATCGTCATGATAGACGGCATCGCGGGGTACAAACTCGGGCTCCAGGGGCACGAGGAGGAACTCGTCGCACACCTCCACGCGCTGAGTCGCTACCTCCAGAACATGGGCGTGACGGTCGTCCTCATCGACGAACTGCCGGACGGCACCGGGGAGTTCGAGGCGACGGACGCCGACATCAGCTACCTCGCGGACGACATCGTCTTCCTCCGCCACGTCGAACTCAAGAGCGAGTTACGCAAGGTCATCGGGGTGTTGAAGATGCGGACGAGCGACTACGAGCGGACGCTCAGGGAGTTCGAAATCACCGAGTACGGTATCTCCGTCGGGGAACCGCTCACCGAACTCCGCAGAGTCCTGAGCGGCACACCCGAGTGGACGGGCGCCGACGACCGGACCGCGGAGGACGAGTAACCGGGCGATGGAGGCCGTAGCCACCGACGAGTCGTCGGTTCCGACGCTGCTGCTACTGGTCGGCGACGACCGAAACCGGGAGTTGCTCGCCGACCAGTTCGCCGACGGGTTCGAGATACGGACGGGCAACGACGACTCGCTGGACGGACCCTTCGACCTCTGTCTGCTCGACGGTGCGTCGTTCCGCGCCCACCGGCCGAAACTGCGAGCGCGGAAGGCCGACGCCGCGCCGACGTTCCTCCCGTGTCTGCTCCTCGCGGGGCAGCGCGCCCCGTACGAGTTCTCCTCCGAGGTGTGGGAGGTCGTCGACGAGGTGGTCCGCCGACCGGTCCGGCGGGCCGAACTCGACGCGCGCATCGAGAACCTCCTCCAGCGACGCCGCCTCTCGGTCGAACTCGCCCGGCGGAAAGAGCGCAGCGACCGCCGGTTCGAGTCCCTCTTCCGTTCGACGCCCGACCCGGTCGTCGTCGCGCGCACGGACGGCACCGTCACGGCGGCGAACGATGCGTTCGTCCGGGCGTTCGGCGTCGACCCCGACGACGTGGGGGACCGCCGCCTCCCCGACCTCGACCTCTCGCCGCCCGAATCGGTCGTGCGGTTGCTGGTCCAGTTCACGGACCCGGACGCCTCGACGACCACCGTCGACTGGGAACTCGACGGCGGGGAGTCGTTCGTCACCGAGTTGAACGTGAGTCCCGTCGACGACGGGAGCGCGGCCGAGCGCGTCGGCGTGTTCAGAGACGTCACCGAGCGGGTGGAGCGGGAGCGGGAACTCGAGCGGCAGAACGACCGACTGGAGGAGTTCGCCGACACGGTGGCGCACGACCTGCGGAACCCACTCACCGTCGCGCAGGGGAGACTCAACCTCGCACGCGAGACGGGCGACGCCGACCACTTCGACTCCGTCCGGGCGGCACTCGAGCGGATGGCACAGATGATAGACGAACTGTTGACCCTCGCGAAACAGGGACAGGTCGTCCGCGACGCCGACCCGGTCCCGCTCGGCGCGGCCGCCGAACGCGCGTGGCGCGCCGTCTCTACGCCGGCGGCGTCGCTCGAAACCGACGCGGGCCGACCGGTGCTGATCGCGGCAGACGAGGGACGTCTGCGTCAACTCCTCGAGAACCTCTTCGGGAACGCCGTCGACCACGGGGGCGAGACGGTGACGGTTCGCGTCGGGTCCCTCCCGGACGAGCGGGGGTTCTACGTCGAGGACGACGGTCCCGGCATCCCGTCGGAGAAGCGCGACGAGGTGTTCGACGCCGGTTACACCGACGCGGACGGGGGGACGGGCTTCGGTCTCTCCATCGTCCAGCAGATAGCCGAGGGACACGGCTGGGCAGTCACCGTCACCGAGAGCGACGCCGGCGGCGCCCGGTTCGAGATTTCGACCGTTCCCTCCTCGGCGTAACCGCGTTCGACCAGAGGCGCTCACCGTCGTCGCGCGCCCCCGCGACTCACGACGCCACGGTGGAGTAGAGCACACCGCGGGTCGGTCGCGGCGGGGTCGGGACCGCGCTACGCCGACTCTCCCGCCGACTCGGCCGATTCGGTCGTCGACTCGCCGCGCATCCCGGCGAGCGTCCCGTCCGACCGCCACGTCTCGACCACCTGCCGCAATCCCGCGCGGTAGGTGGGGTACTCCGGCTCCCACCCGAGTTCGCGTTTCGCCTTCCCGTTCGTCGTCGGCATCGGCGCGGTCAGTCCCTTCGCGGTTACCTTCCCGACGAAGAACCGGGCCAGCCACGCCGGCACCCGACTCGGTTCCGGCGCGTCCAGCAGGTCGGCGAACGTCTCGAAGAAGTCGGCCGGGGTCGCGGGTTCGTCGTCGACGACGTGGTAGACCCCGCTCGCGCCCGCTTCGACGGCGGCGACGCCTACCGCCGCCGCGTCGTCGGCGTGGACGAACGAGAGAGCGGCGTCCCGTCGGCCGAGCAGTCCGCCGCCCACGATCGGCAGGTCGCCGTCGAGCAGTTGCTCGCCCCACTCTCGCGTGTCCCTCGCGTCCGGCGCGTAGAAGAATCCACACCGGAGGACGGCGGCGTCGAACCCCTCGGCGTCGGCGCGCGCGTCCAAGAGGTCCTCGACGGCCGCGGCCGACCGCGTGGCCCTGTCCGGGTGACGCTCGGCCGTCTCGTCGAACCGCGACCCGTCCGGCTGCCGGGCGACCCAGACGACGCTCGGGAACACCGCCTGCCGGAGTCCGGCGGGGGCGGTGTCGAGCAGGTTCTTCGCTCCCTCCAGCCGAACGCGGTCGTTCCGTGCCCACTCCTCGTCGCTGGGCTTGGTCGAAGCCGGGATGGCCGTCGCGGCGTGGACGAGTACCTCGACGTCGTCGTCCATCGCTCGCTCGACGGACCCGTGGTCGAGCACGTCGCCCCGGCGCGGGCGTCCGCCGCGACGTTCGACCGCGCGCTCACCTGCGTCGTCACGGACCAGTCCGACGACCGCGTGTCCACGGTCGGCGAGTCGTTCGACGAGTCGACCCCCGAGGACGCCCGTCGCGCCCGATACGAACACCTTCATGCGCGGACGGTAGACGGCCGTCGGGGAAGGCTTGCTGCCGGAGTGGCGCGGGTGATTTATGCCAGCCGGGTCGTGGCTCCTCACGTGAAGCACGTCCGGGTCCGCATCACCGCGGGGGGCCGCGAGGCCGAGATCCACCCGATGTACGACCTGTGGGCCAACGCCCCGTTCGTCGAGCGAGCGACCGCCCTCCAGTGGAACTTCACGGGCGACGCGCTCGGCATCCTCCACTACGCGGTGGGCGACGCCGACGCGTTCGAGGCGGCGGTACGGGAGGTCCCGGAGGTGGTGGGCTACGACATCGTGCGCGCCGGCGAGGACGCCTTCTACGTCTACATCAGGGACGCGACGACCGACGCGCTGGCCGACCTGTTCGACCCCATCACCCGGGGCGGACTGGTCGTCGTCCCTCCCATCCGGTACCACGAGGACGGCACCGTGACGCTCTCGCTGTTCGGACCCGACGCCGAGGTGCAGGCGGCCATCGAGGCCGTCCCCCCGCCCGTCGACGTGACCGTCGAGACGGTCGGTGGACTGGACGCGACGGCGGCGGCCGTGGAGATGACGACCCGCCTCAGCGACCGGCAGCGCGAGGCCGTCGAGGCGGCGCTCGAACTGGGGTACTACGAGGTCCCGCGCGACGCCGGACAGGACGCCGTCGCCGCGGCGCTCGACTGCGCGCCGAGCACCGCGGCCGAACACCTGCGCAAGGCCGAGGCGAAACTCGTCTCCGCGGTGTTCGGCCGGTGACGCGGCTCGCCCGGTTCGAAACGCGAGCCGTCCCGGTCGTCTTCGAGCGACGTTCGTCCCTCCCCGCTCGCTCGTCTCCACCGCCTACGTCGAAGCGCCCCTCTCGGTGATGTTGAGCGCGGCGACGAGGCGGGCGGTGACGACCTGTTCGACCATCGCGACCAGTTGTTCCTCGTCGTCGTAGTCGGCGAACAGCCCCAGCGGCACCTCGCCTCCGGCCATCTCCCGGTGACCGCCGGCGCTCCCGACGGACGCGAACGCCTCCTCCAGCAACTCGCCGGCGTGGAGGCGCGCGTCGGTCGACCGCGCGCTCAGGTGGATGGAATCGTCGACGATGCCGAACACGATGGCCGTCTCCACGCCCTCGAGCGTGGCGAGGTAGTCGGCCGCCTGCGGGAGGGCGTCCCGCTCGCTCGTCCGCCCGACGTGCGAGACGAGCACCGACCCCCGGACCGTCCGGTTCCGGATGGCCTCGGCGATGGCGTCGACGGTGGCGCCGCTGACGGACGGCGTCGACAGCCGCCGGAGCAGGTCGTTGTCGGCGCGGCCGTGGAGGTAGCCGGCGGCGTCGTACTCGCGTTCGGTCACCCCGCGGAGGAAGCCCAGCGTCTCGCGCCGAATCGCGAACAGGAGCGCCGGGGCCAGCGACGTCTCGAACGGTACCTCGAGTTCGCGGACGTACTCGGTGAGGATGGTCGCTGTCGCGCCGACCGACTCGCGGTGGTCGACGAACCGCGCCTCGACGTCGTCGGCGGGGTGGTGGTCGATGACGATGTCGATGGGAGTTCCCTCTGGTACCGTGTTGTTCTGTCCCGGCCTGGCGTGGTCGACGAACGCGACGAGCGAGTTCGCCGGACGGTCGACCACCGCGTCGGGTTCGAACGGCGTGAGGTCGATGTCGAGGAGGTTGATGAACGCCCGGTTCTGCTGGTGGGAGATGTCGCCGCTGTAGAGGACCCGCCGCTCGTCGATTCCGGCCTCGGCCGCGATGCGGCCGAGCGCGAGCGCGCTCGCGAGACAGTCGGGGTCGGGGTTGTTGTGACAGACGATGGTGAGTTCCTCGCCGTCCGCGAGCAGGGCTTCGAGGGTCGCTGGACCGGTCATCCCTCGTTCGGTTCGGACGGGAGGTACAAGGCTCTACTCGTGGCCCGGCCGCCTCTCCTCGCGACGCTCGCGCCGCCCGCCGCGGGACTCCGTCGTTCGCGTCGGTCGCCGGAGCGCCCGGCGCTCACGCGGAACAGGAGGAGAACGGGACCGAGAACGAATCGCGGTATTGATGCGTTCGAACGGCGAACCCGGTAGTGATGCCCGCAGAGCTACCGCCGCTCGGTCTCGGGACGTACTCAGACGACGACCGCGACCAGTGGACCGAGAACGTCCGCACCGCGCTGGACGTCGGGTTCCGCCACGTCGACACGGCGCAGGTGTACGAGAACGAACAGTACGTCGGCGAGGGGATTCGAACCTCGGGCGTCGACCGCGACGAGGTCTTCCTCGCGACGAAGACGGTCCACCACGACGTCCCCTCGACCGCCGAGGAGGTCCCCGACGCCATCGACGGCTGTCTCGACCGCCTGGGCGTCGACGCCGTCGACCTGCTGTACGTCCACTGGCCGTCGGGCGTGTACGACGCCGAAGCCGTCCTCCCGTCGTTCGACGACGCCTACGAGGCCGGCAAGACGCGCCACGTCGGCGTCGCCAACTTCACGCCGGAACTGCTCGACGAGGCGAGCGAGGTCCTCGACGCGCCGCTGTTCGCCAACCAGGTCGAGATGCACCCGCTGCTCCCCCAGGAGGAACTGGTGTCGTACGCGCAGGAGCACGACCAGTGGCTCGTCGCCTACTCCCCGCTCGGGAAGGGGGCGGTGCTGGACGTCCCCGAAATCGTGGAGGTCGCGGAGAAACACGACGCGACGCCGGCGCAGGTGAGCCTCGCGTGGGTGCTCGACCACGACAACGTCGTCGCCATCCCGAAAGCGAGCAGCCGCGAGCACATGGAGCAGAACTTCGCGGCGCAGGACCTCGAACTCGACGACGAGGACCGCGAGCGCATCGACTCCATCGACCGTCGCCACCGGGAGATCGACCCGGACCACGGCCCCTGGAACTGGTGACTGGTAACCGGTGACGCGCCGGTCTCGGGCCGCGATGTCGCCTCAGAGCCGGTAGACGACTGCCTCGTACGGTCGGAACGTCGCCCCCTCCGGGTCGCTCGGCGGGTCGTCGTGGTTGTGCGCGAGCGGCTCCGCATCGCGGTCCTCGACCGCGGGGCTGTCGAACGACGCGGGCTCGGCCGACCAGTTGAGGACGACGAGCATCGCCTCGTCGCCGAGCGTCCGCGTGTACGCGTACAGCTGTTCGTCGTCCGGGAGGAGCAGGTCGTACTCGCCGTACACCAGCGCCTCCTCGCGCTGTCGCAGGTCGATGAGCCGCCGGTACTGCCGCCAGACCGAGTCCGGGTCGGCGCGCGCCGCCTCGACGTTGACCGTCTCGTAGTTCGGGTTGCACTTTATCCACGGCTCGCCGTCGGTGAAGCCGGCGTGCTCGTCGGCCGACCACTGCATCGGCGTCCGGGCGTTGTCGCGGCTGGTGTGGTTGACCAGGTCGCGGACGTCCTCGAAGGAGTCGATTCGCCCCTCGGCGACGAGGTCCTCGACCGCCCCGACGGTCTCGGTGTCGTCGATGTCGTCGAGGCTCTCGAACTCGGTGTTCGTCATGCCGATCTCGTCGCCCTGGTAGAGGAACGGCGTCCCGAGGCTCGTCAGGAGGAAGGTGGCGAGCAGCGTCGCGCTCTCCTCGCGGTACTCGCCGTCGTCACCGAACCGGGAGACGATGCGCGGCTGGTCGTGGTTCCCGAGGTACACCGAGTTCCAGCCGTGCCCCCGGAGGTCAGTCTGCCAGCGGCTCATGATGGCTTTGAACTCCGGGAGGCTCCACTCGCCCCACCCCTCGGGGTCCCACCGCCCCTCCGGCCCCACGTCGACGTCCATGTGCTCGAAGTGGAAGATGGTGTCCAGCCCGGTGCCGCCCTCGCCGAGCATCTCCATCGCCGTCTCCACCGGCGTGAGCGACATCTCCGCGACGGTCAGGACGTCGTAGTCGGAGAGCACGTCGTCGTACAGTTCCCGGAGGTACTCCCGCAGGCGCGGGCCGTGGAAGAAGTGCTCGATGCCCGTGGCGCCCTCGTCGAGCGCGCCGTCCGGCAGCCCCTCGGGTTTCGAGAGCAGGTTGATGGCGTCCATCCGGAACCCGTCGATGCCCTTCTCCAGCCACCACCGCATCATCGACTTCACGTCCGCGCGCACGTCGGGGTTGCGCCAGTTCAGGTCCGGCTGGTGTTCGTCGAACAGGTGGAGGTACCACTGTCCTCGCTCCTCGTCGTACGTCCACGCCGACCCGCCGAACAGCGAGTCCCAGTTGTTCGGCGGGTCGTCCGGCGCCCCGTCGCGCCAGTGGTAGTACTCCTCGTACTTCCCCTCGCGCCGCCGGGAGCGCTGGAACCACTCGTGTTCCTTCGACGTGTGGTTGACGACGAGGTCCATGATGAGCCGGACGTCCCGCCCGTGGAGCTCCGCCAGCAGCGTCTCCCAGTCGTCCATCGTCCCGAACTCGTCCATGATGGAGCGGTAGTCGCTGATGTCGTACCCGTTGTCGACGTTCGGCGAGTCGTACACCGGCCCGAGCCAGACCAGGTCGACCCCAAGGTCGTCGAGGTAGTCCACCTTCTCGACGATACCCGGGATGTCACCCACCCCGTCACCGTCCGAGTCGTTGAAGCTCCGCGGGTAGATCTCGTAGCCGACCGCCTCCTTCCACCACTCCCGCTCCGGGGAGTCGACGGGGTCGGTCCGGCTCATCGCTCACCGCGACCCCCGGGTTCACGTCGCCGTGGCGTTCGAGCCCGTGTCCGGCGTGCGTCCGTCGGTCCGGGGCGTCGGAGCCGTGTCGCCTCCCGGTCGTCGGCGGTGGTGGTGTCGCCGCGCATCTGTCTAAACCTATGATGAAACTATTCCACGAAATTTTTTCTATGTTCGGGCGGGAGTTCGACCAGAGCTATGACGCAGCCACGTCCGACGAGTCGCTCGGGGTATCGGGCGACCGGAGAGGAAGTTTCGAACAGACGCGCGTCCGGGGCGCCGTCGCGGGACGGACGCGGACGCCCGCGGCGAGGGCGGTAGACGGATGGGAGACGAACTCGACCGGACCTGGTGGAAGGAGGCGGTCGTCTACCAGATATACCCCAAGAGCTTCAACGACAGCGACGCCGACGGCGTCGGCGACCTGCGCGGAATCGAGCGGAAGGTCGACTACCTCGACGACCTGGGCGTCGACGCGGTGTGGCTCTGTCCGGTGTACGAGTCCCCCCAGGCGGACAACGGGTACGACATCAGCGACTACCGCTCCATCCTGAGCACGTACGGGGACCTGGGCGACTGGGAGCGGGTGCTCGAGAAACTCCACGAGCGGGACATCCGACTCATCATGGACCTCGTCGTCAACCACACGTCCGACGAGCACGACTGGTTCCTCGAGTCCCGCGAGTCGCCCGACAGCGACTACCGAGACTACTACTTCTGGCGACCGGGCGACGGCGACGGTCCGCCGAACAACTGGGACTCGCTGTTCGGCGGGTCGGCGTGGACGTACGACGAGGAGGCGGGCGCGTACTTCCTCCACCTGTTCGACGAGAAGCAGGCCGACCTGGACTGGACGACCGACGCGGTCCGCGAGGAGGTGTTCGACCTCATGCGGTGGTGGCTGGAGAAGGGCATCGACGGGTTCCGGATGGACGTCATCAACCTCATCTCGAAGACGGAAGGACTCCCCGACGGCGACCCCGAGTCCGGACTCACGGGGGCGGAGCACTTCATGAACGGGCCGAACGTCCACGAGTACCTCCAGGAGATGCACGAGGAGGTGCTCGCCGACCGGGACGTCCTGGCCGTCGGCGAGACGCCCGGAGCGGCAGTCGAGGACGCTCGGCGGTACGTCGGCGAGGACGGACTCTCGATGGTGTTCCAGTTCGAACACGTGAACGTCGGCCACGACGGGGACAAGTGGGCGGCGACCGACCCGGACCTCGTCGAGTTGAAGGAGGTGCTCGCCAAGTGGCAGAACGGCCTGGCCGACGAGGGGTGGAACAGCGTCTACCTCAACAACCACGACCAGCCGCGGATGGTGTCGCGGTTCGGCGACGACGGCGAGTACCGCCGGAAGTCGGCGAAGTTGCTCGCGACGCTCACCCACACCCTCCAGGGGACGCCGTTCGTCTACCAGGGCGAGGAGATCGGCATGACGAACGCGCCGTTCGAGTCGCGCGAGGAACTCCGCGACGTCGAGAGTCTCAACTTCGTCGAGGACGCCATCCGGAACGGCGACGCGACCGGCTACGAGGACGTCCGCGACGCCGTCGAGTACGTCGGTCGCGACAACGCCCGGACGCCGATGCAGTGGTCGGCCGACGAGCACGCCGGCTTCACCGACGGCGAGCCGTGGATAAAGTGCAACCCGAACTACGAGACGGTCAACGTCGAACGCGCCCGCGAAGACCCCGACTCGGTCTGGCACTACTACCGCGACCTCATCGAACTCCGGAGTGAGCGTGACCTGCTGGTGTACGGCGAGTTCGACCTCCTGTTCCCCGACCACCCGTCGCTGTTCGCGTACACGCGGACGCTCGGCGAGGAGCGCGGCCTCGTCGCGCTCAACTTCGACGACGAGCCGACCGAGTTCGCGGCGCCCGACGACGTGACGGTCGACGGACTCGAACTCGCGATGTCGAACGCCGACGCGCCCGCGGTCCCGCGCGAGTCGGTCGAACTCGGGCCGTACGAGGCGCGCGTCTACCTCACGCCCCCTCCCGAGTGACCCGAACGCGGCCGCTCGTGGCCGCCTCCGTCAGAACGGGTTCCAGTCGGCGCGGATGAGAGCGCCGAGTCCCAGTAGCGACGCTCCGATGATGCCGAACCCCAGCAGCGCGATGGCGCGCGACGCCGACCCCGGCTGCTGGAACGGGAACGAGACCGCGAGCAACACCAGCAACACGAGGTTGAACGCGAACATGAGCCGCCAGACGGTCGTCGCGGGCACGGCTGTCAGTCCCTCGGTCGGAGCGTGGTGACCGCGGCCCGGTAGTCCTCGATGAACGCGCCCGTCCCGCCGACGCTCACCCGCTCGCCCCCGTCGGTCTCGACGAGCAGGCCGTTCTCGACCGGGAAGTCGCCGCTCACCGGTTCGACGAAGCTCTGTCGCACGTCGACGACCCGGCCGGTCAGTTCCTCGCCGCCCTCGGTCAGTATCTCGACGTCCAGTTCGGTGCCGTTCCGGCGGTGAAGCGCCGACTGGAACACGACGTGCCGGAACAGTTCGAACCGTCGCGGGAGCGGACTCGGCCCGGTCACGTACGTCTCGGACGCGACGGGCCAGTAGCTCCCCATGAACGACCCGAGGACGGAGCCGGCGAGGTGTCGCTCAGAGAGGACGACGGCGTCCTCCTCGTCGTGGGTCCCCGAGAGCAGTCCGCCGTCGCCGACGATGGCGTCGTGGTTGTCGACGACGACCATGAACGGCGCCCGTTCGCGCCACGCGCGAGCGACGCTCGCGCTCCCTTCGAACTGCGACGGCGACAGCGTCGTCGGGTCGACGTCGCTGTACAGCCCGATGACGAGCACGTCCCCCTCGACCGCCGCCGCCAGTTCCTCCTCCACGTGGTCGTGTTCGGCGAACGGCACGGAGATGAACACCTCCTCGCGCGCGCTGGCGATGAGCCGTCCGAGGTGTTTCAGCGCGGTCTGTCTCGACTTCACCGTCTGGAACTGCGACGTCTGGGGTGCCGTCTCGGTGTAGCGCTCCTCGAGCGCCGGGGTCAGCGACTGGATGCGCTCGGTCACCTCCGCCATCGCCTCCGCCGGGGGCCGCGCCCGAATCGTCGTCGGCGACGCGTGGTCGTTCACCTGCACGAACCCGCGGTCGGCCAGCCGGGACGCGATGCTGTAGACGTAGCGCTTCGAGACGTCGGCGCTGTCGGTGATGGCGCTCGCGGTCGTCTCGCCGTGCTCCAGTACCGCGAGGTACGTCTCTATCTCCTTTTCGGACAGGCCGAACGTGTTCAGTTCACGCCGGAGCGACTCGCCGTCGAACGTCGTCTCGGGCGTCTCGGACTTCTCGGGCCGTTCGGAGTTCTCGGGATCCATGGTGTGTCTCGACCTCCAGCTCAGTCCGAGAGACCGGTCGGCTCTCCCGGTTGCGAGGGGTCGTAGAGGTGGCACGCGACCGGGTGGGCCTCGTCGGTCGCGGTCGGTCGACTCCGCTCACAGACGCTCTCGTAGCGCTCCCGGAGCGTCTCGCTCGCGCGCTCCCACTCGCCGTCGGCGAGTGCGGCGAGCGCCTCGTCGACGCGCTCGCGGTGCCGTTCGGGGAGCGACTCGTCGAAGGCGGTCTCCCGCAACTCTTCGACCGTCGCGTCCGTCGGGTCCCCGCCGAACGGTTCGGTCGAGCGCTCGTCGACGGCGTGGCGGAGGGTCATTATCTCGTTGTAGACGGCCTGGTCGATACTTATTCCCTCCGGAGGGATGACGTTCGGGCACCGCGTGTGGAACCGGCAGCCCGACGGCGGGTCGACCGGGTCCGGGATGTCGATGTCGCGCACCGGCGGTTCGGCCACCTCCTGCTCGGGCTCGAGGTCGGCGGTCGCCCACCGGAGCACCTTCGTGTACGGGTGTTTCGGGTTCTGCAACACCGACTCGGCCGGCCCGATCTCGACGAGTTCGCCGAGGTACATGATGCCGACGCGGCCGCCGGACGTCTCCGAGAGGTAGCGCGCGTTCGAGAGGTTGTGGCTGATGAACAGGTAGGAGGTGCCGAACTCCTCCTGGAGTTCCAGTAGCAGGTTCATCGTCTCGACGCGCAGGCTCACGTCGAGCGCGGACACCGCCTCGTCGGCGAGGATGAGGTCCGGGTTCATCAACAGCGCGCGCACCAGCGCCACCCGCTGTTGCTCCCCGCCGCTCAACTGGTGCGGGAAGCGCCCCGCGTAGTCGCTCGCCGGCGTCATTCCCACCCGCTCTAACATACGGAGGATGCGCGCGCGGCGGTCCTCGCTCCCCATCTCCGACTTCCAGCGCTTCAGCGGCGCGGCGAGCGTCTTGACGACCGTCCGGTTCGGGTTCAGCGCGCTCCCGGGGTCCTGGTGGATTATCTGGAGCGACTTGCGGATGTCGCCGAACGGGACGTCGCCGTTCCCGTCCTTCGCCTCCCAGACGTCCTGTCCCCGATACTCGACCGACCCACCGGTGGGCCGCTGGGCGGCGATGGCGGCCTTGCCGAGCGTGGTCTTCCCGCAGCCCGACTCGCCCACCAGCGCCACCACGTCGTCCTCGGGGATGTCGAGGTCGACGCCGTCGACGGCGCCGACCGTCTGCGGGTCGTTGAACAGCCCCTCGATGAACCCCTGGTCCTTCTCGAAGTGGACCTCGACGTCGTCGAGCGAGACGACGGCCTCCCCCTCGGTCTCGTGACCCTGTGTCGCGGCCGTCTCGGCCGGGTCCACGCTCGCCCCGTCGGTGTCGAGCGAGCCGAGGTCGTAGTCGACGGCCTCGCGCGCCTCCTCCCAGTAGTGGCAGGCGGCGGCGTGGTCGTCGTCGACGTCGTACATCGGCGGGTCGTCGGTCCGGCACCGCTCGTCCGCGAGCGGGCAGCGGTCGGCGTAGGTACACCCCGTCGGGATGTTCACCGGGTCGGGGGCGCTCCCCTCGATGGAGTCCATCGTGTCGAGCGGCGCGTCCAGGTTCGGGACGGCCTTCAACAGCGCGCGGGTGTACGGGTGCGCGGCGTTCCGGACGATGTCGTTCGCCGGGCCGACCTCCGCGAGTTCGAACGCGTAGAGCACCGCCAACCGGTCGGCGAGGCCGGCGACCAGCGGCAGGTCGTGCGTGATGAACACGACGGTCAGGTCGTACTTCTCCTGGAGTTCCGACAGCAGCGAGAGGATGGAGCGCTGCATCAGGAGGTCGAGCGCGGCGGTCGGTTCGTCCATCACGAGCACGTTCGGTTCGAGGACGAGCGAGAGCGCGATGAGCGCCCGCTGGCTCATCCCGCCCGACAGTTCGTGCGGGTAGGAGCCGAGGACGCGCTCGGGGTCGAGGTAGAGGTCCGCGAGCAGTTCCCGGGCCCGCTCCATCCCGGCGTCGACGTCGGCGTCGTGCGCCTCGAGCGTCTCCTCGAAGTGGCCGGCGATGGACATCGTGGGGTTGAACGAGGAGAGCGCCCCCTGGAACACCATGGATATCTCCTCCCAGCGGAGCCGTTTCAGCTCCTCGTCGGAGAGGCCGAGCACGTCGACCGGGTCGCCGTCGGGCGGGTAGTAGGTGACGTCGCCCGTCAACCGGCCCGACTCCTCGATGGCGTCGAGCATCGCGGACGCGAGCATCGACTTGCCCGACCCCGACTCGCCGACCACTCCCAGAATCTCCTGCCGGCGCACGTCGAGGTCGACGCCGTCGAGCACGCGGGAGGTCCCGCGGCTCATCTCGAACGTCACCTTGGCGTCTCGCATCTCGATGATGGTGTCCTGTTCCGTACCGGCGTCCGGGTGGTGTTTCGTCGTCGCCATTAGCGAACCACGTCCGTTGACCGCGCGTCGGTCGACCTGTCGTCGGCGTCCTCGTCGTCCGCGCTCCGGTCGAGGTGGCGGGCGCGGACGCGCGGGTTGAACAGGCGGTCGGCAGCCTGTGCGAACATCGTCAGCGCCAGCGCGAGGACGATGATGGCGAGCATCGGCATCAGGAGCCAGTGGAACGCCTCCGGCGAGGAGACCGCCCCGGCCTGGCTGTACGCGTTGTTCATCATCACGCCCCAGTTGGCGTCGCTGTACGGCAGGATGCCGAGGAAGTACAGCGCGACCGACCCGAAGATGACGCTGCGCGCCTGCTGGACGAAGTTCATCGTGATGTACGGCATGAGGTTCGGGACGATGTCGACCGCGATGATGTCCCTCGTCGAGATGCCGATGATGCGCGACGCCTCGACGTACGACTCGTCGCGCAGCGTGAGCACCTGCGAGCGGATGGAGCGCGCCAGCCCCGCCCACGCGTTGATGGTGAGCAGGATGCCGATGACGATTGGGCTGCCCGTCAGCACGTCCTGGAGCGCGCCCGCGAGGACGATGACGAGCACGAGTCCCGGCAGCGTCATGGCGACGTCGGTGAACGTCATGATGAGGCTGTCGACGGTGCCGCCCTTGTAGCCGGAGACGGTGCCGAGCACCGTCCCCAGCACCACCGAGAACACCGCCCCGGAGGCGATCATCAGGAGCATCGCGGGCGTCGCGTGGACGATCTGCGCGAAGATGTCGACCCCCGAGAACGTCGTCCCGAGCGGGTGGGCCATGTTGTAGAACGCGCCCACGAGCGCCGGCCCCTGGTTCGGCCGGGGGACGGGGACGAGCATCACGCCCACCGTCCCCATCAGGACGTAGCCGAGGATGATGAACACCGACAGCAGCGCGCGCCAGTCGTTCATCACGATGCGCGTCGGCGCGAGGACGACCTCCTCGAACGACTGCCGGTAGCGCTCGCGCCGCGAGAGGTTCTCGCCGGCGACGGTCTCGAAGTCCGACGCCGGCGCGTCCGCGGACGTGCCCTCAGTAGGACTCACTGTTCTGGCCTCCCTTGGCCCGCGGGTCGATGTAGCCGTACGTCATGTCGGCGACGAACACGCCGATGGTGACCGCCACCGCGATGAGGATGAACGCTCCCATCATCACCGGGTAGTCTCGTTGGCCGATGGACTGGATGAGGTAGTAACCCACGCCGGGGTACGCGAAGATCTGTTCGAGGATGACCGACCCTCCGAACATGAACCCGATGGCGATGAGCAGCCCCGTGTACATCGGGAGGATGGCGTTGCGCCCGACGTACCGCAGCGCGATGCGCCGCTCTGGCAGGCCCCGCAGGCGGGCGACGCGGAGGTAGTCCTCCCCGAGGACGCGGATGCTGTTGCCCCGCATCGTCAGCGCCCACCCGCCGAAGCTGGCGATGACCAGCGAGAGGATGGGGAGCGCCCCGTGGTACAGCACGCTGAGGAGGAAGTCGGGGTTCGCCAGCGAGACGGTCACCGCGGACTCGTAGCGCCCGCCGGTCGGGAACAGTTCCGCCCGGTAGCCGAGGAACGTGATGAACAGCAGTCCGATGACGTAGAAGGGGATGGAGTTCGACACGAGCGACACGGCGGTCGACCCCGTGTCGAACAGGCTCCCCTCCCGGTACGCCATGAACGCACCCAGCGAGACGCCGACGACGAACTGGACGAACAGCGCCGACGCCATCAGGAACACGGTCCACGGGATGGCCGGCCCGAGGATGGCCGTCACCGGCTCGTTGTACCAGATGGACTGCCCGAACTGCAGGTGCAGGATGTCCCAGATGTAGTCGAAGTACTGGACGTACAGCGGTTCGTCGGCCGCGATGTTGGTCTGGGCGGCGACGCGCTGTGCGATCTGTTCTTGCGTGAGCGACCCCCCGCTCTGCTGGATGAGCTGTGCCCGGAGGTAGTCGGCCGGGCCGCCGGGGAGCAGCCGAACGATGCCGAACGAGATGGAGATGACTGCGAAGACGGTGAACACCGCCTGTCCGGTGCGACGGAGAACGTAACTCATGGTTGTGTGTGTTCTACGCCCCCGTTACTCCTGCCGCTTGGCCGTCCAGGCGCCCATGCGGGGGAGCCACTCGGTGGGCCAGTACTGCTGCACCTTCTGACTGTCCTTCGGGGGGACGTTCCACTCGTCGGCGGTGAGGAACGTCTGTGCGAGCTTCTCCTGAAGCGGGAGCACCGGGAGCGTCTGGTTGGTGACCCACGCGAGTTCCTGAATCCCGCCCAGCGCCTCGTCCCGACCGGTCTTCGACAGCTCGGCCACCATCTCGCCCGGCGTGACCGACTGGGCCTCGCCCGACGGGTCCGACAGCGGAGCCACCTCGAAGCTGTCGGGCACGCTCCAGTACTCGTTGGAGTCCGTGCTGTTGTAGAGGAAGTCGTAGTGGAAGTACGGGTAGCTGTTACTGTAGTCGGCCCACCCCTGCAGGCCGATGGTGAACTCGTGGTTCGAGTACACCTTTCCCCAGTACGTCGAGGTGTCCTGCGCGTTGAGCTGGGACTTGATGCCGAACGTGGAGAGCTGGCTCGTGACCGTCTTCGCCCCGGCGACCCAGTCGGTGAACCCGGACGGCGCGGAGATGTCGAGTTGGAGCGGGCTCCCGCTCTCGTCCTGCCAGGTGCCGCCGCTCTTGGTGTAGCCGGCGGACTCCAGCAGGCTCGTCGCCTTCTCGGTGTCCGTCTCGTACGCGTCGAACTGCTCCTCGACACCGTCGAGCCACTTGTCGGTCACCGTGCCGCTGAACTGCCCGGTGAGCCCGCTCGGGTACTGGACGGGGAGCTTCGACTCCGTCCCCGCCCCGGAGTTCTTCGCCACCGCCTCGCGGTCGATGACGTGCGCGAGCGCCTGCCGGACCTCCCGCTTCGCGAGGTGCTCGTTGCGGAAGTTGAACACCAGTCCGAGGCCCCAGTGACGCGGGATGAGCCCGACCCGGGTGTGGTCGGGAAGCTGACTCAGTTTGTTCGAGGGCATGAACAGCGTCGCCGAGCCGTCGGTCCGGTCGTTGATGAGCGCGTTCCAGCGCTTCTGGTTCGACGGCATGTAGAGGTACTCCATCTCCGGGAAGTTGATGCTCCCCGCGTCCGGGTGGTCCTCGTACTGCGACAGCAGCGTACGCTGGCTGTCGGCGTCCTCGAACTGGAACGGCCCGTTGCCCACCGGGTCGGTGACGGCCATGTTCTGGAGTTCAGTGATGACCTCCCCGCGGGCGGACTCGCCGCCCGCCTCGTCGGCGCGTTTGACGAACTCGCCGTAGACGCTGTCCTTCGCGACCAGCCGCTTCGGCTGGAGGTACGACAGAACGATCTGCTCGTTGACCTGCTGGTTCAGCGCGATCTCGACCGTCTTGTCGCCGGTCTCCGTGACCGCGCTACCCACCTCGTCGACGTACTGCTGGAGCGACCCGCCGGTGTACATGTCCAGTTTCAGCTGGTTCACCACGTCCGTCGCGGACACGGCCGTCCCGTCGTGCCAGGTGAGGCCGTCGCGAATCGTCAGCGACACCGACCCCTCGCCGAACGACCACTCCGAGATGGCGTACGGGTAGAACTTCTGCTCCGCGATGTTGTACCGCATGAACCGGTCCCACAGCACGCGCCGGGGCTCGGCGTAGTTCTTCCCGTTCCAGGGGTTGTACTGGGAGTCCTGCGGCACCGCCCACTGCGCCACCGTCAGCGCCGAGTCCATCGGTTGACCCTGGCTCTCGGGGGTCGCGCTGTCGCTCTGGGTCGTCGCGGCCGGTTCGGTCGTCGCGGGTTCGCCGCTCGTGCTCCCGCCACCGCTCTGGGTCGCCTGCCGTCCGCCACAGCCCGCCAGTCCGGCGACGACGCCGGCCGCTCCGACTCGTTTCACCAGACTCCGCCGGTTCAGTCCACCGTCCGCGCCGCCGCCGTTGTGGTCCGACATTGTTCATGTTCGTCTCTAGGAGACACCGGGTTAAAAATTTCGGTGAAATCCTATCTCACGATTTTCGTAACGAATATCTCTTCTCCAGAATGTCTTCGTAATCAACCGTGTCGAATCGGAAAACTCGACTGCCAGCCCGTCTATCGACCGGACTAGCGAGACCGACCACTCCTCGTAGTTCGGGTTGGACCGTCGAGCCGTGTGGCTGGAGGGGGAGGAATCGGTCGGTGTCACCCCTCTCTGGGCCGCCAGACCACCGCTCGCCGGGGTGACGCACGCGGCGCCGAACGGACGTCGGCGGCCGGACTCGACACGGCTCTCAGTGCTGGGAGTCGCCGATGAACCGCTGCACGAAGTCCCGTACCGTCTCCTGTTTGTAGTACCCGACCACCGACAGTACCACCACCACGCCGATGAGCGCCAGCGCCCGACGCACCTGCCCGCTCGCCAGTTCGCCGCCCGCGTAGACGGTGATGACGTACGCCGGGAGCCGACCGATGGTGATGGCTACCATGAACGTGCGGAGGCGCCAGTTCGTGAGACCGGCCAGGAAGCAGATGGCGTCGTCCGGGAGGCCGGGGACGATGACGAACGCGAGCAGGCCCGGGAACCCGATCCGCTCGACGAACCCGTCGAAGCGCGCCATCACCTCGTCGTTGAGCATCCCCTCGACGAACTCCCGCCCGTACCGCTTCGCCAGCGTGAACGCGACTGCGCTCCCGAGGAGGACGCCCACCAGACTGTACACGGTGCCGGCCACCGGCCCGAACAGGTAGCCGGCGACGAGCGCGACGACCTGCCCGGGGACGGGAGCCACCACGACCTGTACCGCCTGCAGGAGCGTGAAGACGACGGGCGCGAGCGCGCCGAACTGGGCGATCCACACGCGGAGTTCCTGCGGGTCGAAGACGAACGGCGCGTACCGACGGAGCGCGACGTAGAGGGCGACGAGCGCCGCCGACCCGAGGACGGCGAAGAGAACGCCACGCCGGCGGGCCTTCGCCGACGAGAATATCTCCATCTACTCTCAAAACGGGCACCTGTCGACTTTAGTGTTGTCGCCTCGGGACGACGGCTGAGCGATACGCGCTACGCACGCGAGCCGAGAGCCGCTCGCCTTCGGTCTGGCGACCCGCCGGTTACTCCTCGAGCACCTCGACGAGCGCCCCTTCCGGGTCGCGGAGGAAGAGGATTCGCGTGCCGCTGTCGGTCGTCTGGGGCGGGCTCAGCGTCTCGACGTGCGCGGGGAGTTCGTCGTAGAACGCGTCGACGTCCGAGACGGCGAACCCGAGGTGTGCCGTCCCGGGTTGGTTGAGCGAGTCGGCCGCCGACCGGTCGCCCTCCGGGTCGTACTCCACGAGTTCGACGCGCGCGCCGCCCGCGTCGAGGTGGACGAACGACCCGGTGGCGTCCTCGACGCCGACGCCCGTCGCGAACGCGTCGTCGGATAGCACGAACTCGCTGAGGACGTCGAGTCCGAGGGTGTCGCGGTAGAACTCGACGGCCCGGTCCAGGTCTTCGACTGTCACCGCGTAGTGGTGGGATTCCAGAGCGACCATGCGACACGTCGGTGGGGAGGCCCCGAAAAGACTCCGCCTCGCTCGTCCGGTACCTCGCTTGATTCGTGTTCGGTCGATCCGCCCGTCTCGGCTACCCGGTCTACTCCTATCCTAGTATGACCGATTGTTGTCCTATTCTATTTAGTACTACTCTCTGGAGGTTTCGACGCCGAGATAATATGTTCATAATTGAACTCCCAACGTGAACTTTTACGAATATGAATATGTATATATGTGGGAGGAACGAAAAAGAACCCCGCACCACCAACTGTTCCCGACGAATACCTAAATACTTCATACATAACAATAGTGAAGTATGATTCGATTACAACCACGCTCGTGATTCGTCCGTTCGGTGTCGGGTCCCGTCGTCTGCGCTACCGCTCACTGCGGTGGTCGTGGTCGGCGGGAGAGGCCTCGACGGTTCGGCGAGTGGAGTCCCGTTCCGACGCCCGGTGTCCCGGTCGCGCTCAGGCGGTGACGCCCCACTCCGCCTCGTCCTCGGCGGTGAACTCCCTGTTCTTGAGAGCCTCGCCCGTCCGTCCGTCGAACAGGTGGATGCGCTCCTCGGGGAACCGGATGGTCAGTTCGTCGCCCTCCTCGACGGAGAGACGGCCCGACACCGTCGCCGTGCACGCCACGTCGCCGACGTCGAAGTGGACGAACGTGGTCTCGCCGAGCGGTTCGGTGACGTTCACGGTGATGTCTATCGCGTTCGGACCGTCGTCGCCGACGACGATGTCCTCGGGGCGGATGCCGAGCGTGACGGTCCCGCTGTCGGACGCGTCCAGTTGCCGGACGGTCTCCTGGGAGAGCCGATAGCCGAACGCCTCGTGTTCCAGCAGGTCGTCGGACCGTGACATCGCGAAGAAGTTCATCGAAGGGGAGCCGATGAAACTCGCGACGAACTGGTTCGCGGGCTTGTGATAACACTCCATCGGCCGTCCAATCTGCTGGAGTTCGCCCCCGTCGAGGACGGCGATGCGGTCGCCCATCGTCATCGCCTCCGTCTGGTCGTGCGTCACGTAGATAGTGGTCACGTCCAGCCGTTGCTGGAGTTCTTGGAGTTCGGTGCGCATCTCGGTCCGGAGTTTGGCGTCGAGGTTCGACAGCGGTTCGTCCATCAGGAACACCTCCGGCTCCCGGACGATGGCGCGCCCGAGCGCCACCCGCTGCTGTTGCCCGCCCGAGAGCTCTCCCGGCCGGTCGCCGAGCAGGTCCTCGATGCCCATCACCCGCGCCACGTCCTCGACGCGCTCGTCGATCTCCGCGTCCGAGAGGTCGGTCGTCATCCGCAGGCCGAACGCGATGTTCTCGCGCGCGGTCATGTGGGGGTAGAGCGCGTAGCTCTGGAACACCATCGCCATGTTCCGGTTCATCGGTTCCCGGTCGGTGACGACCTCACCGTTGAGCACGATGTCGCCCTCGGTCAGCGTCTCCAGGCCGCCGACGCATCGGAGCGTGGTCGACTTCCCGCATCCGGACGGGCCGACGAGGACGAGGAACTCCCCGTCCTGAATGTCGATGGCCAGGTCGTCCACCGCGACGACCGAACTCCCCGCGGCACCGAACGTCTTGGTGAGGTGGTCTATCTGCAACTCGCCCATAGACGGTAGATAACAATCCTCAGTGTTATATCTGTGTGTTCCCCCGCGTGGAACGACCGGTCCGAGCCTCGACCTGGTGGCCGGGAGCCCCGACCGTCCGACGTTCACCTCCCCTGGCCGGCGGCCCGCCCGAGACGCTGCGCGGCCGGCGCCGTCACGGCGGCGCGAACAGGACGTCGGTGAGGAAGTAGTAGCCGCCCGGGGACGCCGTCCGTCCGGTCGCCGCCGGGACGACGTACGCGGCCAGCGGACCGTCGCCGTCGTGTTCGAACGCTATCTCGAGTTCGTGGTCACCGGCGTCGATGTCGAGTCCGCCCCCCTCGCTGTGGTGGTCGAGGTCGGTCGCCAGCATGTCGGGTTCCCGGCGCGCGGGCCTGTCGATGAACGCCTCCCCGTCGAGCGCGGCGACTACGGCCGCCGACGAGTGGACCTCTATCTGCGCGGTCCGCTCGCGGGGGTTCGTGAGGGTGGTTCGGGCGGTGTACCGCCCCGGTTCGGTCGTACCGAGGGCGTCGGACACGGACAGGCGGTTGCCCGCGAACTCGGCGGTCGTCTCCGCACCGTTCGGCCCGGTGAGTCGCCAGTGCGTCGCGGCGACCAGCGCGAGGTCGACGGTAGCGGTCGCCCACGGCGACCCGTCGTGAGTCCGGTGTATCCGTAGCGTCACCTCGTTCGACGACTCGACTCGCCCGTCGGAGCGGACCGACGCGTCCCACGCGAGTCGGTCGCCCGGCCGCAGGTCGTACGGCCTGGGGTCGGGGCCGTCCCACCCGCTGGGAACGTCGAGACCGAGTTCGCCGCGCCGTGACTCGCTCGACGTGTTCTCGACCGCTATCCTGAGTTCTCTCTCGGAGTGGACCCCGATGGCCGGTTCGCCGCCGTCGAACGTCACCTCGACGACGAGGCTGGGGTCGTCCCGGGACCCCCGCGGTAACGGGACGGTGAGCGTCGAAGGGTCCTGCCCCCAGCGGCTCCTTGGGTCCACCCACTCGTCCAGTTCTCGGAACGACGCGACGGCTCCGTCCGGAACGACGGTCGACGCCTCGCGCTCGATGCTGACCGGAAGGTCGCGGGCGACGATGACCTCTCTCGCCGCCGCCAGCGTCCGGTCGGTCAGTTCGGTCAGGTCGTCGGGCGCGGGGAACCCCTTCACCTGCGGGCGAGTGACCACCGAGTGGCCGATGGGCTCGACCCACCGGTCGGGAATGCCGTCCCTGCCGTTGAGGATACCGAGGACGGCGCCGAGCGTCGCGCCGGAGCTGTCGGTGTCGTACCCGCAGTTGACGCACTTCAACAGCGCGTCGCCCACGTCGTCGCCGTACAGCCACCCCAGAACGACGAACGCCAGGTTCTGGGGTGCGTTCGTCATGTCGGGGTGGCCGTGCTCTTCGAGGACGAATCGGCGCGTCGTCTCCCAGTCGTGACCGTCCCGGTGCCAGTCCACGACGTCCCCGACGGCCCGGGCGACACGGCAGTCGTCCGGGACGTGCGCGAGGCCGACGTCGACGAGGCGGTGGGGGTCGTCTTCGACGAACGCGGCGCTCTCCAGGGCCGCGTTGAACATCTCCCCGTAGACGCCCTCGCCGCCCGCGTGGTCGACGACGGCGTCCTCGTAGGCGTAGGCGGCCGCGACGCCGGGCGCTCCCGGTGCGACCAGCGCCCAGATCTCCGACCGGATAGGCGCGCCCATGCAGTCGTTGTAAAACCCGTTGTTGAACCGGCCGGAGACCGGCGGGTCGACCCCGCGCCGGAGGTTCGCCAGCGCGTAGCGGTACTCGTTGTACGGGAAGAACACGTGGTCGACCCACTCCCGGCCGAGGTCGGTCGCGGTCAGGCCGGGGCCGTGCTGTTCGAGCGCGTGGAGCCAGATCAACTGCAGGTCGAGGTCGTCGTTCGCGAGCGGCGTGGGTTCGCCCGCGTCGGTCGAATCGGGATAGTAGTCGATGTCGGTCGTGTCGAACTCGGCGGGGAGTTCGGGGTAGAACGACAGGTCCAGCAGTTCCTTACGCCCCTCGACCGGTTCCCCGAGCGTGCCACCGACGTTCTTGCCGAGCCAGGCCCCGTACGCCTTCCGGTAGTACTCCTCCTCGTTGAGGCGGATGGACGACATCTCGTCGTCCTACACCGACGGAGATGATAAACGTCCGGCCGCGGGAGCGGGGGAGTCGAGGCGCTCGAACCGCCGGTCCGTGGCGGTCAGTCCCGGTCGAAGACGAGGTGGGGGCTCTCGACGCCCACGGGGACGGTCGTGTACTCGTCGGTCCAGGTGTTCCGGTCGAGGTACGCGTTCTCTTCGTCGGGACGGAACGACTCGGGGGTGACGAACCGCGGCGACGGCTCGTCGGTGTGCAGCGGCCCCGTCAGGTTGCGCAGACTCGTGACCAGGCGGAACCGGACCGTGTTCTCGCCTGGGGTCAGGTCGACTCGCCCCCTCCACGGCGGCCAGCGCAGTTCCGTTCGCCGTTCGCCGACGGCGGCCTCGGCGAGGGCGACGCCGGTCGACAGGTCGTCGACCACGAGCGTCGCCGACCCGTCGCGTTCGACGTCGACGTCCGTCTCCAGTGTCGCTTCGCCGGCGAAGAACGGGTAGCCGTGTGCGGTGAGTTCGGGCTCCGGAACCGTCTCCGGTTCGGCGACCAGCCGGTGCGTCTCGGAGTCGACCGCGAAGTCGCCGAGCACGTACACGGGTTCGACGCTCGCCGTCTCGCTACGGGTCCCGCTGACGGTCACGACGTTCCTCCCCGCTTCCACGTGCGCGGAAACGTCGAACCGGTGCCAGTGGACGTCGCGCCACCGCTCGTCCGTCGGCGGGAGTTCGACGCCGTCGACGCGGACGTCAACCTCGTCGGCGCTCTCGACGACGAGCCCGAACTCGCCGTCAGCGACCGCCTCGCTCACCTCGAACGAGTAGCGCGCCGTGAACGGGACGTGACCCGCAGGGTCGTCGAGTTCGGTCTTCGCCTGCCAGTGGGCCGCGACGTTCGTCTCGCCGAGGTCCCGGCCGTCGAGTTCGAGTTCGCAGACGTCGAGCACCAGCGCGTTCGGGTCGTGGCGTCGGACCCGCCAGTCGCCGTCCAGCGGCACCCGCTCGCCGTCGGACGACCGCCCGGCGCGCCCGAGCGTCGTCCCCTCGTCGCGAGGTTCGGCACTCGGGTCGAGCGAGAGCAGCAGCGACCCGGTCGGCGGGAGTTCGACCTCCACCTCCGTTCCGTCGCTGTCGCCGCCGGCGGCGACGGGTCGACGCTCGCCCGTCGCCGCGTCCCAGCGCTCGAGAGCACCCCCGCGGTCCAGTCGGAGCGTGAACCGCTCGGCGCGCTCGCGGTCCGAGTTGGCGAGGAGCGCGAGGAGTCCGCCGTCGACCCGCCGCACCTGCACCATCACGTCGGACGCGGTTTCGTCTCCTCGGTCGTCGAGCAGTCGGACGGGCCGGTGCGTCCGGTCGGCGACTTCGGCCGGCGTCACCCACTCGGTGGCCGCCAGCAGGTCGTCGAGCCGGCCGTCGGCCGGTCGACCTTCTACGAGCGACGGCTCCTCGCCGACGACCAGCACGCTCCCCCCGCCGTCGACGAACGCCTCGAGCAGGTCGACGGTCGACGCTTGGAGTGTCCGGCAGTACGGCACCACGATGGTGTCGTACTCCGACGTTCCGACGACGAGCGAGCCGTCCTCGACGGCGCCGTCGCTCTCCAGGACGAGTTCGTCGCCAAGGTCGAACTGGACGTGGTCCGCGACCAGACCGTCGACCAGGTCGGTGAACCGATCGTTCAGTTCTCGCGCCGACTCGCGCGCCATCGTGTGGTGGCCGGTGAGTGCGGAGAGGTCGGTCTCCGAGGCGTTCGAGTACGCCAGCCACCCGCTCTGGACCGGGTGGAGCACCAGTGTGTCGGCGAACGCGTCGCCGCGCCGGAGCGCGTACGCCGTCCGGGCGACGTAGTCGGCGACGCGGTCGTTGTACGCCCACCAGGGCTGCTGGTAGAAGAGGTTCGGCGGGTAGTCGCGCTTGCGCTCGCCGCGCATCGAGTACAGCGAGAGGTGGTGGTTGACGAACGTGACGCCGTGGACGAGGTTCCAGTCGGCGAGCCACTTGCGCGCCTCGAACGAGAGCTGCTGGCCGGAGGTCCCGTACAGTTCACACAGCGCGGGTCGGTCGAACTGCCGCGCGACGCTCGTACACTGCTTTATCTTCAGCGGGTTGTTCTGCCGGTTGACGACCGCCCGTCCGAGGTGGTCGATACCGGGTTGTCCCTGGTGGCGGTAGTGGGGCATGACGGCCCCCGAGGTGCGAATCTGCTCGGGGACGGAGTGTTCGTGCTGGTAGTGGCCGGTCAGCTTCAGTCCCCGCTCGTCGCACCAGTCGCCGAGGCGTTCGGAGTACGTCTCGACGAACCGCTCGGTGACGAAGCGCCAAAAGTCGTACCGGACCGCCTCGTACGACCGTCCGTTCGTCTCGCGGTCGAAGAAGAGCGCGGGCAGGTGCTCCGTCAGGTCGTAGCCGTTCGCCTCGCGGAACGCCGTCGGGAGTCCGGCGGTCCACGGGACGAACCCGTGGAGGTTCTCCGCGTCCGGGCGGGTGTACAGTTGCGGTTCGTCCGTGAAGACGCCCTCGACGCCGTCGCCGAAGTGTTCGCCGACGGCGTCCGCGTACCCCTCGTACGCTCGCTCGACGAACTCCGCGACGACGTCGGGGTTCATGAGGTCGGCGTAGGGCGTCCCCTTCGCAGTCTCGTCCGCCTCGCGTCCGGTGGTGGTCACACAGACGTAGTAGCGTTCGCCGTCGTGGTCGACGGGTTCGACCACGTCGTCGTTCGCGGTCGGCTCGCTCTTCAGCGACAGGCACTTCAGCCGGTACTCCGGTCCGAGCGCCGGGATGGCTCCGCCGGCGTAGCCGCTCGGCCAGTGGTCCTCGTCGTACAGCCACGGAGTCATCCCGGCGTCGACGCCCGCCTCGACGCAGGTCGACACCCGCTCGAACCACTCCTCCGAGAGGGGGTCGACGGTGTTGCCGAACCGGGCGTGCGGGAAGAACCCACCCCACCCGGCGTCGTCCATCGTTGCTACCTGGTCGAGGAGGTGCGACTCCTCCAGCGTGTCGTTCCACACCCAGAACGGATGCCCCCGGTACTCCGACGGCGGGGAGCGGAACGTCTCCTCGTCGAGTTGCATGGGTTCGGTTCACACACTCGGTCCGGGGTGATGATTGTTTCGACAGCGGGCGGTTCGACCGGGGTCGGACGCTTCGGAGTAGCGAGCCGAGTGGTCTCCTACACGTCGATGGTCACGAGCGGTTCGACCCGGACCGTCACTGGCCCCAGGAGTCCGGACGGGAACTCGTCGCGGTCGACGGTCGGGAGCACCTCGACGTCGCCGGCGAAGTAGTCGAGTGCCTCCCGCGCGTACCGCTTGGGGGTCTCGGCGTCGAAGTGGTTCGCCAGCGTGTTCGCCACCGTCACCTCGACGTCGTTCGCGCCCGCCTCGACGGCGTCGGTCACGTCGAACGAGAACGGCCGGCGGAACGCCGACCCGACCGGTGTCCCGTTGACCGCGACGGCGGCGCTGACCGCGACGTCGCCAAGGTCGAGCACCACCCGGTCGTCGGCGTCGAGGTCCGGCAGTCGAACCGTCGTCCGGTAGCGTGCCCGCCCGGAGTACGAGTCGAGACCGAGGTCGCTCCACGCCGTGCGGTCGACGGTCACGGAGTCGGTCTCGACGCGCGGCGACCGCTCGAACGTCGCACCGCCGTACGCGCCCCGCTCCTGTTCGACGCGAACCGCGACCGTCGCGGGCGACTCGAGCGTCGACCCCAGGCTCACGGCGTCGTCTTCGACCGGGTGCTCCTCCCCGTCGACCCACGCCCGCGCGTCGCCCCGGACCGGGAGGCCGAACGAGCGGGTTCCCGTCGGCACCTCGAACCGGTACCAGCCGACGGGCGCGGGGTCCCACGGCCTGTAGTCGAACGCGACGTCCGCCGTCTCGAACCACCTGAGCCGGGGCACGTAGCGGAGGTCCCGGTCGAGGGCGCTCCCGTCCGTCGACTCCACGGCGAAGTACGTCTCCACGCCGGGTTCGGCCCGCACGAGCGCAGCGGTCCGTCCCGCCGGGAGGTGGGCGATTGCGGTACCACCCCCGTCGGGCCCGGCCCCCCGCGCGAGTTCGTGGTCCTCGCCGGGTCCGTCGAAGCGGAACTCGCCGAGTCGCACCTCCTCGACGCCGGGTCCGTAGTGACACGCGACCGTCTGGGGCTCCTCGGCACGCAGTGTCGTCCAGAAGTAGGTGCTCTCCTCCCCCTCGGGGGAGACGAGGTAGTCGTCCGAGACGACCGTGGTGTACCCGAGCATGTACGGGTGCGTGTCCGGTTTCCCGAATCGGGTGGAGAACTCGTACGGTTCCCACCCCGCGGTGTCCTCCGTGGGTGGTGTCGGGTCGTCACCGTCGCCGGTGCCGGTCCGGCGCCAGAAGTACGGCCCGTACGTCCGGTCGACGGCGTCCCACGCCGCCGTCTCGACGTCCGGTCGGTGCCAGCCCTGCCGCAGACCGTCCCGGTCGGTCCCCTCGGCGCGGTGGCGGATGTCGCGCACCTCCGGGCCGATGACCGTCTCCTCCGGCGGGTACCGGAAGTCGCCCCACTCGTTGTCCATCGTCGGCTCGAGTTCGACCTCCCACTCGCCGTCGACCTCGACGGTCTCGGGCACGACGACGGAGTCGACGCGCCCCGCCCTGTTCTCCTCCCCGTCGGCGACGGTCGCGGTCTGGGACCCCGAAGAACGGGCTCTGCCGGTCACTTCGACGCCGTCTCGCGTCGCCTCGACGGACTCGACGCTCGACAGCGACGTCTCCACCACGCGAGCGGCCTGTTCCCTCCCGTCGTCGCTCCCGTCTACGACGACGACGTGGAAGTCGTGCGGGGCGAACGAGAGCGTGAGTGTCAGGTAGGCCCCCTCGCGGTCGTACGTCCGAATCGGCTCCACGTCGCCGGTGAGCGGGTCCCACCGCTCTGGGGTGCCGTCGGCCCGGAGGCTGACGTCGACGGTTCGCTCCTCGTCGCGGACGTTGAACAGCAGGTAGACGTCGCGCTCCCCCGCCCGTCGGTGCGCGTGGTAGAGGTCCGGGTCGGAGCGCCGGACGTCCCGGTCGACGACCCCGTCGAGGAGGCCCACTATGTCGGTCTCCGCGTCGGCCAGTACCCCCACGCCCGCGTCGGCGGGGTCGTGGACGTGGTGGCCCGCGGCGCCGCCGTCCTGCCCCGCGCGGTAGGCGTCGCCGAAGACGGCTTCGAGGGCCTCGTCGAGGAAGCCGTCGTCGTCACCGTCGTCGCCGACGAGGGTCGTCGGAAGCCGACCGACGGCGAGCACGACCCCGTCGGCGTCGTGGAACGCTCGAATCGTCTCCAGCGTCTCCCGCCGAATCGCGGTGGTCGGTCCGAGCAGGAGCGTCGGAATCTCCATCCCCTCGACGCCGAGCGTACTCCCCTCGACATCGGCGTCGGCCAGCGAGTCGGGGTCCGCGAGCACCAGGTCGCTGCCGGCGTCGTAGACGCGTTCCGCGAGTTCGCGGGTCCGCTCGTCGACGTGTTCGCCCGCATCGCCGATGCCCTCGTCGGGTCGCCAGTCGGCGTGCAACGACGTCGACGGGTACAGCATCGCGACGTCCACGACCGGCTGTCCCCGACTGAACAGGTAGCTCAGCCGCGCCGCGGCGTCGTTGAGTTCGCCCACGTCGTCCCAGTACGGCTGCCGGAAGTGGACGTCCGGTGGGGCGTGTTCCCACCAGCCCCCCTGCGTCGTGTAGTAGCAACCGTGCTTGTCGTAGAGGTTCGCACCGTAACAGACGTTCTCGACCAGACCCGCCAGTTGCGCCTCCGGCGTGAAGCCCCACCCCGTCGAGTGGAACAGTTCGCCCCAGACCCGGTCGCGGTCGTAGCAGGCGGCGATGGAGGCGGAGAGCTTCGCGTCGAAGAAGTTGCGCGACCCGATGGCCGCCTGTCCGCCGTCGTCGTAGCCCGGGACCTGGAACCACCGCATCGTCCGGTAGTAGTCGCCGTACTGGGTGGTCCCCTCGGTCAGGTCGTTGCGCCCCCAGTTGTCGTGCGAGCGGACGAGTCCGTGTTCCTCGTGCCAGTCGTACAGCGGTTCGAACCAGTTCTCCTCGAGGAGCGCCGTCACCACGTCGTAGTAGGCGGTCCGGAAACGCTCGGTGTCGGGGCCGACGTCCTCGTACAGGCCGACGAGGTGCGGGACGGGGTCGTAGCCGTGGTCGGACTCGAACCGTTCGAGGACTCGCTCGTCGCACGGCACCTCGTCGTCGAGGAGGACGAGTTCGTCCTCGAACGTCCCGACCAGCGGGTCGCCGACCAGGTCGTCGCCGAGGCGACGGCGGTACTCCTCGAAGTGCAGGTCGACGTACCGCTCGGCGGCGTCGGGCGTCGTGTACCGCAACCCTTCCGGACGGGTCCCGACGACCGCGACGTGGTAGTCGCCGTCGTCGGCCTCCCACCGGACCGTCCCGTCCTCGACCGGGAGGTCGACGGCGTCGTCGACGCGCAGCGACCCGTCGTCTGCACGGGGGTACGCGGCGGCGACGCGTACCGACAGGTCGTCCGGCACCGAGAGGGCGACCGACTCCGTCGCGGTCACGTCCGCGCTCACCCGGTCGAGGACGCGCCCCTGGAGCGCCTCGTTCCCGGTCGTCTCCGCGCGGATGCGGTGCTGCCAGAACTCCCGCCAGGTCGGCGGGCTGTGGTGGTACGTCTCGTCGTGAACCCAGAGGGTCATCCCGAGGCGGTCGCACTCCCGCGCCGCGTGCTCCATCCGGTCCCACCACTCCTCGCCGAAGTACTGCTCCTCGTCGCCGGCCGGACCGGTCGGGTACTTCTGGATGAAACACACGGACGGGACGCCACCGTCGGCCAGCGATTCCAACTGTTCGGTCATCCGCTCCGGGTCGAGGTCGTCGCCGTCCCACCACCACAGCGGAACCGGGCCGTACTCGGGGTCCGGGTCCCGGAACTCATCTCGGAGGCGGTCGTGTAGCTGGTCACTCGGACTGTCGCCGCCGCTGGTTGCCATGCGGAATCGTGGCACGGTGCCGTACTTAACTGTTCGCGTCGAGCGTCAGTCGTAGTCGAGGAGGGGGACCGGCGCGGCGGCGTCGACGTCGTCCCAGGGGACGGTCAGCTCCGCGACTTCGGCGGCGAGCAGGACCAGAAAGCCCGGGAGCAACAGGACCGGCGTGACGACGGTGACGGCGGCGATGAACGTCCAGCCGAGCGCCTGTAGGAGCAGCCACAGCGCCGCGAGCGGTTCTCTAACGACTGTCTCGACGCTCGACGCGAGCGCGAATCGACACTCGCGGACCGGGAACCGACGACGGTCGGGGTCCGCGGTGCGGACGTACACCGGCAGCGCGAACGCGAGGAGGAGCCCCCAGCCGACGACGAGGTAGACGCTCGCCACCCCGACCGTCCGGCCGGCGAGCCCGGACACCGGCAGGTTCGTCAGCACCGCCGCGAGGACGACGAGCGCGAACGTGACGGCGCCGACGGCGACGCCGACCGGCCACTCCTCCCGGAGCCCACGCCAGAACGGGGTCAGCGGGATGGTCTCGTGGCGGGCCGCCACTTCGGTCGTCAGGCGGAACCCCGCAACTACGACGACGCCACAGAGGAGACAACTCGTCCAGAGGCCGACGAGCCAGGCGGACCGACCGGTGACGAGAACGGTCGACGCGAACGGTAGCAGCGCCGCCGAGAACAGCAGGCTGACGAACAGGACGCCGACGGAGTTGCGGACCGTGTCCCGGACGGTCAGTTCGACGCTCTCGCGATACACTGTGCCGACCAGACGGGGAGGGGTCGGTTATAGACTTCGACTGCCGGGGAGAGGTCGGTGCGTCGCCTCGCTACTCTCCTTTCATGCCGCCGATGCGGAACCCGCGGACGTACTGTTTCTGCATCGAGACGAACAGCACGACCACGGGGAGCATCGTCAGCGTCGTCGCGGCCATCAACCCC
Organism: Halorarum sp. SLYT50; assembly: GCF_059821265.1. Lineage (NCBI taxonomy): Archaea > Methanobacteriati > Methanobacteriota > Halobacteria > Halobacteriales > Haloferacaceae > Halorarum > Halorarum sp. SLYT50. Next base: position 101,270 of record NZ_JCAMRW010000002.1, on the reverse strand, counting down.
GACCAGTCGGTGTACAGTTGGCCCTGGAAGAAGCCGAGCGCGACCGTCAGCGGGTACAGCGACTGGTTCCGCGCGAGAACCAGCGGCCAGAGGAACGAGTTCCACGTCGTGATGAACGTGATGAGGCCGAGCGTGACGAGCGCGGGCTTCATCATCGGGAGCACGATACGCCAGTAGATGTCGAACTTCGAACAGCCGTCGATGAGCGCCGCGTCCTCCAGCGAGGAGGGGAGCGTCTTGATGAACTGCCGCATCAGGAAGACGCCGAACCCGGTGACCGCGTGCGGGAGGATGATGCCGATGAAGGTGTTGACGAGCCCGAACTGACTGAACAGGACGTACACCGGGATGACGAGCACCATCGGCGAAATCATCATCGTCGCCAGCACCGCGACGAACGTGGCGTCGCGTCCCCAGAACTCCAGGCGCGCGAACGCGTAGCCCGACAACGAGTCGAACACCAGGACGATGAGCGTCGTCCCGCCGGCGATGATGAACGTGTTCACCAGGAACTGCCCGAAGTTGAACTCGGTGAACAGCTCTTGGTAGTTGATGAAGCTCCAGTCCACCGGGAGCATCTTCGGCGGTTGGACGGGTTGCCAGCCGTTGCCCATGAGCGAGATGAGCAGCATCAGTACGTACGGACCGAACGTGAACGCGGCCAGCAGGAACAGGTAGCCGTGGGCCACGGTTCGCTCGGCGTAGTCGCGGGGCGTCTCGGGGTCTGGGAGGAGGTCGAACTTCGTCATGGTCTCACTGGTAGTACTCCGTCCGGCTCTGCAGCGGTTTGTACAGCAGCAGCGTCACGACCGCCGTCAGCAGGAACATCACGATGCTGGCGGCGGCGGACCGGCCGAACGCGTTGTAGCTGAACGCCGTCGAGTAGATGAAGAACGACGGCACCTGGGTCGCGTTGATGGGACCGCCCTCGGTGAGCACGTACACGGCGCTGAACCCCAGGCGGAACACCTGGATGAGTTGCACCACCACGAGGAAGAACGTCGTCGGTTTCAACAGCGGCCAGATGATGTACCGGAGCCGCTTCCACCGGGTCGCGCCGTCCATCCGAGAGGCGTCCATCAGGTCCTCCGGGAGCCCCGCCATCGCGGCGAGGTAGATGAGCATCGAGAGCCCGAACCCCCACATCAGCGACGTGATGACCGACGGGAGCGCCCACGTCACGTTCGTCGTCCACCCGACGGCCCGCTCGACGATACCGATCGTGAGCAGCCACGAGTTCAGGAACCCGCCCTCGTTCGGGAACAGGATGAACCGCCAGACGATGGCCCAGATGATGGGCGGGCCGGCGACCGGAACGATGAACGCGAGGCGGTAGAGGTAGTTCCCCCTGAGTCGCTCGGTCAGGATGAGCGCGGTTGAGAGCGAGAAGAAGATGTTCGTCGGGATGAGCACCGCGCCGATGACGAGCACGTTCAGCACCGACTTCCACCAGACACCGTAGCCGACCAGCCAGGCGTAGTTGTCGAGGCCGACGAACTCACCGGGGAGGTTCATCAGGTTCGACGAGGTGAAGCTGACGTAGATCCCGAACAGGATGGGGAACGCCAGCACCAGCAGGATGAGCCCCACTTTCGGCGTGACGAACAGCCACCCCTCGACGTTCTCCTGGGTCTCTAGGTCCAGGTCCAGACTCGGGAACAGCGAGTCGGTCGTCGCCTCCTCGTCGGTCCTGCTGCGTGATTCGACGTCAGCCACGGGTGCCCCCTCGGGTGCGCACTGCCGACGCCCGCGGTCCGTCCGCCTCCACTCGGCGGTCCGTCGACGCGACCCGGTGGTCGGAGACTGCTCTCTCGTTGCACGACATCCTTGCCAGAGGGAAAGTGGACAAACGTATCGCTCTCTGGGTACCGGACTATATTGCCCCTACGTCCGCAGCGTGACTACCCAGTGTCTCCAGTCCTCGGAGGTCGGCCCGTACAGCGACGACAGCGACGGTCGTGGGCCAGCCGACGGGGGCAGGGGACCGCCGCGCCGGACGCTCACCTCGGTCGGTCAGTCGCTCACGTCGAACTCGTACGTCCCCGACTCGACCGTCAGGGACACCGCGCCGTCGTCGGCCGTCGCCGCCTCCACGCCGGTCGGGAGCGTCCCCTCGCCGCCCTCGGTCCAGACGACGTCGTCGCCCTCGGTGACGGTGGCGCCGTCGGCGTCACCGGGGAGGCGGACCGTCGCGGTCGTGTTCCACGGTACCTCGACCGCGAGCGAGAGGCCGTCGTCGGTCCGCTCCCACTCCGACGCGAGCGGGCCGTTCACCGTCTCGATGCGCCCCTCGGCCCAGTCGAGGTCGTCGACGACCGTCGGGGCGATTTCGACGCTCCCCCGGCCGTGCATCGAGTCGTCGAACCGGAGGCCGGCCAGCGCGTAGTAGAACCACTCCGAGACGAAGTTGAACGGGGAGTGGTTGAACGAGTTCATCCCGTCGTCGATGCGGTCGTCGCTGTCCCACCGCTCCCACATCGTTGTCGCCCCCTGCCGGACCATGTACACCCAGCCGGGACGCTCGGGCTGGCTGACGACTTCGTAGGCCACCTCCTCGTGACCGTGGTCGACGAGCGTGTGGATGAGCGGCCGGGTCCCCAGGAAGCCCGTCCGGAGTTTGCCGCCGTCCTCGCGGACCTTCTCGGCGAGGTTCTCGGCGACGGCGTCGACGTGGCCGTCGGGGACGAGTCCGACGTACAGCGGGACCGCGTACGACGCCTGCGTGCCCGGTCCGTACCGGTTCGCCTCGGCGTCGAGGAACTCCTCGTTGAACGCGGCCGCGATGTGTTCGGCGCGGTCGGCGTACCGCTCGGCGTCGTCCTCGTGACCGAGCACGGCCGCTATCTCCGCGAACAGGTTCGTCGTGTGGTACTGGAACGCGGTGTTGAACAGGTCGTGGGGGAGGCCGACCCGGTCGTCGTTGTTCTCGAACGCGAGCCAGTCGCCGTAGTTGCCGTACTCGTCGGGGATGATTCCGTCGTCGGACTCGTCGTACCAGAAGTCGACGTACCGGCGCATCCCCTCGTAGTGGCGTTCGAGCACGCCCGCGTCGCCGTAGTGGCGGTAGAGGTGCCACGGCACCGTCACCTGCGTGATGCCCCACGTCGGGTCCTCCGGAATCGTCCCGTACCCGTACGGGATGGTGTCGGCGATGTACCCGTGTTCGGACTGGACGTCGGCGTGGTCGCCCATCCACTTCTCGTAGAAACGGGCGGAGTCGAAGTTGTAGACGAGCGCCCGGGCGGCGATGTGGTTGTCGCCGGTCCACCCGAAGCGCTCGTCGCGCTGCGGGCAGTCCGTGAGGACGCTGTGGAGGTTTCCGCGCAGCCCCCACTGGGCGTTCTGCTGGAGCTGTGCGAGGTCGTCGTTCGAGCAGTCGAACTCGCCGATGGGGTCGACGTCCGTGTGGACGACCTTCGCGGTCACGTCCGCGGGGTCGAGTTCGCCGGGGTAGCCGACCACCTGGAGGTACCGGAACCCGTGGTAGGTGAACCGCGGCTCGTAGGTCTCGGTCCCCTCGCCGCTCGCGACGTACGTGTCCGTCGCGTCCGCCGACCGGAGGTCCTCGAGCGCGAGGCTGCCGTCGTCGAGCAGCACCTCGGCGTGACGGAGTTCGACCTCGTCGCCCGCGTCGGCGCCGTCGACGGTCAGTTCGACCCAGCCGACGAGGTTCTGTCCGAAGTCGAGAATCGGTCCCTCGTCGCGGTCGAGCACCTCCTCGGCGTCGAGCGTCTCGGTCACGCGTATCGGCGGCGTCCGCTGGGGGACCAGGTCGCCACCCGGCCCGTCGACGACGGCGACGCCCTCCCAGTCGCGGTCGTCGAACCCCGGTTCGGCCCAGCCGTCGTGTTCCTCGCGGGCGTCGTACACCTCGCCGTCGTACAGGTCGTTCTGGAGGAGGGGACTGGGCGCCGCGCGCCAGGAGCCGTCCGTCGACACCGTCCGGGTCCGCCCGTCGGCGTACTCCACCTCCAACTGGAGGATGGCTCGCGGCGCGCCGAACCCGGTCCAGTCGCGGGCGTTGCGCCCGAACCAGCCCTGTCCGAGCCAGAGGCCGAGCGCGTTCTCCCCCGCGTCGAGGTGGTCCGCAACGTCGTACGTGCTGTAGAGTACGCGCTCGTCGTACTGGGTCCACCCCGGGTTCAACACCTCGTCGCCGACGCGCTCGCCGTTGACGTACAGTTCGCCGTACCCCAGCCCGCAGACGTGCGCGCGGGCGCGCTCGACTTCTCCCCCGAGGTCGGCGTCCGCGCGGAGGAGCGGCGACTCGGGCGCGGTGTCCGACTCGTACCGACCGTCGACCAGTTTCTCGCGCCCCCACGACTCCTCCTCGACGCTCGAGGAGGCAGCGACGGTCCCGCCGGCGGCGAGGTCCTCGCCGTCGCCGTCGCGGACCGCCAGCGCCGCCAGCGCGAACGTCTTCCAGGGGCGGCGCTCCTCCCGGACGTACTGGGTCTTCAACTGCTTGCGCCCGCTGCCGGACGGGTCACCGGGGTCGAACTCGTAGAGGTCGGTCGCGGTGACCCGGACGTACCGCGCGTCGTCGCCGTCCACGTCGAACGAGACCGACTCGCTCCCGGGGTTGGGCTGGTCCTCGTCCGTCCGGTCGACGACGGTCCGCGAGTCGCCGAACTCGGGGTCGTCCGAGACCTCCACCCGGTAGCGGACGGGGAAGCCGAACCCGCCGGGACCGGGGACGGTCACCCGCTCCGCGGCGTCGGGGTCCTCAGAGAACACCGACGAGACCGTCATCCCGTCGGGCGTCTCGGGGCCGTCGAACGGCTCCGTCGGGTGGAGTTCCACCCGCTCGACGTCGCCCGTCCGCCCGAGGTCGACCTGCACCCACTCCTCGGCGTCGTCGTCGGCCGCGTGCCACTCGCTCCGGTAGCCGTTCGAGTCGCCCCCGTTCGGCCGGTAGCCGACCCAGCTCCCCTCCCACTCGTGGGCGCCGGCGAGCGCCGTCGAGAACCGCGCGGGTTCGGCCCACGCGGACGGCTCCCCGTCGGCGTCCCACGCGCGGACGGTCCAGTAGTAGTCCGTCCCCGACTCCAGCGCCGCGCCCCCGTAGGGGACGTTCGTCGAGTCGGGCGACTCCACCCTCCCGGAGTCCCAGAGGTCGCCCCGCTCGTCCGCGAGCGCCGCCTCGGAGCGGGCGACCAGCACCCGGTAGGCCGACTGCCGCGCGCCTCGCTCGTCGGTCTCGGCGCGCCACGAGAGACGCGGCTCGGCCGGTGGGACGTTGTTCGGCTCTCGCTCGTACTCGACGCGGAGGTCGGTGACGGTCACGCCGCTGCCGCTGTCAGCACTGTTCGGCATGCTCGCCACATAACCGCACCTCCAATTATAGATTGGGGTGCCGGCCCTTCCGGGCGGACGTCCACCACTCCGGGTCGGTTCGGGGGTCGGAGCGCAGTCGCTCTTCCCCCCGTTCGAATCGCCCGGTTCACCCCTCGACCCGCCGGACCGGACCCGGGGTTCGGGCTATCCCCAGTCGTAGCCCGGTTCCGGCTTGTTGAAGCCGACGCTCTCCGAGTCGACGGCGTAGTCGTCGGCGCTCAGCGTCTGTTGCCACTGCTGTTCGATCTGGGTCAGGCCCTCCTGACCTCCGAGCCGACCGGCGATCATCCGCTGTAGAACGTTGCCGGTCTGCTGTTGGAGCTGGCCGCCGCCGGCGCCCCGTGGGATGTTCATCTCCAGGCTCGTCACGCCCTGGACCTCGGTGCTCTTGATGTTGGAGTAGCGCTCCTGCCGTCTGCTCGTGAGGTCTTCGAGCGACTTGAACGCGGAGTCCATCGCCTCCATCACGGAGAGCGCTTGCGACTTCTTGACGAAGTCGGAGAGTTCGTCGGGGTTGTCCTGCATCATCTGGTACGCCTTCTGGTTCGGAACGGACTGTCCGGAGACGTTGAAGAACTTGAACGCCTGCTCGGCGGCCGTCCGGTACTGGATGAACTCGGTCGCCGCCTCGACGTTACCGCCGGCCTCGTCGGCGAACGCGGACATCCCGGCTCCGCTGGCGTTCCGAATCCAGACGTCCTCACCGTTGCGGGTCGGAATGGGAACGACCTTCCACTCGAAGTCGGCGTTCTCGGCGATACCAGCGCGTGCCCAGGTGAACAACTGCGCCGTTGCGGCCTGCCCCTCGTAGAACTGCTGGACGGTCTGGTGGGCCGTGTACGCCGACGGGTCGGTGGTCCAGCCGTTCTCGATGTGTGTCCCGTACCAGTCTTTCCATCCCTGCACCATCGCGTCGTCGGCCATGGTGAGGACGTATTCGTCGTCCGTGTTCTGGTAGCCTTCGTCGATTATCTTCCCCTCGGTCCGGCCCTTGTACATCACTCGAGTCCACCGGTTACGGCTGCTGATGTCCTTCAGACCGAGGATGTACCCGTTGATGTTGGTCCCGTTGACCGAGGTGCCGTCGATCTGTTTGACGGCGTCGTGCCACTCCTGGATGGACCAACCGTCGGTGGGGAGGTCACCCAGTCCCGCCTTGTTCCACGCGTCGACGTTGATGTAGAACAGTCCCGGGTCGACGCCACCGACGAACGGGACCGTCACGACACCTTTGTACGTGGCGCGTTGTCGGTCCCAGAACGTCGGCCAGAATTGCTTCATGAACGAGTCGTCGAAGTGGTCGCCGAGGTACGCGTACGGAGCGTTGTTGGCGATTTCCTCCCGGCTCTTCCCCGCCGTCTCGTAGAGGTTCCCCGGTGCGAGGTTCCACCCGACCGCCGGTGCGTTACCGGACCCGATGGCCGACTTCAACTTCGTCGGGAAATCCTGGTAGGGGGTGCGGACCTGCTCGACCGTGATGCCGTTGTCCAGTTCGTTGAACGACTCCACGATGGCGTTCTCCGCCTCGTTCGACGGCTGCGTCGAGTGGGGCCACCGCCAGTACTCGATGGTCGTCTCCTCGCCGCCCGTCGATCCCGTGGTTCCGCCGTTCGTCGAGTCACTGGTCTCTCCGCCACCGTCGCCACTGCTGGTGTTCCCGCCGCCCCCACCGCCGCCTCCGCCGCTACAGCCGGCCAGCAGGGCGACGGACCCCAGCCCGGTCGCTTTCAGCCACGACCGGCGCGACGGTGTGCTCAGCGGTCTGTCAGTACTCGACTCGGACTGTCCGTTGGTATCGTCTACCATGATTGGCTGCCTCGTTTGCTAATTTTCACCATCCTTGTTGAATGTTTCGGTAACGACGCTCGCTCGACGACCGGCGTCAGGTGGAGGAGGTGAACGGGTCGGTGCCCGCCGCTTCGTCCTCCGGGTCGACCGAGGGGTGTTTCAGCGCGTCGCCCGACTCGCCGTCGAAGAGGTACATTCGGTTCTCCGGGAACCGGAGTTCGACTTCGTCCACGTTCGCGAGGCGTCGGCCCGGGGGGACGTTCACCGTGAGGTTCTGGTCCCCGACCGTCACGTAGACGTAGCTGACGTCGCCGAGCGGTTCGACGACGTTGACCGACGCCGCCACCGTCTCGTCGCCTGCCTCGTCGACCATCTCCACGTCCGCGGGTCGGTACCCGACGGTGAGCGTCGACGATTCGCCCGTGACCCGTTCGGCCAGCGCGCCGGAGACGGGGTAGGTGAACGCGTCGTGCTCGAAGACGGTCCGACCGTCGACCTCCTCGACTCGAACCTCCAGGAAGTTCATCGAGGGGGAGCCGATGAACCCGGCGACGAACCGGTTCGAAGGCTCGTAGAACAGTTCCATCGGCGTGCCTACCTGCTGGAGTTCGCCCCCGTCGAGGACGGCGATGCGGTCGCCCATCGTCATCGCCTCCGTCTGGTCGTGCGTCACGTAGATGGTCGTCGTATCGAGCGACTGCTGGAGGTCCTGGAGTTCGGTGCGCATCTGCGTCCGGAGTTTGGCGTCGAGATTCGACAACGGCTCGTCCATCAGGAACACCTCCGGCTCACGGACGATTGCGCGCCCGAGCGCCACCCGCTGTTGCTGGCCACCTGAGAGCTCCCCCGGTTTCTTGTCCAACATGTCCCCGATGCCCATCATCCCCGCGGCGTTCTCGATGCGGCTCTGAATTTCCTCGCGGGGGAGGTCGGTGGTCATCTTCAGCCCGAACCCCATGTTCCTCCGGGCGTTCATGTGAGGGTACAGCGCGTAGTTCTGGAACACCATCGCGATGTTCCGGTCTTTCGGTTTCCGGCCCACGATGCTCGTGTCGTTGATGCGGATGTCCCCCTCGGTCAACTTCTCGAGACCGGCTATCGTCCGGAGCGTGGTGGACTTCCCGCACCCGGACGGGCCGACCAGGACGAGGAACTCCCCGTCCCGAATCGAGAGGTTCAGGTCGTCCACCGCGACGACGTCGCTCTCGTCGTCCTCGTACACCTTGGTCAGGTCGTCGATCTCTACGCTACCCATTGACACCCTCGAATTTCGCAGTGACCTACAAGAATCTTCGGGTGGATCGCGCCCCGACGAACGCCGCCGTCACCACGGACTCCGGGTGTGGCGGTCTCTCCGAGATCGCGTCCCACGGTCGCCGCTGGAAAGGGCAGCGGTCACAATCCGGATTAACGACCATCCATGTCCGATATTGTCGGACAATCCGGACGGAACCTCGTCGGTCCCACCGTCTTTTTTGACACGGTGTACTACCGTCGCTGCAGTTCAATTACAGTCGTACCATTGTAATTCAGAGCGCTACGGAACGCCGCTACCGGTCGTCGCCGAGTCCTCCCCCCTAGGCCCCGTCGATACGAGCCGAACGGTTCGGCCAAGAGACGCCGTCGACGGCCCGAGAGGCGCGAACCGGGCGGACTCACATCGTCCGATATCATCGGACGGCGAGCGGCTTTCGGCGTCGGCACCGCGACGACAGCGGTCGGTTCGAGCCTCGGTACCGCCGACGGGGAACTCATCTCGCCCCGTTACCGACCGCCTGCTCACGGCGATACCTGTTCGAGGCCGGTCAGAAGTACGTCGTCCGTAGTGCTCCGATATAGTCGGATGGCGTCCCCGGACGGGGGGTGGTGGTCTGTTCGTACCGGCGGGGCGCTGAGTCCACGCGTGGTCGCGGGGGAGCCGACGACCCGTCACTCCGCGCCGAGGGCCGGTTCGACCGCCGGCTCAGACCATCCGGTAGACTTCCTCCATCCACGGGTCCGACTCGTCGACCAGGAGCGGGTCCATCGCCTCGTCCCAGTCAGCCTGCGCGTCGCTCTCGCGCACGACTTCCCGTATCCGGTCGGGGTCCTCGACCTCCATGTAGCCGAAGACGTGGCCGTCTCGCTCGAACACGCTGTACGTCTCCAGTCCGGCACCCGAGTCCAGATACGCCGCCTCGAGCGCGGCCGGAACGCTCTCGTGTTCCGCTCGGTACGCCTCTCGCTGTCCTTCCTCGAGGCGAAGGTGAAACGCGATTCGTTCCATCGCTCCCCTGGTTCGACGGCCCGGGAGTTAGCTCTTGCCCGGGGAAGATTTACTACGGCGAGCCACGATTCCCACCGCGTGTTCGACAGTCACACACACGCGTGGGGCGCGGCGAGCGAGCGACACCCCTGGGTGAACGGACCGCTGTTGGACCTCGTCGACGAGTTCGACGTCCACACCGTCTACACGGCCGACCGACTGGTCGCCGACCTGGACCGGAACGGCGTCGACGGAGCCGTCGTCGTCGGCTATCCCATCTGCGACTGGACGGACAACTGGTACACCCTGCGGGCGGTCGAGGAGCACGACCCGCTGTACGGCATCGTGATGGTCGACCCGTTCGCGGACGACGCGGCCGACCAGCTCAGACGGTGCATGGAGACCGAGGGCGTTCTGGGGGTCCGTCTCGGGGCGGCTTGTCCGTACGACCGGATGTGGGAGACGTTCGCCCCGAGGTCACCTGGCTACGCGACGCCATCGGCGAGACCGAGTTCTGGGAGGCGGCCGTCGAGACGGACGCGGCCGTGCAGATACTCTGTGACCACGGGCAGTTGGACCAGGCGCTCGAACTGGTCGACGCCTACCCCGAACTGACGTACCTGTTCGACCACTTCGCGCACGCCGGCCCCGAGACGCCGACAGACGAGGGGACGTTCGCCCGCTTCGCCGACCTCGCGGAGTACGACAGCGTCGCGGTGAAGGTGTCCGAGATAGTTCACATGTCCGAGACGACGTTCCCGTACGAGGACATGCACGACCACGTCCGGTGGTTCCTCGACACGTTCGGCCGCGAGCGCGTCGTCTGGGGCTCGGACTACCCGAACGTGAGCGACGTCGCCAGCTACGCCGAGTCGCACAACTGGCTCCGACAGGTCGACTCGCTCTCGACGGCGGACCGCGACTGGCTGACCGGAAGGGCGTTTCGGCGCCACGTCGGACTGGACTGATGCCCGGGGCTTCTCGACTCCTCCAGCGGGGTATGACCGGCCGACGCGACGGGTGACGCTCGCGCCGGTGGTCGGAAGCGACCCCTTCTCGGCACCCAAAATTATTAATCCAAGTGAATAGAAGCAGTGGGTGAGTCGACCAGACCGGGTTACTCGAAAATTATGAAAGCAATCGTCCAGACGGGGCCACGATTCGTGGAGACCCAGGAACGGGAGAGACCGTCGATACACCCCGACGAGGTACTCGTACAGGTTCACACGGCCGGCCTCTGTGGCAGCGACGCTCACGCCTACAAGTACGACGGCGGCTACGAGTGGGTCCCTATCCCGCGGGTCATGGGCCACGAGTACTCCGGGCGGGTCGTGGCCGTCGGCGACGACGTCGACGGGTTCTCGGAGGGAGACAAGGTCATCGAGGAGCCGATTCACAGTTGTGGACACTGCTTCCAGTGCAAGAGCGGACAGCCGAACATCTGCCAGAACTTCTCTATCACCGGGATGCACCGCGACGGCGCGTACGCGGAGTACGTCTCCGTCGACCCGTCGTTCCTGCACGCCGTCCCCGACGACGTCCCGCTCTCGCACGCGGCGATCACCGAGCCGACGAGCATCGCCACCCGCGCCGTCCTCGGGCAGTCAGTGACGAACCCGGGCGACACGGTTCTCGTAGAGGGACCGGGGCCCATCGGTGTCCTCGTCGCGGCCGTCGCCGACTCGCTCGGCGCGAACGTCGTCGTCTCTGGGCTCGAACAGGACGCGCAGTACCGGCTCCCGCTGCTCGACTCGCTCGGCATCGAGACGGTCAACGTCGAGACCGAGGACCTCTCGCAGCGGGCCGAGCGGCTCACGGACGGCGTCGGCTTCGACGTCGTGTTCGACGCGACCGGCCACCACGCCGGCGTCGAGACGGCGCTCGACCACGTCCGGAAGGGGGGACAGGTCGTCGTCGTCGGAATCCCGAACGAGGCGAGCGAGGTCACGCTCACCTCGGCCGTCCGCGGGGAGGTCGACGTGAATACCTCCTACGGGTCGACGTGGACGAACTTCGAGCAGGCGCTCCGGCTGATGGAGCGTGACGAGATAGCCGTCGACCAGATCGTCGACACGTCGTTCAGCGCGGACGACCCCTCGAGCGCGTTCGAGGCGTTTCTCAGCTCCGAGACCTGCAAGCCGGTGTTCCAGTTCTCGTAGCGGCCTCGTGAGATTCTCGCGGCGTCCGCTTCGCCCCTCCTGACCGGTCGGTGGGCGAGTAGGCCGGTGCGCGACGCGGATCGACCGCCGCGGCGCGCCCGCCGACACCGACTACACGGAAAGGTTTTAACCCCGACGACGGGATGGTTGCGACAGCGTACCATGGAGATAACGGACGTATCAGCGACCAGAGTTAGCACGGATTCGTGGGGCGAGTTCGTCGAGTTCCCGCTCGTCACCGTGATGAGCAAGTACGACGAGTACAACAACGCCGAGGGCGACAATCCGCAGGCCCGACGGAAGTGGATGGGCCCGGTCGGCGACGTCGTCGTCGAAGTCGAGACGGACGCGGGCGTCACGGGCGTCGGCCACGGCAACTGGGCGACGGGCGCCATCGCGACCATCGTCGACGAGACGCTCTCGAAACTCGTCGTCGGCGAGGACCCGCGAGAGCGGGAGAAGCTCTGGGACCTCATGTACCGCGCGACCATCCCCTTCGGCCGGAAGGGAGCGGCGGTCGAGGCCATCAGCGCCGTCGACCTCGCGCTGTGGGACATCGCCGGCAAGGAGGCAGACAAGCCGGTGTACGAGTTGCTCGGCGGGCCGGTGACCGACGAGATTCCGTGCTACGCGAGCAACCTCCACCCGGTCGACCTCGAGACCCTCGAACGGGAGGCGCTCGACTACGTCGAACAGGGGTTCGACGCGATGAAACTCCGCTTCCAGCACGGCCCCGAGGCGGGCCGGCGGGGGATGGAGAGGAACGAGGAAATCGTCCGGACGGTCCGGGAGGCCGTCGGACACGACATCAAGGTCGCCGGCGACGCGTACATGGGTTGGACCGTCAAGTACGCGACGGAGATGCTCGACCGCCTGGAGTCGTACGACATGGAGTGGGTCGAGGAACCGGTCATCCCCGACGACATCGACGGGTACGCCGAGGTGCGCGAGGCCGCCCCCATGCCTATCTCCGGGGGCGAACACGAGTTCACCCGCTGGGGCCACAAGGAACTCCTCGAACGGGAGGCCGTCGACGTCCTCCAGCCCGACGTCCACCGCTGTGGTGGCCTGACCGACCTCCTGAAGATAGATGCGATGGCGAGCGCCCACGACGTCCCGGTGATTCCGCACTCGGGGACGAACCCGCACCTCCACTTCATCGCTGCCTCGACGAACGCGCCGATGGCCGAGTACTTCCCCATCCCGGAGTGGTACAGAGAACAGAAAGAGGACAAGGAGTCGACGTACGCCGACGCCATCTACGCGGACCCGCCGAACGCCGAGGACGGCGTCATCCCGCTTCCGGACGGCGTCGGCCTGAGCGCGGAACTCAACCGCGAGGCGCTCGAACACTTCGCCGTGGAGGACCATGCCTGACGTCAGCTTCGAGTACAACGTGCCCGTGTTCGCCGGCGCGCCCGACGCGGGCGAACAGGAGCCAGTGCACAGGGACACGCCCGAGTACGGGGCGCTCGACTGGGAGACGACCCGCGCGGGCATCGAGAAGGCGGAGGAACTGGGGTTCGACGCGGCGTGGGCGCCGGACCACCTGATGCTCGGCCGGGACCGCGCGGAGTACGAGTGCTGGACGCTCCTGTCGGCGATGGCCGGGTTCACCGACGAGATGAACGTCGGGTCGCTCGTGCTCTGTAACGACTACCGCAACCCGGCGCTCGTCGCGAAGATGGCGGCGACGCTCGACGTCATCTCGGACGGACGGCTCGAACTCGGTCTCGGCGCGGGCTGGCACGAACCGGAGTACGACGCCTACGGCTGGGAGTACCGCGACGGCTTCGAACGGCTGATGCGTCTCGACGAGTCGATCCGCCTGATGAAGCGCATGTGGGAGGCGGGCGGCGACGGCGCGAGTTTCGACGGCGACCACTACCAGATCGAGGACGCCGCCTGCGCGCCGGCGCCGGTGCGAGACCCTCACCCGCCGATTCTCGTCGGCGGACAGGGGGAGGAGGTGACGCTGAAACTCGTCGCCAAGCACGCAGACGTGTGGAACACGGACGTGTTCAACGGCGACGTCGAGACCCTCGAACACAAGATCGGCGTCATCGAGGACCACTGCGAGACGGTCGGGCGGGACCCCGACGACGTCGAGTACTCGTGGGACGGGCACGTCTTCTGCACCCGCGACGAGGAGAAACTCGACCGACTGCTCGACCTGATGCTCCCCATCCAGTTCGAGGAGGAGTATCAGGACCAGGCGACCATCGAGACGGAGGCGGACGCCCGGGAGTACTTCGTCATTGGGACGCCCGAGGAGTGCGCGGCGGCCATCGAGGACCGCATCGAGGCGGGCGTCACCAAGTTCCAGGCGTGGTTCGTCGACTTCCCCGACCACGACGGGATGGAACTGTTCGCCGACGAGGTGATACCCGAGTTCGCCTGACCGGTCGACCCGTCTCGTCCCGTCCGTCGTTCGGCGTCGTCCTCGTTCTCGGTTCGGGGCGGACGCCGAGCGACGGATGCTCGTCCGCGGTCGTCTCCGGTGATACGTTCTCACGACGGACAGGTACCTGCGACGTGGCCGCTCGGTCGGCCCTCGGGACCCGGCTCCTCCTCGGTCCGGTGAGAGCGGAACGCGTTCGTCTCCCTCCCCGTCGCCCTGTCGGTACCAGTCGCTCGTGCCGTTCTCCGTCCCCAGTCGACGAGCCCGTAGTCCCGGATTCGTCGGCCGGTGCGCCGACCGGGGTCGTGTCGGTGCGGCGCTCCCCCGATACCTGTCGCCCCGGTTGACTGCTTCCGGTGTCTCGCAGAGGTCCGACAATATCGGAAACTCTTTTCCAGCGCGAGCGCAATGGAGTCGCGTATGCCCGGTCCAATCAAGGCGACGAAAATCTCGTTCGAGATCATCGAAACGCTCCGGCGACTCGACGGGGCGGGCGTCTCGGAGGTGGCCGCCGAACTAGACCGGCCGACGAGCACCGTCCACGACTACCTCCGGACCCTGGAGGACGAGGAGTACCTCGTCAAGGAAGGCAGTACGTACTACGTGGGGACCCGATTCCTCCAGTTGGGCGACCAGGCCCGGGCCAGGACGGAGCCGTTCGAGATCGCCCGCCCGGAGGTGGACGAACTCGCGGAACAGACCGGCGAGCACGCCAACCTGATGATAGAGGAGCACGGCCTCGGCGTGTTCCTCTACAAGGCGCGCGGGGACGACGCCGTCCAACTCGACACCCACGCGGGTATGCGCGTCCCGCTCCAGACGGCGGCGCTCGGCAAGTCCATCATGGCCTTCCGACCGCGCGAGGAGGTCGAGCGGTTCATCGACCGGCACGGCCTCCCGCCGGTGACCGAGAACTCGATTACCGACCGCGGGGAACTGTTCGACGCCCTCGAGGAGATTCGCGAACGCGGGTACGCCTACGACGACCAGGAGCGCGTCAAGGGGATGCGGTGCGTCGCCGCGCCCATCACGGACGACGACGGGTGGGCTATCGCGGCGGTGAGCGTGTCGGGCCCGCAGAGTCGAATGCGGAAGCAGCGTTTCACCGAGGAGATTCCCGAGATGGTGCTCAGGACGTCGAACGTCATCGAGGTCAACCTCACGTACTCGTAGCGCCCCCCTCTCGAGGCCCCGAACGACTCCCGCCCCACTGCCAGAACGAAAACAGTTAGGGTCCCCCACGCACCACGGGCACACGATGCAGTTCGTCCGTTACACCACCGGTGGCGCTCCCCAGTGGGGCGTCCGACGCGACGACGACGTCGTACCGCTCGGCGGCCTCAGAGAAGACGTCTCCTACGAGCAACTGACCAGCCCCGGGTTCCTCAGGGTGATCGAAGACGCCGTCACCGCGTCGGAGACGGACTCGGTTCCGACGGACGACGTTCGTCTGCTCGCGCCCGTCCCGCGCCCGGGGAAAATCGTCTGCGTGGGGCTGAACTACCACGACCACGCCGAGGAACAGGACGAGGACATCCCGGAGCGTCCGCTCCTGTTCGGCAAGTCCGACACGTCCGTGACGAACCCGGGCGACCCCATCGTTCACCCGTCCGAACTCGACGAGGTGGACTACGAGGTGGAACTCGGCGTCGTCATCGGTCGGACGGCGAAGGACGTCCCGGCGTCCGAGGCGCGCGAGTACGTCGCGGGGTACACGGCCGTCAACGACGTCAGCGGGCGGGACGCGCAGTTCGACGACGGACAGTTCTTCCGCGGGAAGAGCTACGACACGTTCGCGCCGATGGGACCGACGCTCGTGCCGGACGCGCGCCTCGACCCGGGGAACCTCGACGTGGCGTGCCGCGTGAACGGCGAGACGAAACAGGAGTCGAACACCGAGGAGTTCATCTTCGGCGTCGAGGAAGTCGTCGAGTACATCAGCGGCTTCACGACGCTCCGCCCCGGCGACGTCATCTCGACTGGGACCCCGGGCGGCGTCGGCATCTTCCGCGACCCGCCGGAGCTGCTCGAACCCGGCGACACGGTCGACGTCGAAATCGAGGGCATCGGCACCCTGACCAATCCGGTCGTGGCGGAAGACGACTGACGCCGGAGCGGCCGCTCCGGCGCGAACGGGCAGAGCGGTGCCGGTCATCCACTCGCCCGCCGACCGACGCGCCGACGGACGTCCGGCTCGACCCGCAAGGTACATATCCGACTGTCTGGTACCACGCCCCATGACCGCTGCGCTGGTAGACTCGTTCGTCTCCGCGTGCGCCGGACTCGACGTGCCGTGCGAGCGGACGACGCCGGAGGGGTTCCGTGCGACGCTCGCCTCCCACCTCGGACGACCGGCGGTCGGCGTCCCGTTCGGGGAGGGATCAGTCTCGCTCGCCGAAACGGAGGTGACGGCCGACCCGACGCCGGCCGAGTTGAAGGCGGCTCACACCGGGGTCACGCCCGGCGCGTTCGCCGTCGCCGACTACGGCTCCGTCGTGGTTCCGACGTCGGCGGACGGGGCCGACCTCGTGAGCCTGTTCGTCGACCGGCACGTCGCCGTCGTCGACGCGCGCGACGTCGTCCCGGACATGGACGCGGCGTTCGAGCGGTTCGGCGAGACCATCCGCGGCGAGGGGGGCGGGGGTATCGTCGCGACCGGTCCGAGCGCGACGGCCGACATGGGAGCGCTCGTCCGCGGCGCGCACGGTCCGAGCGAGGTTCGCGTCGTCGTGGTGGAGCGCGCCGATGAGTGACGCGGACGAACTCCGGGAACTGCTGTCGACCGAGGGTCCCGCCGTGAGCGAGAACACGCGCGGGTTCAACCGGGGACGCTACGAGTCCGTCGACCGCCTCCCGGAGTACGAGGACCTGAAGGCAGAGTCGCGCTCGATAAAGGCGGACGCCATCGACCGGCTTCCGGACCTCGTCGACCAGTTGCGCGAGACGGTCGAGGCCAACGGCGGCACGGTGTACCTCGCCGACGACGCGGCCGACGCCAACGAGTACGTCCGGTCGGTGGTCGACGACCGGGACGCCAGGAGCGTGGTCAAGAGCAAGTCGATGACGACGGAGGAACTCGACGTGAACGAGGCACTCGAGGCCGACGGCGTCGACGTGGTCGAGACCGACCTGGGCGAGTGGGTGTTGCAGGTCGCCGACGAGACGCCCTCGCACATCGTCGCCCCCGCCATCCACAAGTCGCGCGAGCGCATCGCCGACCTGTTCAACGAGCGGTTCGACCCCGACCCGCCGCTGACGACAGCGGCAGAACTCACGGCGTTCGCCCGCGAACGGCTGGGCGGGCGAATCGAGGCGGCCGACGTCGGGATGACTGGTGCGAACTTCATCACCGCCGACACGGGGACCATCGCGCTGGTGACGAGCGAGGGGAACGCCCGGAAGACGGTCACGGCGACGGACACACAGATAACCGTCGCGGGCGTCGAGAAGGTGATTCCGAGCGTCGAGGACCTCCAGCCGTTCGTCGAACTCATCGGCCGCTCGGGCACGGGACAGGACATCACGTCGTACGTCTCGCTGCTGACGCCGCCGGTCGACACGCCCACGGTCGACTTCGACGACGACGAGACGCCGCTCTCGGAGGCGGGTGCCGACCGGGCGTTCCACCTCGTGCTCGTCGACAACGGCCGGATGGCGATGCGCGAGGACCCGGACCTCAGAGAGACGCTCTACTGCATCCGGTGTTCGGCCTGCTCGAACTCGTGTGCGAACTTCCAGCAGGTCGGCGGGCACGCGTTCGGCGGGGAGACGTACTCGGGGGGTATCGCCACCGGCTGGGAGGCGGGCATCGAGGGGCTCGACACCGCCGCGGAGTTCAACGACCTCTGCACGGGCTGTACGCGCTGCGTCAACGCCTGCCCGGTGGGAATCGACATCCCCTGGATAAACACGGTCGTCCGCGACCGAATCAATCGCGAAGCGGACGAGACGGAGTTCGACTTCCTCGTGGACGGGCTGACCCCGGACGCCGAGGAGGGGTCGCCGCCGCTCGGGAAGCGCTTCTTCGGCAACTTCGAGACCGTCGCGCGACTCGGAAGCGCCACCGCGCCGCTGTCGAACTGGCTGGCGAACACCACCGGGGCACGCCTGGCGATGCAGCGCTTCCTCGGCGTCGACCCCCGGCGCGACCTCCCGTCGTTCGAGCGCGAGACGCTCGTCGACTGGGCCGCCGACCGGGACGTGATCGTCGACGACCCCGACCGACGGGCCGTCCTCTACCCGGACCTCTACACGAACCACGTCCAGGTCGACCGGGGGAAGGCCGCGGTTCGCGCCCTCGAAGCGCTGAACGTCGACGTGGTGGTTCCGCCGACCCCGTCGAGCGGTCGGGCGCCGCTCTCGCAGGGGATGGTCGCGACGGCGCGCGACCACTCCGAGGGCGTCGCCGAGACGCTCCTCCCGCACGTCGAGGCGGGGCGCGACGTCGTCGTCGTCGAACCGAGCGACCACGCGATGATTCACCGCGAGTACGGCCGACTGCTCGACGACGAGACGTACGACCGCCTGCGGACGAACAGCTACGAGGTGTTGGAGTACGTGTACGGCCGGTTGGAGAACGGCGCGTCGACCGACGCGCTCGCGACCGCTGACGACCACCGGGTCGCGTACCACAGCCACTGCCAGCAACGGACACTGGGGTTAGAGGCGCACACGGTCGCCGTCCTCGAGCGCTGCGGGTTCGACGTCCTGACCTCGGACGTCGAGTGCTGTGGAATGGCTGGGAGCTTCGGATACAAGTCGGATTACTACGACGTCAGCGTCGCCGTCGGCGACGAACTCGCGGCCCAGTTCACCGCGGACGACGCCGAGACGCGGACCGTCGTGGCGAGTGGGACGTCCTGTCTCGAACAGCTAGACCAGTTGCTCCGCCGCCCGGGCGTCCACCCGGTAGAACTCCTCGCGCCCTGACCGAGGCGTCTCGTATCGACGTTCGACGCCCGAAGAGAGACGGGCGCGAACGCTCCGGACGCGCCGACGAGTCCGTCACGAGGAGCCTGACCGTGCACGCGACCGACAGTCGATATCCAACAATGAACAGATTGACATACATAAAATACATGCTATATTAACGTACCGCCGAGGCCGGTTCACCTCGGCCGTTCCGGACGAAGGGGTGGAGGAACGAGTCGAGCGAGGGGCTATCCGGGAGTGACGTTCTCCGGGACGACCCGACGGCGGTGCCTCCAGCGAATTACTTTTGTGCGAGCTATGATATCACACCACTAGAGACGATGCATCACACCGCCACACAGACCGAACGAGACGGACCCGCGGGAGGAGCGTGACCGGATGGCGTTCGACACCATCCGTCCCGACGACGCCGTTCCGAGCGAACTGGTCGGTGCGGCCGTCCAGCGCCGCGAGGACCCCCACCTCATCACCGGCGACGCCGAGTACACCGACGACATCTCGTACGACGGCGAGGTCCACCTCGCCCTGCTCGGCAGCCAGTACGGCCACGCGACCGTCGAGTCGATAGACGTGAGCGGCGCGGAAGCGATGGAGGGGGTGGTCGCCGCCTACACGTGGGACGACGTCGTCGCCTCCGACGCCCCCGGGTACATGCGGACGGACGACCCGGAGGGCGGGTCCGCGGAGTCCGACACCGAGACCGGCGCCACCTCGCCGGACCACCCGATGCTGGCCGACGAGCGGGTCACCTATCAGGGGCAACCCGTCGCGGCCGTCGTCGCCGAAGACCGCTACACCGCCGCGGACGCCCTCGGTCGAATCTCCGTCGAGTACGACCGCCTCGACGCGGTGGTCGACCCGCGCGAGGCGACGTCCGAAGACGCCCCGACCGTCTACGAAGACGCCCCGAACAACGTGGCGTTCACGTGGGACACCGGCGACGAGGACGCCGCCGAAGCGGCACTCGACGACGCGGACAACGTCGTGGAGTTCGAGTTCGAGATAAACCGAATCATCCCGACGGCGATGGAGCCACGGGCCGCGCTCGCGCGCTACCAGCCGTCGGAGGGGTCTGAGGGCGAACTTGCCGTGGAGATGTCGACGCAGAACCCCCACCAGGTCCGGGAGGACCTCTCGGAGACGCTCGGACTCTCCGAGGGTCGAATCCGGGTCAGACCGCCCGACGTCGGCGGCGGGTTCGGGGCCAAACTGTTCCCCTACACGGGCCACCTGCTCGCGGGCTGGTGTGCGATGCAACTCGACCGCCCGGTGAAGTGGATCGCCACCAGGACCGAGGACTTCCAGTCGATGGTCCACGCCCGCCACCACCTCGTCGAGGTTCGGGCGGCGGTGGACGACGACGGCACCCTCCGCGGCTTCCACGCCGAGACGACGGCCCCCGTGGGCGGGTTCCTCGTTCCCGGCGGGTCGGGCGTGCCGACCAACCTCGGCATCATGGCCAACGGCCAGTACGACGTTCCGGACGCGTACGTCCGCACGACGGGCGTGTTCACGAACACCACGCCGCTGTCGGCGTACCGCGGTGCCGGTCGACCCGAGGCGACGTACTTCATCGAGCGACTGGTCGACACCGCCGCCCGGGAACTCGACGTGGACCCGGCGGAGTTCCGCCGGCGGAACTTCGTTCCGCCCGAGGCGTTCCCGTTCGAGACGGGACTCGGACGGACCTACGACTCGGGCGAGTACGACAAGACGCTCACGAAGGCACTCGACGTGGTCGACTACGACGAGTTCCGCGAGCGTCAGGAGCGCGCACGCGAGGAGGGTCGTTACCTCGGAATCGGCATCTCCTGTTACGTCGAGGCGTGCGGCGCCGGTCCCGGCCTGATGGAGAGCGGTATCGTGGAGGTCGAACCCTCGGGTCGGGTGGTCGTCAAGAGCGGCACCGCCGAAATCGGGACGGGCCACCGCACCGGGTACACGCAGATCGTCGCCAACGAGTTGGGCGTCCCGTTCGACGACATCGAGGTCATCGAGGGGGACACCGCCGAGGTCGAGGAGGGGAACGGCACGGCCGGGAGCCGAGCGATGCCCGTCGGGGGCGGCGCGCTCAAGCGGAGCGCCGAGCAGATCGTCGAGAAGGGACGACGTATCGCCGGCCACCGGTTCGAGGCGGCCGAGGAGGACGTGGAGTTCGCCGACGGCGAGTTCTTCGTCAGGGGGGCGCCGGACCGGTCGTTGAGCATCCGGGAGGTGGCCGAACTCGCCCACGGTGACGACGACGAGCGTCCCGAGGGAACCGAGCGAGGACTCGACGCGACCACGAACTTCGACCCGCCCAACTACACGTTCCCGTTCGGAACGCACGTCGCCGTGGTCGAGGTCGACCCGGACTCGGGGGAAATCGGGTTCGAGCGGTACGTCGCCGTGGACGACGTGGGAACCCAGATAAACCCGAAACTCGTCGAGGGGCAGATACACGGCGGCGTCGTACAGGGACTCGGACAGGCGCTCCAGGAGGAGACCGTCTACGACGACAACGGCACCCTGCTCACGGGGTCGCTCCAAGACTACGCGATACCCAAGGCCGAACACGTCCCCGACCTGGAGTGGGAGTCGACGGTGACGCCCTGCCCGCACAACCCGCTCGGAGTGAAGGGGGTGGGCGAGGCGGGCGCCATCGCCGCGCCGCCGGCGGTGGTGAACGCCGTCGTGGACGCGCTCGAACCGCTCGATGTCGACAGCGTCGACATGCCGCTCACGCCGGAGCGCGTCTGGCGAGCCATCGACGAGGCGGCCTGACCGGAGCCGTCGGAGCCGTCGCCTCGCCGCTCAGTTCGACCAGGGAACGGCGTACAGCATCGCGTAGACGACGAGTCCGAGCGTGAACGACACCAGCCACAGCGTCGCCGCGACCCGGCCGACCCGCGGGTGGGCCGTCGCCGCCAGTTCCGCCGGGGAGTGCGTCGCCGCCAGCAACAGCGCGTAGTACACGAGCGGGACGCAGACGACGGCGAGCAGGACGTGCACCACGAGCACCGGGAGGTAGACGAACCGATAGACGACTCCGGGACCGGGGAACGCGGTCGGTCCCTCCAGCGCGACCCGGTAGAGGTAGAGGGTCAGGAACGCCGCGAACAGGAGGAAGCTCGTCACCATCGCGGCGCGGTGCCTCGCGACCCGGCGTCGCCGAATCCAGTGCCACCCGGCGGAGATGGCCCCGATGGCGGCGAGGCTCAGGGCCGCGTTGACGTGCGGAACGGCCCGGACCACCGTCTCCGACCGCGGGAGCGCTCCGACGGGGAGGTAGCCGAGGACGGCGCCGAAGACGAGTGCCAGCGAGACGACCGTGAGCAGTCCGGTCAGTTCGGGGACGCGGTCCCGGACCGAGATGTCCATGCCTCCTCGTGGGTCGGGGACCGTATCGGCCTGCCGGTTTCGGTCGACTCCCGGGTCAGTCCGGTCACGGCCGGGACTCACAGCCGGTACAACGCGAGGAAGGCGACGGCACCGACCGCGCTCACGCCGGCCATCAGCGGGAACGCCGCCCCGAGACCGACCCGCTCGGCGACCGCGCCGAACAGCAGGGGGCCGCCGGCCCCCCCGAGCGACCCGGCGGTGAGCATCACGCCGAAGAGGCTCCCGCTGAACTCGCGCTCGGAGTACTGCGACGTGATGGCGTTCATCACGGGCAGGGCCGCGTACATCACCACGCCGAGGAAGAACCAGACGAGCAACGCGACCGGAACCAGGGGGAGGAAGGCGGTCGCACCCAGTCCGACCGTCGAGGCGACCATGGCGGCGACACCCAGCGTCCGCCGGTCGGCGACGTCAGCGAGCGAACCACCGCCGAGCGAGGAGACGCCCGCCCCCACGAGCATGACGAAGAACACCCCGTTTGCGGCGGCGGCGGTCATCTCCGCGTGTTCGACGAGGTAGGAGGTGAGGAACGTGCGGACGGCACCGAGTTCGGTGGCGATGGCGAGGTTCGCGAGGAACAGCACCGCGACCCAGCGTTCGAGCGGAACCGAGACGCGGTCCCTCAGGGCGGACAACCGGCCCCCGGGGTCACCCGACGTCCGTGTGTGGTCCTCCCCTCCGGTCCCCCCGTCTGGTTCGACCGCGGCCGCGGAGTCGGTCGGGTCCACGTCGCGGAAGACCGCCAGAAATACGAGCGCGTAGCCGACTCCCACCGCCGCACTCGCGGTGAGAGCGGTCCGCCAGTCGAACAGCGCCGCGAGGCCGCCGACGAGTGCGGGGGCGAGGGCGGTCCCCACGACGCCCCCGAGGCCGTGGATGCCCATCGCCTTCCCCTCGGTTTCTCCCCCCTCTAGGTCGCTGATGAGCGACATCCCGGCGGGGTGGTACGTACTCCCGCCGACGCCTGCGAGCGTCTCGGCGAGGACGAGCGTCCGGTAGTTCTGCGCGCCCGCGGCGACGAGGATGCCCGCCGCTAGCACGACCATTCCGCCCGCGAGGAGCCACCGCTGACCCACCCGGTCCGCGAGCATCCCTGCGGGCAACTGGAAGACGGAGTACGTGACGTAGAAGACCGTGAGCAGCGCCCCCGCCTCGCCGTACGAGATGGAGAAGTCGTTCACCAGCAGCGGGAGGATGGGAGGGAGCGCGACGCTGTAGAACTCGTTGACCGCGTGAGCGACCGTGATGAGCCACACCTCGCGGGGGTTCGAGACGGAGACCAGCCGCGAGGCGAACGAGCGCGACACACCCCCACTCCAGCCCTCCGGGCAATGAGCGTTGCCCTCACGGAAGTTCCGGCAGCGACTCCCCGAGACCGACTCCAATCGGCCGTCGCCACATCATGCGAGAAATATATGTAAGTTACCAAAACGGAGACGTAACGGATTGTCGACTTCTAGAACGGGGTGCCCGTCGACGTACGGGGAGCGAAGTCGTCCGCGGAGACGGAGAATCACGGCCGCGCCGCCTCCGCACGGCGCAGTACGCGCCACCGGATACCTACTCCGTACTCCGCCACCTCCTCGCCACGGGTTACGGTTTCTCGGCGTTCGTTCCCGACCGTTCGACGTTGTCCAACGGGACCCACCTGTCGTCCTGGAGGCGGACGATGTCGTGCATCGCGAGCACTTCGAGGTAGATACGTATCTCCCACGGTTCCTCGAGTTCGAACTCGACCGCGTCGTATATCTCGCTTCGAATCCCGCCACCGGTCCTGACGACTGCACGCAGCGTCTCCTCGACGTTGTCGACGAGGGCGTCGAGTTCGCTGTGCGTGAGCGCGCTCGGCTGTTCGAGGCGGTCGAGCACGCTCTCGTACTCCCCCTCGATCGTCACTGAGACGCGTGGCTGCGGCTCCGCGGTCGCCGAATCGGTCGGGGAAGTGGGGTCCTCCGTCGGCGGCCCGGTGGATTCGGTGGTCTCCGGGCCGCTCGCCTGCGTCTCCTCGTTCGGGCGCTCGTTCTCGTCGGACGAGAACGGCTCCTCCGACGTCGAAGCGTCGTTCGCGTCGTCTTTCACGTCGGTACGTGTCGGGTCGACCCCCAAATCACTGTCCCCCGGCAGTACCGACCGACGAGGACCCCCGCTCTCGTGAACCGTTGCCCGCGCGGACGAGAGCCCATCGGTCGCGTCACTGTCGCGTACTACTTGGAATATGAGTGGTGTAGAAACCCGTCACTTTCGACGCGCTCGATTATCGGTCGACGGTTCGCGCGGCCAGCGCGCGACACACGCGTCGGCGACCGCTCTTCGTTCGAACGACGTGAACAGAACTATCAGACGGGGACTGTACGTCGGGAGCATGAGCAAGGCCCCCGTCGACGCCGTCGAGACGTCGCTTCGAATCCTCCGACGACTCGCCGCCGAGGGGCCGTGCGGTGTCACCGACCTGGCGGCGCGACTCGACAGGCCGAAGGCGACGGTGTACTACCACCTGAAGACGCTCGAAGAACACGGCTGCGTCGTGGCGACCGACGACGGGTACGCGCTCGGACTCCGTCCGCTCGAACTGGGGGGGCGAGCGCGCACTCGGTTCCCGGCCGCCGGGGTCGTGCGTCCGAACCTGAAGCGACTCGCCGCCGAGACGAACGAGACGGCCGTCTTCGCCGTCGAGGAACGGGGGTTCGCCGTCGTCTTGGACGTGGAACGGCCCGACGGCATGACGGACGACATCGACGTCCTCCTCGGAACGCACCGACCGCTCCACGCGAGTGCGACGGGCAAGGCGCTGTTGGCTGCGCTACCGGACGACCGCCTGACGTCGACGCTGGACGAGGTCGACCTCTGTCGGTACACGGCGAACACCATCGTCGACAGGACGGCACTCCGCGAGCATCTCGCCGCCGTCAGCGAGGCGGGGAGGGCGTACGACCGAGGCGAGCGAGACGCCGACACCAACGGCGTCGCGTCGGCGATACTCGGTGCCGACGGGTCGGCCGTCGGTGCGGTCGGAATCGTCGGACCGGAGTCCCGCCTCTACAGCGACCGGTTCGAACGGGAACTCCCGCATCTGGTCGAACGGACGGTGAGACGAATCGAGGACGCGCTCCAGGCCTGATTCACGACGACTCTCCGCCGCCGTCGGGTTATCTCGCCCCGTCGAGAGTGGGAAGCAGGATTCGGTCCACCCGAACCGGACCGGAGCGGCGGTCCGCTCCGGTCCGCCCGCCTCACCGAAGCGTCGCCTGCACCTCGATTTCGACGCCGATGTCGACGGGCAGGTCGGCGACTTCGACGGCGCTCCGCGCCGGGTACGGGTCCGAGAAGTACTCGGCGTACACCTCGTTGATGGCGTCGTAGTCGTCCATGTCGCGGACGAACACGGTGGTCTTGACCACGTCGCCGAGCGACGCGCCGCCCGCTTCGAGCACCGCCGCGACGTTCTCGATGGTCCTCGCCGTCTCGTCTTGGATGTCCCCCTCGATGACGTCGCCCGACTCGGGGTCGACGGGACCCTGCCCCGAGACGTGGACGGTCTCCCCGTCGACGATACCCTGCGAGAACGGCCCGATGCTCGGCGGTGCGTCCTCGGTGACGAGTTCTCTCACGCCTCTCCCCCCAGGTAGGCGTCGCTCTGCTCGTGGAGCGGTTCGAACCCCTCCGCGTACCGCGCGCCGACCCGTTTGCCGAGCGCCTCCGCCTCGCTGCGAACCCCGGAGACGAGATTGTCGAACTCGGCGTCGATGCCGCCGTGCTCCTGGAGGAACTGGACCTGCGACTGGTGGCGCTCGATGGCGCGTTCCTTGCGGTCCTGGTAGTCGGTGACGTCGATGAACACGCTCGGCTCGAACGACGAGGTGGGCTTGCCGACGAAGTAGACGTTCGCCACCTCGCAGGGCGCTTCCGGCACGTCGACCATCGGGAGCGAGGCCATGTAGTAGGCGTCCGTCACCAGTTCCGACGTGGTGCGGTGGTCGGGGTGCATGTCGTCGCCGTAGTGGGTCACGACGTACGTCGGGTCGTGCCGCCGGAGCAGGCGGACGAGTTGCAGGCGGTTCTCCAGCGAGTACTCGACGCGGCCGTCCTCGAAGTCGAGGAACGTCGCGTCCGCGCCGAGTTCCGCGGCCGACTCGGTCGCCTCCTCCTCGCGGACGGCGGCGAGTTCGGACTCGGTCGTCTCGAACCCGCCGTACTCCCCGCGCGTCATGTGCACGACCGCGACCTCGTCGCCGCGGTCGGCGTGTTTCGCTATCGTCCCGCCGCAGAAGATGTCGGCGTCGTCCGGGTGTGCGACTACCACTAACAGGTCGGTCATCTACCTAACGGCTGGTCGTACGAGCGACATAAACGTGTCCCCCGACGGTACCGCCGCCCGCCGGCAGCCAACCCGTGGGTTTTTGCGCGCCGTTTCCGAACCCCGGAACGTGCAACAAGAGTCAGTGTACGACGAGTTGGGCGTTCCGACCGTCGTGAACGCGGCGGGCACGAAGACTCGCATCGGGGGGAGTCGCATCAGGGAGGGGGCGCTCGACGCGATGCGGGAGGCCGCCGGCTCGTTCGTTCGGCTCTCGGACCTCCAGGCCCGAGCGAGCGAGCTAATCGCCGACGCGACGGGCTCGGAGGCCGGCTACGTCACGAACGGCGCCGCGGGGGCGCTGCTGCTCGGGACCGCTGCGTGCATCGCCGGGACGGACCCGGGCGCGATGTCGCGTCTCCCCGACACGGAGGGTCTGGCGGACGAAGTCGTCATGCCCCGAACCCATCGAACCGGCTACGACCACGCCATCCGGACGGCCGGGGCGACGGTGGTCGACATCGGGACGAACGACCGCCACCTCGGGACGGGCGCGCGCAACGTCGACCTCTGGGAGTTCGAGGACGCCATCTCCGAGGAGACGGCGGCGGTCGGCTACATCTACAAGAGCTACGTCGACCCACCGCTGGCGGACGTCTGCGAGGTGGCGCACGACCACGACGTGCCGGTGGTCGTCGACGCGGCCGCCGAGTTGCCGCCCGTCGAGAACCTGTCGTGGTTCACCGACCAGGGCGCGGACCTGGTCGCGTTCAGCGGCGGGAAGGGCATCAGGGGACCCCAGACCACGGGCATCCTCGCCGGTCGAGCGGACCTGCTGGAGTCGGTCGCCGTCCAGCACCTCGACCTCCACGCGGCCGAGGCGGTGTGGGAACCGCCGTCGTCGCTGCTCGACGTGGGACAGTTCGCGGGCGTCCCGAACCAGGGAATCGGCCGGCCGCTGAAGGTCGGCAAGGAGGAACTCGTCGGCCTGCTCCGCGCGCTGGAACTGTTCCGCGAGGAGGACCACGACGCCACCCGGCGGGAGTGGCGCGAGCGGGCCGAGCGAATCGCCGACGCGCTCCGGTCGCTCGACGGCGTCGACCCGGTCGTCGACGAGGGGGAGACGGACGTCGCGGCCACCGTCTCCGTCCGCGTCGACGCCGAGGTCGCGGGTCGCTCGGCCACCGACGTGGTCGGCGGCCTCCGCCGCGAGGAGCCGCGGGTGTTCGTCGGCGCCGACCACCTCCGCGACGGGCGGTTCACCGTCAACCCGATGTGTCTGACCGACGAGGAGACCGAGTACGCCGTCGAGCGGATTCGGGCGCACCTCGGGGACGAGGCGGACGTCGGGGAGGGCCGCTGAGATGCGGGCCGTCTGCGTCGAGCAGGGGGAGACGACGCCGCAACTGACCGAGATTCCCCGCCCCGAGCCGTCGTCGGGGGAGGCGCTGGTCCGGACGCTCAGGGTGGGCATCGACGGCACCGACCACGAGGTCATCGGCGGCGGCCACGGCGGCTTCCCCGCGGACGCCGACCGGATGGTGCTGGGGCACGAGGCGGTCGGCGTCGTCGAGGACCCGAACGGCACCGGTCTCGACGCCGGACAGGTAGTCGTGCCGACGGTCCGGCGGCCGCCCGCGGACGGCACCAACGAGTACTTCGAGCGGGGTGAGCCGGACATGGCGCCCGACGGCGCGTACGTCGAGCGCGGCATCGTCGGCGCGCACGGGTTCATGGCCGAGTACTTCACCAGCGCGCCGGAGTTCCTCGTCGAAGTGCCCGCGTCGCTCGCCGAGACGGGATTCCTCGTCGAACCGGTCAGCAACAGTGAGAAGGCCATCGAGCACGCGTACGCCTCCCGGTCGGCGTTCGAGTGGCGACCGGAGTCGGCCATCGTACTCGGGAACGGTCCGCTCGGCCTGCTGACGCTCGCGATGCTCCGCGAGGAGTTCGACCGGCGCTACTGCCTCGGCCGGCGCGACCGCCCCGACCCGACGATAGACGTCATCGAGCGACTCGACGCCACCTACGTCGACTCCCGGGAGACGCCCGTCGACGACCTACCCGTGGCACACGAACCCGTCGACTTCCTCTACGAGGCGACGGGGTACGCGAAACACCCGTTCGAGGCGGTGGAGGCGCTCGCGCCCAACGGCGTCGCCGCACTGCTCGGTATCCCCGAGTCGTGGGAGTTCGCTGTCGACGGCGGGCGGTTCCACCGCGAGTTCGTCCTCCAGAACAAGGCGTTCGTCGGGAGCGTCAACTCCAACGTCCGTCACTACGAGGCGGCCGTCGACCGGCTCCGGCGGTTCCCGGACTGGTTCACCGACGCGCTCGTCACCGGCGTCTACGACCCGTCGGACCTGGAGGAGGCGTTCGCCCGAGGTGACGACCGCATCAAGTCCGTCGTCGAGTTCGACACGCCGTAGCGCCGGCGACGAACGGCCGGTGCGACGCCGTCGCCGTGGGTGGCGCGAATGTCGCGGAACGCTCGGCCGGGTCCCGTACATTGAGGGTGGTCGTCTCCGTCCGTCCGCTCGATGGACGGAACCCGCCGGTTTCAGGCGCTGTACTTCGTCTTCTACGCGTCGTTCAGCGGGTTCGTCGCGTTCCGGAGCGTATTCCTTCAGGAGATCGGGATGACCGGCACGCAGATCGGACTCGTCGGGACGCTGTGGGTCGCCGGCGGCGTCGTCGCCCAACCGGTCTGGGGGGTCGTCGCGGACTACACCCAGTCGCCCACGCGGGTCCTCCTCGTCGCGGCCGTGGCGTCGGGCCTCGCCGTGTTGAGCTACCCCTTCGGTGCCAGTCTCCCCGAGTACGGCTTCCTCGTCGTCGCCGTGGGGACCGTCCTCTACTCGGCCACGCGTGCCCCCATCGTCCCGATAGCGAACGCGCTCGTCCTCCGGCAGGGCGTCGAGTACGGAACGGTGCGGAGTTTCGGCTCCATCGCGTTCGGCCTCACGGTGCTCGTCGTCGGGTTCGTCCTGGCGTGGGTTGAGACCGTCCTCGTCGTCTACGTCTACGCCGCCGGGATGGTCGTGTTCGTCGCGTTCCTCCGGAGCGTCCCCCGCGTCGAGAACCGCGTGTTCGAGGGGAGCCTCGGCGCAAGGGCCGTCTCGCTCGTTCGTCGCCCTCGGTTCCTCGTCGTCCTCGCCACTGCGTTCGGTATGGGGCTGGTCGCCTCCCCGGGGAGCGCGTTCTTCTCCATCTACATGCGCGCGGTCGGCCTGGGCGACGGGCTGACGGGGGTCGCGTGGTTCTGCAAGACCGCCACCGAGGCGGTGGTGTTCCTGGCGGTGGCGCGCTGGGGACGTTCGTACGGGCTGGCGGTCGTCGTCGGCGGTACGGGGTACGTCGCCGCCTTCGGGATGCTCACCACCTGGGCGACGCTCGGGACGGTCCTCCTCGCGAACCTCCTGTTCGGGGCGGGGCTCGCGCTCCTCTACTTCGCGCTCGTCAACCTCGCGCACGAGCGCGCGCCCGCCGGACTGGACTCCACGGCGCAGACGCTGCTCACGAGCGTCGGCGTCGGTGCCGGCGGCGCGGTCGGGCAGGCCGGCGCGGGCTACCTCGTCGACCTCGTCGGCGTCCGGGAGATGTACGCCGCCCTCGCCGTCGGAGCGCTCCTCATCGTGGCGTTCGGTTTCGTCGGTGCCGGGATGGAGGCCCGACCCGGTCGGTCGGTGGGCTGACTCCGGGTCCGCGCGGTTCGGGAGGCGACTCGCACCCGGCAGACGCGAACGGTCCCGGCGAGGCGCAGCAGCCGTCGCCGAACTGCTCGACTCGCCGCCTCACCGGTCGGTCCGGAGGCGGTCGACGGCGTCCTCGTCGACCGTGATTCCGAGCCCCGGACCCTCGGGGACCGTCATCGTGCCGTCGCGCACCGGGAGCGGCGACTCGAGCACGTGGTCCGCCCACGCGTAGTACACCGAGTCGGGTGCGAGGTCGATGGCGGGCGTCGTCGCGACGGTCTGGAGGACGGCCGCGGTCTTGACTCCCAGGTCGAAGCCGTTGTGGTGGGCCACGGAGATTCCGGCGTGCGCCGCCAGCCCGGCGAGTTCTCGGGTCCGGAGGATGCCGGCTCCGGGGACGATGTCGACGACGGCGACGTCGACGGCGTCGGCCTTGAGCAGGTGGTGGAGGTTGAACCGCGAGTACGTGTCCTCGTTGACCGCGAGCGGCGTCTTGATGCGCGAGCGGAGTTCGCGGTAGCCGCCGTACGTCTCGATACGCTGCGGCTGTTCGAGGTACTGGAGGTAGATGCCGGCGTCCTCGAGCGTCGCGGCGGCGCGGACCGTCTCCTCCGGCGACCACCCCTGGTTGGCGTCGAGGCGGAACTCCATCTCGCCGTCCACGGCGTCGGACATGGCCGCGATGCGCTCGACGTCCTCGCGCCAGTCGTGACCGGCCTTCGTCTTGAGCGTCTCGAACCCCGCCTCGTGCGCGCGGGCGGCGTAGGTGGCCGACTCCTCCGGGTCGAGGATGCCCAGGCAGTACGCCACCGGAACCTCCTCGCGGACCGCCCCGCCGAGCAACTGGTGGACGGGAGCGCCCAGTTCTTTGCCGAGGACGTCCCACAGCGCCATCTCGACGCCGCCGAGGTACGGGTCGACGGTGACGTACGGGAAGTAGAAGCTCTCGACGAACTCGCGTATCTCGGTCGTCGACCGGCCGACCAGTTCGGGCGCGACGACGGCGTCGACGACGGCCTTCGTCGCCTCGGGCGACTGCATCGTCACGAGCAACTCCCCCCACCCGGTCGTCCCCTCGTCCGTGTCTACCCTGATGAGCATCCGGTCCCGGGAGCGGACGACGTCGTGGTTGCTCACGTACGGCGCTATTCCCCCCTCCTCCAGCGACTCGACGCCCACAGTTACAGGTATCGCTACCACGTCCGTGATGACTGCCATGCGCCCCGTTTCGCTCCGGAGGGGAAATAAATACTCCCTGATGCAGTTGTGACGCCGTCGCGGAGGCCGCGTCGCCGTCGGCACCGACGCCGCTCCGGACCACCGGCGCGGGGCGGCAGCCGAGCGTACAGTTAAGCGGACGGGTTCGCTTGGTGGTGTATGGCCGACGCGCCTCCACCGCGGACGGACTCGAAGGACCACCCGCTCGACCGCATCGTTCGCGAGGGGGTCGACCGGGACCTGTTCACCGGCGCCGTCGCGGCAGTGGGCACGAGCGCCGGCGTCGACTGGCGGACGGCCGCCGGGGAGCGCGACCCGCGGTCGGGCGAGCCAGTGACCCCGGACACGCTGTTCGACGCCGCGTCGACGACCAAGGCGACGGTGACCACCACCGTCGTACTCCGACTCGTCGAGGAGGGCGTCCTCGCGCTCTCGGCGCCGATCGAAACGTACGTCCCGCCGCTCGAAGGCACCGAACGCGGGGCGGTCCCGCTTCGCCACCTCCTGACGCACACGTCGGGACTCCAGCCGTACCACTACGACCCCGACTGGACGTCGCCCGAAGCGGCGCGCGCGGACATCTACGGCGCGGACCTGCTGGAGGCGGAGCCGGGCGAGCGGTTCGCGTACAGCTGTCTCAACTTCGTCCACCTGGTCGACGCCGTCCGGCGCGTCACCGGCGAGACGCTCGCCGACCTGGCGCGCCGGTTCGTCTTCGACCCCGCCGGGATGGACACCGCCCGGATGGGGCCGCTCGGCGACGACGCCCCCGCGGCGGTCACCTACGAGCACGAGTACGCCGACCGCGCGCTCGTCGGCGAGATTCACGACCCCATCGCCCGCGCGCTCGACGGCGAGAGCGGGAACGCCGGACTGTTCGTGACGGCGACGGACGCGACGCGCTTCGCCCGCGCGCTCCTGACTGACGCCCGGCGCGAGGCCGGGGGGGACGGAATCCGACTGCTCGCGCCCGGGACACTCCGCCGGATGCGCGAGAACTGGACGCCCGGCCTCGAACGACCCCACGGGCTCGGCTGGCGGCTGGCGCGGGAGTGTTACCCCGCCCCGAACTGGTCGCTCGACTCGTTCGGCCACACCGGGTACACCGGGGCGTCCGTCTGGCTCGACCCCACCGCAGACCGGTTCGCCGTCCTCCTGACGAACGAGGTGTATCGGGGAAAGGGCGACGGGATGCTCCGCCTCCGCGAGCGGTTCCACGGCGCGGTCGCCGGCGAGCGGTACTGAGTTCGGGGCTCCTGGAGGCGCTCACTCGACGTCCGGCAGCACCGTCGACCGCACGAGCGACAGGTCGCGCTCCTCGACGACCCGGTCGACCGTCCCGTACGCCTCGTCGGCGACGCGGTCGTCCGGGTCGAACAGGACGGCCGTCCCCGCCACCTCGAACGCCGCCTCGTCCGAGCGGGAGTCGCCGACGTACGCCACGTCGGCGGGGTCGACGCCCGCGTCGGCGCACAACGCCCGCAGGATGTCGCCCTTCGACCCCGGCGGGACGCGCGGTATCACGTCGACCGGGACTTGGTCGTCGTAGACGACTTCGTTCGAGACGACGAACGCGGGGTCGAACCGCTCGACCGACCGGGCGAGTCCGCGAACGCCGGCGCTGACGACGCCGAACGGGACGCCGCCCGCCCGGAGGTCGGCGAGGAGGGCGGGCGCGCCGGCGGTCAGCTTCACCGCCTCGGCCGCGCGCTCGACGTGTTCGCGCCTGACGCCCCGGTCGCGCCAGTCCGCGACGTTCTCCTCGGCCCACGTCTCGTAGTCTACGTCGCCGTCCCAGAACGCCGCCGTGCGCGCCTCGCCCGCGTCCTCGACGCCGAACAGGCGGTACAGCAGCCCCCACCCGCCGCGCTGTTCCGCCAGCGTCCCGTCGAAGTCGAACGCCACGAACGCGGGACCCGGCCCCTCGTTCGGTTCGACGGACGCCCCGTCGGGGAGGCGTCCGGTCACGGCCGGCCCTCCGAGCGCTTGCCCATCGAGACGGGGCGGTCCGCGCCGGTCGCCGACGGGACGTTGTTCGGGACGCCGTCGAGCCGCGACGCGCCGAGCAGCGCGAACAGGGCCGCCTCCTTGCAGTCGGCGTCGACGCCCAGTTCCCGCGACCGGGCGACGGGACAGTCCGTCGCCTCGTCGAGCATCGCGAGCAGCGTCGGGTTGGACGCGCCGCCGCCGGAGACGTATATCTCGTCGGGGTAGCGCGGGGCGAACGACTCGTAGGCGTCCGCGATCGAGCGGGCGGTCAGCGCGGTGGCGCTCGCGACGACGTCCTCGTCGGTCAGCCCGCGGTCCCTCCCGGCCGCGAGGAACCGTCGGGCGTAGTCGTGGCCGAACCGCTCGCGGCCGGTCGACTTGGGTGGCGCTCGCTCGAAGTACGGGTCGTCGAGGAACGCCGCGACCAGTCCCTCGTCGACGCCGCCGGCGGCCGCGCGCTCGCCGTCGACGTCGTACGTCCGGTCACCGTCGGTCAGGAGTTCGACCACGGCGTCGATTACCATGTTCCCCGGGCCCGTGTCGAACGCGACCACGTCGTCGCGGTCGGGCGCGGGCGGCAGGAGCGTGCAGTTGCCGATGCCGCCGACGTTCTGGACGGCGCGGACCGCCTCGTCGTCGGCGAAGCACGCCGCGTCGAGGAAGGGGGTCAGCGGCGCGCCGTGGCCGCCGGCGGCGACGTCGCGCATCCGGAAGTCGGAGACGGTCGTCACGCCCGTTCGCTCGGCGACGACGCAGCCGTCGCCCACCTGGAGCGTCGAGCGCGACCGACCCTCCACGCCGGGGTACGACTCGGGGTCGGGGGCGTGCCAGACCGTCTGGCCGTGGCTGGCGACGACGTCCACCTCCTCCCGGTCGCGGCCGGCCTCGCGCCAGGCGGCGGCCGCGGCGTCGGCGAACAGTTCGGCAAGCGCGACGTTCGCCCGGCAGACCTCGTCCACGGTGCCCGTCCCGTCGTCGCACAGCGCGACCAGTCGCTCGCGCGTGGTCCGGTCGTACGAGCGCTCGACGAACGACTCGACCGTCAGGTCGTAGCCGAACGGGTCGTCCGGGTCCGTCCGGGCGACGCGACAGCAGGCGGCGTCGACGCCGTCGAGCGACGTGCCCGACAACACGCCGACGGCGGTGCGCTCTCGCTCGCTCGGGTCGTCGCCCGTGTTCGGTCTGGGGGGGTGTCCGGTCATCGGTGGTCGTCCCGCGATACTCTCGACTGCGACCCGACTCTACAAGTGCGTGACGGTCGGTGGCACCCTGCACGACCAGCACACGGCGACGGAGCACGACCCCCCGCCACGTCGCGGACGGTCCGTACCAACGCTTATTACGCTGTTCCGGGAACGGGTCGGCGTGAGTCTGGAGTTTCACTACTACGTGCCGGGCTGTTTCCGAGACCCCCGGTCGGACGTCGAACTCGGGAAGTACGCGGCCGAGCGCGGGTTCGAGGGCGTCTGGGTCGGCGACCACTTCCTCCCGTGGCTCGACAACCGGCCGTACACCCACCAGATTCTCCCCTGGCTCGGCGCGTTCATGACCGAGGTGCCGGACGTCACCGTCGGCACGTTCGTGACGTGCCCCACGGTCCGGTACGAACCACCGGTACTCGCGCAGGCGCTCGCGACGCTGGACAACATGTACCCCGGCCGGTTCGAACTCGGCGTGGGGACGGGGGAGGCGCTCAACGAGGCGCGGTTCCTCGACGGCGAGTGGCCCGACTGGGACACGCTCGCGGGGATGCTCGTCGAGTCGCTCGACGTCGTCGACCTGCTGTGGGACGCCGACGAGTACGTCTCGTACGAGGGCGACCACTACAGCTACGAGCCGATGCGGCTGTACACGCGGCCGAAGGGGCCGCTCCCGACCCACTGGGCGGCCTGGGGTCCCCGCTCGGCGCACAAGGCGGGCGAGCACGCGGGGAACCTGATGACCGTCTCCTCGCCCGAGCACATCCGCGACCGACTCCTCCCCCCGTTCGAGGATGGACTCGAGGCGGCGGGGCGCGACCCGGGCGACGCGCACGTCTCGACGCAGGTGACCGCGCACGTGGGCGACC
Organism: Halorarum sp. SLYT50; assembly: GCF_059821265.1. NCBI lineage: Archaea > Methanobacteriati > Methanobacteriota > Halobacteria > Halobacteriales > Haloferacaceae > Halorarum > Halorarum sp. SLYT50. The sequence continues at coordinate 65,763 of NZ_JCAMRW010000002.1, read as the reverse complement.
CCGACGCCATCGTCGAGGAGATACGGGAGATGGGCGAGCACACCCCGCACGACACCGAACTCGACAACCCCGACCCGCGCGACGTGCAGGCGGCCGCGGACGCCGAACTCGCCGAGATGAGCGACGCGGAGGTCCGCGCGGAGAACAACGTCGTCGAGGACCCCGCGGAGCTGGTGGACCAGCTACGGGCGCTCGAATCCGCCGGCGTGACCCGGGTCATCCTCGTCTCGAAGGCGGGCGACCCCCGGGGGACCATCGACGCCGTCGCGGACGAGGTGATGCCCGCGTTCGAGTGAGCAGGCGGCGGACGAGGAAGCAGTCATTCGACCCGCCGATGCGTAGTTTTATCCCGGTCATCCGCCCAGTTGCCGTCGATGGTGGAACTCGGCGTCGAGCGACTCCTGTCGAGGCGAACGGACGTGTTGGCCGGCGAGCGCGTCGGACTGATAACGAACCCCTCGGGGGTGGACTCCGAGCTCCGGTCGACCATCGACCTGCTGGCGGCGCACGACGACGTCGACCTGCGGCGACTGTTCGGGCCGGAACACGGCATCCGGGGGCGGGCGATGGCCGGCGAACACGTCGACGACGAGGTGGACGCCGAGACGGGTCTCCCGGTGTCGAGCCTCTACGGCGAGACGCGCCGGCCGACGGAGGAGATGCTCTCCGACGTCGACGTCCTCGTCTACGACATGCAGGACGTGGGCGTCCGGTACTACACGCTCGTGTACACGCTGGCGTACGCCGTCGAGGGGGCGGCCGACCACGACACTCGCGTCGTCGTTCTCGACCGACCGAACCCGGTCGCGCCGCTCGACCCGGCCGGGAACCGCGTACCCGACGAACACGCCTCCTTCGTCGGCAACTACCGGCTGCCGGTCGTCCACGGTCTCACGCTGGGGGAACTGGCGCGCTACGTCGACGGCGAGTTCGACGTCGGAGCCGACATCGACGTCGTCGAAGTGACCGGGTGGTCCCGAGACACCTGGTACGACGAGACGGGCCTCCCGTGGGTGCCGCCGTCGCCGAACGTCCCGTCGCTCGACACCGCGACACTGTACCCGGGGACGTGCCTGTTCGAGGGGACGACCCTCTCGGAGGGCCGCGGGACCGCCCGGCCGTTCGGGCTCGTCGGCGCGCCGTGGGTGGACGCGGCCGAGTGGGCGGGGACGCTGAACGCGCTCGACCTGCCGGGCGTCGACTTCAGGCCCGCCCACTTCACACCCCAGTACCAGAAACACGAGGGCGAGCACGTCGAGGGCGTACAGGTCCACCTGCGCGACCGGGACGCGGTCCAGCCCCTCGAGACCGGGCTGTCGATGCTGGTCTCGGCGTTCCGCGACTACCCGGAGAGCGACTGGCGCACGTTCGGCGACGACGACTACTTCATCGACCGGTTGGCCGGCGGGCCGTACCTCCGGGAGCGCCTCGACGAACTCGGTGCGCGCGGCGACGAGGACGTGACCGCCGTGGTCGACGGCCTCCGGGAGGGGTGGGAGGCGGACCTCGCCGAGTTCGTGACCGTCCGCGAGCAGTACGAACTGTACGACTGAGGACGATACCATGAGAGACGACACACGCACGACGGGCGAATCGCTCGTGGACGACCTCTCGCTCGCCGAGAAGGTCGGTCAGCTGTTCCAGGTCGGGTTCCACGAGACGGAGACGACGCCGACGATACGGGAGCTGGTGGCGGACTACCACGTGGGCGGCGTCGTCTACTTCAGCCGGAACGTCGAGACGCCGGAGCAGACGGCGGCGCTCTCGGCGGACCTGCAGGCGGTCGCGGCCGAGTCGACGGGAGTGCCGCTCTCGATATCGACCGACCAGGAGGGCGGCGTCGTCTCCCGGGTGCCGTTCGGCACTGTCCCGCCGGGCCAGATGGCGCTCGGTGCCGCCGCCGACGCGGACCTCGCCCGCGAGTTCGGGCGGGCGGTCGGCGGCCAGCTCCGGGCGGTCGGCGTCAACGCGAACTTCGCGCCGGTGGTCGACGTGAACAACAACCCCGACAATCCCGTCATCGGCGTCCGGTCGTTCGGGAGCGACCCCGGTCTGGTGGGAGAACTGGGTAGCGCCGTCGCGGCCGGCCTCCAGGACGCGAATGTCGCGGCCTGCGCGAAGCACTTCCCCGGTCACGGCGACACCGCCGTCGACTCCCACGAGTCCGTGCCGACCGTCGGCCACGACCGCGAGCGGCTCGACGCGGTCGAACTCGCGCCGTTCCGGACGGCCATCGACGCCGGCGTCGACGCCGTCATGACCGCGCACGTCGACTTCCCGGCCGTCGAACCCGACGACGTCCCGGCGACGCTGTCGCGTCGGGTCCTCACGGGAGTGTTGCGCGAGGAACTGGGGTACGACGGGGTGGTCGTCACCGACTGCATGGAGATGAGCGCCATCGCCGACGGCGTCGGCACGGTCGAGGGGGCGGTCCGGGCCGTCCGTGCCGGGGCGGACGTGGTACTCATCTCGCACACCGCGGACAGACAGCGGGCGGCCGTCGAGGCGGTGGTCGACGCGGTCCGCTCGGGCGACCTCTCGGAGGCGCGAATCGACGAGTCGGCCCGGCGCGTCCTCCGCCTCAAGCGCCGCCGCCTGGCGTCCCCCGAGTCCGTCGAGACGCCGACGGTCGCGGCGGCGAGCGACGGTTTGACCGAGACGGCCCGCCGCGTCGCTCGCCGCGCCGTGACGGTCGTGCGCGACGAGGCCGACCGGGTACCGCTCCCCGAGGGCGCTCGCGCGTTCGTCTGGGAGTTCCCGCTCGACCGTGCCTCCCCGGCGGAGGACGCCGAGGAGACCGGACTCGCTCTCGACGAGACGCTCGCCGACCGTGGGGTCCCGACTCGCCGGCACGCGTTCGACGCCGAAGCGGACCTCGCCGCCGCTCCCCTCCCGGACGTGGAGGAGGGGGAGGTCGTACTCGCGTGTACGTTCGACGCCGCCGCGAACGAGGGGCAGGCGGCGCTCGTCGAGCGAGCGGTCGAGGAGGGCCTCCCGGTGGTCGTCGTCGCGGTTCGGAACCCCTACGACTGCCGCGTGCTCCCGTCGGTACCGACGTTCCTCACGACGTACGACTACAGCCCGGCCATGCTCGCCGCGGCGGCCGACGTGTTCGCCGGCCGCGACCCGCCGCGCGGGACGCTCCCCGTGTCGCTGTCGTAGCGGCTGGCCCGTCCTCTCGAAGGGTGGTCGACGGGAAGAGGGAGAGCCGAGAAACGCGAGGACGGCCGAACGGTCCGCGTCTCCTACTCGGTCTTCGCCGCGATGTGACCCTGTGTCAGACTCTCGAAGAACGCCACGTAGTGTTGACGCATGGTCTCGTCACCCGTGGGGTGGTGAGCGGGGTCCGACGGCATCTCGAAGTTCGTGGTGTCGCCCCAGTAGGTCCACTTCTCCTCGTAGAGACCGATGTGCGGCTGTGACCAGTTGTACCACCACGCGAGTTTCTTCGTCACCTCCTCGATCTCCTCGCGCGACTGGCTCTGTCCGAGGATGTTGTTCCACATGACCGGCTTCAACTGCTGCCCGCCGTCCGAGACGCTCTCTGCCCCAACCTGGCTCGGGAACGTCTCGTCGACGGGTATCTTGTACCGCTCGCTCTGTTCGGCCGAGTAGGTCGGCTGGTTCCGGTTGACCTCGCACCCGCCGGGAGCGTTCCGGCTCTCGACGATGCCTTGGAGCGAACCCACGCCGCCGACGAAGTTGTCGATGCCGGCCGAGGACCCCGTGCTATAGGCGGCCGCCGGGGTGGACGCGCTCAGGTACCAGTTGCAGAGGTCGAAGTCGAAGTTGTTCAGCCAGTTCTGCCAGAAGGCGTCGCCCGACGGCATGTTGGTGCTGTTCGTGATGCCGAACTCGTTGAGCTTCGGGCTCAGGTACTTCAGCGTGGTCTGGTAGATGGGCCACGGGGGCGTGATGTAGGTGAGGTCGATGGCGTCGCCGTCGGGACCGACCCACTCGCCGCCCTCCTTCGAGTAGTCCGCCGCCTCGAGTCGCTGGCGCGCCTTGTCGGGCTGTGCGGTCTGCCCGTAGTCGAACACCTTCCCCAAGAAGTCGCTCCCGAGGTAGTTCTTCGCGAGATTGCTCGGCATCCCTACCTGGTGGGTGTGGGGGAGGTAGTCCGAACCGTGCGCGCTCCTGATGACCTCGCGGAGTTCCTCGTAGTCGATGACGTACGCGAGCGCCTGCCTGACCGCCGGGCGAGCGAGGTGTTTGTTCCCCTGGTTGATGGCCAGTTTCGGGACGCCCCCCTGCGGGAAGTTCTGGAACACCTCGACGTCCTCGTTCGCGCCCTCCTTGACCTGTGGGAGCATCGACTCGCCGATGTCGAACTGGCCGTTCTGAAACGCCTGGATGGCCTTCTGTTGTTCCGACATCAGTATCCAGCGGTCGGTGTCGATGTTCGTCCAGCCCGCGCGCGGGTGGTCCTCGTTCTTCTCGAGAACGACCTCGGTCGGACTCCACTCCTGCGGGATCCAGAACCCGTTACCAAGGCCCTCGTCGACGAGTTCCTGCATCGATATCTGCTTCTCGGTCAGGTTCGTCGTTATCTCGTCCATCGCGCTCTGGGAGCCGGCGTCCCTGTACTTCTCGAGCCAGGGCTTCCAGTAGCTGTGTTTCGTGTGGAGCGGCGTCAGGTAACTCCCCCGGGTAGCCGCCGGGTTCTGGGGCGTGCTGTGGACCTCCTTGAACGTGTAGTCGTCGACGAGTTCGAACTCCACCTCCCAGTTCTCCGTCGCCCCCCACGTCTGGTAGGCGTTCAGTTCCCGGAACGTCATGTAGTCCCGCGCGGTGACGTCGCTCCCGTCCCACCAGGTGTAGTCGTCCTTGAAGTGGAGCAGGACCTGACAGCCGTTGTTCTGGAACTCCACCTCGTCGACGCTCCACTTGACCGCCTCTCCCATGTACGGCCCGTCGGCGGGGTAGGTGACGCCCTCCCACCACATGTACTCCATCCAGTACTGCATGTTCCCCGTCGGCGAGTACGGATTGACGTTCGAGTTGCCGGGCTGCCACGAGACGGCCGCCCGGTGGGCGATCTCGGTACTGCCGTCACCGCTCGCCGACGTGGACTCGGAACTCCCCGTCCCCTCGGCGCCGGCGGACGTCTCGCCCGACGCGGACGTCGACGCCCCGGCACCGGTCGGCGTCGGCCCCCCTTCTTCGCCGCTACACCCGGCCAACCCACCTGCCGCCGCCGTCGACGTCATCGCGAGTACTCTCCGTCGTGAGATGCCAGAACCGTCGGTCTCCGCTGACTGTCGCTCCTCTCCGGCCATGCTAACATCGACCGGGAGATATACACATAAATGTTATGTAAACTGACGTATGTGTGGTCGGACCGGGGGGAGAGCCTGGCCTACCGGGCTGCGATTCGCTCGCAGGCGTCGGCGGCGATTGCGCGAATCGTCTCGTCGGGGTCCGTCTCCGCGAGTTCTCGGAGTCCCTGTTCGACTTCCTCGCCGCCCACGAACGAGAGCGCCCAGACGGCGTTCCCGCGCACGAACGTCGGCCCGTCGGCCGCGAGTTCGAGCAGTCGCGAGCGGGCGGGAGCCACGCGGTCCGGGTCCGCTTCCGCGACGTACGAGAGCACCCCCGCCGCGCCGCCCCGGGCGAGTTCCTCGTCCGCCTCGAGCATCGCCACGAGCGTCGACACCTCGTCCTCGACGGCGCTCGTGACCGCGTCGGCGAACGCGTCGGCGAGGAGACCGAGCGCTCGCGCGACTTTCCCCCGTATCTCGGGGTCGTCCTCGGCGGCGAGACGGGCGGCGAGCGGGTCGACCGCGACCCGCGCCGCCTCCGGTCGCTCACCTGCGACGAACCACACCACGTCGTACGTCGCCTCCCGGACCGCCAGGGTCGCCTCCCGGTCGAGTCGGTCGACCAGCGCCCCGAGAGTGCCGTCGAAGCGGGCGGGGTCCGTCTCCGCGATCTCGACCAGCGTGAGCGCGGCGACCGTCCTGAGCCGCGCCCAGCGGACCTCGTCCTCCCGTAGTCGCGACCGGACCTGGTCGGGGAGGTCGGCGAACTGCTCGTCGTCGGTGCCGAGGTCCGGGTCGCGGGCGACCAGGTCGACGAGCCGAGGGGTCAGGGGAGCGACGGCGCCGGGTCGCTCGCGGGCGAGTCGAGCGGTGACCGCCGTCGCCGGTCCGTTGTCCGCGAAGAGGTCGCTCGACAGGTTCGCCCGCAGCACCGGCAACACGTCCGGGAGCAGGTCGTCCGGCCGCGCCCCGGCGAGCGGTTCGAGCGCGTGGATCGCCCGGGCACCGACCAACTCGTCGTCCCGGTCGGCGAGTTCGAGTACTACCTGTACCGCGCCCGCGGCGCGGTCGGGGTGTTCGGCCGCGACGTCCGCGAGCGCGACCGCCGCCGGCCGGTCGGTCGCCTCGTCCCCGGTCAGCGGCCCCAGCGCGTCTACCACCGCCGGGACCACAGTCGGGTCCGCGGTGGCCAGCGAGCGGAACGCCTCGCTGGCGCGGTCCGCCGCGTCGGGCGGGTCGGTTCGGAGTGCGTCCGCGAGTTCCTCGACGGTGACGGCGTCCGGGTCGGACACCGCCCGGTCGGCGACCGCCGAGAACCGTCCCTCGCCCGCGTCTGAGGTCATGACGCGGAGGTACGTCTCGGCGAGAAAAAAGACTGCGGTCGCCCTGGTGTCGTCCGTGCCCGGTCGCGAGTGCGCTCGGCTCCCGTCAGATGCGGTAACACTTCACCACGAGGACGCCGGTGAAACTCATCAGGCCGAGCAGCCCCACCAGGTCGAGGAGGGCGACCACGAACGTAGCCGACCCCCGTTCGACGACGAGGAAGGCTGGCAACAGCAGGAGGAGACCGAGACACTCCGCGACGAACAGCATCAGGAGTTTGTCGACGTTGTCGCAGAGTTGGACCAGAATCCCGGACAGATGCTCCCTCATCGGGCTTCGCTACGGAAACCGACCGAATATATCCTTCGCAGCCGCCCGACGGCCAGGCCGCCGCACTCCGGACGGTCCGCACGTCCCGTCGGTCCGTTCGGACCGTGCGGCACCGTCCCACAGATTTATTAACTGGCCGAGAACAGCTAACCGCACCGGATGTACTACCTCAAGCGAGTCGCACAGTCGGTTCTGGTGTTCTTCCTCGCCGTCACCGTTACCTTCGCGCTGTACCGGCTCCTCCCGTTCGGTCCCGTGGAGATTCTGCGTGTCCAACTCATGCAGGAGTACGCCACGACCGGCTCCCCCTCCCCGCAGCAGGTCGAGCGGATAAACAACCTGGTCGAGATATACACCGGTATCCGCCCCGACCAGCCGCTGTGGAGGCAGTACCTCGACTACATGTCGGACGTGTTCCTCCGCCTCGACTTCGGCCGGTCGATATTCAAGAACCGCCCGGTGTTCGAGATGCTGTTCTCGGCGATGCCGTGGTCCATCTTCATCAGCGTCTACGGACTCGCGCTGGGGACGACGGTCAGTCTCCTGCTCGGCGCCGCGATGGCGTACACCGAGGGGAGCAAGTTCGACACCGGGATGACCGTCTTCTCGATAGTCAACACGACGGTACCGTACTACATCGTCGCCGTTCTCCTGCTCATCGTGTTCGCGTTCAACCTGGGATGGTTCCCCAGCGGGGGCCGGATGACCCAGGGGACGACCCCCGGGTTGAACTACCCGTTCCTCGCGGGGCTGGTCGACCACGCCGCGCTCCCCGTCCTCTCGTCGTTCGTCGCCGGATTCGGAGGGGCGCTGGCGTACCGAGGCAACTGTATCCGCGAGATGGGGAAGGGGTACATCCGCGTCGCGGAACTCCGGGGACTCAGCCGCGGGCGAATCTCCATCCGCTACGTCGGTCGGAACGCGCTCCTCCCGGTGTACACCAGCCTCATGATGGGCATCGCGAGTATCTTCGGGAGCAGCATCATCCTGGAGACGATATTCAACTACCCCGCGATGGGGTTCGTCACCTTCGAGGCGCTCATGGCGCGCGACTACCCGGTCATCATGGGCGCGTTCGTCTTCTTCACTGCCATCACGCTGCTCGGTATCCTCATCGCCGACCTGACCTACGGTATCATCGACCCGCGCGTCAAAGGGGGTGGGAAGCGTGAGAGCTTCTGACGGGCCGGACGAGGGCGTCCCGGACCGGACCGACGCCACCACCGACGGCGGGCGCGAGATCGACGAGGAGATGTTCACGCGGACGGCCGACGTGTCACGGTTGACCGCGTCCGACCGGGCGAAGCGGGTCCTCGACGCGTACGTCTACGCGCCGCTCGCCATCGCGATGAACGACTGGCGGGCGTCCGTCGGGTCGGCCATCCTCGCGCTGTTCGTCCTGATGGGAACGGTGGGCGTGGTGCTCGTCGACCCGCCGTCCGTGATGGAGGGACCGATATTCGTCCAGCCGTTCGAGAACCCCGCCTACCCGCTCGGCACCGACGTGATGGGGCAGTCGCTCCTGGAGATGGTGGTCCACGCCACGCCGTCGATGCTGCTGATGATTCTCTCGGGTGCGCTGCTGTCCGTCGGGCTGGGCACGCTCATCGGGACCGTCGCGGGCTACAAGGGTGGGAAGGTGGACTCGGCGCTGATGACGCTGACCGACGTGGTGCTGACCATCCCCGGCCTCGCGCTCGTCATCGTCCTCGCCGCGGTGTACCAGCCGAGCAGTCCGGTCGTGGTGGGGCTCATCCTCGGCATCGACAACTGGCCGCGACTCGCCCGGACCATCCGGTCGGAGGTGCTCTCCATCCGCGAGGAGGCGTTCACCGAGGCGTCGCGCATCCTCGGCCTCTCGCAGTGGCACATCCTCCGGAAGGACGTCATCGCGAACCTGATGCCGTACATCTCCGTCAGTTTCGCCAACAGCTCCCGACGCATCATCTTCGAGTCGGTAGCGCTGTACTTCCTCGGCATCCTGAGCGTCACCACGTCGCTGAACTGGGGTGTCATGCTGAACACGGCGTACGAGCAGGGGAACATGACCGACCCGCAGCAACTCCACTGGATTCTCGTCCCGATGTTCGTCATCACGCTCATCTCGCTGGGGTTCATCCTCTTCGCGCAGGGGCTCGACCGCGTGTTCAACGTCAGGCTCCGGGCCCGCCACGCGAAGACCGTCGGGAGCGACGACGAGGACGGACCCGAGCGCGCCGCCGCCGACGCCTGACCGGCGGATTCGACAGCAGGTATAAGTGGGTCGCCGGACACGGCTCGGACATGAGTCGCGTTACCAGCACTGGGGACGCCCCGTCGGGGGACTCGAACCGGGCGGCGTCGCTCGCCGCCTCCGTCCTGATCGCGATACGAAGCTCGTTCATCGCGTTCGTCGGCGCGCTGGGCACCGTCTTCCTGTCGCTCAGCCTGCTCCTCTCGGAACTGGTCGTCCCCGAACTCTACTACGGCGTCGTCGCCGGGATGTGCTTCGTCTGGGGCGCGAGCGCCTATCTCTACGCCGTCGGCGGCTACGTGGGTCTCCGCCTCGTCGGCTACTCCTGACGACGTTCGGCCGTCGCCTCGGCGGCACCCGCACGCGACGCCGTCTCGCTGCTTCTCCGGGGGACGAGCGCGTCGACGCCGGAACCGGTCGCCGCCGCCCCGTTACCGACCGCTCCTCAGCGAGAACTCCTCGCCCCCGTCGTCGACCCGGTCGCTCTCCCAGTACTCGTGGCCCTCCCGCTCGCGGAAGCAGGCGGTCCGGTGGTCGTCGCCGAGCAACGCGGGCGTCTGCCGCGTGCAGACCTCACGGGCCTCCGGGCACCGCGTGTGAAACCGGCAGCCCGACGGCGGGTTCGAGGGGTCGGGGATGTCGAGCGCGCGCATGGGCGGGTCCGAGAGGTTCCCACGGTCGTTCAGGTCGGGCGTCGCCCACACGAGGACCTTGGTGTAGGGGTGTTGCGGGTTCCGGAGCACCTCCTCGGCGGGACCGATTTCGACCAGTTCGCCCAGGTACATGATGCCGATGCGGCCGCCCGACCGCTCGGTGAGGTACTTCGCGTTCGAGAGGTCGTGACTGATGAACAGGTAGGACGTGTCGAACCGCTCCTGTAGCTCTATCATCAGGTCCATCATCTCGACGCGCAGGGAGACGTCGAGCGCGCTCACCGCCTCGTCGGCGAGGATGAGGTCCGGGTTCATCAACAGCGCGCGCACCAGCGCCACCCGCTGCTGCTCCCCGCCGCTCAACTGGTGAGGGTAGCGGTTGGCGTAGTCGTCCGGCGGGGTCATCCCGACGTACTCCAGGAGGCCGTAGATGCGCTCCCTGCAGTCGGCGCGGGTCATCTCCGGCTGCCACTCCCGGAGCGGGTCGGTCAGGATGGACTCGATGGTGTAGTTGGAGTTGAGCGAACTCCCCGGGTCCTGGTGAATCATCTGGAGGGACTTCCGTATCTCCGTCCACGAGACGCCGTCGGCGCCGCCGTCCCTGTTCAGAAGCCCACGAGCGTCCTTGACCGACCAGATGTCGTGTCCGCGGTACGTCACGGTCCCGGCGGTCGGTCGCTGGACGCCGATGGCGGTCTTGCCGAGCGTCGTCTTCCCGCACCCGGACTCGCCCACGAGTGCGACGACGTCGTTCTCGCGGACGGTTAGCGACACGTCGTCGACGGCGTGGACGGTCTCGGAGCCCACGAGTCCGAACAGTCGCTCGTTGTCGAAGTGGACGTCGACCCCCTGGAGGGAGACGACGTGGTCCGACTCGGAGGACCGGGGGGACTGCGAACTCACGGCTCCCCCTCGTCGCGCGTCGCGAGTGGAATCTCCTCGCGAGCGGCCTCCCAGTGGTGACACGTCGCGGCGTGGTCCGCGCCCACGTCGTAGAACGGTGGGTCCTCGGAGACGCACGTCTCGTCCGCCAGCGGGCACCGGGGGTGGTACGAACAGCCCTCGGGGACGTTGACCGGGTCCGGGCTGGAGCCGTCGATGGTGGCGACGTCGGCCGCGGGCGTCGAGAGGTCGGGGACGGCGTTTAGCAGCGCCCGGGTGTACGGGTGCGCGCCGTCGTCGAGCAGGCCGTCGGTCGGTCCGACCTCCGCGAGTTCGAACGCGTACATCACCGCGATTCGGTCGGCGATGTCGGCCACCAGTGGCAGGTCGTGGGTGACGAACACCAGCGTCAGGTCGTACTTCTCCTTGACCTCTTCGAGGAGGCTGATGATGGAGCGCTGCATCAGGAGGTCGAGCGCGGCCGTCGGCTCGTCCATCACGAGCACGCTCGGTTCGAGGACGAGCGAGAGCGCGATGAGCGCGCGTTGTTTCATTCCGCCCGACAGTTCGTGCGGGTACGACTGGAGGACCAGGTCGGGTTCGAGATAGAGGTCGCGGAGGAGTTCTCGCCCGTGGTCGAGTCCGGCGTCGACGTCCTCGTCGTGCGCCTGGAGCGTCTCGACGAAGTGCGTCCGGACGGTCATCGTCGGGTTGAACGCGCTCTGGGCGCCCTGGATGGCGAACGATATCTCCTCCCAGCGGATACGCTTGAGTTCCTCCCGGTCGGCGGAGACGAGGTCGACCGGGTCGCCGTCGGGGGGGTGGTACCTCACCTCACCGGTGAGTCGTCCGGGGTCGACGACGGCGTTCAGCAGCGACGAGGCGAGCATCGACTTCCCGCTCCCGCTCTCGCCGACGACGCCGAGTATCTCCTCGCGCCGGATGTCGAGGTCGACGTCGTTCAGGACTTTCGACTCGCCGCGCTCCATCCCGAAGGAGACCGCGGCGTCGCGCACTTCGAGGACGGTGTCGTCGCCCCCGGTCGCGACGTCGACGTTCGTATCCGAGCCGTGTTGGGTAGGTCTGCTCATGGGTGCCGTGATTGAGAAGGCGTTGCACGACTGTTTCGACACGCGAAGGTAAAGCTACCGGAAGGGCAAGGGGTCGCCGCGGGCGGTCGGGCGGACCGGAGGTTGACTCGGGCGCTCCTCTACTCCGGTGGGCGGTCCGAACCGCTCTCCTCGGCGCTCCGACCCGGTCGCCCCGAAGCGGCGCGTGAACGGAGGGACCGGCCGCCGACGCGGCCGAGTTCGGCGGTGTGGGTGTGACTCGTTGATCTGGTCGAGAGCGCGACGTTTGGGGGGTCGGCCCTGCTCGCCGTCAGCCGGCTACTCGTTCGAACCGGTTGAACGCCCTCGTTACCGACCGAACTCACGCGGATTCGACGTAGCCCGCCCAGCGACCCCGGACTGGAATACCGACACTAGGTAACACTCGACTGTGACCGGCTCGACGGGCACCGGCGCGGAGCCCGTTCGAACGAGGTGAACGGGTGAGAAACGGCAGCGGCAGACGCGACGACGACCCGGACATGGGACCGGGAACGGGGACGGACCGAGTAACCGCACTCACCGGTCGACTTCGGTGACGTACGGGAGGCCGCACGACGGGCAGTCGTGGTAGTTCGTGTCGAACTCCTCCCCGCAGCGGATACACCGGTACGGCTTCTCCTCGTCTCCTTCCCGTCCCAACAACCGACGCACGATGCCAGTCAGGCTCACAACCCGCGTTACCGTCACCGGAGCATAAAGCTTGGTCGTCCGGTCTCGGAGCCGAATTACAGCGGTACGACCGTAATTTCGTCGCGGGGTCTCGGGCTACCGTCGTCGGCCTCGGTGGTCGGACGGTATCGATTCGGCTTTCTCATCACATTCCATCCTATATCGGATAATAATAATAAACACACTGCTATCTGTGAGGCCGGCGGCAGTACGGACGCGAGTTGGTTGCGCGGTCCAGTCGCCCGAGCGGTCGCGAATCCTCGAAACCGGGCGTCAAACCGGGGTCAGGACTCGGGAATGGTGACGTCGTGTTCGAGCGTGCCGACCCCCTCGATTTCGACCTCGACGGTGTCGCCGTCCGAGAGCGGTCCGACCCCGGCGGGGGTCCCGGTCGAGATGACGTCGCCGGGTTCGAGCGTCATGTACGTCGTGATCTCCTCGACGAGTTCTGGAACGGAGAAGATGAACTCCTCGCGTGAGGACGACTGTTTTACCTCTCCACCGACACGTAGCTCGATGCTGGCGTCGGCCGGGACGGACTCGGGCGGCGCGACGGCGGGACCCAGCGGCGCCGCGCCGTCGAAGGCCTTGCCCCGAATCCAGTTCTGTTCGACGCGCTGGTCGTCGCGGTTCGAGATGTCGTTCACGCAGGTGAACCCGCGGACGACGTCCCACGCGTCGGCGGCGTCGACGGCCTTGCACTGACGGTCGACGACGACGCCGAACTCCGCCTCCCACTCGAGTTGCTCTTTCCCGGCCGGCAGGGTCACGTCCGTCCCGTGGCTGGCGACCGCGTTCGGCCCCTTGAGGAACAGCAGCGGGCGGTCGGGGACGTCGGACCCCGACTCCGCGGCGTGGTCGGCGTAGTTCAGCCCGACGCAGACGATCTTCGAGGGCTCGACGGGAGCCAGGAGGTCGACCGCCTCCACGTCGTACGTCTCTCCGGCGAAGCTGACTGTGTCGTCGTCGTACGTTCCCGTCCGGACTGCACCGGCGGGGTCGCGGAATCGTGCACGTCGCATGTGTCACCGCGGTCGGGTGCCACCCGCATAACCGTACCCGTCGGGGCACGACGGGCCGGAAGGTCGGCCGCGAGCGCCTCCGCCGGTCGAGTCGGTGCGCCGATAGATTCACGACGGTCGCGCTCGCCGGGGACGGTATGACGTACACTGCTGCCATCGTGGGTGCCGGCGGCGTCGCGGGGATGGGAATCTACGACGGCGGGGCGGACGACATCGGTGCGGACCCGGTGGACGCGAGCCACGCGGGCGGGTACGCCGCCGTCGACGACGTGGAACTGGTCGCCGTCGCTGACGTCGACGAGGCGGCGCTCGACCGGTTCGGTCGCGCCTGGGACGTCCCCGAGGACGGACGGTACTCGGACCACCGGACGATGCTCGAGTCGGTCGACGTGGACGTGCTCTCCGTGTGTACCCCGTCGACGCTCCACCGCACGCACGTCGAGGACGCCGTCCGACTCGGCGACCCGGGCGTCGTCTGGTGTGAGAAACCCATCGCGTGTTCGGTGGCCGACGCCCGAGCGATGGTCGAGACGTGCGAGGAGGCGGGCGTCAAACTCGTCGTCAACCACTCCCAGCGGTTCGTCCGACAGAACCAGGCGGTCAAACGGGCCGTCGACGAGGGTCTCGTCGGCGACGTGCGGTCCGTCACGGCGGGCAGTTCGATGGAACTGCTCCGCGTGGGAACGCACGTCGTCGACTACGTCGTCTACCTCCTGAACGCGCGCGCCGACACCGTCGCCGGCCACGTCACGGGCGAGAACCAGGCCGCCGCGCACCTCACCGACGACCCGGTGGACGACGCGGGGGCCGGCGGGTTCGTCGTCACGGACGGCGGGACGTTCGTCACGTTCGACGGGACGACCCGGCGCGACGTCGGAACGTTCCACTACCGTGTCAACGGGACCGACGGCAGACTCGTCAACGCCGAAGACGGCTGGCGGTACTGGGCCGCGACCGACGACGGCCACGAGGAACGCGACCCGCCGACGGACGGGTACGACGACGACCACGAGCGGTCGTTCGTCAACGCCGTCTCGCACGCCGTCGACCTTCTGGAGGGGGACGCCGAGAACCTGTCCCCGGGGTGGCAGGCGTGCCACACCCTCGAAATCCTGGTCGGGTTCTACGCGTCGGCGTACACGGGCGGTCGCGTCTCCGTTCCGCTCGACCGCCCGCTGGAAGACGTCACCGTCACGTCGTGGTGAGTCGCGAGAACCACGAGAGTGGCGTCGAGGCCGGGTCGCTGCACCCGCTGGCTCTCAGGGGTCGAACTCCTCGCGTTCGTCGACCGCGTCGTCGTCGAGTTCGACGCCGAGACCCGGGTCGGTCGGGGGCGTGACGACGCCGTCCTCGGGCGTGACCGGGTCGGCGAAGAAGAACTGGGTCTGCTCGTTCCAGCGGACGAGGTACTCGACGTACGGGCAGACGGGCTCTGGCTGAGCGGCGACCAGGTGCGCGTTGGCTGGCACGAGGTGGCCGTGCGGGACGAGCGGGACATCGTGGACCGACGCGAGCGTGGCGGCGTGGCGCAACTCGGTGAACCCGCCGCCCCACATCGGGTCCAGTTGGAGCACGTCGACGGCCCCCCTCGAGAGCAGTTCGTGGGCACCGAAGCGGGTGTACTCGTGTTCGCCGCCGGCGACCGGAAACGGGGCGGCCTCGCGGAGTTCGACGTACTCCCCGACTCGGTCCTGGTGGACCGGCTCCTCGACCCAGCCGGGGTCGTACGGCGCCAGCCGGTCGAACATCTCCAGCGCGAACCCGCGATTCCACGAACTCCACGCGTCGAAGAACAGGTCGTACTCGTCGCCGACGGCCTCGCGGGCCGCGCGGGCGAGCGCCTCGTTCGCCCGCTTCCCCTCGGTCCCGCTGCCCGTCCCGTACCTGAAGAACCACTTCTGAGCGCCGTAGCCGCGCGCCCGCATCTCGGCGGCCCGCTCGCCCACCGCGTCGGGGTCGGTCGGGAACCCCAGCATCGACGCGTACGCCGGGAGTTCGGTCCGACAGGGACCGCCGAGCAGGCGGTACACCGGCTCGCCGACGGCCTTCCCCTTGACGTCCCACAGTGCGACGTCGACGGCGCTCATCCCCTGGACCGTCTTCCCCTTCCGGCCGTGAATCGCGCTCCGGTACATGAGGTCCCAGCAGCGCTCGGTCGCGCGCGGGTCCTCCCCGACGAGTAGTCCCTCGAACCGGGCTATCTGGGGCACCCACTCCGCCGCGACCGGCCCGGCGAGACCGGTCACGTCGCCGGTCGTCCCGACGCGCAGGAACACTTGCGAGAGTTCGATACCGTCGTCCGTCGCGGTGGTGCCCGTCTCCTCGCTCGCCTCTCCGACGAACACGTCCCTCGCCGTCTCCGCGCGGAACTCGGGGTAGACGTCGAGCGGGCGCGCGAGGCGGTCCTCGTAGAACTCGTCGGGGTCGCGCTCCAGCGTCCCGGTCAGTCGCTCGAAGCGGAACTCGGTGATCTCCATGCGTGCCCCGTCTGCTAGCAGTTCGCATAAAGATACGGACGGGGCCCCGATTCGGCACTTCCCCGCCGCGAAGACGGCGCGCGTCCCGTTCGGCCGCGCTCTCAGTCGACGCGGTACTCGGCGACTACGTCGGGGTCGACGTCGATGCCGAGTCCCGGTCCCTCCGGCAGGTCGATGCGCCCGTCCTCGATGACGGGTCCCGACTCGCCGGTCCGGCTCACCAGGTCCTCCCACCACGGCACGTCGAACGCGTGGTACTCCAGGGCGACGAAGTTGGGGACGGCGGCGGCGGCGTGGGCGGCCGCCACCGTGGCGACGGGGCTGCAGATGTTGTGCGCGACGATGGGCACGCCCTCCAGGTCACAGAGCGCGGCGATTCGCTTGAAGTTCCGGAGACCGCCGCAGTTGTTGGGGTCCGGCGCGGCCACGTCCATCCCCTCGGCGTCGAGCATCATCTTGAACTCGCCAGGGTCCCGCAGGTTCTCGCCGGTCATGATGGGACAGGAGGTGGCCTCGCGCACCCGGCGGTGCGCGTCGTACTTGCGCGGGGGGACCGGGTCCTCGAGCCACGCCAGGTCGTACGGTTCGAGTTTCTCCGCGAGGCGGGTCGCCGTCTCGACGGTGAAGTTCCAGTGCAGGTCGAACCCCAGGTCGACGTCGTTCCCCACCTCCTCGCGGACGGCCTCGACGAGCGACACCTTGTGTTCGATGGCCTCGTTGTCGAGTCGGCGCGCGGCCGTGTCGACGGCGGCGTGCGTCCGGACGTCCAGGTCGAACTTCAGCGCGTCGAACCCGGCGTCGACGACGTCTCGGGCCGCGTCGGCGTACGACGAGGGGGTGTAGACGTCCCGCGGGTCGACCTTCCCGGACTGTGCCCCACCGAGCGACTCGCCGCCGTGAGTGTCACAGTACACCCGGACGCTGTCGCGGTACTTCCCGCCGAGGAGTTCGTAGACGGGCACGTCCAACAGTTTCCCCTTGATGTCCCACAGCGCCATCTCGACGCCCGGTCCGGGTACCCCACGGATGTCGCGCAGTCGTTCGACGTCCAGCGGGTTCTGTCCTTCGAGCAGACCAGGGTCGGTCGGTCCCTCCCCGTGGACCTCCCCGTATCCCGTAATCCCCGCGTCGGTCTCGACTTCGACGATGCCCCACCGGAAGTTCCCTTGCACGACCGTCGTCGAGACGTCCGTGATCGCGACGTCTCGCTCGGGCGGGCGGTGCGCCTCCTCGACCGTGAGGTCCATCCACGGGACGCCGCCACCCGGTGGAATGACGTACTCCGGTGTCTCGTCTGGTGTGTCGTCACCTGTCATACCAGTAGTGGTTTCGGCGACCGGTTGAACGTTTCCCCCGCGGCGAACCGTTCTGGGTCGTCCGCCCAGCGACTGGTGTCGTGTGCAACGACGGAACACAAAGCATATTCCCGAGGACACCGATAATTCGGGTACAGCGGTGGGCAGCGGGTAGGGGTACTCGTTCGTTCTGCCCACCACATTCCTGACCGCTCAGACGCGAGTCCGCGTCTGTTCGCAACGCAGTCGTTCGGCCCGGAGCGGGGCGCTTCGCCGTCGCCGCCGGGCTATCGCTTCGCCCGGTCGATGTGTCGTCACGCACTGCTCCGGCACGGAGGACGGCTTCGACCCGACTCCGGTGAGAGGCGACGGAGCACCATCCGGGCGATACCCGCGAAGAACTCGGTACCCTCTCGATGACGGACGGCCTGCTAAATCGAATCCGCCGGTGGAACCTCCGCTCGGAGTTCGGCCGCGGCGTCTTCGGCGAGTTCGTTGTTGATGTACGTCCCGGCGCCGCGTTCGCTCCCGGCGAGATATTTGAGTTTGTCCGACGTCCGGTACGGGGGGTAGAACTCGATGTGGAAGTGGGAGTACGCCTCCTCTCCCTCACGGGTCGGTTTCTGGTGTTGTCCCATCACGTAGGGCATCTCGAACCCGAAGAGCGAGTCGTACGCCACGAGGACGCGTTTCATGAGCGACCCGAGGTCCCGGCGGTCCGCTCCGTCGAAACTCTCGAGAGAGGGACGGTGGGCCTTCGGGTAGAGGTGCAGTTCGTACGCGTACCGCGCGTAGTACGGGACGAACGCGACGAATCGGTCGTTCTCGACGACGATCCGACGCCCGTCGGCGCGCTCTGCATCACAGATATCACAGAAGAGGCACCGTCCCGTCTCGTCGAGGTGTCTTCGACTCGAATCCAACTCTCGACGTATCAGCGGCGGGACGAAGGGGTACGCGTATATCTGGCCGTGGGGATGTTCGAGCGTCACCCCCATCTCTTCCCCCTTATTCTCGAAGATAAATACATACTCGTGTTCCGATACCTCTCCGAGGCTCTGGTACCGGTCCTGCCAGACGGCGACGAGATTTCGGAACCGGTTCGTCGGCTCCTCCGACATCACGCCGTCGTGGTCCTCGGTGAAGAGAACCACCTCGCAGGCACCGACGGCCTCCGCCGAGTCGAACAAGCCTCCGCCTTCGACTGCCGGTTCCGGCGGTGACGGCTGGAGCGACGGGAAGCCGTTCTCGACGACGGCGATGTCGTACGTCTCCGCTGGGACGGCCGTCGGGTGGTCCGCCCCCCCCTCGGTGGGACAGAACGGACAGTAGTCGGCCGGCGGCTTGAACGTCCGCCCCTGTCGGTGGGTCGCCGTGACGACCCACTCCCGACGCACCGGGTCCCACCGGAGTTCCGACACTACGCCCCTTCCTCCTCCGAACCCGCTCGATCGTCCGTTTCCCGGTCCGCGTCCCCGGACTCGGTCGACTCCGCGAACTCGTAGAGGATGACGTACTTCCCACGTTCGTTGGTCTCGCGACGCTTGTTCATCGTTCGTTTCCCCCCCTCACGGAGTGACGACATAATGGTTTCCGTGGAGGGTTCGGAGGGCGGTTCGCCCCGGTGTAACGCGCTGGAACCGGACGCTCGGCTCCCGTTCACCGTCGGCGGTCGACGACGGACGCAGCGACCGAGGGGGGTCCGACCGGCGAAGAACCGGTCATCTCCTCGCCCGACAACGGTCCCACCCGTAGACGCGAAGGGGGTGAAGTATCTCCCCGAGGAACGACGTCCCACGGAGTGGAAGCGTATCGTCCCTGTTTTTAGCGACGGCGGGCTTTAAGTGGCTACTGGATCCGATTGGGTTGTATGAGAGTCCTCGTCGTCGACATCGACTCGCTGCGGCCCGACCACCTGGGGTGTTACGGCTACGACCGCGACACGTCCCCGACCATCGACCGACTCGCGAACGAGAGCGTCCGATTCGAGCGGTGTTACGTGTCGGACTCCCCGTGCCTCCCGTCGCGGACCGCACTCGCGACGTGCAGACACGGGATCAGGTCGGGGGTCGTCACACACTACGGCGACGGCCAGTGGTACGACAACCCCGGAACCGGGCACGACTTGGACGACGACCGGCTCATGAGCTTCCAGCACCTCGCGCACAGCGACGTCTACACGGCGTCGGTGAGCAGTTTCGCGGAGCGCCACATGGCGTACCACTTCAGCGGCGCGTTTCAGGAGTCGATCCAGCCGACCGCCGAGACGGGGTTGCTGGCGGTCGAGGACGCGGCCGACGTCACGGAGGCCGCGACGACGTGGCTCGACGCGCACGCGACCGAGGACGACTGGTTGCTCCACGTCAACTACTGGGACGTCCACCACCCCTACTTGGGCATCGACGAGTACGTCGACGAGGTACGCGACTCCGGCGACGCCGCACCGTTCCCCGACGAGGACGCCATCGCCGACCAGCAGGGGATGGCCGGCGCACGGACCGCGGACCTGTGGCCGAACCCGAGCGAGTACGGCAGCGAGTGGTTCGAGCGCAAGTACGAGGAGTGGCCGATGCCCGAACGGGTGGAGGACCGCGCCGACGCCGAACGGTTCATCGACGGCTACGACGCCGCGGTCCGGAAGGTGGACGACGAGGTAGCGGTCCTCCTCGAGCGACTCGAGCGGGCGGGGGTGAGAGAGGACACCGCCGTCGTCGTGACCGGCGACCACGGGGAAGCCCTCGGCGAACACGGCATCTACGCGGAGCACGCACTCCCACACCCGCCCTGCCAGCGCGTCCCGCTTATCGTCTCGTGGCCGGGCGTCACCGACGGGAGCGGAGGGAGCGTCGACGAGTTCGTCTACCAGTTCGACCTGATGGCGACCGTCTGCGACCTGTTCGACGTCGACGTGCCCGACGGGTGGGACGCCGAACCGTTCACGCCGGCGCTCACCGGCGACGGCTTCGACGGTCGGGAGTTCCTCGTCAGCGGCCACGGCATCTACACGTTCGGCCGTGCCGTCTACGAGGACGACTGGGTGTACATCCGCCTGCTCAACCCGGGCGCGTTCGTCTATCCGGGGATGTTCAACGACCCGGACCTCCCGGGTGACGGACTCGAACTGCTCCACGACCTCGACGCGGACCCCCATCTGACGGAGAACCTCGTCGCCGAGCGTCCCGAGGTCGTCGACCGACTCCGGCGCCGACTCGACGGGTGGATCGCCGACGCCGTCTCGACCGACTGGCAGCGCCAGCGACCGGCCGATACCCGCGGTCGCGACCCGCTCGCGGCGATGGCGACGTACGGACCGTACCTCTACCTCGACCCGACCGAACTGCTCGACCGCTACCGGCAGTTGGGACGCTCGGACGAACAGGTCGCCGCGCTGGAACGGACGGTGACCGAGTACCCCGACCGGACGTCGCACGAGAGGCTGTGACTGGTCCCGGACACGCCCGTCGGCCCGAGTCAGACCGGGCATCGACCGTTCCGAGGGGTGATTCGAGCCCTTCAGAACCGACCGGTGCCCCTACTCCCGGGGAACCCACGGGGAGGCGGTCGGCTCTCCCCGAGCACCTACACGGACCGCCTAGTCGAACGAGACCGTCCGTGTCGGGTCGAACGTCGCCCCCCGACCCGTAGTTTGATTTAGTGCGTCGGCCATAGGAACGGTGGAACGCAATGCCCGCGGGTCAGCCAAACGTCGTCTTCGTCATCACCGACCAGCAGCGGTTCGACACCATCCGGTCGCTAGGGTACGAGTACATGGACACGCCGAACCTCGACCGTCTCGTCGACGAGGGGGTGGCGTTCACGAACTGTCACACCCCCGCGGCGTCGTGTGCGCCCTCGCGTGCGAGTCTGTTCACGGGGCTGTACCCGCACACGACCGGTATCCACCGGAACGGGGACTCGTGGGAGCGGTCGTGGGTGGAGAACCTCTCCGACGCCGGCTACTACTGCGTCAACGTGGGCAAGATGCACACCCAGCCGTACGAGACGCCGATGGGGTTCGACGAGCGGTACGTCGTCGAGAACAAGGACCGCTACCTGTCGGACCGTTACTACTTCGACGAGTGGGACAAGGCGCTCAAGGCGCGGGGGGTCACGAAACAGCAGCGCGAACTGTACCGCCAGCGCGACGACTACGAGGAGCGGATGGGCGCGTTCGAGTGGGAACGCCCGGAGGGCACCCACGCGGACGTGTTCGTCGGCGACACGGCGGAGTGGTGGCTCGACGACAAACCGAGCCCGGATGGACCGCTGTTCCTCCAGGTGGGATTCCCCGGCCCGCACCCGCCGTACGACCCGACGCCCGAGTACGCGGCGGAGTACGTGGGGAGGGACCTGCCGCTCCCCGACCGGGGCGACCCGGAGGACCAGCCGCCGCCGCTGCGAGCGCTCCGCGAACACAACGAAGAGGTCGACCACGACTCGGTCGTCCACGCGTCGAACCCGACCGAGGAGCAGGCTCACCGCCAGCGGGCGTACTACTACGCGAACGTGGCGATGATCGACGAACAGGTCGGGGTGGTGTTCGACGCACTCGACCGGAACGGCTATCTCGACGACGCGGTGGTCGTCTTCACCTCCGACCACGGCGACGCACTGTGCGACCACGGCCACATCCAGAAGTGGACGATGTACGACGAGGTGGTTCGCGTCCCCGCTATCGTGTGGGCGCCCGACCGGTTCGAGGGGGGGTGCCGGTTCGACGACCTGGTCTCGCTGATGGACCTCGGCCCGACGGTCCTCGACGTCGCCGACGCGGAGGTACCAGAGTGGATGCAGGCGGAGTCGCTCGCTCCGGCGCTCCGCGGCGACGCCGACTGGAGCGGTAGAGAGTACGTGTTCGCGGAACAGCGGGGGGACGCCGTCCTGCGCGAGGCCGAGTACATGACGATGGTCCGGAGCGAGGGGTGGAAGCTGGTCCACTTCCTCGGGGAGGAGTACGGCCAACTGTTCGACCTGGACGCCGACCCGGGGGAGACGGAGAACCGGTGGGACGACCCGGAGGCGGCCGACGCCAAGCGGGACCTGCTGGACCGGCTCCGGGAGTGGCGGGTCCGAAGTCAGTACGAGGCCGAGGAGTGGGCGTCCGACGCGCGGTAGCCCGATACGCCCGCCGTGGGGCGGGTGGCGGTCGGTCCTCGCCCCCGTTCGCCGGGCGAAAGGACTTACGTGACTGCGCTCGGCCCGACGTGTATGGAGTACGACCTCGACGGTCGCACGGCACTCGTCACGGGTGCCGACCGCGGCAACGGCGAAGCGATCGCGAAGCTGCTGGGGGACAACGGGGCGGACGTCGTCGCCAACGACCTCGACGAGGAGTCGGCGTCGGAGACCGCCGAAGCGGTTCGCGACGCCGGCCAGGACGCAGTCGCCGTCGCCGCGGACGTGAGCGACGAGGCCGAGGTCGAGGCGATGGTCGAACGGGCGGCCGCCGAACTGGGCACGGTCGACGTCCTCGTGAACAACGCCGGGATCGGCGAGGGCGACCGGTTCAGGAACAAGCCCGCCGCGTCCGTCTGGGAGAAGAACCTCACGGTCAACCTCTACGGCGCGATCCACTGCTGTAAACACACCGTCGACGGGATGGTCGAACGCGGGGACGGCCGGGTCGTCAACGTCACCCGATCCACACGAAGAACGGCGTCGGCATGTCCCCCCAGTACGACGTCTCGAAGTTCGGGCTGCTCGGACTCGCCAAGACGCTCGCGCTCGAACTCGGCCGCGACGGGGTCCGGGTCAACGCGGTCGCGCCGGGGTGGGTCGACACGCGGATGACCGACGGGTTCGACCCTCGCACCCGCGACCAGATCGTCGACCAGAACCCGCTGGGACGGTTCGCCCGGTCCGAGGAAGTCGCGCACGCCGTCGCGTTCCTCTGCTCGCCGGCGGCCGGCTACGTGAACGGGCACGAGTTCCGTATGGACGGCGGTCAGCAACCCATCGACAACTGGAAGTACCGGTACGACACGCCCGAACGCCGGGAAGGGTGAGCGTTCTCGGCGACCGACGTCACCACGGGGCCTCGCGTTCGGGGAGCGGGTCGACCGTCCCGGCCATCCTGTCGGTCATCAGTTCCAGCAGCTCGCGCTTCTCGTCGGCGTACCCCGGGTCGTCCCACCGGTTCTCCGTCTCCCCCGGGTCGGCGTCCAGGTCGTAGAGTTCGCCCGCGTCCCGGTTGTGCCACCTGACGCACTTCGCGTCGTCGGTCCGGACCATCGTCACCGCGGTCGGGGGGTCCTGCTCCCACTGGACCAGGTCGTAACACTCGGCGTAGACGGCGTCGCGGCCGTCGTCCCCTGCCGCGCCCGAGAGGTAGGGCCAGCGCGACTCCCCCTGCATTCCCACGTACGGTTCCTCCCCCGCTGCCTCCTGTATCGTCGGCGCGAGGTCGACCAACTCGACGAGACCCTCCGCGGTCTCGCCCTCGCGGACGGTCCCGGGTTGGGAGACGACGAGCGGCACGCGCAGGAGTTCGTCGTAGCAGAACGGCCCCTTGAGGTAGATGCCGTGGTCGCCGAGCATCTCGCCGTGGTCCGACATGAATATCACGAGCGTGTCGTCGCGTTGGTCGGTTCGTTCGAGCGCGTCGAGCAGTCGGCCGACCTGTTCGTCGATGAGGTCGACCATCGCCCAGTACGCCGCTCGGATCAGCCGGTGGTCCTCGGCGTCCATGTCGACGTACGGGAAGAGGCCGGGGTCGTTGTACGCGCCCTCGTGGCACCGACGCTGGGTATCGGGTTTGTCCGCCAACTCCCCGTCCTCGTACTCCGGCAGTGGAATCTCGTCGAGTCGGTCGCGGTAGCGGTCGAGGGACCCGCCGGGAACCCGGAACGAGTGGTGAGGGTCGAAGAAGTTCACCGAGTAGAGCCACGGCGCATCGAACGCGGCGGCGTCCTCGACGAAGTCGATCGCCGTCTGTGCACACCAGGTGGTCTGGTGGTGCTCCGGGGCCATCCCGCGTTCGATATACTCGGACTGGGGGTGGGGCGTCGGGTCGTAGTCGACGCCACGCTCCCTGAGCCAGTGCTGGTACTCGTTCGTCATCCAGTCCCGTCGCGGGTCGTGCGACCAGTGGAACTCCGAGTAGCCGTCGTCGATCCGTCGTTCCGTGGTCGGACCGGCGTCGCGGTTCGGGTGCGCCGGCGCGGTGTGGAGCTTCCCCGAGAGCCCGCAGACGTAGCCGTCGTCGGCGAGGAGTTTCGTGACCGGCGTCTCGGTCGGTCGTATCGGGTGGCCGTTTCCCCGAACGCCGGTCGTCCTGGGGTACCGGCCGGTGAGGAAGCTGGCTCGGCTCGGTGCGCACACGGGGCTCTGCGCGTACGCGTCGGTGAACCGGACGCCCTCGGCGGCGAGTCGGTCGACGTTGGGAGTGTCGACGAACCCGTTGCCGTAACAGCCGAGCGCGTCGGCTCGGAGCTGGTCCGCGCAGACCCACAGCACGTTGGGCCGGTCGCTCACGTCACGTCACCTCCGACGCCTCAGCGTCTCCGTTCGAGAGCACGGTCACGCGTTTCGGGCACCGCGCGTATAAACCTCTGGTGTGTGGTATCGAACGACGAGGTGTGGCTGCACTCGTCTGAGAGACAGAGCGCTCACGATTTCTCCTGTACGAACATGCAGAGTACGTTCGAGACCCGCTAATGTGGACGATCTCGGCGGATACGCGCCGTCGGGGTTACAAGGATACCCCTGTAATCCGTCTAGTTCGTCGATGGCGAATAGGTTCGCCGCCGGCGAGCCGTTCTCGCCGCTGGTCGGGTCGAGACCGGCGGGCGGCGACCGGGGTCCGCGGGCTTACTCGCCGGCGGGAACCGTGAGCCGCACCATCGAGTAGGGTTCCAGGTCGAGCGCCACGCCGCCGTCTGCGACCTCCACGACCGTCTCCTCTGGGACGACGCGCTCGGGGTGCTCGCGGGTGTTCTCGTCGTACATCGTCTCGCCGGAGAGGGTCGCGACTTCGGCCCGGTCGCCGGCGTCGAATCCGGCCGTGTCGACCGCGAGTTCGACCGTCTCACCGCCGCTCCGCCGGTTGACGACCACCAGCGTGAGCTCCGACGACGCCTCGTCGACGGCCGCCACCGCGTCGAGCGCCGGGACGCCCTCGACCGGTTCGATCTCGCGGAACGCCGTCTCGGTTTCGATAGTCCCGCAGGTCGCCTCGACGCCGACCGGCGTCTTGCCGGCGAGCTCGGACCCCATCGACCGCCCGTAGTGGCACGGGTTCGCCCAGACCCGCTCGCCCTCCTTCCAGAGCCCGCCGCCGTGGTTCACCGTCGCGGAGTGGGTGAGCATCTCGACGAACCCACCCATCCGGATGAACTCGTGGCGGACGACCGCGTCGTAGAGCGCCTCGCTGATCGTCGTCGGCGTCGGCATCGTCTCCGGGGTGAGCCGCGCGTCGTCGCCGTCCGCCTCGTCGGTGGCGTGCCGTCCCTCCCGTCCGGCCCCCTCGGCGCCGGACTGGAAGCTCGCGAACAACTGGAGTTCGGTCACGTCGAGTTTCGGGTCCGAGACGCCGGCGTCCTCCATCCGCCCCCGCAGGTCGCCGAACTCGCGGCGGAGTTGGGCGGGGAAGCCCATGAACGCGTGGAACAGTTCGTCCGCGTCGGTCTCCGCGTCCACCTGCCCGCCGCCGAGGATGTGTTCGGAGATGGCCCGGACGTCCTCGCCGCACTCCTCGAGGAGGACGTCGTTCCAGTGGCCGTCGCTGTTCGTCTCTAACCCGCACGCGGTCACCTGGATGTCGGGGTCGGCGTCGAGCATCGCCTCGCGGAACCGTTCGTAGCGGTCGGCGTTGCCCGCCGGCGTCGTCCAGTGGACCTGCCACCGCCCGTACAGCTCGTTTCCGACCTCCCAGTAGGTGATGTCGAACGGTTCCTCGTACCCGTGTTCGGCCCGGAGCGCACCCATCTCGGTCTCGTCGGGGTCGCCGTTGCAGTACTCGACCCACGCCGCCGCCTCCTCGGGGGTCCCGTCGCCAGCGTTGACGCAGATGGACGGCTCGCAGCCGACGTTCTCACAGAAGTCGACGAACTCGGTCGTCCCGAACAGGTTGTACTCCAGCCCGCTCCACGCGGGGTTGGTCCGGGTCGGTCGGTCGTCGACCGGGCCGACGCCGTCGCGCCAGTCGTACCCGGAGACGAAGTTCCCGCCCGGCCAGCGCAACAGCGGGAGGTTCGAGTCGCGGAGGAACTCGACCACGTCGGGGTCCGCGTGGTCGACGTGGTCGTCGGGGTAGAGCAGGACCCGCTCGACGACCACGTTCGCGGCCTCCGGGGCCGTTACGGTCACGTCGTACACCGCGTCGTCGTCGACGTTTTCGGGGAGCGAGACGGTCGCCTCGGCCGTCGACCACTCCGGACCGACGGCGACCGACGCCGACGCCAGTGGCTCGGCGTCCCCATCCGCCGCGGCCCCGACCGAGAGGTCGAGCGTCGTCCCCGTCGACGCGCGGGCTCTGATTCTGAACTCGTAGCCGCTGGTCCGGTGGAGCGGCAGCTTCGTCCCCTGTCTGATTCCCTCGCCGTCGGCGTCGACCTCGAGCCGCTGTGCCCGGTTACCCGACGGACCGGTGTCCGGGCTGGCCGTCACCGCGTCCCCGTCCGTCGGCTGCCACCCGAACGCGAACGCGTCCTCGTAGGCGTCGACCAGTGCGTCCGGGTCCGTCTCACCGGGGTACGCGAGCGGTCGGCCGTGCGTCTCCACCTCCGCTCGGATCCGTTCGGGGTCGTTCTCGCTGACGAACCCGCCGCTCGGACGCCGGTCACCGGCGCGGAAGTGCCACTCCCCGAGTACGGGGTTGAACAGGATCTGCGCGTCCATCCCGTGGTAGATGTTGTTCCCGAGGTGTTCGCAGAACTTGCCGAACAGCATCGGCTCGACGGGCCCCTCGCCGCGCGAGTCGAGGTCGACCCGCACGCTGGCTTCGGTCGCGTCGTCCGACTCGGTGTGACTGAACAGTTGTCGCTCGGTCATCGACGGCGGTTCACGTGCATCCGCATTAGCGTTTGTGTGGAGGGGGAAGTCGGAGTCGACGCTCCGATACAGCCGCGGCGGGAGGGGCGGTCACTCCCCTGTCCGGTCGTTGGTCGCCGCCCCGGTCGCGGAACGATTCGACGAACCGTTCACACGCCGCCCGCACCGACAGGTACTCCGGGCCGTAGAGTCGGTTTTCGAGTTGGTACGGGTCGAGGTCGTTGTCGACCAGGGGCCAGCCGCCGTCCGGGAGGTGCGGGAGCGTCGAGGGATCCGTCTGCGCGTACGTGTACCGGTCGGTGCGGACCCCCGCCAGTCGGCCGCGGCGAACGCCTCGCCGAGCGTCGTCGCGTCCGCGGCCAGCCGGTCACCGGTCCCCGGCCGGCGACCGAACGTGCCGCCGTCGCCGGAGGACGCCGGCCGGTGCATCCGACCCCTACTGCTAAGGGCAGCGGTGGTGTCGCCCATCGGTATGGACCTCAGCACGGGTCTCGGCGGGTTGACCGAACTGCGCGACGAAGAGAGCCGGGCGCTCACGGCCGAAAACCCCGACGGGGCGGTCGGCGCCGGTGGGCAGGCGTCGAGCGACCTCGGACCGGGACGGAAGGGGAGACCGAACATCCCGATCGACGCGGGGGAGACGGCGACGATCGCCGACGTCGACGGACCGGGGGTGATCAGACACGTCTGGCTCACCGTCCCCAACGAACTCCACGGCCGGAACCACCTGATCCGCGATCTCGTCTTGCGGGTGTACTGGGACGGCGAGGACGAGCCGTCGGTCGAGGTACCGCTCGGCGACTTCTTCTGCTGCGGACACGGCCGTTACTGCGACGTCAACTCACAGCCCGTCGCCGTCGGGTCGAACGGGGGGATGAACACGTACCTCCCGATGCCGTTCCGCGAGCGAGCGACGGTCACCGTCGAGAACCAGTCGACCGTCGACGTCGACGGCCCGTTCTTCTTCTACCAGATCGACTACTCGATCGTCGACGAGATAGCCGAGGGGACGCCGTACCTCCACGCGCAGTGGCGGCGGTCGAACCCGGTTTCGCCGGGGGAGGACCACACCATCGTCGACGGGGTCGAAGGCGACGGCCACTACGCCGGGACCCACCTGTCGTGGGCCGCCCTCGGGGCGAACTGGTGGGGGGAGGGGGAGGTGAAGTTCTACACCGACGGCGACGACGAGTACCCCACCATCTGCGGCACCGGGACGGAGGACTACGTCGGCGGGGCGTGGGCGTTCGGCGACAACGAGACGTTCTCGACGCCGTACCTCGGTTACCCCCAGTACGACGAGGCGGGACAGAACGCCGTTCCGAAACACGGCCTCTACCGCTGGCACGTTCCGGACCCGATCCGGTTTCGGGAGGACCTCCGGGTCACCGTCCAGGACATCGGACACCGAGGGGAGTTGTTCGAGCGCTCGGACGACGTCGCCTCGGTCGCCTACTGGTATCAGCGGGAGCCACACGCGGGATTCCCGGACCTTCCCGACGTCGAGGCTCGTCGCCCCCGATAAGGAGTCGGTTGAGACGGTGACCGAGCGGTCGAGTCCGTCGCGTCTCCGGTCTCGGCCTCGGAGGGGCGCTCGGAGCACCCCCGAGGTGGCGTCCGGTTCGTCCGCGCTCGAGGGGACCACGCCGCGGTCCCCCGACCGTCCCGTGCAGACGAGAGCGGTCGCGACCGTTATCGCGGTGTTTCGGACGGCACTGTCTAGTTAAGCCCCCGAGATGGCGTTCGCCCGTCGAGCGTTTGATGCGGTCGGTGCACGTTGTAGTAGTGGACGAACAGCGCAAGACATTGGGAACGCTCAGTCGACTGCTCACCCATAACTTATGAAAACGGTCAATTCGTATCTTGAAGGTGTGAAACCACTTTTCGATCAGGTTTCGCTCGCTGTAGTCGACCTGACCGCCAACCTAATCGAGAGAGAGCAGTCCGGTAGACACAGTATCGACGAGACACACGGTGTCTGAACACTTCTGTTTCTCGGTGACGCCGTGGAGAAACGTTGTTGCCGGCTCGGTTTCGTGACGGTCGAACAATCGGGCGTCGAGAGTGAGTGTTGTCTCGGTGTCTATTGCAGCGTACAGCCAAGACCACTCGCCGTCGATATTGACAGCGGTCTCGTCGACCGCGGCTCGCCTCAGTTGCGCCGTCACCAGAACACGAAGCGTTCTGGTTGGCTGCCGAGAACTCCGCTCTCGTGAACGTCGGCGGGTCGGGAACGCTATCAGCTATTCGATGCACCCCATTGGAAGAATGCCTGACGAGAGCGTTGAGCGCCTGATTCAGCGAGAATCGTTGTTGTACCTCTGAGTGAACACCAGTCGCGGGGAGGCGAATGGCCACGCACGGGCGGGCGTCGCCGTTCGCTCACGCTCCACATATTCTTTGAAATCGCCACAATCGATTCAGTGAGCAGGTCTGTGAGCATCTGAACCGAGTGACCTAACGGTCTACTCGCTTCTCAATCTGACTTAACTAGACAGTGCCAGAAAGACCGCCATCTCAACGTAGTACTAGTGGTCGACGGACTGGAGTCGATTGAGAAGATGAGAGAGTTCGAACAACGGTCGGTCTGAACATTCGGAACTCCGGTCGTTCCGAAACCTCCGAACGATTTATACTCTCAGACACAACCAGGAACTACTCCACTCACCAACACGGGTACGGGGTATCAGTCCCGCTAAGTAGTGCCGCCAGGCCGTCTCATGAACCAGGACTGGAGAAGACTGGACAGATAGTTGCTCCTGACCAATCAGGTATTCTCCACCTCGCCTCCGCGGGTGCCCACTGGTCGTTCAGTCGCCAGACTTCTACGTCGAGATAGGTTGTGAAACTCACCCAGAGCGAGTATGGGATGAAGAGGAGTACAGCATTGCGACCGACACGAGCGAAGGTGACGACCCATCACTGGACGTCCGTCTTCGGACGCCGGCGTTCGATGTGGTCTTCGAGTTCGTCACCTGTTTCGAAGCCCTTCCCGCGGAGGTTACAGCGACGATGGCGTTTCGACACCGTGCACCCGGATTCATCTCCCGCCACAATGGCTCCTCCGGCGATTCCTCTTCGAAACGGGACGAGCCACCGTAACGAAGATAGGGACGGGGAGCGAACGTCTCGTGCTAGGGGGCAGAGAACGGTGAATTCGATGAGTTACGAGATCCTCGATCACCCGGCCGACGTGAAGTTTCGGACGACCGGCGAGACGCTCGAAGCGGCGTTCGCGGCAGTCGTCGAGTCCGTCTCCCACTTCGTCGGCGGAGGACGTGAATCGGCGTCACCGAACGGAACACACGAGATAATGACAGGGAGAGAAGCGCGGGACAGAGAGGCGATCCTGTACGATTTCTCGAACCAGTCGATCCTGTTTCAAGACCTCGAGGACGTCGTCGCCGTCCGTACGGACGGTGTGGAGATCGAAGAGACGGAGGTATCGACTGTCCGCGCGGGTTCTCGCGGGTCCCGTCCCGTCAGATCGGTCGTTACTCGACATCAAAGCCCGACCGACAGTCAGATGGGGTCGAGTCGAACGACCACTGGACTATCGAGGCGGTCCTGGACGTGTGAACTGAGAGGCAATCGGAGCGGACAGCGGTAACTACCAGCCATGGAATACCAAGACATCGACGTTCGTGTTCGAGCGGCGGGCGGCAAGCGCACAGTCGAACTCGACGGATATCATCGCGTTCAACCCGAATCGAAATCGAGCGAGTACAGACGGGTCGCGCTGGTCGACCTCTCGGAGGAACAGACACGCGAACTCTCGAACCGTCTCGCGGAAATCGTCTCCGAGTGGGACGACGGCTCCTGAGCAGATGTCGTCGCAGAGTCCACTCGCGGAAGTCGCCGAGAACATCTACGAGATTCCGAAGAGCGGTGACATGCGCGTTCCGGCGCGGGTCTACGGGTCGGAGGCGCTAATCGAGGAGATGCGGACCACGGGCGACTTGACGCTCGCACAGATACGGAACGTCGCGACGCTACCCGGTATTCAGAGATTCGCCCTCGTCCTGCCCGACGGCCACCAGGGATACGGGTTTCCCATCGGCGGCGTCGCGGCGGTCGACCTCGACGAGGGCGTGATCAGCCCCGGCGGGATCGGGTTCGACATCAACTGCGGCGTCCGTCTGTTGCGGACCGACCTCTACTACGACGAGGTAACCGGCCTCGAGGGAGACCTCGTCGACCGACTCTACGAGTCGATCCCGACGGGTCTCGGGAAGGGTGGCTACGTCGACACCGACCTCGACGACGTACGGGCGATCCTCGAACGGGGTCTCGACTGGATGCGCGAACGCGGCTACGCGACCGAAGTCGACCTCGCACACTGCGAGGAGAACGGTCGCCTTCCCGGCGACGCCGGGAAGGTGCCGCCGGAGGCGATGAAGCGCGGCGTGAACCAGGTCGGCTCGCTCGGGTCGGGGAACCACTTCCTCGAAGTCCAGCGCGTGGCCGACGTCTACGACGACGAGACGGCGGCGGCGTACGGTGTCGACGAAGAGCAAATCGTCGTGATGATCCACTCGGGGTCGCGTGGGCTCGGCCACCAGACGTGCACCGAGTACATCCGGAAGTTCGAGCGAGCGTTCCCGGAGGTCGCGGATTCGCTTCCCGACCGGCAACTCGTCTACGCTCCGCTCGGAGAGCAACTCGCGGACGACTACTGGGCGGCGATGAACGCGGCGGCGAACTTCGCGTGGGCGAACCGACAGGCGATGACGCACGCGGTCCGCGAAGTCTTCGACGAGACGTTCGACGACCCGACGGTCGAGTTGCTCTACGACGTGTGTCACAACATCGCGAAGAAGGAACGCCACAGGGTCGACGGGGGAGAGACGGAGGTACTCGTCCATCGAAAGGGGGCGACACGAGCGTTCCCCGCCGGTCGGCCCGAGGTCCCTGAAGCCTATCGAGACGTCGGGCAACCGGTGCTCCTCCCCGGGAGCATGGGGACCCACTCGTACGTCCTCGCCGGCGGTCCCCGGTCGCTCGACCTGAGCTTCGGGTCGACCGCACACGGCGCGGGGCGAGTGATGTCCCGCACGCAGGCGAAACAGGAGTACGCGGCGGACCAGTTGCGAACCGGACTCCGCGAGCAGGGGATATACGTCAAGGCCCGGTCGAGGGGGACGCTGACCGAGGAGGCCCCCGGCGCGTACAAGGACATCGACGAGGTGATCCGCGTGAGCGACGCGCTCGGAATCGGGACCAAGGTCGCACGGATGCGCCCGGTGGCGAACATCAAAGGGTGAGAAGAGAACCCGTCCGACGGTATCGGGTTTTAAGCCCGTCTGCGGCGTCTTCCCGTTCGGAGGCAGTACGTCACCACGAAAGCGAACCCGCCGTGAGCGAGTGTCGTCCCTCGTCAACCGTTCGAAGGAGCGGTCGAAGACGTTTCCCGTGGACGTCGTGGACCGGAACGACGAGTTGCTCGTCGATATCGAAGTACCCGGGGTACGAAAACAGGACCTCGACGTCAGCGTCCGGAAGAACAGACTACAGGTCGCTGTTGACTACGGGAGCGACGACGAGAACGTGACGTACCTCCGGAGAGAGCGCTCCCGAGGAGAGAAGCGGCAGGTGATTCGACTCCCCGACCCGGTCGACGAGGACCGCGTTTCGGCCTCCTACAACAACGGCGTCCTGCGGGTCAGCCTCAGGAAACGACAGCGGTCGAAGCGTATCGAAGTACAGTAACACGACGTGCGGCGACGACCGGAACCAGAACCATCGTGAGGCGAGGTAGACGGGCGGACGGCCATCCGTGTCCGAGACGGGGAGGAATCGCGTCTCTCGCTCGTCCTCGTTCTCGTTCCGGAGGTAGCGTCTGGCCCAGTCGTTCGCGGCCTGTTCGAAGTGATCGTAGAACTGCCCGACCGCTTGGAACAACGGCGGTGTCTCGACACAGAACACGTCCTCCGCTCCGACATCGTAGTCGTCGAGGAGGTCAGCTAATTGCCGGCCGGCATCGGCTCGGTCTCTGAACATACTGACCCCCTTATGAACGCTCGTTCGAGTGGACACCATTCAACTGATTGGAGTATTGGACAACTGTCACGTTCGGTTCGGGTGATATCACCACGAACAGCTAAGCGACTCGGGGCCGGATCGGCTTCCATCGCTGAGTGAGAGTACCATGTACGATACGATTCTCGTCCCGACCGACGGCAGTACAGCCTCCGATCGAGCGCTTGACGAGGCGATCGGGATAGCCAAATTCGACGGGTCGGCGCTCCACGTCCTTTCGGTCGTGGACGACAATATCCTGCCGCTCGACGGCTACACACAACGGGTGGTCGCGGCGGTTCGCGACGACGCCAAACGGTCGGTTGTGGAGGCCGTAAAGCACGCACGGGACGAGGGGGTGGGCTCGGCTGTCGGCGAAGTTCACCGGGGGACGCCGTTCGAAGTGATCCTGAAGTACATCGACGACGAGGGGATCGACCTCGTGGTCATGGGGACCCACGGCCGGCGCGGCATCGAACGTTACGTCCTCGGCAGCGTCACGGAACGCGTTCTCCGGCTATCTCCTGTTCCGGTCCTTACTGTTCGTGCGACACAGGCGGAGAAGACCGAAGAACGAACTCCGTACGCGATGGGGGATTGGAAGGAAAGCTAACCAACGTTCCCGCCCTACTATCGTCATGGAACCTGAGATGGAGTCAGTGGCGATCCCCGTCGACGGAGTCGAACTCGGTGGCGAACTCGTTGTTCCGGAAGCGGGGAAGGGACTAGTCGTGTTTGCTCACGGCAGCGGCAGCAGCAGGAAGAGCCCGCGGAACGCGTTCGTCGCGGAGGCGCTTCACGACCACGGGCTCGGGACGCTCCTCTTCGATCTACTGACCGAACGCGAGGACGAAACCTACGCGACCCGATTCGACGTCGACCTACTCGTCGAGCGGTTGTCGGGTGCGACCAACTGGCTACGCGGCCGCGAGGACGTACACGAGATGCCGCTCGGCTACTTCGGATCGAGTACTGGAGCGGCGGCGGCGTTACGGACGGCGGCGGACCGCGGTGACGACATCACCGCCGTCGTCTCGCGCGGCGGACGCGTCGACCTCGCCTCCGAGCGGTTACCGGACGTGACGGCGGCGACGCTGTTCATCGTCGGCGGTGCCGACACTGGGGTGTTACAGCTCAACCGAGCGGGGTTTGAGGAGCTCACGTGCACGAAGGAACTCCGTGTCGTACGGGGGGCGGGGCATCTCTTCGAGGGCGCCGGCGAACTCGAGGAGGTAGCGGATCTCGCAGGCGACTGGTTCGAGACGTTCCTTTGCTAAGAGTACCCTCAGTGGACGTCTCAGAGACGACCACGGCACCTCGTCCCCAAACATTCGAGTGACCGAATCGATAGTCACTCGTCTGTCTTCCCGGTTCTTCCCCGGCCTTGGCGACGAGGTGGGGAACAACGTCGATACGCGCCGCAAGTGATGGTACTGACGAGCACGGAATCGTGAGCAGTACCCGCTCGGAGAGGACGGACCCGTGGTGGTCTGTGAGTACCACTCGGAGACCCCGTCGGGGGGTATCTTGGAGGAGAAACTCTCGAGGAGGCGACACGGGAGAGACTCGACGGCACACTCCGGGAGTACTCCGAGCGCGCCTCCAGTCTCACCCAAGGGGAAGCTCGATAAGTTGCCCCCGAGAACGAGAGTGAGGACGAGGAGTAGCGCTCACTGTCGAGTCGACGCGCTGTAAAGAAGTATGGCGTAACCGGTGCTACTCCGTGTCGGTCGTGCATCGGGTTCGGAAGGACGGCCCTCCGGAGAGAGCCGAGTCTATTCGACCTCTATCTTTCGAGCGGTTTCGGCCTCGGTTCGTGGGAGCGTGACGGTCAGGACGCCGTTCGTCATCCGCGCGCTGACCGCGTCGGTGTCGACTTCGTCCGGCAGCCGGATCGACCGCCGAGCGGATTCGTGCCCTCGCTCGTGCCGGAGGTAGTTCTCCTCCTCTTCGTCGACCGATCGTTCGCGTTCGGCTTCGATTCGGAGCGTGTGATCGGTGACACGGATGTCCACGTCGTCGCGTTCGAATCCCGGGAGGTCGACAGTGACGACGAACTCGTCGTCGCGCTCCGCGAGGTCAATCGCCATCGACTCCCGTTCCGCCCACCCGGCGAACGGCCCATTGGCGTCCCAGTTCCGGGCGGCTTCGTCGAACTGCCGGCTCATACGCTCAAACATCTGTTCGATGTCCTCGAAGGGATTGCTGCGAGTTGCCATCGTCTGAACTCCACTCCCGCCTACGAAGCCCTCCATCAAATATTCTTAGGTCGGCGTCACGAACTCCTCTCCCACGAGCGTCCCCTTCCCTTGCGGCTGACAGAGAAGCGCCACGTATCGACCCGGCTTAACTGCTCAAACTCTACGCTAACCTCGGCAACCTCGAATTACAGCAGTACGTTCGTAAAGCCCGCCGGAGGGAGGGTTGTTCTCCATTACTCAACAATAGCACTCCTAAAGAGAAATCAAACGTACTGCGGATAGCATGCGCGTTATTGCTACGAGGTACGTTTGCCTGACCCGAGAGGACAGAAATGAGGGGATAGTCAATAGTTTCCTCTCGGACGCGGACGAAGCCGTCGTCCGGCGTGAGCTTCTTCCACTGGCTTCTGCCGCGGAACACGTACGCTGCGCCAGCGTGTGAACTATCACCGCCGCCGTCTGCTCCGACGACTGCGTAACGGTGGTTCATACCGACGGAGATGCCGAATCGAGTGCCCTCGTCCAACTCGTCATCCGGAACGACAGGGTAACCGATAGTCCAATAGTACTCGGTGGGTGTCTCAGGAATAAATTCAGTGATATCCTCGTAAAATATGTACGCTGCGCCGGTCCCGTCTCGCACGTCGGGCGCGCCCACGATGGCAGCTGCTGTGTCCTCAGCGAAGTCTACGGAAATTCCGAACTGCCTGGTCCCGCTCGCGGCGACCTCCTTCGGGGCTCGCCCGGAGAGGTAGGCACTTCCCGTTGCTTCATCGTCTTCCGCACCGTCCAAGATCGGAGCTCGGATAACCCCCCGTATATCGACCGCGTGTCCGAAGCGTTGACCCCGTTCGCCCCCCGTGAACTGGTTTTGCTGGTTCCACCTCTTCGTTTCGGAGTCGTACCTGAAGAGGAACACCGATCCGTCATCCGGGGCAGAGACGAGCGCGCTCAACCTGTTCTCCGCTATGGAGACGTCCCACCCGAGGCCGCTGCTAGCTGTTGACTGGCCGGTGAACGTCTGCGATTGCGTCCACTCTCCGTCCGACCGGTCGAAGACGTACGCCGCTCCCGAGAAGGGAGAGTTGTCGTCCCTTGGGGTGCGGCTGAGGGTGCTCCGACGACGAGACGCTCCATCCACGCATCGACTGACCACCCGAAGTCGTCGCCCGGTTGAGCATCGTCTCGAATCAACCGGCTCATTTCGAGCGGGGGCGACGGAATCGTGCACGGAAGCGAGACGTTCAGTCGGTGGGTGCCCGAGCCGAACGTGCCCGTGACTGCGTCGAAGAGTTCCTGTTCGGTGTCGAAGGAGAACTCTCCTTCTGGGAGGGCGTAGACAGCGAGCGAGAACGTTCCTCCACAGCCGTCCGCCACCGTGAACTCGATCGAGGCGTTTTCGCCAGCCACCTCGATGGGGTCGGCGGAGACGCACTCGCGGACCTCGGAGTCGAGCGAGTTGAGCCACGTGTCTCGTCTAGTGACTCCCGTTTCGTCTCCGTGGACGTACTGGATGAGCCGGGTCTGTCTGCCGTAGAACGCGTCGGGCGTCTCACCCAACACGCCAATCGGGTCACCCGCAACGAAGTCGACCTGGTAGTAGCAGCCGTCGTCCGAGTCCGACTGTGCCGTTCCGACTCCCACACCGAGGCCGAGCAACCCGGTCGCGGCCGCCCCCGTCCGGAGTGCAGTCCGCCGCGTGAATCTGTTCTCTCGGGCCATTCTAGTCGCATCGTTCAGACATCTACACATAAATCTGCCGACTAGATGATTGAGCGTTCGTTCTCGGTTACGTTATGGTTGGGTACGCAATCGTTCTCGCGAGTCACGGTTCCGTTGTGGTCAACTAGAAGAACTTTAGCTCGAAGCTTCGGCCACCGGGTTTCGTTCACGGGAATCTAACTCCAGCGGTCGGCCGTCGGTTATCGTCGTTCCGAACAGGGATGAGGCCTGCTCAGTCCGAGAGGCGTCCATCTACGCTACTCCGACGTGAGCGCTACCTTCACCGACCTCGTCCGCGGTCCATCGCACTCCACGAAGAGGACGGACTGCCACGTCCCGAGAGCGAGGTCACCGTCTACGACCGGAACCGACACGCTCTCGCCGAGGAGCATCGAACGGAGGTGGGCATCCGCGTTGTCGTCGATCGTATCGTGTTCGTACTTCCCGTTCTCGGCGACGAGTCGTTCGAGCGCCCGTTCGAGATCGGCTAAGAGTCGAGTCTCGTGTTCGTTGACGACGACACCTGCCGTCGTATGGGGGACGAATACTGTACAGAGACCCCGTTCGAACGCACTGGGGATCGATTTACCCACGTTCTCCGTCACGTCCACGACATCGACGCGCTCCTTAGTCCTCAACTGAATCGACATACCGATTGATCGAGCGAACGGCGGATGAAGTTACTCTTTCCCCACCAGCCGACCCGATAATCGACAGTCACTCGCGAAGTGGTACGTTGAGTGGAATCAATCGGAGCAGTCGCGACTGATACAACCGTCGTCACCCGTTCGGACTCGCCGCCTCACCGCGATTGAGACCACTGAACCCGATACACTCGGGGCACCCGAACACTTCACGCTCGTTGGTTCCGAACACTCGGACGAAGTCCCGAGTTACGAAACGACCACACTCTTTACATTCTGGCATCGTGGGATTTCACGCAAACGTAATATCGACTGATTCACGTCTCTCTATTCTCCTCTCAAGCGGTACGGCCTCTCTCTTCACGTTCCCCGCCGAAGTAGTCGACGACCCAGAGGACGACCCCGAGGAGGACGAGTGCGATTCCAATCATCGACGTCGGCGGAAGTGGGATGAACAGGAATATCGCACCAACTAGGATCAGTGCTGCGGGGCTCAACCACGCGACCCACTCGCGTGCACTCTTCGGCATCAGGCTAGCCATGGAGGTGAATTCGGTTCGAGAATATTTGTAATTGTCTTGTTATGAGGGTAAGAGGGGGGGACACAGGGCGAAATCAGAACTACTCAGTATGCTTCCAACGACGATTTCGGTAGTGAATCGAACGAGAGCGATATTCACACCTCCGATGCCAGGCCGAGAGGGTCTCTCTACTCTAACCAATCGTCGCTTGCGTAAAATAAGATGTGGGTGATTCCGAGTTGAGGAGAAGCTAGTAAGGCATGTTTCGTATCGATAGCGGTGAAGTGTGGCGATACGAACGATTACTATCTCTCCGACCGACTGGGAGAATGCATGGTACGTGATACCTCGTTCGAGATCAACGTATCGGCGGATAGTGACCCCACTAACCCGCTCGTTCTCAGCCACTCCCACCTCGGTATGGCCGGGGTTACGGCCGCCGATTACCTCGTTCGTCATCGTAACGGGACCCAGATCGGTCACATCGCCCCGTCGGACCTCCCAGCGATTACCCCGTTCGAGGACGGCGTCCCGCGACACCACAGCCGGTTGTACGCGCTCGAGGGTCTCGGACTGACGGTACTCGGCGGCGAACTGTTCGTGCCGGCGTGGGCCGGTCGGTCGTACGCCGACGCGCTCCTCGAGTGGACCGCCCAACACGAGATTGACGAGATCATCGCCCTCCACGGAATCCCCTTTCCCCACGGGCCGGACGAGCACGAGGTGTTCCACGTCGCGACACCGGGATACCGTGAGAGGCGGCTCACGAACACACCGTATCAACCGTTGAAGGGCGGCGTTCTCGACGGTGTCGTCGGGGAAGTCGTGATGAAGAGCCTCGACGAGACGGCACCGGAAACCGGCGTACTCATCACGCCGACTCACCCGCCGGGACCCGACATCGAAGCGTCGTTGAAGCTTCTCGCTGCCCTCGAAACGATATACGGGTTCGAAATCGACGAGAGCGAACTCCGGCAACTGGGCGAACAGCTCAAGGAGTACTACGAACAGTTAGCCGAACGGATGGCCACGCTCGCCGACCAGGAGTCGTCCACGAGTCACGATTATCCCGAGGACCGTATGTACATGTGAACATTTCGACTCGACGGCCAAACATGAGTGACGCTTCCTCACGGGAGAGAAAGCGGTAGGTTCTATTTCGACGTTCTCTGTCGTAGGGCATCCGGAGACATGAATCGAAAGTCGTGACCAAATCCGACTCGTTCGGCGTTCGTCCCACCCCCCTTCTATTTAGGCGGACAGCTCTCGTTCCCCCGGGACCGAGTCGGCGACGTAGCGATCGTGGAGTCGGGCCAACCAGACGAAACGAGATCGGGGAAGCGAGCCGCCAGCGGCGCAGCTACCGGGGGGATTCTCGGCGTCATCTACTGGACTCTTGAATCTCGATTGTCCGTGAGGAAGTCTCCAACCACTGGCTGGTGTTTTCCCGCCGTGGATTGACGCGCCGACCAGAACAGCGTCGTACTCTTCGACGTCGAGAACCGACGGGAGTTCGTCGGCGTTTACTGTCGTCACGTTGTGCCCGGGTCCGTGAGTCCCTCCGCGATACGAGACGCTACTGTAGCCGTCTGCCTTCGCCGGTGCCGTACAGTATGAGGAACGAGAGCACAGTCTGGGGAGATGACGACACCGATATCATATGATCCCCCGGGGAGGGGGAGAACTGAGAGAACGGTGTTAGCGTCTTTCACGGCCCGCTTTAATATCTCACGAGTAGATCGTATTCTCACGTGACTTCCCGCTTTTCGAGCGGGCTCACCGGAGCATTCCCATGAGCAATACGCGATCCGTTACCACCTCTCGTCCCCCCCGAACACGCCGGCTCCTCGGCGGGTTGGTCGTCGTGCTCGGACTCGTCCTCCTCGCCGACACCACCCGCGTAGTCGCCGTCGACGGCTTCGAAGTGTTCCTCGCTGGCGCACTCGTCGTCTACGGTGGCTACCGACTCGTGAGCGAACGCGCCCGTCACCTGTTCTGGCCAGGGACGTTCCTCCTCGTCGGGACCGGCTGGCTGTTCGTCGAGTTCGGCGTCCTGACCGGCGCCGAAGCGCGGCAGTTCTGGCCTGTCTTGGTCGTACTGTTCGGCGCGTCGCTCCTTCGGAGACGCCGCCACCCCGGTATCCTGAGCTCCAACATCGTCATCACAGAGAACGGAACGACCGACGGGAGTGGCATTACCGCAGTATTTGAGGATGCCCGACTCGACCTCCGGGGCGTAGACATCTCCGTGCCGAGTACTGTCGAGGCGGTCGCGATCTTCGGAGATGCCGAGATCGTCGTCCCCGACGAGTGGGTCGTCGTCGTCGAATCGACATCCATCTTCGGGACTATCCGTGATCTCCGACGGTCGCACCCGACTGGTGAGCCGGATCTAATCATCAACGGGACAGCCATCTTCGGCGATGTCC
This sequence comes from Halorarum sp. SLYT50, assembly GCF_059821265.1. NCBI lineage: Archaea > Methanobacteriati > Methanobacteriota > Halobacteria > Halobacteriales > Haloferacaceae > Halorarum > Halorarum sp. SLYT50. The sequence goes on along the minus strand of NZ_JCAMRW010000002.1, from coordinate 24,981 downwards.
GATTGATGGACTGATCGAACTCAACCAGTTGGCTCTGTTGGATTTAAACAGATTAGTTAGATGTCATTAGTGGTTGAATTAGCGTATAGTGCCCTTCTCCGGGCTGACGTGGGACCCTCTGGTCGTCATACCGTTCGTCTCCGAGGAGAGTCGACACTTCGTCGGTATTCTGCTTGATGAGTGACGGCGCGATCCGCGAGTCGTGTTTTCTTGTCGTCGTAACGTGTAAATCGAGGATAGCATTCGCGCTCGTGTCGACGAGAAGTGTGACTTTCAACTGCTGGGTCGGCAGTTTTGTTCGCTTCGTGTAGTGGTTCGAGGTGTGATTGCGGTCGAAACCGGAGGCGTTGATGCCGACGACGCCGTTGGGCGGAAGAGTGGAACCGAGAGGTTGAGAAGGACGCGCCACACAGCCATCTCGAACCGGTTCACACAACGTCGAGGGAGACGGAAGTTCTTCAAGGTCGACGGCCCTCTGAATCCGCGGCATCTCGATAAGCTCGTCGAGAAGCATCCGGTACGTCGTATTATCCCGTAGCTTAAGACAGAGTAAGACGACGTGCTGGTGAAGTGTGTACCGCCGTTTCGAGAACTTCGAGGAGTAACGAGCGACAGTTCGACGAGCCAAGTGAAACCCTTGCTCACCAAACCGGAGCAACCGTGACTTTGGGAGGGCCTGCATTCAGACCCACTACCGGGCGAACCTGTAACTCTCCGAGGGCTTCAACAGAGCCACTATTACTGTTAGTGTAGGTCGAGAGTAGTTGACAGTTCTCTGGCTCCTTAGAGAGGTTCTCCTTGTATATCTGTGGCCAGATAATGTGACATATATATATTCCTGTCATCATCTTCGATCGCACTGTTCGAAAGAGCTGGGGGGTGAGAGTACAAAACAATGAATAAAAGGAAACCCGAAAAACAACCGACTGGGACGAGGCAGACGACGGCCAACGACGCAGAGATAGACACCGAGGTACCGCCAGCGAGGGCATGGAGCCTAGACCGTCGGACCGTAATGAGGACCGTAGCGTTGCTCGGCTTCAGTGGCAGCGCGCTTGGAGGTGTAGCGCTCCCGGTCGCTGCACAGACCGAATGTGAATGGACCGAACGACTAAAACTCATTGCCAGCGACGCCGCGGCCAACGATCAGTTCGGTCAAGCGGTGTCGGTCAACGGAGACGGGACCGCGGCCCTCATTGGGGCCTACGGAGACGACGGCGCGGATAGTAACGCGGGCGGCGTACGTCTACGACCTCACACAGACCCCTCCGACCGAGACCAAACTCACTGCTAGCGACGCCGCATCTGCTGACTTCTACGGCTGGTCAGTATCGGTGAGTGAAGACGATACTACTGCAATAGTCGGAACGCGTGGGAATGACAAAGCGTACGTTTACGACCTCACCCAATCCCCTCCGACTGAAACCGTACTCACTGCCAGCGACGACGTCGCCGGCGATCCCGATGCCTTTAGCTTCGCGGTGTCGATAAGTGGAGACGGCACTACGGCGCTCGTCGGGGCGTTCGCCGACGAACCCGCTGGCGTCGTCTCGAGATCGGCGTACGTCTACGACCTGACACAGAACCCTCCGACGGAAACCAAACTTACTGCCAGAGATGGCGCCGACAGCGATAACTTTGGCTTCGCAGTGTCGGTGAGTGAGGACGGCACCACGGCGCTCGTCGGGGCTTTTGGGAATAGTGATGCTGGAGTCCACTCGGGATCAGCGTACGTCTACGACTTGACCCAAACACCTCCCACCGAGATCAAACTCACCGCCAGCGATGCCACAGCCAACGATATATTCGGTCAGGCAGTGTCAGTGAGCGGGGATGGGTCCACGGCCCTTCTTGGGGCCCCCGGAGTCGACGACGCTGCCAGTGACGCGGGGTCTGCGTACGTGTTCGGACCGGTGTTCTCGGAACCGATCGTCCTGCCGAATGGAACGGTGGTCACTCCAGAAGACCAGGATGGCGACTGTCTCACCGAGGACCTCGACGGCGATGGTGACGTCGACGGTCAGGACCTCTCGAGGTTGACGCAACTCGAGAATGCCTACCGGAAGGGACAGATTCAGCTCGCAGACGCGCAAGCCGCTGCGCTCGACTTCAACGGTGACGGAGAATTCACGAAGGCCGACATCGACACCTACAGCGAGCGCTACACCCTCTAAGATAACCTCGAACACGGATCTCGGATGGGAGAATTTTGGGGATTCGTGGTCAACGTTGTTGGAATCACGATATCTGTTGTCGTTGCTGAACCCAGCCTCCGTATCTCGCACACACCCGTCGAACTACCACAGTGGTGAAAGAGATGCCGTGAGAACTTCGCCCGCAGCGTTCGCAGGGGTTTCGAGACGACCACGTCTGCAAGATACGCGCCCTCTATTCAGCAGGACCACTGAAACCTATCCCCTACGAATGATTTCAACAGGGACAACTAGTTAAATAGCCCGAGGTTCGTCTCATCTCCCCGCCCCCCTAGTGTGTCTCTCGAGGATGAAGAGTCGATTCGAAGAGCTGTGAAGGTGGGTTTCACGAGAGAGGAATCGACGCTACACTTTAGCAGTCATCACGGAATACATCGATATGGGCGAGACGTTCATCGTAGTCGGCGGCGACGCAGCTGGAATGAGTGCTGCAAGTAAAGCCAAGCGAGAAGACCCAGATGTGGGAGTTATCGTCTTCGAGAAGGGAGCGTGGGTGTCCTACGCCGCCTGTGGGATGCCATACTACGTGAAGGGCGAGGTCGACCAGTTGGCGGATCTCGTCGCCATACCACCGGAGCGGTTCCGGGAGGAGCGCGACATCGACCTGCGAACGGGCCACGAGGCCGTCGGTATCGACCCCGAGAACGAGACGGTCACGGTAGAGGGCGACGGCGAGACATTCGAACAGCCGTACGACTACCTCCTCGTGGCGACCGGAGCGAGCGCTATCCTTCCGCCGTTCGACGGAACGGACCTCGACGGCGTGTTCACCATCCACGACATGGACGAGGCAGGCGAAATCGAGCGGTACGTCAGCCAGCAGTCGCCGGAGGCGGCCGCGATCGTCGGTGGCGGGTACGTGGGCATCGAGATGGCGGAGGCGCTGTCGGCCCGCGGCGTCGACGTCGCCCTCTACGAGATGCTTCCCCACGTGCTGCAACCGTTCGGCGAGGCAGTCGCCGAGGTCGTCGAGGACCACCTCCGCGAGCAGGATGTCGAGGTACACCTCGACACCCCTGTTTCTGGGTTCGAGGGCGACGGCTCCGTCGAGCGCGTCGTCCTCGAGGACGGCGAGTTCGCTCCGGCGGACATCGTCGTTGTCGGCGTCGGCGTCACGCCCAACGTCTCGCTCGCCGAGGAAGCTGGAATCGAACTCGGTCCGACCGGTGCCATCGCAACCGACGAGTACGGAAGCACGAACTACGAGAACGTCTACGCGGCGGGCGACTGTGCAGAAGCGCGGCACGTCGTTACGGGCGAGCCCGACCACGTCCCACTGGCACTGACGGCCAACCGCGCCGGTCGTGCGATCGGACAGACGGTCGCGGGAACACCAACTCCCGTGGGGGACATCGCGGGCACTGCCATCGTGAAGGCCTTCGACCTGGGTGCTGCCAGGACGGGGCTCCTCGACGAGGAGCGCGCCCGCGGGGCCGGCTTTGACCCCGTCTCGGTCACGATCACCGACGTCACTCGCTCCCACTACTATCCTGGGAGCGAGGAGATCACGGTCACGCTCGTCGCGGACCGGGACTCGGGCGCCTTGCTTGGAGGTAGCGTGGTCGGCGAGGAGGGGGCCAAGCGCATCGACACGGTCGCGACGGCCTTACACGCCGGCACGACCGTGGTCGAACTACAGAACGCGGACCTCGCCTACGCACCGCCGTTCAGTCCCGTCTGGGACCCGATTCTCACGGCCGCCAAGGTGCTCGCCGGGGAACTCGAATGACCGTGGATACCCCCATCGACGTCTCGACGCGGCGATCAGAGCTGGTAGCGTTGACGCTCGATCTGGTATCGTTCGACACGTCGAACCCGCCCGGCGGCACGCGCGAGATTGTCGATTTCATCGAGGCGAGACTGGAGCCGACGGACATCTCGACCGAGCGGTTCGTGGTCGATCCGGCGAAGCCGAACCTCCTCGCGACGGTCCCCGGCGAGAGTGACCGGACGCTGCTGTTCAACGGGCACCTCGACACGGTACCGTACGACGCGGACGAGTGGTCGCACGACCCGCTCGGGGAACGCGTCGACGACCGCATCTACGGTCGCGGCGCGACCGACATGAAGGGCGCGGTCGCGGCGATGCTGGTCGCCCTCTCGGCGTACGCGGAAACCGGAACGTCGCCGCCGGTGAACCTCCTGTTCGCGTTCGTCAGCGACGAGGAAATCGACGGCGACGCGGGCCTGTCCGCCCTGTTAGACGCCGGCCGCCTCGAGGCCGACGCCTGCGTCATCGGCGAGCAGACGTGCGAGGAGGGGCACCACTCCGTGACGGTGGCCGACCGGGGGAGCATCTGGCTGACGCTCGCGGCGACCGGGAAGGCCGCACACGGTTCTCGACCCATGCTTGGCGAGAACGCTATCGACCGGCTCTACGGCGCCATCGAGACGATACGCGAGCGCTTCGGAACCACCGAACTCGACGTTGACCCCGCGATGGCTGTGATCGTTGAGGAGTCGGTCGAGTACTACACGCCGACTATGGGCGCGGAGACCGCTCGCGACCTGTTTCGATACCCCTCGATCAATCTCGGCGTCCTCGAGGGGGGTGAGGCGATCAACACCGTCCCGCAGTCCGCCCGCGCGGAGGTCGATATTCGTCTGACGGCGGGGGTTCAGACGCCGGCAGTTCTCTCGAAGGTCCGGGACTGTGTCGCGGACTGCGAGGGAATCACGATAGCTGACGTCGCTTGGAGCGTCGGAACCGCGGAACCGGTCGACGGTCCGCTGGTAGAGGCGGTCGCGTCGGCCGCCGAGGACGTGGCAGGGAAACGTGTCTACCGCCGAAGCGCGACCGGCGGTGGCGACGCGAAGCGTCTCCGAAACGCCGGGATTCCCACCGTGGAGTTCGCGTTCGGAACCGACACGGTCCACGCAGTCGACGAGTACACGACCGTCGATGCACTCGCCGGGAACGCGGACGTGTACGCACGACTCCCACTCGTATGGGCGGACGCGTCTTCCAGTTCGTAGTTCGGTGTTCGCTGGCTGACACGCAGGACGCTTCGGCGCGAGCCATCGTTCTCGGGGCTCGTATTCTGGTCTCCTGCCTGCCGCTTCCAGAAGAGATGACGAGCGAGCAAAGGTAGACAGTATTGACTACACAATACAATACAGGACAGCAGCGATTCTAGCGACGCCGTCGAACGGATGCTCGGAGTACGCCAGAAGAGTTCAGGCGTACTGCTCGAGCAACGAGACCAGTTGGTCTTTCTGACGGACGCCCACCATGTGTTCGACTCGCTCACCGTCGGCGAACACCGACATCGTGGGAACGCCCTGGACCCGGTACTGTCGTGCGAGTTCCTGCTGAGTGTCCACGTCCACCTTGGCGACTGTCGCCGTCGTCTCGGCGGCGACGTCGGCGACGATCGGCTCGAGCATCTTGCAGGGACCACACCAGTCGGCGTAGAAGTCCACGAGCACGACCCCGCCCTCGGAGACGAGTTCGTGAAGATGCGTCGTGCTCTCGACGTGGACGGGTTCGGTCCGAACGGGTTCGGTGCCCTCGTCCGCTGCTCTCTCGCCTAACTTCTCTCTGAGTTCTTCGGCTTTCCGCCGCCGTATCTCCTCTCGCTCGCCCATCGTCTCGGAGTACGGGAGGGAACCTAATAACGGTTTTGTTCGAATCGTTCAATACTGGCGTCGGCTCGCCGGTAGCTGACCCGGGTGCGGTCCACTACTCTCCCCCCATCGACTTCGACCCCCCCCGATGACGAGGGATACGATTTACCCCGTCGAGACCGAAGAGCCGTTCGAGATGGTAACGACCGTCCGATGCTCGGAGTGCGTCTACACGTCGACCTTCGAGTCGCTGCGGGGAGCACGCGAAGCGTTGAACGACCACCGACGGGAGACCGGACACGCGGTCGAGTGGGAGATCGGTGGTCTCCCCGCGGGCGTCGAGCGCGCGGGTGACGACGCCGGTGTCTGAGGTCACGAGGAGTGTGCGAACTCGGACTCGCCGCTACTCGCTCACTCGCTCGGCCGGATGGACCCCGGTCAGTAGGGTTCACCGAGCCCTCTCCTCGTTCGTCTCAGTTCGTCTCTCCCGCCGAAGTGAGCGAACACGAACGCGGATCGCCCGCTCGCGCGAGATAGTAGACGAGGAGGAGCAGGGCGGCCGCCCGCAGGAGATTCCCCTCGAACGGGAGGAGGGCCAACGCGCCCGCGAACCCGAGCAGCCCCAGGATACCGGCCCCGCAACTCGCACAACCGGACGCGAGGAGTCCCGGGACCAGACTCGACAGCCCCCGGGTTCCCGACATCCCGACGTACCGGAGCCGTCCCATCGTGTTCGTGAGCGCGACACCCGTCACCATCGCGTAGGCGACGATCAACCCGAGACCGACTCCGCCGACCGTCGCGTACGTGTTCGCCGTCAGCGCGAGTACCGCGTCGTCTGCGTACCCCACGCCGGCACCGAGCATCTGTACCGAGTACCCGGGGAAGGTGCTCAACACGAGGAGCAGGTACGTCCCCACGGAGAACAGTAGCAGTGCGACCGTTCGCGGAAGCGTCGTCAGTGGATAGCCGAACGCCGCGAGCAGCCGTTCGACGTCCCGTTCGCTCACGAACCCGGTCATGCGTTTCGAACGCGCGTGACCGCCTCCGAAAAGCGGTCGTACGGCTGTGCGCCGACGATCTTTCCCGCTGCGTCCGCGTCGCGGTTGTAGAGGACGAACGCCGGCGTCCCACGGACCCCGAGTTCCGACGCTCGGTCCACGTCGTCGTCGATCGCGGCCTCGATGTCGCTCCGCCGCGCCGATACGCAGTCGCCGACGGCGGACGCGTCGACCCCGTCGACGTCCCGTGTTAGCTCGAGGAGGTTCGCTCTCGTCGCCCACCCCGAGCGCTCCTTCCCCTGTTCGTCGTACAGCGTCGCGTGCCAGCGCCAGTACGCCTGCGGGTCCGACTCACGGACTTGCCGCCAGACGCATCGGTCCATCACCGCGGCGGTCATCGAGTCCGCCCCGATGTACGGGTACTCGATGAAGACGACGCGAGTGATGCCCGCCTGAACCTCGTTTCCGATGAGTCTGGGAAACGCGTTCCGTTCGAACCGCCGGCAGAACGGACACTGGTAGTCGCTCCAGTAGTAGACGTCGACCGGAGCGTCCATCGCGCCCATGATCGGATGTCCCGTCAGGTCGATACCGAATCCCGTCGTCTCCGTACTACTGTGCAGTGGCGCCGCCGCTCTCACCCCCTCGTCCGATTCGAGCGTGGAAGCGCCGTACACCACCCCACCACCCGCAGCGATCGCTCCGAGCCCCCCGAGTGCCGCCCGCCGAGTCGTGAGCGAGTCCGGTCCGTCCATTCTGTCTTGTGTCGTTGTCCCACTATTACAAATATCTGTCCTCGACCGGTGTGGTCAATCGTCGCCCGAAAGCTCCGGATCCGACTCGGCGGGCCGTGCGTCCGGTCGCTCGGGATGGGTCTCACGCATCCAGACCAGCGTGACAGCGCCCGATACGAACATCGCGGCGGCGACGCCGTAGAACGCCGCCTCGATCGACACCAGGTCCGCCGTCACGCCGATCAGGATCGCGCCGAACCCGTATCCCGCGTCGCGCCACATCCGATAGACGCCGAGACCGGTCGCGCGCCACGACGGGTGCGCGGCGTCCCCGACGACCGTGATCAGGTTCGGGTAGAGCAACGCCATCCCGACGCCCGTCGCCCCCGCCGTCAGGGTCCACGACCAGTAGTCGTGTACCAGCACCGTCGCGAGGACGCCGCCGCCGGCGACGAACATCCCGGCGACGACGGGCGGTCGGCGACCGATATCGTCGGCGAGCTTTCCGGTGTACAGTTGGAGGACGCCCCAGACGCCGCCGTAGACGCCGACGACCACCCCGACCTGTGCGACCGACAGGCCCGCGGCCGTGAGGTACAGCGGGTAGGCGATCCAGACGAGTGCGTCGACGAACTTCTCGACGCTCCCCGCCTGCGCCGCCGCGAACAGCGTTCGGTCACCCCACGTCGCGCGCTCGAGTACCTCCACGAACGGCAGGTCGGCGTCGGCGTCGTCCGTTCCGTCGTCGGCCTCGGCGCGTGCGTACGGGAGCGTCTCGTCGACGAACAGGACCGCCACGACGAGCGCGAGGACGATAACACCCGCAAGAAAGTAGAACGGCGCCGGTCGGAGCCCGTACCGGGCGGCGATGACGCCCGTGACCCACGCACCGAGCGCGACCCCGCCGTACCCGAACGCCTCGTCGAGGCCGACGGCGAGGCCGCGGGCGTCGCTCCCCGCGAGGTCGATCTTCGCGTTGACGCTCATGCTCCACGCCAGCCCCTGGTTGACCCCCAGCAGCACGTTGCCGACGGTGATCCACCACCAGTTCGGCGCGTAGATGAGGACCAGGGGAATCGGGAGCGCGACGAGCCAGCCGGCGACGAGAATCGGCTTCCGGCCGTAGGCCTCTGACCACTTGCCGCCGTAGAGGTTGAGCAGCGCCTTGACGAACCCGAAGCTCACCACGAACGACCCGACGACGAGCAGCGACTCGACGCCGAGGACGTCCCGGCCGACGAGCGGAACGACGTTTCGCTCCGCGCCGATGGTGAGCCCGACGGCGAAGACGGTTGCGAGCTGGAGCGCGAACTGCGCCCGGTTCCGTCGAATTCCCTGTGCGCGCGACATGAAAGAACGCTACCTCAGCCGGCGTTTAGTTCGCCGCGCAGTTGTTCGGCCCCAGTTCGAGGTCCTCGACGTCGCCACCGGGCTGCTGCTTGCCCCAGTTGATCTGCTTGATCTCGTTGTAGTTGGCGGGTTCGTCCGCAAGGCTCTCGACGATGGTCTCGACGAACGACTCCTCGTCGCCGTCGGCGACGTAGCTCAGCAGCTCGTTCGTCGCCTCCTCGCGAAGCGCTTCGAGTCGCGTGGCGAGCGGACGGACCTCCTCGTCGTCGAAGTGACCGGGGAGGACGACCGCTTCCCCGTCGCGGTCGGTGAGCCGTTCGAGGCTGTCGAACAGTTGGCTCGCCGCTTCCCGAACCGCGTCCTCGTCGCTGTCCTCCAGGTCTGGCCGTCCGACGCTCCGGAGGAACAGCGTGTCCCCCGAGAGGAGCGCGTCGCCGTACGCGAACGAGACGCTCCCGGGGGTGTGCCCCGGCGTGTGGAGCACGTCGAGTTCGCGGGTTCCCACCTCGATGTCGTCGCCGTCCTCAAGTTCCGTCACCTCGTCGAGCTCCCCCGCGTCGTCGCCGTGGAGGTAGTACGGCACGTCGAGTTCGCCCGCGAGTCGACGCGCCCCCGAGACGTGGTCGGCGTGCGCGTGGGTGTCGGCGACGCCGACGATCTCCAGGTCATGCTCGTCGGCGGCGTTGAGGTACTCGTCGATGTACTGCGAGGGGTCGACCACGACCGCCTCGCCGCCGTCGTGAACGAGATACGACACACAACCCGTCCCGGGTCGGACCACCTGTACGACCCCATCCACGTCGTCGAGGCCGTACTGCTGGTGGACGCGTCCCCAGCCGTTCATCCCGTCGTCGATCGACTCGGCGTCGAACCCGCGTTCGCGGAGGAACTCCGCGGCACGCGCGGACGTGACACCGGCGACACAGACGACGGCGATCTCCTCGTCCTTCGGCAGGTCGTCGAGGTGATCCTCGAGCGTCGAGAAGTTCGATTCGAGGAGTTCGTCGTATATCGGGAGATTCGTGCTCCCGGGAATCTGCCACTCGTCGTAGTCATCCTCGTTGCGCACGTCGAGGACGTACAGGTCCTCGGCGTCGTCGTCGAAGACGCGCTCGGCGACGGTCGACGGGTCGTAGACTGTATTGGACATTACATCCAATACTATACAACACACGGCCTTAAACCCAACGGGCGAACCAGACTCGGCTGGGATAACTGGTCTCTCAGATAGCAGTAGCGGGAGCTATCGCCCGACTGTGCCGACTACGAAACCAGAGACGGACTCCGAACCACCGACGAGGGGTAAGAGAATTGTGATATGAATGCATGAAAGAGGGTTACAGAACGAAGGCCGTGGGACGAACCGTGTGACGATGGCTGGCCGTCCTGGCGCTCAGCCCTCGGCCGGCGCCGAGGGAGCGGACGCCTCGTCGTACTTCTCGCCGAACTCGCCGATGAGCTGACCCATCTTCGCGTACCAGTCGTTGAGCATCCGCTGCATCTCCCGGGAGATATCCTCGGCGTCGCGTGGGTGGTAGACGTGGTAGTAGCCGCCCTGGTCGTAGTTGACCTGTTCCTTCTGGATGAACCCCGCTTGCATCAACCGCTGGACCGACCGGTAGGCGGTCGAACGCTCCCGGTCGATCGCGTCCGCGATCTCGTCGACGGTGAGGCCCTCACCGCGTTCGTGGAGGAGTGCGAAGACGTCCTTGTCGAGTTCCTTCAGGTCGTGGAAACACTCCAGGAGCCCCTCACACTCCATGTCGCTCCGGAGCATCTCGCTCATCGAGTTGGGCATGGGTTAGCCGATGTACGGGGCGAGTCGACAAAAACGTTTGCATAATCAGTACAATATTGCGCGACGCTACGGCATCACGAACCGACACCACGCCGTCCGCCGGTCGGCCCGCAACTCACAGACCGCCACGAGGAGGATCGCGGCGCTGACGACGAACGCCGACCCGAAGATGAGGGCCGTACTCACGGTCGTAAGCGCCGGAATCCCGTAGGTGGCGCCGAGTTCCTTCGCCGCGACAGCCAGACTCCCTGCCAGGAGCATCGCCGCGAAGTACCCCTTGATCTCGGCCTCGTCGACGAACTGGGTCGCGGCCGCGCCGACTCGTGCGCCGAGCGCGCTTCCCGTCAGCAGTGCGCCGACGACGGGAAGTGCGATCGCCCCGGCGCGCGCGTAAGTGAACGCGCCGAACGCCCCCGAGACCGTGATCTGGAGGATGTCCGTCCCGACCGCGATGGCGGCCGGAACTCCGAGGCCGTACATCATCGCGGGCATCAGGAGGAACCCGCCGCCGACGCCGAGGAACCCCGAGAGGACGCCGACGGCCAGTCCCACCGCGACCACGACGACCGCCGAGACCCGACCGCCGTCCCGGAGCGTCACCATCGGCGGGAGGTGGATAGAGCGCACGCGGTCCGCGAGGTCGCCGCTGGCTCCATCGTCACTCCGGTTGGACTCGCCGTCGTTCGTCCGGGCGTCGCGGAGCGTGAACAGGCCGACGACCCCGAGGAGGCCGACGTAGGCGGCGCTGATGACCAGATCCGCCGCGCCGGTCGCTTCCAGCAGGAAGACCACGTTCTTGCCCGCCTCGATGCCGAGCGTCATCGCGACGATCATGATAGAAGCGAGTTTGTAGTCCACCTGCCCGTGGTCGCGGTGCCGCAGCGCGCCGATCACGCTCGTCCCGAAGACGAACGCCAACCCGCTCCCGACCGCGACCGTCGAGGGATACCCCATCACGAGCAGCGCGGGGGTCACGAGGAACGACCCGCCCATCCCGAAGAACCCGAAGAGGACCCCGACGAGCAGGCCGAACCCCACGAACACCCCGAGCAGCACGAGACTCAACCCGAACACCTCCATCGTCACTCGCCTCCCACCGCGCGCACGACGGCCGACCCGACGGTGCCGGTGAGCGCGCCGTACCCGACGTACAGCGCGAGCGCTTCGACCAGGACCACGCCCACCGTCGCTGCCGCTTCGGCAGATCCGCTTAGCGTCTCGAGCCCGAACATCACTCCGTGTCTCCCGTATTGCTTTTTATTTCCATTACTATCCAATTCCGCTGCCACCGCGCCGGTCTGGTGTCGTCTCGGACCATGAGCGTCAGTCGGAGACGGCCTCGGCCGTCTGTTCAGTCTCGTTCGTGTGGCGTGACCGCCAGTAGCCCTGCGCGTACGCACCGAGGAACATCCCGGCGATCGCCAGCAACACCGGATAGTTCCCGATGCCGACGCTCGCGTACGCCGCCCCCGGGCAGATCCCCGAGACGCCCCACCCGACGCCGAAGATCGCGCCGCCGACCACCACGTTCCGGTCGAACGACTTCAGCCGGCGGGTGTACGCGTCGCCGGTCAGGGGCGCACGGTCGAGGTATCGCGTCGCGACGGCGAACGTGATTCCCGTGACGACGGCCGCCCCGCCCATCACGAACAGGAGCCCGAAGTCCTCGAACTGGAGGAAGTCGAGCACGATCTCCGGGCGGGCCATCCCGCTGACCGCGAGGCCGAGCCCGAAGACGAGTCCCCCGACGTAGATGAGCGGGAGGAACCACGGGCTCTGCTCGGTCTCCGTAGCGCTCGCGGGTCGTCCCTCCCCGCTCGCATCGTCCGAGGTCTCCCGCCGGTCGGCCTCGCGACTCATGGCGTCACCCCCAGCGCCGCGACGAGTTGGGCCGTCCCGATGGCGACCGCGAGGAACGTCGCGACGTTGACCAGCGAGGTGTTCGACAGCGACCCGACGCCGCAGACGCCGTGACCCGACGTACAGCCCTTCCCGAGGCGGGTGCCGACGCCGACGAGGAAGCCCCCGCCGAGCAACCGCCACCACTGGACGTCGGTCGGCGCCGCGACCGACCAGCTACTCGGGTTCAGGACGAACGCGTACAGCGCGGCACCGCTCACGATACCGACCGTGAACACGACGCGCCACCCCCGCGAACTCACGTACTTGAGACGGTTGAACCGCGGGACGTCCGAGACGTACGACAGCGTGGATTCGAGGAACGTACTCGCGCCCGCGATGATTCCCGTCGCGAGGTAGATGACCGCCGCGCCCGCGCCGACGAGGAGGCCGCCGACGAGGTACGGCAGGACTCCTCGCGGGAAGGGATCGCCGAGCGCAGCGAGTTGAATCAGCGTACTCATCTCGGCCATCTCAGTTGGTGAGCGCCTCCTCGCTCGCCGCGCAGTTGTTCGGCCCGAGTTCGAGTTCGAACGCGGTCTCGTCGTCGAACGACTCCCGGCCGAGGTTGGCCGCGATGATCTGCTCGTAGTTGGCCGGCCGGGGAGGCATGTCCGCGACGACGGACTCGACGAACTCGTCGCGGCCCATCGAGAGCGCGTCCATCGATACCTTCAGGTCGCCCAGAGTCGCCGTGTACGTTCCGTCCGCGGCAAGGGTCGCACCGTCGCCGAAGTGGGCGGGGGCGACCACGGTGTCGTCGGGGTTCGGCAGTACCATCTCGTGGAGCGAGTCGTGCAGCGTCCCCGCGGCGTCCCGTGCGGCCGCGGGGTCTTCGAGGTCGGGGCGCGCGACGCTCTCGGTGAACAGGCCGTCGCCGGTGAAGAGGACGTCGCCGACCCTGTAGGTGGTCATGCCGGTCGTGTGTCCGGGCGTGTGGAGGACGTCGATCTCCACGTCGCCCACGGCGAGCGAGTCGTCGTGGCCGACCGTCTCGTAGTCGAGGTCGTACTCGACGCCGCGCGCGGCGGCGTGGGCGGGGAGGACCGCCGTCGCACCGGTCTCGGTGGCGAGGTCTCGCAGTCCGGAGACGTGGTCGGCGTGGATGTGCGTGTCCAGCACGTACGTCACGTCCGCACCGAGCGTCCGGGCGTCCTGCTTGTACTCGGTCGTGAACGCGCGGAGCGGGTCGATCACCGCGGCCTCGCCGTCGGAGACGACCAGGTACGCGAGACACCCGCTGGAGGGGCGTCGATACTGCGCGACCGTCGCGTCCGTGTTCGCCTCGAGTTCGGCGTACTCGTAGAGGCGCGCCCAGCCCTTCATGCCGCGGTCGAGGTGGTTCGCCTCGTACCCCGCCTTCTGGAGGTTCTCGGCGACCATCTCGCTCGACCCGCCCTTCGCGCACAGGACGGTGATATCCCGGTCGTCGGGGAGTTCCGCGCGGAGGTCCTCCGGGACCCCATCCAGCAACTGGAAGTAGGGGTAGTTCACGATATCGACGGTCCCGCCGTCGAGGTGCCACTCCTCGAAGTCGGCCTCCGAGCGGGCGTCGAGGACGAACACGTCCTCGCCCGCGTCGAGTCGCTCTTTCAACTCCTCCGGAGCGACTGCTTCGATCGCCTCGTCACCGCTCGTCTGGTTCGGGTCCGGCATCGTTACCTCCCCCTATCCACCGGCTCCCAATAAGGCTTTGCATAGAAATTCTACTTCCACACAATACCACAATCGCGGAGCGCTCCCGTGAATCCATATACGAGCGGACTAATACGAGAACCGGCTCGGGATGTGCACACCGACCGAACTACCGCCGACACGCTTTTATCGACACCCCCAATATTGGGGAGTGAAGTCAATACCATGACCGAGTACGAGAGCACCCAGACGCTCGACGTGACGGGAGAGAACTGCCCGATGCCGGTCGTCAAGACCAAACAGCGGATCGACGAGTTGGCAGCCGACGACGTCCTCGAAGTCCTGGCGACCGATCCGGGAAGTATGAGTGACGTCTCCGGATGGGCCGACAGCACACCGGGGGTCGAACTCGTGGGGCAGGAGGAGGACGGTGACGTGTACACCCACTACGTACGCAAGACCGAGTGACGAGCGACGCACTACCACACAACTCATGAGCACGGACACACCCTCATCGACCCCCGACACCGGCTCCGAGACCGACGTCGCCGCGCTCGAATCGCGAATCGAAGACCTCGAGTCGGCACTCGCCGACCTCCGGAGCGAGACCGACGACGACCAGCCGAAGATGTCGATCATCGCGACGAAGGGGACCCTCGACATGGCGTACCCGCCGCTGATCCTCGCGAGTACCGCGGCGGCGTTCGGTTACGAGGTGACCGTCTTCCACACGTTCTGGGGGCTGGACATCCTCCACGAGGAGCGCTCGAAGGACCTCAAACTGAGTTCGATCGGCAACCCGAGTATGCCGGTTCCGAACGCGGTCGGCGCGCTCCCGGGGATGGACCGGGTGACAACCCGGATGATGGAGCGGAAGATCGCGGACAACGACACCGCCACCGTCGAGGAACTGATCGAGACGAGCCTCGACCTGGGCGTGGAGTTCCAGGCGTGTCAGATGACGATCGACCTGATGGGATACGAGGAGGACGACTTCTACGACGGCGTCACCACGGGCGTCGGGGCGGCGACCGCGATTCAGGATATGGCTGACGCCGATATCCAACTCCTCGTCTAGCCCAGGTCGTCGGCGTTTCGGCGCAACGCCTAAGTCGACACAAGAGTATTGTAGAGTATGTCCTATACTATGGACAAGCGAGTCGCGGGGGAATTCGACACGGTCGTCGACCGGACGACGGAGGCCCTTTCCGAGGAGGGGTTCGGCGTCCTGTGTGACGTCGACGTCCGCGCGACGTTCGCGGAGAAACTCGACGAGGAGTTCCGCCGGTACCGCATCCTCGGTGCGTGTGCTCCCGAACTCGCCCACGACGCGCTCGAGACTGAGCTCCGACTCGGCGCACTCTTACCGTGCAACGTGGTGGTCTACGAGACCACCGGCGGCGGCGTCGGCGTGAGCGCGGTCGATCCCGAGACGCTCCTCGGCGTCGTCGACCACTCCGACCTCGATCCGCTCGCGAGCGACGTGCGCGAACGGTTCGAGCGCGTCCTCGACGCGCTTCCGGAAGCGACCGACGAGGTCGACGAGTAACGTCCGTCCACCGTACCCTTCCCCATGACACCACCACGCGACGACGAGAGGACCGAGGACCCGCCCGCCCCCGTCGACGGGCCGACGCCGCACGTCGGCGAGGGACTGCTCGACGAGGAGATGGGGCCGAGTTCGGCACTGGCGCACCTCTACCGCGGGGAGATTCACCGCATGAAACTGTGGCGCGAGCGCCTCGACCAGACCGCCAACTGGGCGGTCATCGTCATGGCCGCCATCCTGACGTGGTCGTTCTCGAACCCCGCCAACCCTCACTACATCCTGCTGATCGGAATCGCGACGCTGACGGTGTTCCTCACCATCGAGGCGCGCCGGTATCGCGGCTACGAGATCTGGCGGACGCGCGTCCGTACGCTCCAGCAGAACGTCTGGGCGTACGGCCTCGACCCCGACGGGGGTCTCGTTGACGAGGAGTGGCGCGAACGCCTCGGTGCCGACTACCGGACCCCCACGATCAAGATCACCGGTGAGGAGGCGCTCGCCCACCGTCTCCGCCGCATATACCTCCCGCTGTTCACCGTTCTGCTCGGCGCGTGGGTCGTGCGCATCACGGCGTTCTCGCCCGAGCCGTGGCTCGACGCCGCGCGTATCGGGATGATCCCCGGGCCGGTCGTTATCGCGCTCGTCGTCGTCTTCTACGCGGGGGCGGCCGTCGTCGCCTGCCGTCCCCGGACCTGGCACGCGAAAGGAGAGCTCCGGACCGAGGACCTCCGGAAGACACGAGGCGAGACGGACCCCGGCGGAATTCCACTCTTCGGGAGGGACTGACGCCGGTGACGTGCCGAAACTACGCCACTCCGCCGAGGAGGCTCCCGACGGTGTACGCGACGACCGCGGCGGCCATCCCGACGACGAACATCTCGACGCCGTTGACGTACCAGGCGCGCGCAGTCACGAGGCTCCGACTCGCCCCGACGACGAAGAACGTGACGCCGGTGAACGCGATCGAGAGTGGGAACACCGGCGTGAGTTCGAAGATGTACGGGAGCAGCGGCGCCCACCCGACGACGACGAACGCGAGGAAGGTGACGAGCGCCGTCTGCTTCGGCGACTTTCCGTCGTCTGTCGCGCGTTCGGCCGCCTCTCCTCCGCGGACCGAGTTCTGGTAGTCGAGTTCCGAGCGACGGCTGAGGTAGTTACTCATTCCCATCGAGAAGCCGTCCGCGAACAGGTTTGCGGCACCTAACACGAGGACGATCGACGGGTTGAGTGCCGCGCCGGCGACACCCGAGACGACCGCGAACGTCGTCACGATACCGTCGTTGGCGCCGTAGATCACTTCCGCGAGATACCTGCCGGACGACTCCACGTCGTCGTCGAGGAACTGTTCGAGCATGCACGAATCGTGGACGAGCGGTGACAATAAGCGCTCCGCGTCTCGACGAGGACGGAGCGGTTATCGGGGATAGTTGCCCATTTCTACGTTGGTACTATTTCCGCCACTCCCCGTTACGGAGTGCTCTCCCACCAATCTGACGGTATTTCGGCATCGTCTCTCTGCCCGACACTCCCGCATGTCTTACTGACTAGCGTGGACGGAAAGGTCCCGACCCGCTATACTCCGTATCGACCAGCGGGCGGTCGGTGCCCGACTTCGATATCGCCATGAGTACGAACGAACCACAACTCGACGCGAAGCGGTTCCTGACGAACCTGTTCGGCTTCCAGTACAGGGAGGTGATGATGGCTGTCGCGACCCTCGCCGTCCTCGCCGGTTCGATTTTCCTCTTCCCCGGGATGGAGAACGTGAGCAAGGGAATTCAATCGAACGTCTCGGTCGGCCTGCTCGCGCTGTTCGTCGTCGTGGCCGTCGTCGCCGGTGCGGTCAAGGGGATGATCGGGTTCGGCTACGCACTGATCACGACACCCATCTTCGCGTCGGTGATCGACCCGACGCTCGCGGTGGTCGTCCTCGCCGTGCCGCCGTGGATGATCAACATGTTCCAGGTCGGTGAGACCGGGACCGGACTCGCGTTCATCCGTGAGGAGTGGGTGCTGATGGCGCTCGCGGTCGTCGGCTCCGTCGTCGGCGTGTTCTTCCTCGCGGAGTTCAGCACCGGGCCCATCGTGCCGTTCCTCATCGGGGTCGTCATCTTCGCGTACGTCGTCTTCCAGGTCGTGCAGAACTTCGTGACGATTCAGGAGGCCCACCACCCGGTCGCGCTCAGCGTCGCGGGATTCCTCGAAGGGTTCCTCCTCGCAGCCTCGAACCTCGGACCGCTCCTCCCCGCGTACTTCCACACGTTCGAACGCGACGTCGACCGCTACATCGGCGGTCTCTCGATGGTGCTCGGCACTATCTTCACCGTCCGTCTCGTCCAGATGATACTCTTCACGGACCTCATGACGACCTACCGGCTGTGGCTCGGCTGTGTCATCGCCGTCGTGACCGTCGTCGGCCTCCTCGCCGGGACGTACCTCCGGCGGTTGGAGGTCGACGAGGAGAAGTTCAACTGGTTCGTCGTCGCGCTCCTGTTCGTCATCACGCTCAACATCTTCCGGAACACGATTCCCGCGCTGTTCCTCTGAGGCGCGGCGTCAGGGGGTGACGTAGGCGTATCCCTCCGTCTGGAGGCGGGTGAGTTCACCCACGCCCGAGGGGACGAGTTCGACGCCGTCGACGAGGTCGGCCTCGGTCGTGTCGGTGCCGTCGATGGTGTTTCGGCACTGTTTGAACCGGACGCCGCGCTCCTGGAGCGCCCGGACCCGGTCGGCCTGTGGCGACCCGGCGCGGAGGAGTTCGAGACCGCCGCTGTTCGCGACGAGTGCGACCGCGTCCAGTTCTACCGTCTCGTCGTCCAGCAGGTTGGCGACGTTGCCGACGACACGCTCGTGGAGGTCCGGGTCGTCCGTCGAGTGGTGGAAGACGGTCTTCACGCTCGTCCGTCGGGCTGCCGGCGTAAAAGCGTTGAGCGGGTCGCGACGTGCGGGTCTCTCGCACCTTCTCGGCACCCCTGCGCGGGGTCAGTCGTCGCTGACGTCGTCGTGCCGGCCGTCCGTCGACTCGGACTCGTCGACCTCTGCGTCGCCGTCGTACCCGTCCTCGGGGAGTTCCTCCTCGGGGACGGCACCCTTGTCGTCGACGTACACGTCCGCGTTCCCCTTCTCCATCCGAAGCCCGTGCCAGTCGACGCCCCACTCGGTCACCCGGGCGACCGTCTCGGTGTCGTCTCCCACGGGCGGGCCGTCCAGACGATGATGGTGTCGTCCTGGGCGTACTGCTCGTTCACCCACTGGACCATCTCCTCGTCGGGTTCCTCGGGCTCCACGGTGACGTACCCCTCCTCGCCGCTCGTGAGCGTGTTGTCGAAGTCGACCGCGATTCGCTCGTGTCCGTCCGACATCGGTTTCTACGGGTACGCGGCTCGAACAAGAGGATACTAACCGCTACCGCGGCCGTCCCCCGACTCGCTCCGCCCCCGCTTCGACGGCGAACGCTCGTCGTTCCGGAACCGGTGCGCGGAATCAACGCCGTACGGGCGTCACCGGGAGTCCGTGTTTCGTCCGGAGCGTTATCTGCGGCGTGATATCGATGTCGTCCGGCCCGTCCCACTCGAGTCGGTACCGCTGGCCGACCGTCGCGAGGACGACCTTCGCCTCGATGCGCGCGAACTCCCGTCCGATGCACGCCCGCCGCCCCCCGCCGAACGGGAGGTACGCGAAGTCGTGGAGTCCCTCCTCGAACGCCCCGGTCCACCGGCGCGGCCTGAACTCGTACGGGTCCTCGTACCACCGCCGGTCCCGGTGGGCGTGGATGACCGAGAGGTGGACCTGCTCTCCGGCGGGGACGCGGAAGCCGTCCACCTCGACGTCGGCGGTTGTCCGCCGCGGAATCGTGTGGACCGGCGGATAGAGCCTGAGCGTCTCGGTGACGATGCGGTCCGTCACCTCCAGGTCCGCCAGGTCGTCGGCCGTCGGCGGCCGCCCGCCGAGAACGGCGTCGAGTTCCGCGTGGAACCGGCGGCGGACGTCGGGGTGCGTCGCCAGCGAGAACCACGCGAACGCGAGCGTCGCCGCAGTGGTCTCGTGGCCCGCGAACACCATCGTCACGAGCTGGTCTTCGATCTCCCCGGTGGACATCGGCGACCCGGTCTCGGTGTCGCGAGCCCGCTGCAGGTGCGAGACGAGGTCGAGCGGTTCGTCCGCCGGGACGCGCCGGTCGTTCGGCGACCCTGCTCCCTCCGCGATGAGCCGCCGAACCTCCCGCTCGAGCCGCCGCTTCGACCGCCTGAACCGCCGGCGAGACGGCGTCGGGACCCCGGGCGGGAGAATCCACGACGTGGGAACGAACCAGCCGTTGAGCCCGTCGGCTGCGGCGCGTAGTTCCGCGTCCTCGCCGGGGAGGAGTTCGCGCCCGAACAGCGTCGCGAACAGCACCTCGAGCGTGAGGTCGCGCATCTCCGTCTCCACGTCCCGCCCCCCACCCTGCTCCCACGATTCGAGCCGTCGTCGGGTGCACGCGACCATGTCGTCGGCGTAGCCCCTGAGGCGGTCGCGGAAGAAGAGCGGCCGGATGACCTCGCGCTGTCGACGCCACCGGTCGCCCTCGGTCGAGAGGAGGCCGTCCCCGAACGCTCGCCCGAAGTCTCCCGTCTTCCCGAACGCGTCGACGTCGGTCACGAGCGCGCGCCTGAAGTGGTCCGGGTGGGTGAGCGCGTACACGTCGTCGACGAACGGGAGTTCCATCCGGTAGACGTCGCCGCACTCGGCGACCGCGGTCTCGACGAACCGAAACGGCGAGCGGACGAACTGCGGTCCGTTCTTCAACAGCGGGTGGCCGGGCGGTGCAGGTGGGAGTGGGGCAGCCATTGCGAGCGACTGTCACAGGTCGTGGGTAGATAGTACGACCGCCCCGGTACGGCGTGCGGCGCGCCGCCGTTGTCCCCTCGCGTCGACCCCTCACTCCTCGCCGGAGCGAGCCGTCACGGCGCCGGCTCCGAGTGCGGCGCGCTCGAAGTCGAGTACCTCGCGGAGTCCCTCGCGAAGCGGGCGGTGTTCGAGGCCCAGTTCGCGGGTCGCCTTCGCGTTGTCACCGAGGTACGTCACGCCCGCGAGCGTCCGGAGCGTCTCGGCCCGGTAGTCCTGGGGTAGGTCCACGACCCGTTCGAGCAGGGCGGCGACCGGCGCCAGCGCGCCGAACAGCGCCGGCGGAACGGAGCGAGGCGCCGGAACGCCGGTGAGTTCCTCCGCGATGGCGAACGCCTCGACGAGCGTGGCGGGTTCGCCCGCGACGATGTACTCCTCGCCGGGCGTCCCGCGGTCCATCGCCTGTACGTGCGCGCGGGCGACGTCGTCGACGTGTCCCCAGCAGTACGCCGACTCCCGCGGAATCGCCGGCAGGTCGCCGCGGAGGTACCGCGGCCACAGCGAGCCGAGTTGGCTCGTGTCCCCCGGCCCGTAGACGACACCGGGCAGTACGGTCACCACCGGGAGTCCGTCCCCGACCATCGGCTCGACTACCTCGTAGTGGGCCTGCCACTTGGTCCGGTCGTACGTCGTGAGGTGGGGGCCGTAGTACCGGTACGTCTCGTCGACGACCGCCCCGCTCGTGTCGGAGTTCACCGCGAGCGTGCTGGTGTACACCCCCTTCTCGACGCCGAGGTCGGCCATCAGTTCGAGGACGGTGCGCGTCCCCTCGACGTTGACTCGCTCCGCCGGCGTCGGGTCGCGCGCCCCGACCCGGTACCACCCCGCGATGTGGAACACGCCGTCCGTGCCGGCCATCGCGTCGCGTATGCTCGGTCGGTCGGTGATGTCCCCCTCGACGAGTTCTGCCCCCGCCCGGCGGAGACCGGTCGCGCTCGACGGCGTTCTGACCAGCGCGACGACGTCGTGGTCCGCCTCGAGGAGTTGGTCGGCCACCCGTCGGCCGACGAACCCGGTCGCTCCGGTCACGAAGAATCGCATGCACCGGGGACGTCGTCCACGGGTAAGTCCGTTTCCGCGTCGACCGGGGCGGACGAACGCACCGTCGACCGACCGTCGGGGTCCCTGACCCGCGGCCGGTGGTCCGACCAGGACGTTGTCGTCTGCCTTCCGTCGGCGGTCGTTCGACGACTCGGACGCCGACCGGCGTGTCGCTCGGTCCACCGAGTCACACCGGTTCGCTCTCTCGGAACACTACTCACCGACTCTGCGAACTCGCAAAACTACCAGAATACTTGTATAGTAAATTATTTATCTATAGGCGTTCGGAACATCGACCGCTCGATACGCCGCGTCGAAGCGGAGTTCCGGGTAGCGTTCTCACCGACGCCGTCTTCGCAGGTCTCAGTGTATCTCTCCCGTCTGTGCGTCGCGGTTCCGTCGACTGTAGCTCCCTCTCTGTCTCTCTCCGGACGGAACGCCCACTCGGGAGGACGGTCACGGTCGTTCTCCCCTAGCTCGACCGCTTCCGGCACCGATTTCGGTCCAGTACGGGTACGACTGTCCTCGCTCACTCGGGTGCTCGTTCCGGCGGCGAACGGGGGAGTACGGTCAGCGTCGGCCGGTAGTATATACATATGAAATACTATTGGAACGGAAAAACAGAGAATAATCGTCACGAACACCTCACGGAGACCGTCGTCTGTCAGAGGAGGTTCGCACTCGTCCGGTCGAGTGGTACCGTCTCGGCTGGTCGCCGACCGACCGGGCGGCAGAGCGATGCGAGGGGACGCTCTACCGGGACCGGTGGTCACGAGTCGCGCCCGAATTCTCGGCCAGTTCCGGCGGGTACCCTCGGCTGGGATGCTCCCTCTTCGCACCGGAGCGGTGCGGACACCCGCCTTCCGTCGCGATTACCGACCGAAACGATCCCGTACCGAACGACGGGACGCCTTTACAGCAGTACGAGCGTAAGCGATATCGAGACAGTTCGGGGGGCGTATTCGGTCGGATTTCTCGGTACGGCCGCGCGTAATAGTTCCGTAACGGGGAGTTCCGAACACCCTCGAGCGGGAGGAACGGTTCCCCGACTCCGCGCCCCCGAGCGCCCTCAGGCCGGGGGGACGCCCGAGGCGTCGTCGGCCGTCTCCGTCCGGCGGCGCGTCCGCCGGCGTCCGTCGATGGCGAGCGCGAGCGCCCCGAGTCCGAGCAGGAACACGGCCAGGTTCACGAGCCACCCGACCAGCGGGAGGCGGACGCCGACGGCGACGACGACGAATCCGACGGCGAGCGCGACCCAGTGGCTCTCGCTGTCGGCGTAGGAGAGCAGCCAGGCGCCGACGGCGATGCGACCGTAGACGCCTCCGACCCACGAGGCGAGCGCGAACAGGAGTGCGCCGACGACGGTCAGCGGGAGACCGACGATAGTTATCGCGAACAGGACGAGCAGGACGGGAACGACGACCACCGCCAGCAGGCCGACACCACCCGCGCGCACGGGCGTCTCGACGGCCCGTTCGACCACGCGCCGCGAGAACCGCGGGAACACGAGCAACAGGAGCGCACCCAAGGCGAGGCTGACGAGGAAGCCGTAGAGGTCGAACACCCACTCCGCGACGACCGGCAGGTCCGGACCGACTGCCCCGCCGAGCGACGGGTCGCGCTCGATGCTGCCGGCGACGGCCCCCCGATTGCCCCGCAGCTGGCCGTCGTAGGTCAGGTCGCCGTCGACGGCGGCGTTCGGTCCGAGGGAGATGGTGTCGGCGCCGACGGTGACGTCGCCGCCGACGCTGCCGTCGATGCGGACGTTCCCGGCGCCGGCCTCGAGACGGCCGCCGACGGTCGCTCCCTCGCTCAGCGTGACGTCCCCGGCCGCCGCGCTCACGCTGCCGCCGACGCTACCGTCGATGCGTACGCTCCCGGCGGCCGCGTTCACGTCGCCGGTCACCCGCCCGGTCGGCGCGATGGTGACGTCCCCGGCCGCGGCCGTGAGGTCTCCGTCGACGGTCCCGCGGACGACGACCGACCCGGCGAACGCCTCCAGGCCGTCGACGGTCTGTCCCTCCGGGACGACCACGGAGCCGCCGGTCCGCGTTTCGGCCGCTGTCAGTCCCGGGACGGTGGCGAGCACGACGGTCAGCGTAACGAGGAGCGCGACGCTCCGGGAGTACCGGACGGTCATATCCGAACGGACGAAATCCATCGGCATAACTTCCGCCGTCAGTCCGACCAAGTGGAAACTTTCGGATACTCGGACGGCAATCACCTCCACCGAACCGCCGTTCCCGGCGAGGATTCGTCCCTCACGGTTGGACTGACCCCGACCGGGTTCGGTACCGGCCGGATTCGAGAACGACGCGAGCGCAGAGCTTACCGACGGTTCTCCCCCATTTTCGTGACGCTTCGATGATAGCGGCTCGAACGTCCCACCGGTCGAGCAGTTGGAGCGACGGCGTTCGGCGGCTGGATTCCGCTTCTTCAGGGGATTCGGCCGGAGGTGCTATCGGTCGTCTACGCGAGAGACGAGGGTCGACTCGCCGATTGGACGACGCACCGACGCGCTCTCGACGCGACGGTTGGCAGCCCGATTCCGAGTTCGACGAACGTGCTCGTCCGCACGAATCGACGAGGTGGACGTGGAGCTGTGACGACGGTTTAGTGTGAATTGCCAACACCCACCACGAATGGAAGACGGATTCGAACTTTCACACCGGGACCGCCCTCAATCAAGACTATCTCTACACTAGATGTATAAGCAATCCGTCACAGCGCACTCGTCGTCTCACGCTCGGGGACGTGGAGCGACGAACGGGCGTCCGTCGATGCGAGACCTCATCCGGCGGGGTCGATGGAGACGAGGTAGTACGGCTCCTCCGCCTCCGCGTGGTAGACGCCGGGAATCAGCACCCCGTTCCCCCGCTCGTCGACCGTCGAGACGTAGACGAGCAGGTCCCACTCGGGGGTCACGTAATCGGCGGGAATCGTCCCGCGATAGCCCGCGTCCGTCGGTTCCATGGTCGCTGTCTCGAACTCGCCCTCCGTGAGGTCCGTGTGCCGGTATCGGAGGTGGAGTGTCTCGTCGCGGTGGAGTTCGTCGGTGACGACGTCGACCGTCACGGGTTCGTGCGCGGCGCTCCGACCGGGAACGTCGACGACGAAGGACCGACCGTCCGTCTCGACAGACGCGCGGTCGACATCCGCGACGGGTGACCGCGCGTCGACCAGTTCCCCAGCCGTGTCCGCTCCTGCCTCGTCGAGCAACGCGCGCAGGTCGTCGCGGTCGGTCTCCAGTTCCGGGAGTCGGTCCGCCCACTGCCCCGAGTCGCCGTTCTCCGGCCCGATGGCGAAGAGC